>CAMRSX010000006.1 GCA_947053595.1 uncultured Clostridia bacterium
ATTTAATTTTCTTTTGTTTTTTATTTGATAAATTCTTTTAAAAAGTGGTAGAATATTTTTAGAAATTACTTGCCAATATTTTCATTTTTTTTAAAGAGGTTTTCAAATGAAAAAATTAAACATTGTGGTGATGTCAATTTTGACAATCCTGTTGTCGAGCGTGCTGGCGGCGTGCTCTTTCAAAAAAGTTGAAGCAAACTTCACGCAGTCGGAAGTTGTTCTTTCTGTTGGGCAAACTTTTGACCTTGGTGAGCTGGTGGAAGTGAGTGGCACAGACCCTGACAAAATTTCTTACATGTTTTCCAATTCATCAATGTTTGAAGTGGAAGGCAGCGTCATCACGCCAACACTTTCTGGCAAAAGTGTTGCATATGCCGCTTACAACAAAAACATCCTTTCTTCAATGCGGGTTGTTGTAAAAAAACCTTTTGGTGCACCAACGGGCTTTGTCTTGAGCGGAAATGTTTTAAACTGGGATGCAGTGGCTGGCACTTTTGAAGACGATTTGCAACCCACACTTGCAAGCAGCTATCAACTTGTGGGCAAGCGCATAACTTACAATTCAAATGGCGAAGAAGTGGCAAACGATGTCAGCTTCACCACAACCACCACCTCTTACACTTTGACAGAGGCTGGAAAATACACCTTGTCAGTGCGCGCACTTGGCGGCGGATATTTTGAAGATGGCATGCCAACAGCGCAGCAAACATTTTTTGTGGGCTTTATGCCACAAATTGAAAGCGGAGATTTTTCTTGGGGCAACGGCGTGCTTTCTTGGACAATGCCAGAGGACGTGGCAGCAAAGTTTTCACTTACATTTGACGGAGTGGAACTGGCGCAGCTGCAGCAAGAAAATTCTTTCAACTTAAACACAATTTTTGAAAGTGCCTCTGCGGGCGCACACAAGGTTTGTGTGACAACCTATGATGTGGCAGAAGAAAACCAAAAACTTCCAATGAAAAGCGAAGAGATTGTCATCACCAAATTGGCAGCGCCTTCGCTTTCGGACTTTGTTTTTGAAAACGGAAAAATTGCTTTCCCAAAAGCTTCGCAGGCGGACAGTTTTGTTGTGGAATTTGAAAGCAAGTTGCAAAACAAGCAAAGCTTTGTGGTGGAAAGCGGCAAATCTTCCAGTTTTGACGGCCTTGGCGAAGGCGCATATGAGGCAAGCGTGAGGGCAACAAACAAGCAAGGCTTTTTCTTCCAAAGCGATGCAACCAGCCTTGGCTTTGTTTATAAACTTGCCACTCCAACATTGCAAGGCGCTGGGGTAAACACGCTGAACGGCTCTTCACTGAGCGCTGCTGTCAAAACTTCCAGCCTTGGCTTTGCCACCACCCTTTATGTTTCTGATGAAGCAGGAAAGGTGCAAGATTTTGAAATTGACCCGCTTGCCATTCATACAGAAATTTTGCTTGGAATGGAAAACGCAGGCAGACAAAACTTTTCCGCTTGGCTTTTGTCAAAGCAAAAACACATCTCAGTTGGAGACGGTGAAAACTTGGAGCAAGCGTTTGTGCTTGCTTCGGCAACACGCCAGCAGGCGCTGACGGCTGTTAAGGTGGATGCTTTTGAAACCGCCATCACACACAAATATGAAAACAATCGCTCGGTGTTTTTGTTTGAGAAGGTGGCGCACGCCGACAGCTTTGAGGTGCGCATGAAAAATGGTGGAGAGTATGTTTCGGTTGCCACCGATTATTCCATCCATTTTGAAGAAGCCTCAAATGAAATCAAGATTGTTTTCAATGACAAGGTTGACAATTTATATCCAATTTCCGAACTGTCCTTTCAGATTGTGGCAAACTCTGACGAGGCAGTGCAAATTGGCTCTGCCACACTCAAAAACCTAAGCAAGATGGCAAACCCTCTGCCAAAGGACACTTTGCAAGACGGAGCGTTTGCATGGGAAGCTGGCTGCCAAATGAAAGATGACGAAATTGGCACAGACAGATTTGCTTATGAGGTTTATGCCGTTGACAAGGCAGAATTTGCCAAAGATTTGTCAGACATTCAACTTCCTGAAAACAAGGTGGATGAAGGCGAAACCTCAGGCAGAACGCTTGTGATTGACAATGTGGGATATTATGTTGTAAGGCTGCGCGCCATTTCGGGGCATGAAGATGAATACCTTTCTGCTGGAGAGTGGACAAGCGCTAAGGTTTTGATTTCCAGTCAACTCACCCTCAACGAAAACAAAATGATTTTTGGTTTTGACCCTTCAAAGGTGAACGAAGAAGGTCAAACAGATGCAAGCGGCTATTTTCTGGATTTGGTTTTTTCAAGCAATGTGCAAAGATTTGAAGTTTCAACCAACAACAACACTTACACTGTCTTGAGGCCAAATGACATGGGCACAAAATCGCTTGCCTTCACAGAAAAGTTTGATGCCGGCACGCAAAACATCACCATTGTGGGTTATGGCGCGGACGATGCAATTTATCTTCCAACACAGGCATATCAATTTTCTGTCACAAAACTGGCAAGTGTGGACTATGACGATTTAACCATCAACGACTTTATGCCAAATCAGTGGGTGTCTGTTTCAAAAAGCACAGAATCGGGCGTCAGAAACATCATCATCAGCTCCAGCGACGGCAAAACAGTTTCGTCGCCACAAAGCGCAAAAATGGAAATTGGCTGGCCACGATTTAACAACTTTGATTTGAATTTTAAGTTGGAAGGCACACTGGCTGTCAACAATCAATACATAATTTCGCGTAAGCAAATTTTCTTGGATTCTGAAATTTCCACAATCAGCTTCAGCCGCATGGTGGCTCCAACTGGGCTGTCTTATGAAGACGGGCGCTTGAAGTTTAGACACAGCGAAGTGGGCAACATGGGCGATGCAGATTTTTATGTTGTGGACCTTTTGTGCAAAAGCGTTGCGGGCGAAGATATGCACTTTGGCGTGCGATTTGCAAACACTGTCACAGCCGTTTATGAAGACACAACGGTGGAACTGGACGGCACAAAAAGAGATTATGTTTCAGTTGGCACAGAAAGCGGAAGTTATAACGATGTTTCCATTGACATTGGCAAGGTGATTGACTTTTTGAAAAGCAACAAAAACCTCTTGCAATTTAATCAGGCAAAGACAGTTGATTTTTCTGTTTATTCATATCAAAGAAAAACTCAGGCAAAGCCTGCTGGCGACGGAACTTTGGTTTTGCTCTCGTCTGGCTATGCCACAACACTGGGCTCGGATGAAACCTCACTTTCTGTCAAAAAATTGGATGCAGTGGAAATTGAATATGACGAAGCTTTGGGCAAGCTGGTTTGGCAGTTTGACAAGACGGACATCAGCTTTGCTGCACAGACATCTTTTGAAGTTTTTGCCACAGATGCAAGTGGCAACACCAACACACAAACCACAACAGAGGCTGGGGTGCTGGTGGAAAGCGGAAAAACTTATCAAGTGGTGGTGAAAAATCCACATTACATAAGCTCCAACGCTTCCAACACTGTCAAAATCAAGCAACTTTCAAAACTTATGCAAGTGGCGCTGACAGAAAATGCCGAGCTCACCTTCCAAATTGAGGATGTTGGACACTGCCAAAGCGTTTTGGTTTCTTATAATGGCACAGAAAGCGAAGTGCAGCTAAGCCAGCACGGCACAGCCAAGGTTGTCATTGCAGGCGAAGGAGAATATTCCTTCAAACTTCTTGGCACACAAGAAACCTTGGACGATATTACAACTTATTACACTGCAAGTGACACCTCCAAATGGACAACAAGCAAACTTTCAAGCTTGGCAAGTGGCGTCAACTTGGATGTTGCACTTGCAAACAACCAGCTGTCGTGGAACGCGTTGGACCCAACGGGTGCTTTGGGCAGTTTGGAATATTATGTCATCTTCACAGACGAGGGCGGAAATGTGGTTGCACACCTTTGCAACAAAAACACCGCTCTTGACTGGGCAAATGATGCAAAAGTGATTGAGGCGCTTAAAGGCCTTGAAGCGGGCACCATTTCTGCGCAAGTGGTTGCGCACGCAAAGCCAGATTTTGGCATTGGTGTCAACGGCGTGGTGTATTATTCGGAAGCCATGCAAATTATGGGCGAAAACAAATTCAACTTCTTTAATTATAACAACATTGAAGTGCAAAAGCTTGCAACCCCAAGCTTTGAAGAAGTGAAGTTTGTTGTGGCTGCGGCAGAGCAGTTCAGCCAAACTCCAGAAATTGAAGTTTCCATCTCTGGCAACTTTGGCGCAAAAGCAACCTTCAACATTTACAGAGCAGGACAATTTTTGTTTGCAAGAGAGTTGGAAAGAACAACTGAAAATGTGTATAAACTGCTTTTGACGGCAGAAGATTACAACAATGCACTGAGTGCGGGCACAAAAACCTTGATGTTTGACATTGCTGTGGTGAGAATTGGCGAAAACGAAAACACCATTCCTTCCACTTTTGGCAGCATTATGTTGCTTCGCGCTGGCGATTTGCAAGACTTGAACTTTGTGCAAGACGAACTTGGCTTCATGCAAAAAATTGAAGTGACACACAACAATCCTTCACAAGAACTGCTTGGCGGCATTGTCATCAAACTGGAGTTTGTGGATGACAACGGGCAAAGTCAAGTTGTGTTTAAAAAAGCAACCGATTCTTTGTTGGAAGTGACAGACATCATTGCAAACAGCCTGTCCGGCGGCGGAGAAATTGTGGTTAGCGCTTTTGTCAACAGCTTTGCTTCAAAAGATGTGCTGATTTGTGCCAGCGCTGGAAAGGTGGAAAAAACCTTCAGCGTGCTTAAGCAAGTGACAAGCGCAGAAATTGTCAAGAAGGACTATGGCTTTGAAATTGTTGACACCAACGAGGGTGTGGACGTGAGTTATGTGGTTTCTTACCTTGGCGAAAAGGTTTTTGTTTCAAAAGACGCGGACGGAGAGTTTAAGTTTGTCACTCCAAATGACTGGGCGGATGCAATTTACAACCTTTCAATTTATGCGGCAGCAGAGAATTTTGTTGCTTCAAAACAAAATGAAATTGCTTACACCTTAGCCCGCCTTGAAAGCGTGAAAAATATTGCACTTTCAAGAGAAAGCAACATTTTGGGCGAAATTTCTTGGGACGCCGTGGATGGTGCTGAAGGCTATATCATCCACATAAAAAACAAAGCGGACGGCGCATTGCTGCACACCTTTGAGGGCACAGAAAATTCATATTCGCTTTTGGAAATTTTTGGCGAGAACTATGAAAACATCACGGGAGAAGGCAAACTTTCTGCTGAAAACTTGTTTGGCAACACCGATTGCCACATTGTTTTGGAAGTGATTGCCAAAGGTGGCGTTTCCGAAAGTGGAGAGGTGAACAAAAACAACTCTCAAGCCACCAAAGTTTTTGCAACCATCAAGGCAAACTCCATTGTGGCAAATTCGGAAAGATGCGACATTGCAATGGACGAGTTTGGCAACATCACATTTGAAAGACAGCCAGCTCAGAACTATTTATATAGGTTTGTTGCTGGCGACGGCACCGAACTTCTTGCGAGCGACGGCACTTCAATGTCCGTTTGGAAAAGTTTGACAGAAAACTTCTTGGACACTTCGGCTCTTAAACTTGACGGACTTCCTTTCAATGTGGAAATTTTGCTGCAGGGCAGTCTGAAAGCAGGTGCAGCAGACAGCCAGTTTGAACTGGATTCTGCCATCTTCTCCACCACTGGCATGGCGGAAACTTACTTTAAGTTGGATGACATTCAAACCATCAATTTGGACGCAAGTGCCGAGGGTGGGCTGACAATCACACTTGCATATGACAGCTTTTCAAATCTGTTTGTGGGCTTTGACGAAAATGACATCAAAACAGGAAACGTTGTTAAGATTGTGCCAGACTTCTTTGGTGCGCATGGCGATATGTTTGATTACACCTTCCCTCTGGCAGAGCTGCTAAACAAAATAAGCCAGCAGCAGGTTTCTGCAGGCAAGGCAACACTTCACTTCTGGGCATATCAGCAGTCGGAGGCTCCAATTGGCTATGTTTCTTCAAATGCATATAAGTTTGATTTGATTTTGCAGACCGACCCCGGCTTTGTGGACGTGATTAAGGGAGAATATGAAAGCGCTTCCACAGCGGCTTTGATTTCTGACTTCATCAACACCTTTGTCACCTTCAAAAATGAAGACACCCTCACAAACAAAACCATTGGAATTTTTGTGAAAATTGAAACAGAAGACGGCTTTTCTTACACAACCTTCAAAACTTTGAAAGAGCTGGAGGCATATCCAGAGCTGTTTAACAATTTTGCAATCAATCTGACAGAACTGTTTGAAAACAACGAAGAACTTTCTGCGCTTAGCGGAAGCATTTCTGTGGACTTTGCGCGTGCATCTTATGCTTTTTCGGATGATGGGCTTTCTTATGTGCTTTCTGATTGGCTGAGCAAAAGCACGGGCGCACTTGTGTTTGACAGGCTGGAAGCTGCAGCCACAGTGGGGCTTTCCAATGGCAATCTCAACTGGACGGGCTCTGGCGAAAAAGCAACAAAATATTATGTATATTTCTATTCCAACATTGAAGCCAAAGACTATGCCTTCATGACAACAACATACACCAATCTCAACCTTTCGGAATTTGGCGGAAAAAATCCATATTATTATGTTGCCGTGCAAGCCATCAACGAAACCGACAAATTTGTGCTTTCTTCTGGCAAAGTTTTCAAAACCAGCGAAGGCGCACCTCAACAGATTTATAAAAATCAAATCAACTCTCCACTGAAGTTGGAGAATGGCAAGATGTTTATTGACTGGAAGAAAACTTCTGCCGAAGATGAAAGCAATTTATATTCGCTTTTAACTTCTGCGGGCGATTTTGCCACCATCTCTCAAACGCTTGCAACCAAAACCTTCACCATTCCTTTCACAATGTCGCTTAACGACCTTGTCAGCGAAAACATCTTTGTCAGAATGCGTTTCACCCAGTTGTCAGATGACGCTGTTGGCAAAAGCAAAACCTATGACATCAGCGCATTGCAACTGCTGGCAAATCTTGTTCAGTTTGCAAAAGAGGACGACGATTTTGCAGGCGGATTCAATCTTTTAGAGCGCCTTGATGCCCTTTCAAACGTGGAAGAAAACTTGGCGTATCGCAGCCTGATTGAAAGGTTTAAAGAGGCAATTCAAAAATCGTCCTATGGTGTGGCAAACGAAAAGTCGCTGTTTGACAAAAACTTTGAAAGTTTGCAGATGGGCGCTTATGCGCTGGATTATTGTCTTGTGACAAAATCTTCCACCATGAACTCTGCTTGGTACAGCTTCTCAAACGGCACAGAAAACAAGGTTTATGTGAATGGCGAGCCATCCGTTTCTGCAAAAGTGATTTCCAGCAGCACGGTTAAGGCTTGGAACGAGTTTAAGGTTGTCATAAAGAAAACAGAGGTGACAGACTTTATGGACGGGCAATATGTGCAAGTGCAAGCGCAAAACTATGTTATGGTGCTTGGACAAAACGCATATTCCATTTACAAATCTGGCTCGGGCTTTAAGATGAAAACCCTGACAGAAGAAAACACCAAAACACTTTCGGTGTTTGAGTGTGACGCAAATGGAAATCAAATGCAAAATGGCAATTTCCTGATGTTCTATCTCAACTATAACAACGGCGACAGCTTCCAAGGCGTGTTTGACAACAAGGTGAAGGGCGCGCAAGAGATGCAGATTTATGCAAGAGGCACAAACTATTCCTTCTCCAGCAAGTCAAGATATTTCAATGTCACTTTCTTAAGTTTTGAAAGCTTTGGCGTCAGCGACGGAACCTTTGTTTGGACAACATATCAAAACATGACCACAACTGTGCTGGTGCAAGGCTCTCGAAGCACCGAGTTTGAAGACCCAATTCCTGTTGAAGAAGACAAAGAAACCGCAAGTGCAAGATTCAGTCTGGACGGATGGGATTATGGAACTTACACCCTTCAGTTTGTGATTGAGGGTGCAAAATCCACCAAGGCGAACGTCATTGTTGTGGACAGCGAAATTTACAGAGTGGAAAACGTGTTTAAGCTGGATGCTCCGCAGCTTTCAAACAGCAAGGGCTATATTGGACTGGATGTCACCAACGAAACGCGAAGCCAGCTTTCCAGAACCTACACAGACAACGACCAGCTTTATTCATATTCCATTTACAACGATTATTCCGGCTCAAGCAAAAGCAAAAACTTCTCCGATGAGAGGTTGGACAAAACTTCCACCCTGTTTTATGAGGTGGGCACAACTGGCGTTGCAAACGATGATGCAGAGTTTGAATATAAAAGCACAGAAGAGTTGGCAAACAGTTTCAACATTGTGATGATTGGCTCCAGCGCAACCTTAAGCGCAGAAGCGGACAGCACAAAATATTATCTCAAACACATCAAATGCTTGGACAAAAATCAAGCCATTGCCAGCGGCAGCATTGCACTTAGAAGTGAATATTCCACACTTTCTGCCAGCATGCTGGACGTTGTGCAAAATGTGCGCGTGGAAAACGGCGTGGTGATGTGGGATGCGGTGACTGGCCGCGGTGACATGACAGTTGAAGAAGGCGCAAGCATTGCATACAAAGTCACCTTCACAAAATATGTGAGGTCTTACGACGAAAATGGCTTCAGCGAGACAGACGAGTTGGAGCCGGTTGTGGATTACACCACCAGCACATCCTATGACATGACAAAACTGCAAGAAACAGGTGCGGACGGCGACAATCACTTCTTGAGAGTGACAGTTCAAGCTCTTGCCGTGTTTGTGACAGACACCAACACAACTGGGCAAGACATTGAGTTTGTGGAAAACACATTTGGTTCTGGACATGCCAAGTTTGCTGGCAGCGACATGTTTGTGCTTATGGGCAACGGCGGCGTGCTGAAAGACATCGACAGGCTTAAGCCTGTGGAAGAACTGGCAATTGAGGATGGAAAACTGACATGGAAATATACAAACTCCACTGTGGATGTGGACAACTTCAGAGATTATTTTGACTTTATTGTAACCGACGACGAAGGCAAAGTGATTGAAGGTGATTACACCATTTCTGGACAAGACGGCATTTTCAGCATTGTGTTTACAGAAAGAAAGGGGCAGATGAAGGAAGGCACTTATGACATCAGCGTTTATGCAACACAAGGCTCAAGAAACACATCTGTTGCCATCAAATCTTTTGCAAGAACGCTCACAATCACCAAGCTGGAAAAACTCACTTCAGAGGACTTTGTCATCAACTCCAACATCGAAAACGATTTTGAAATCTTGTCACTGCAAAGTTATTTTGCTGGCAATCAATTCAACTTGGTGGAAGCCACAATCAATGTGAATGGCAGTGTGAAAAACTTCACATTCACCACACAAAAATATAAGCTTTACATCCTAAAAAATCAGCTTGCAGACGGACAGACTTTGGATTATTCTGACGGTTTTGTGACAGATTCGGAAGGAAACGGCTTTATTGTGATTGGCAGCAACACGGCTTACATCAGATTTAAGGCTGTTCGAACTGGCGTGATTGGCGGCGACGAAAGTGAAAATTTTGTGCTTCACCGCACCAACTGGAAGGACAGCACAATCACCTTCAATGCCACAGCACAGGAATTTACATGGAACTATGACTTATATTCCTTCAACGCTTCTGTCACAGCGCAGAAGATGAGGCGTGCAGATGTGCTGAAAGCGCTGACTGTGTTATACACAAATGCAACACTGACAACTTCCAGCGGCACCAGCGCACCAGCCGGCTCTGAAATTGTTGTTCTGGATGCCAGCGGCAGCAAGGCGGCAAGAATTTTGTATAACGGCGCAGAGTTTTATGTTGCAAAAGACAGCTTTGAAAGCCGTTTTGTGCAGATGCTGGACGCTGAAAATCAGCCACTTTTGGAAGATTTGCAATCTGACAACCTGTTCACAATTTTGCAAAAAGACGACAATCTGTGGATTATTGAAATTGATGGGCAATATTATCAGGTGAACAGTCAATTTGTTGAGAGCCCAGTGTTTATTGTGGAAGCAACCTATGAAAAAACGGGTGGCGCCACCGAAAAGCGCATATACACCACCACCGACAAGGTGTTCAGACCAACGCTTCTTGGGCAAGTTTTCATCAGTGTGAGAATAAAAATCAACAACATCAATTTGCTTTCAGAGGCAAACACTTGCGCTGGCGCGTTCAGCTTGTTTCAGGAAGGCGATGGAACAAGCATTAGTCCATACACCATCACAACCCCTGTGCAATTCAAAAACCTTGCATATCGCATGAAGAAAGACGAAATGTTGCTTAAATACACCGCACAATCGGTGATTGCGGGCGAAGTTTCGGGCTCGGTTTCTGTGACAGACACAGAAACAAGTTTCTATTTCTCCATTCAGACGGATTTGAACTTGGGAGAATTTGAAGGCGTGCTGCTGGGCGGAGAATTTGGCGGAGTGATTGATGGCGGCGGACACAGCATTTCATACACATCCACTGGCGTGGGACAGCTTTCAAGGCCTGTCACTGTGCATGAGGATGAAACGGTGTTGTATTTGCAGCAAAATGTCAAAACCCTCAACTATGCCTATGGCACAGCGCTGTTTGAGCAGCTTGGCTCTTCTGCAAACGTTGCAAACCTCAACTTGCAGGCAACTTATGGCAACAGCAGCTTTGTTGTGATTGAATATCACTCACTTGTTGCAGGGCTTGCCATAAGCAACTCCGGCGTGATTGGCAACATCACAGTTGGGAAGTTTGAAAATCACTTCTATGGCGATTTATATCCTGACAAAGTGGCAATGTCTTACAGCGGAATTGTGGCAATCAACAACGGCACAGCCGAAGTTTTTGGTTGTAACGTCAACTGCAACATCAACATTTCAGACAATGGCGGCTTGCAACTTATTTCGCTTGGCGGAATTGCTTACATGAACTTTGGGAAAATTTCCAACAGCACATCCGGACAAAGTGGACAGACGCTTTCTGTTTCAAGCCGAAACAGCATCAACGGAATTCAGGTTGCAGGTGTTGTTGTGACAAACTGCACCACGGGCAACATCAGCGACTGCACAAACAACTTTGCTGTTTCTGCATTTGCAGGGCAAAGTGGCAACTCCATAACATGCTATTTGGCGGGCGTGGCTGTGCTGGGCAGAGGAAGTGTAGATGCCGTCAATAACGGCGGAACACCTCTTGCAACCAACATTGCCAGCGCAACCATTGGAGATGTCATTGCAAGGCTCAGCTGAAGTTTGAATATTGTGTCAACAAAAAGAGTATAAATAAATTATGAAAAAATTTGTTTATGCTCTTTTTTTGTTGCTTGCATGCACGCTTTACACCTTTGGCGGTGGTCAAACAATGGCAGATGTGCAACCAAATCAAAATGCTTTTCGCATTGTGCGTCAGGCAGACTCCTCTGGAAAAATTGCGCTGTCTTACATCTTCCCTGTCAACTCCACGCATCTGAAAAGTGAAGGCTTTTCAGAGACAGAAATCAAAACTTTTCGTTTCTATCTTTCCACTTATGTCAACGCAGTGGCAGGGCAAAACCGAGATAAGAATGTGGAAGGCGTGACAGTTTCAAACTGCATATATTTTACAGATGTTGACGGGCTGGGCTTTTCCATCATCTTTGATGATTTGGCGGCACAAAAGCGATTTTTCAATGTTGAAGAAGATGAAGATACAAAGCAAGAAAGCAACACCAAAATCACCGGATTTTTTATGAAAAAAGTGGAACTTTTCACAAATTTCCCAATTTCATCGCAAGCTGCAGCAGACGATTTGAGGCTGGTGTGCGAATTTGCCACAACATCTTGGTGCAAAGACAACAACATCTTGGCAGACAAAAAACAAGCAATATTAAACAACATCAAACAAAGCGTGTTTGTTTATGATTTTGCCAGCACAGAAAAAACTTTGAAGAGTGAAAATATGTCGGACGACGAAAACTTTCATCATAACATCTTCACAAAAACCTATGAGCAGCTGGACGGCGACACGCAAATTGCTTTTTATTACATCCAGCCAAACGTGCCAATTTGGTATGCCAGCGCTCTTGTGGTGGTGATTGTTGGCATGTCAATTTCCTATCTTGTGCTTAAAAAGAAAGAAAACAAGAAATCATTGACAAAAACAAACACAGACAACAAATAAAAATTTAAAATTAAATCAAAAAGGGTCCTCAAGACCCTTGTTTTTTTTGTTGAATTGTGCTATAATAGATAAGTTATTTCAAGTTGAAAAGGATGAAATTTATGGAAAATAAGTTGATTAGAAATGTGGCAATCATTGCCCATGTCGACCACGGCAAAACAAGCTTGGTGAATGAAATGCTGAAACAAGGCAATGTTTTTAGGGACAATCAGGTGGTTGAAGACCGCGTTATGGACAGCAACGCGCTTGAAAGAGAAAGAGGCATCACCATTTTGTCAAAAAACACCTCTTGTTTTTTTGATGGAGTGAAGATTAATGTTGTGGACACTCCTGGACACGCTGATTTTGGCGGCGAGGTGGAACGCGTTTTGAAAATGGTGGACGGCGTGCTGCTGGTGGTGGATGCCTATGAAGGCCCAATGCCACAAACACGCTTTGTGTTGGAAAAGGCGCTTTCGCTTAAGTTGAAAGTTGTGGTTGTCATCAACAAGATTGACCGTCCAGATGCCCGCGTGAAGGAAGTTGTGGACGAGGTGTTGGAGCTGTTTTTGGAGTTGGATGCAGATGAAGAGCAACTCAACTCTCCTTTTGTTTTTGCTTCTGCCAGACAAGGAATTTCTTCCACAGACAGCAAGGTGCTTGGCACAGACTTCAAGCCACTTTTTGAAACAATCATAAAGCACATTCCTGCGCCTGTTGGCGATGAGGGCGGTGCGCTTAAGATGTTGGTTTCTGCTGCCGAGCACAACGAATATGTTGGAAAACTGGCTGTTGGCAAGGTGGAAAGAGGTGTGATTAAGGTTGGGCAAAGTGTAATTGTGTGCAATTTCCACGACCAAGCCAAAAAGGTGCGCAGCAAAATTGTCAGCCTGTTTGTTTATGAGGGTTTGAAGCGCGTGAATGTTGAAAGCGCTGGCGTGGGAGAAATTGTGTGCGTTGCAGGGCTGGAAGATGTCACCATTGGTGACTCCATCTGTGACGAGGCTGCCATCGAGCCAGTGGAATTTGTCAAGATTGCCGAGCCAAGTGTGGAAATGACCTTCATGGTTAATGACAGCCCATTTGCGGGAAAGGAAGGAAAGTTTGTCACTTCCAGACATCTGCGCGAGCGTCTTTACAAAGAGGCGGTGAAGGATTTGTCACTGCGCGTGGAAGACGGCGACACCGCAGAAAAGTTTAAGGTGCGCGGCCGCGGAGAGATGCACCTTTCCATTTTGATTGAAAACATGAGGCGAGATGGCTATGAGTTTCAGGTCAGCCAGCCAAAGGTTTTGATTAAACAAATTGACGGAGTGAAGTGTGAGCCAATTGACAGGCTGTTTTTGGATGTGCCGGAAGATTGCGTTGGCGCTGTTATGAACAAAATGGGCGTGCGCAAGGGTGACCTTCAAAATATGGCTCCTCATGGCAGCCGAATGAAGATGGAATTTCTCATTCCATCTCGCGGATTGTTTGGCTTTAAGTCTGACTTTTTGACAGACACTCGCGGCGAAGGCATCATCAACTCCATTTTCCATGGATATGAGCCATACAAGGGCGAAATCAATCGCCGTGAATTTGGCGCGCTGATTGCACACGAAAATGGCAAGGCCATTGTGTATGGGCTTTACAACGCACAAGAGCGCGGAGAACTTTTCATTGGCGCCGGTGTGGATGTGTATGGCGGAATGGTTGTTGGCACCAATCCAAAGGGCGGCGACATTGTTGTGAATGTCTGCAAAACAAAACATCTTTCCAACTGCCGTGCATCTGGCTCGGACGACGCTTTGAGGCTGACCCCTCCAAGAGTTATGAGCCTTGAAGACTGCATTGAATTTTTGGGAGATGACGAATATTTGGAAGTGACGCCAAAATCCATCCGAATCAGAAAAATCATTCTTGACCACAATCTCAGGCTTCGCGAACGCGGCAAAATCATGAGAGGAGAAATTTAAAAAAACGGGCACAATTTGGTGCCCTTTTTTGTTTGAAAATGTCTTGCGTTTGGGCGGAAATTATCTGCAATAAAATTTATTTATAAAAGCTTTAAGATTGACAAAAACCTTTTTAATTGATATACTTATGCCATGAGAAGCACTGAAAAACAAGAATTGAAAAAAAAGATTAAGCGTGTGGGGCTGTTTTTGCTGATTGTCTTTCTTCCGGCAATGTCTGTTTGCGTGGGTTTGGCATTTGCAAAAGTGCCACAATGGCTGAACATTTTGGTGCTGGTTGTCATGCTTTTTGTGCTTTTCTTTTTGTATGTTTGGGTTTGCTCGAAGCTTGACAGCAAAAAAGAAAAACGCATGAGAGACAAAAAAGACCCATTTTCGGAATGATGCTTTTGGGGCTTTTTAAGTTTGATTTTTGGAGGAAAAAATGGCTGATTACAAAATTTTGCCAAACAGTTTGGAGGCAGAGCAGGCACTTTTGGGCTGCGTGCTTTTGGACAACGAGGCGCAAAGGGACATCTTTGACAAACTTGGCGTGGATGATTTTTATTCTGAAGCCCACAGGGACATCTATGACAGCATGCTGAAAGTGTATGTCAAAAGCATTCCTGTGGATTTTGTCACGCTGACAAGCCAGTTGGAGGTGGATAAGCGTTTGGAAAAGATTGGTGGCATTGAATATGTCACCTTTCTCACCAATGTGGTGCCATCTGCTGCCAATTTTGCGCACTATCTTGACATTGTGAAAGACAACTCTGTCAAGCGTCACCTCATTTTGGAAACACAAAAAATCATCAAAAACACTTTTGACAGCCAAGACGGCGGCGCGGCAATGGCTTTTGCGGAAAAGACGGTTTTTGACCTCTCGCAAAAAGATATGACCTCTGATTTGGAACATGTTGGCAAGCCGGGTGGCACGCTGACAAATGTTTTGAAACAGATGCAAGAGTTGGCGGAAAACAAGGGCAAGATGCGCGGCATTCCAACGGGATATAAGGACTTTGATGCCATCACCAATGGTTTGCAAAACAGCGACCTCATCTTGCTGGCAGCACGCCCAGGTGTGGGAAAAACTTCTTTTGCCATGAACATAGCCGTTAACGCGGCCGTGAATCAGGGCAAAAAAGTGGCAATCTTTTCGCTGGAAATGTCCAAAGAGCAGCTTATGCAAAGGGCGCTTGCCTCACTTTCAAAGGTCAACCTTTCAAGGGTGCTGAGCGGAAGCTTGGACAACGAAGAATGGAAAAGAGTTTGGACGGCAGAAAAAAAACTGGCGCAAAGCGGAATTTTTGTTGATTCCTCCGCTGGCTTGACGCCGTTTGAAATGAAGACAAAATGTCAAAAGCTTAAGATGACAGAAGGCTTGGATTTGATTGTCATTGACTATCTTCAGCTGATGACAATGGGGGATAAGGGCAGGAAGGAATCTCGTACGCAAGAGGTGAGTGACTTGACAAGAAACCTCAAAATCACTGCCAAAGAGTTGAACGTGCCAATGATTGTGCTGTCGCAGCTTTCGCGTAATGTGGAGCATCGTGATGGCAAGGACGGCGGACACAAGCCAATGCTGGCCGACCTTAGAGAATCTGGCTCCATCGAGCAAGATGCCGACATTGTGCTTTTCCTTTACAATCCAGAAAAATACAACGATGTCACCACCGAGGACGAGCCGGGCACTGTCTATCTTTTGATTGCAAAGCACAGAAACGGCAGCACGGGCGAAGTGAAGCTTCGCTGGGTTGGAGAATACACCACCTATCTCAACATTGGCGACAAAATCAGAATTGAAGAGCAAGGCTGAGTTTTGTTTTGTGAAGATATTGTGGATTTTTGGAGGAAAAAATGAAGAAAAGATGGCTGATTTTGATTGTTATTCTTGTGATTGTGGCAATTGTGCTGGCAATTGTGTTCATCAATCTGTTCAGAGATAAAGACACCACCGCACTTGCCAAAGAGGTGAACAAGGTGACAGAAAGCGGATATTTGGACGAAAACAACAAGGCAAATCAGGATGTGGACAAATATTTGCAGTCTATGCTGAAGCTTTCTGACAATTTGGAAGCAGATTATTTGGCAACACTGCTTAAAACGGACAACCTGAGCGCCGAAAACGAAAAGATGGCAAACTATGCCAACGCCTATGCTGCCTTTGAAGTGATTGGGCAATTTTATAACAGACAAATTGTCTTTTCAAAATACACAAAGGTTTATGCGCAGCAAAAAAAGCAAATCTCAAAAAACTTTTCAAAAGCACAAAAGGCGGTGGACGCCTTGGAAACCTATTTTGTGGAGCAAAATGTCAAAATTGGTAATGCGGACGAATGGCTTGCCCGCACGTGGGATGATTGCAAGGTGCAATTACAGCAGCTTTTTGCATTCACATCTTCTGCTTTTGCAGGGCTTAATGAGGTTTATAAAAATTGTGTGCCTTCCAAGCTTGTCAACAATGCCATGTCTGACATCATCTTGGACGAAGTGAACGGCATGACAAAAAATATTGCAGATGGGCAGGCAGACTTTGGTAAAAAGCTGCTGACTTTTGCAAACGCATATCTTTCGGTGGCAGGAGAGCAGGTGATTTTGCAGCACTCATACAACGCTGCAGTTCAAGCAGCTGCAAAGGACATCAAAGAAAAGGGTGCTGAATCGGAATATTATGCAAGTTTTGTTGCTGGAGAGTTGGCATTTTGATGTCAAGGAGGAAATATGAAAATTAAAAAGCTTTTGTTGACAATGGCACTTTGTTGCTTTTGCGTGTTTTCGGTTGTGGGGCTTGCGGGCTGCAAGGATGTGACGCTAAGTTTGTTGAAAGAAAACTTTGAGAAACTGGACGCAGCATATGCTGCCAACAGCGACGTGTTTGTGGAAGGCGAGTTTGAAGGCTTGCCAACAAAATATCTAATCTCTTCTTATGGCACCGTTGTGGACAAACGCATTGAAAACGGCACTGAAGGCTATGAAGAGCTTTTGAAACTTTACAACGCCACGCTTGTTATGGCAAGTGACTATGTTGACAGCAATCGCGAGTTTCTTTTGGCGTTGGAAGAAAAAGAGCTTTCCAAGCAGTCCAAAGAGGCGCTGAAAATTTTGAATGATAGCGTGGTGGAATACACCAACTCCATTGAAGACTTCATCAGAGGGCGCGCAAGTTTGATGGATTATTTTTCAAAATATGCCGAAGAAAGTGAAGTCAGCAATATGAAAAACATTTTGCAGTTCAAAAAAATTTATGGCAACATGGTGAAGAAAAATGTCAGACTGGCAACCAATTCCGCAAGAATGGTGGAAACCACCAAAATTTTTGAGCTTTTGAAGCAGACGCATCCAACGGCTGCCGACACCGAAACAGTGAAGGAATACATCCGTGCAAAACTGCTTCCAATTTACAGCGAGATGAAAATCACCGAAATTGCCAACAATATGAACTGGAGCGCACAGAAGGAAGGCGATTGCAAGCCACAAATTGATGCAGTGATTGAAAAACTGGACGCATCGTTTGTTGATTTCAAGCAAAACTTTGTCACAAAAAAAACCAGCAAAGTGCTGACAAAAACTGAGATGGGGCACCTTTTTGATATTGCAGAAGAGTTTTTTGTGGAAGCGGAGGCATATTTTCAAGCGCTTTATGGACTGTCTTTAAGCAAGTTGGCAGTTTCTTATGACAATCAGATGTCAAAATATTTGAAAGAAAACGCGCTGGCTGAAGTTTATTTGCAAAAGCTGGAGCAATTTGTTGGACACAGCCTTGGACAGTTTATGGACGCTGTTTGTGACATAATTTACGCATAAAAAAATTTAGGAGAAAAAAATGGACAATAAAAAATTGGCAGAACTTTTGTTTCCTGATAACAAGCTGACAGTTGAGGAAATTGAAAAGAAATATCCAAAAAGAAACCTAACAGAAGGGGCGCAAGTGACAAGGTTTGCGCCAAGCCCAACAGGCTTTATGCACCTTGGCAACTTTTTTCAAGCTTTCATTTCGGCAACTGTTGCAAGAATGTCGGGCGGAGTGTTTTATTTAAGAAACGAAGACACCGACAAAAAGCGAGAGGTTGCAGGGGCGTGCTCTTACATCATGAATGTGCTGTTTGACTATGGCATCATGCCACAGGAATATGAACTTAAGGGCGGAGAAATTGTGGGAGAATATGGCCCATATTATCAAAGCGAAAGGACGGAAATTTATAAAGCCTATGTCAAAAAACTGGTGGCAGAGGGCAAGGCTTTTCCTTGTTTTTGCGAGAAGAGCGAAGGCATTGAAGAAATCAAGCAGCAGCGCGAAAAGAAGTTTGCAACTGGCTATGTCAGCGAACATGATGCGTGCAGAAACCTTTCGATGGAACAGATTGAGCAAAACTTGAAGGCGGGCAAAAAGTTTGCAATAAGGCTGAAATCCAATGGAAATCCAAAAGAAAAAGTGGAGTTTTATGACATTTTGAAAGGGACAATCAAGATGGAGCAAAACTCCAAGGATGTTGTCATTTTGAAAAGCGATTTTCTTCCTCCATATCATTTTGCGCACGCTGTGGATGACACGCTTATGGGCACAACTGTGGTGGTGCGTGGCGAAGAATGGCTGCCATCCACCCCTGCACACATCGAAATTTTTGAGGCGCTGGGATTTGAGAAGATGACCTATCTTCACAACCCACTCATCTGCATAAAGGACGGCGAAAAAAAGCGCAAGGTTTCAAAGCGCAAAGACAAAGAGCTTGCCATGAGTTTTTATGCGCAAGAGGGCTATCCAACCGATGCGGTTTGTGAATATGTGATGAACCTTGTCAACTCTGGCTTTGAAATTTGGCGAAACAAAAATCCAATGCTGCCATACACAGAATATCATTTTGAGCCGCTGAATGTGACAGCTAACTCTCCTGTTTTGGACATGAACAAAATGAACGACATTTCCAAGGATGTCATTTCAAAATATACGGCACAGCAGTGCTTTGAATATCTCCTTTCTTGGGCAAAGAACTTTTCGCTTGAAAATGTGGAATATCTTGAAAGAGAAAGAGAATATGTCACCAAGGTGTTGAACATCGACCGTGAAAAGCCAAAACCAAGAAAAGACATTTTTAAGTGGAGTATGTTTTTTGACCTTTTTGATTATATGTTTGGCAAGCCGGGGCACTATGAAATTGAAGAGGAAGAAACGGACGCTTGCAAAGAGGTGCTTTCTGCCTATGAGAAATTTTTGGACATCTCTTCAAAGGATGAGTGGTTTGCAAAAATCAAAGAGATGGCAGGCACGCTTGGCTATGCAACAGACAATGCCGCTTTCAAGAAAAATCCAGAAAACTTTAAAGGAAATGTTGCAAAGGTGTGCGAGTTTTTGCGCGTGGCAATTACGGGCAGAAAAAATTCGCCAGATTTGTTTGAAATCATTTCGCTGCTTGGAAAAGATGAAGTTGTTGAAAGGCTTAAAGATTTCAGCTGAAATTGCAAATAAATCTCAAAAATCATTTAAAAACTGCAATTTTGCATAAAAAGATTCAGTTTTTGCAGTTTTTTTAAAAAAAGTGAGCCAATTTTAAAACATTTTGACATTCTTCTGAAATAAAAAAATAAGCATTCGTTGCAAAAACGTTTGCAAAAAAGCGATGAAAAAAATATCATAATTGAAAAGGAAAATTGATGGAAAAGATTATTTTGACGGGAGACAGACCAACTGGCAACTTGCACATTGGGCATTTTGTGGGCTCCATTGCAAACAGATTGCGCTTGCAAAAAGATGGCAACTTTGACAAGTTTTACATCATGATTGCCGACACGCAAGCGCTGACTGACAATGCCGACAATGTTGACAAGGTGAAAAACAACATCATTCAAGTTGCCATTGACTATCTTTCTGCGGGCATCGACCCCAACAAGGTTACCATTTTCATTCAGTCGCAAGTGCCACAGCTGGCAGAGATGACAATGTATTTCATGAATTTGGTGACGCTTTCAAGGTTAAATCGAAATCCAACTGTGAAGGATGAAATCAAGCTTCGCGGCTTTGCTTCTTCCATTCCTGTGGGCTTTATGTGTTATCCAATCAGTCAGGCGGCGGACATCTTGGCTTTTGGCTCCACCATTGTGCCAGTGGGCGACGACCAGCTTCCAATGATTGAGCAAACGCGGGAAATTGCGCGCACTTTCAACAACACCTATGGCGAGGTTTTTGCATTGCCGCAGCCGCTTTTGCCAGACAACAAAGCATGCACCAGACTTGTGGGCACAGACGGCGGGCTGAAGATGAGCAAATCTGCCGGCAATTGCATCTTTTTGAAGGACGAAAGTGAAGTTGTTAAGCAAAAAATTATGAACGCATACACCGACCCTAACCACATCAAGGTTTCTGACCCCGGCCGCGTGGAGGGCAATGTGGTGTTTTCATACTTGGACGCATTTTGCCAAAAAGAGCATTTTGCAAGGTTTTTGCCAGAATATGAAAGCTTGGATGCGCTGAAAAATCATTATCGCCAAGGCGGCTTGGGGGATGTGAAAATCAAGCTTTTCTTAAACAACATTTTGCAAGAGATTTTGCAGCCAATCAGAGAAAGGCGCAAAGAGCTTGAAAAGAATGTGGACAAAATTTATGAAATGCTGTTTGAAAACGGCAAAAAAGCCAGCCAAGCGGCAGCCGAAACCTTGGAAAAGATGAAGGAAGCCATGGGCTTGAATTATTCAAAATTTCTTTCAAAAAAATAAAAAATCCCTTTTGCGGGATTTTTCTTTTTATTGCAAAGGAAGAAGGTTTATTTATTATATTTATATATATAATAAAAACATAATTTTCGTTTGCCTTTTGCAGGCGAAAAGTGCTAAAATAAAAACAACAAGACGGGCTTTACAGAAATTTTTTGGGAGAAAGCGTGAAAAGAAAACCATTCTTCTTTTTGTTTGTTTTGCTTATGGGAATTTGCGGGGTTTTTGGCAGCATCAACCTCACAACTTTTTTTGCGCATGCAGCCAGTGTTTCTGCCAGCGTGTGGAACGGCGGGCTGGGAGAAGACGGCAACCTGACTGGCGCAAGCGGCTCTGGACAAGACTGGGTGAGCGAAGGCAACAATCATTACATACTTTCTGCCAAGGGCTTGGCACATTTTGCCAATCAGGTGAATGGCGGCAACAACTTTCAAAACAATTCCATATATTTGGAAACGGATGTGGATTGGAACAACAAAGCCTTCAAATCCATTGGAAGTGAAAGTGCACCTTTCATGGGCTATTTTGATGCGCAAGGGCACACAATTTTTAATGTCAAAGTTGATGACAGCGGCTTAAATGGTTCAGCGGCTGGCTTTTTTGGTGTCACGGGAGCAAATGCTTATCTGAAAAACATCAATTTAAAAAACATCTCTGTTTCGGTTGCCAGCGACGCTTTAAGCAACGCGGCTGTTGGCGGCATTGTGGGCTTTGCAACTTCGGGCACTTATGTTGAAAACTGCAGCGTTTCTGGCAGCATCAAGGTTTTCACAAACTCTAAAACAAATTACAGCATTGGCGGCGTTGTGGGCGGTGGAGATGTTTCTGTTGTGGACGGCAAAAGTGAAGTTGACATCACTGCCAGCGGAAGCGTTGCAGACAACAGCATCCTTTGCATTGGCGGCGTTGTGGGGCAAATGTCTGGCAACGAAATTTCCCGTGTGGCAAACTTGGGAAACATTGTCACAGAAGGAGCTGGGGCAACAGCAGCCAACGCATTGGTGTGCGTGGGCGGCATTGTGGGAAAGGTTGCAGCTGAAGGCTCTTTAAAAAATTCTTATAATGTTGGCACAATCAACTCTGGAAATGGCACCTCAAGAACGCATGAAACCGTGGGCGGCGTTGTGGGAATGGTGGACAGCGGCGTGAAGTTTGATGTGCAGAATGTTTATAATGCAGGCGAAATTAATTGCAGCGCAGGAGACGTTTTTTATGTTGCAGGACTGATTGGAAATTCTTCTTCAAACAGCGTGAAGTTTGAAGGTGGCTTTATGGTGGGGCAGATGCAACTGCCTTCCACAGTTTCGCCAACGCTGAACTGCAACCTTCTTTTTAATGGCAACGTGACATTTGAAAATGTGTATATTGACAGCTCTCAAAACTATGAAGGCAGAGAAAGTGTGAAGGTGCAAAACCTGACATATTTGGCAAAAACGCGTGAATTTTATAGAAATAATGGATATTTTTCGCAAGAATATGAAAAAAAATGGGATTTTGACAATGTTTGGACAATCAGCACTTCTTCCAACAATTCGCTTCCAACGCTGAAAGAAAGCGGCGCAAATGAAGACCAATCCACAACTGCGCCATCAGATGACAAGCCAATCAACTTGCTGGGCGCAGGCACGGCGGCACATCCATATCAAATTTGGACGGTGGGAGATTTGGCAAGTTTGGCAGATGTGGATTTTAGTAAGAATCAAAACAAATATTTTGCTTTGCAAACCAATTTGGACATTTCAGGAAAAGTTTGGCGTCCAATTTCTGACTTCACTGGTGTGTTTGACGGAAACAATCATAAAATCAGCGGCTTGCGCTCTAATGTTGTGAATGGCACATTGCCGGGCGGCGGAATTTTTGCCAGCACACAAAATGCAATGATTAAAAACTTGATTGTTGGAAAAGTGAGCTTTGTTAAAGACAAAACCTTGCCAACATTGATTGGAAAGGTTGAGGGCAAAACATACCTTGTGAATGTTGCTGACGAAAATCTTCATGAGGAATATGAACTGGATGGCTCTGTCCGCAGAGAATATCCAACAGTTGGAGATTTTGTCACCACGAGTTCGCTGACTGTTGCCTATGGAAGAAACAACTATAATGGCAGCGAAACACCTCAAAACCAAATTTTGATTTCAAACGGCTCTTTCAGCACTTTGTTTGATGTGATGGTCAATGGTGGCGGAGGAAGTTTCTTTGACACAGAAGAAAAAACTGCGTGGAACGGTGAAGACATATATTTGGGAGAATATCACATTCTTCTCAACTCCAGTGGAGAAGTTGTCAATCCAGAAATTGATTCCACTTTTGGAAAAACAATGCCAACTGGCTCGGAAGGCTTTGGAAGTGCGGATGTTTTGATTAAGCCGGGCTATCGACTTTCAGGATTTAAGTGTAAAAACACAGATTGGATTTTGCAAGGCAATTTGTGGCAGCTGCATCACAAGGCTGCGGCGTTTGGGCTGGATGCTCAATTTGAAAAAGTGGATGTCACCATTCGCGTCATTTACAATCAATATGAAATTGACAAGCTTGGCGCAAAGCCTGTAAATGTCAATTATGGCTCTTTCAGCGCGGGTGGAAAAAACTTTGTGATTGAAAACGAAAATGGCAAAGTTTATGTGGATTACACCATTCCTTATGACACCTATCTTTCTGACATTTCTTACATTGCCGCTTTGCCAGCAAACTTGAGAGGCGGACAATTTTCAATTGAGAGGCTTTACAGCCAAGTTGACGCAAACTCAAATGCTTATTTTGGCGGAAATCAAATCAACGAACTGCTTTACAACTCAATCAGCTTGAATTCGGTGTTGGTGAACGATGCCTTCATTGAAGCCAATGGCGGCGAGGAAAACAACACAAGATGCAACTTCTATGCAAAATGGAGAGGCAAGAAAAATCTGGCAGACTCAAACAACACACTGACAATCAACTTTGTTTCCAAAGACAAAAAAATCAGCAAGGACGATTTGGCGGACATCATCAACAACGTTACGCTTTTTGAAAATGAAGGCAAATTTCCGGCTGTTGAGGCGCCTTCAGTGACAAAAACCATCACAGATTTTGGCGTTTCATTTGGCTTTAATCTTAAATCTTTTTTCAGTGCCACCCGTGAAGAATGGTATGGCTTTAAGGTGGACGTAAAATCGGGCTATGCCATTTCTGGCGCACCAGTTGTCAGTGTGGACAACACGGTGGACACAAATTTTGGCGTGCTTAGCACATCTTTTGGAAGTTTTTCAACCAGTGGCGGGCTTAACAATGTTAACAACTTCCAAAACCTTGAAAAAGTTGCGTTTTACAATCTTTTGGGACACACCACCATTGAAATTGGCGTTGCAAGAATGCAATATCAAGACAACTTCTCCACACAGGGCGATTTGCTGTTTGGCTTGTCACCTTTTGAAAAATTTGTTGTGACAAAGCAAGCTGAAAAATATGTTTCCAATGTAAGAATCTTCACTGGCGAAGGTTATGAAGATTTGTTGGAAGCAGTGGAGGTTGCACCAGAAACGCTGGAAAGTTTAAGCGCAGAAGGGCAAGACAACTTTGTTGCTTTTGACATCTTAAACAACAAGATTTTGTTTTCAACCGGCACATTTGACTCAGTTGACTTCAATTTTGCCGACAGGCGTTTGAACAACACTGCAGATTTGATTTTCACAAATCTGGCGGGACAAAATCCAAATGACGAAGCGGCAAACAAGCGCTCATACATCATCTCCAAGCGGGCGGTTGAAGGCGGAGAGAACGTGGTGACAAACACTCTTGTGCTGTATGATGGCAATGAAAAAGAAAACTTGCTTTCAGTTGCACTTGAAACTGTCACCACACAGGACGGCACAGAGAATGTGCAGAAACTGACAGAGAAAAACTTCAGCTACACCGCAGGAAACTCCTTTGTTTTGATAGCTTCAACTGAAAACGGAGGGGTGAACTTCAGCAGTTGTCAATATCAAGGAAATGCCACTTTTGTGGAATCCACTGGCGTTGTCACCACCGACCTAAGCGTTGCTGGCAATGAAGAAAACGCACAGCAAGCACACAACAAAAAGATGTTTGCATTCAACAATGTCATCAAAGAAAACAAGGACGGACAAGACAAAGAGGGCAATCCAATCACCAACAACGATGAGGTTGTCAACAATCAAAATATTGCCAACAACTTTGAAATTGTTTCGCAATACACCGATGCAACTTTCTTCTTGAATTTGGTGTATGACACAGGCGCATTGGATGAAGAAACTGCTGGCGCAAAATTGGAAAAGTTTAAGAAAAATATGCCAAAAGTGGTTTTCTGGCAAGACGGCAAAGAGGATGTTGCAAACGGCAAGGTTGTCAAGGTGACAGAAAGTGACGGAAGTTTTGGAATTGCTTTCACACCAAATTATTATTACAACTTTGACGGCGGCAACCCTTATGGAATGCCACAGCAAAGTGCCGTGCTTTGGAATGGCACAAACACACCAAACTTCAAGTTTTCTGTTTCGGATGTTGCTTTTCAAGCTGAGGGCGAAGATACATCCAGCCCAGACGATTATATGACACAGTTCAACGCCGACAACACTGGCATTTTGAGTGTGAAAAACTCTTGGGATGTAACCAAAAATTTTTACAACTTTGAGATTGGATATACCAACAAGTTGAAAGCCGGACGCTATAACATTGACATCACCTGCACAGACATGCTTTATCAGGCAAACTTTGGCAGCAAATATGTGAAATTTGATGACATCAACGGCGCTTCAGATGAAACTGTTGCAGAGTTGGTGAACTCAAGCACTTCGGTGGAATCTTCCTCAACAATTTCAACCAGTGTGAATGGACAGGCTGTTTCAAAAGGCAAGACGGGCAAATTGGAAGAGCTGCTTTATGACAACAACCTTTCAATTTCAACAGACAGCAGCACAGAAAAGGGCTATGACTTCTTTGGCTGGATGATGCAGTCTGCTGGAAAAACCACACTTGTGAAGGGCGCTCAAAACTTGGATAGGAAACTTCAAGAGTTTTATGAAAGCAAGTCAAAGGCTGAAGCTGTTTATGCAGATGAAGGGCTGGAAGAGATTGAAAATGTCTTAAACCTTTGGGCGGTTTATGTTCAAAAGCAATTTAAACTGCTTCTCAATGGCTCGGTTGTGGTGGAAAACTTCAATGGCAAGGGCAGCAATCTCAACACCACCGCTTCTGGGCTGGGGCTTAACTTTTCCATGGAAAGCACAGCCATTTCTGACGGAACATATCAATATGATTTCAGCACAAGTTCTGACAAAAAACCTGCTGGCATGACACTTGACCTTGGCAACAGCAACGGGCTGACAACTGGGCAAAGCGATGGATATTATCTTGTTGGCTTTAATGTGGTGGACAACACAGGAAAGGCAGTCAACATTTTGAAGGGTGACAACTTTGGCAAAGCCATCACCAGCAACATGAGCTGGGTTTGGGAAAAAATCAACAGCGGTGCATTCATCTCTGGCGGCTCGGCTCAAGCATATTACTTGCAGCCAATCATCAAGCAAAAGACGGCGCAAATTTTGTTGCACTCTGGCGCACAGGCGGGCAGCGAATTTAATCAATCGGGCATTGGCGGACATGTTTACAATCAAAATGGCAAAAACGATTCCAATGAAACCACCAACAAAACTTATTCTTATGGCGAAACCGGACAGACAATTTATTTTGAAAGTTTTGTCAATTTGAAAGACCAAACCTTGCTTTACAAAGATGAAGCAACAGAAGTTTCTCTTTCCTTAAAGGGTGACACTTTCTCCAGCGGCAACAACATATATTATTATTTTAATTCCAGAACGGGCTACACCCTAAAAACTTCTGACTTCTGGTCTTGGAAAGTGGCTGGCGGCGGAAGCGGAATTTTGTCTTCCAACGCACTAAGCTTGGGATATAACTTCTTTGTTGGAAGTCAAACAACAGCGCAAATTCACTTATATCTCAACTGGGTGGCAAATTCTTACACCATAAGATATGACAGCAATGGCAGCTTTGCAATCAACGACAGCAAGCCTTTTGGCGTTGTGACGGGTGCAACAGCCAACACCACAGCCGTGTATGACGGCACCACTGTCATGGCAGAAAACGGCTTTGCCTTTGTGGGATATGAGTTTGTTGGCTGGGCAAAAGACAAAAACGAAAAAGACACCAGCAAGCTTTATGATGCAGGAAAAGATTATGTGGGCGAAAACTTCTGCACTGGCGACGGCGCCGACACTTCCATAACGCTTTATGCAATTTGGGAAGCAAAAGAATATGAAGTTGAAATCAACTTCAACGGCGGCGAAGATGCTAAGCAGCAGCCAAGCAAAAACTTTAAGATTGTTTACAACACCACTTTTGCCAATCTTTTGGATGAAAGTGCAGCAAAAGTTGGCATTGAAAGCATTGTTGCAACAAGAGCGGGCTTCAATTTGGTGGGATATTTTGTGGACAACAATGGGCAGGCAATTCAGGTTACAAATCTGACAAAGCTGGACACCAATTTGCTTCTGGCAGATTTTGACACCAAGTTGTGTTTGACAATTTATGCAAACTGGCAATATGTTGAAAACTTTGCGTCACTGACAATTGCCAACAACTTGCTTACTTTCACCTATAATGGCGATTTTCCATCTGTGTTTGTGGCAAACTATTTCAAACCAGACAATTTCTCTGCCAACAACATCACAGTTTTAAGAAATGGAAACGAACTTTCTTATCACGCAGCGGCACCTTTTGTGGAAATTTCAACCATACTCACTTCTGCAAGTGAAGCAGCAAAAGTGGTGGGCGACCAAATTTTTGTGAAGGATGCGGGCACATATTCATTTGCTTACACCATAACACTTTCTGACACGGTTTCGCATTTCAACAAAGGCGACGTGCAGAAGATTGTTGTCTATCTTTCTCTCACCATTGAGAAGGCAAATCTGGAAATGTCTTTGGCAGACGGACTGAAAGTGCTTAATGCCAAAAAACTTCTGGAAAACTTTGTGCAGTTTGACGGAGATATCACTTCTTTGGAAGGCTTGGCAAACTTTGTGAGAGAGTTGGAAGGAGAAGCTTCTTTCATTGTTGACGGAAAAAGCGCAAGCAACCTTGAAATTTATGACTATGTGATTGTGAAATATTTCTTGCTTTTGACAAGCAACGACAGCACACAATATCGCATCTTCAAAGAGTGGACATATTCCAAATTTTTGTCATACAAGCAAGAAAACGCCGAAAATGTTGCAACAATCTTGCAAAACATGACTTTCTTCACTTTCTATGGGCTTCCAACGGATGAACAGATTGCAGACTATGAAAGATACATAATTTTGTCCAACAATGCTGTGGCAGGCGTCAGCGCAGACATCTCGCTGCAAACTGGAGGAGTGAAAATCTTTTCGGTTTCTTCCTTCCAAGCAAGAAACACATATTCGCTGCGCGTTTATTTAAACAGCAGACCAAACCTGAAAAACTATAATCTGTCTGTGGACAGCATGGGCAACTATTATTATGACGCAGGCAAGGCATATCTGCTTCCAATGCCATTGAAGGTGACAAACAGCAATGTCAACCGCTCCACCTTCTTCTCCTCTCGTTACACCAACAGAGAAGTGGGCTGGCAGTTTGATGCAGAGGCGGCAACCTTCTTCAATCAAACCTATTACAAAGTGGGCGAGATTGACTCCAATCCTCTTTATGCTTACACACGCTTGTTTACATCCAACAGCGGCGCATACAACAAAGATGTGATTTTTGGCTATAAAAATGTGGATAACTATCTGTATTTCTCTGACATGAATGTCAGATTGCAGGTGGGCTCTAATCTCTTGGATTACACCTCCAATTTCACATTTGTGCTTTCTGCCGACGATGTTTACACCATAAGAAAAGTTTCGGATGTCATATATTTCACAATGTCGGCAAACTATCTCACCATTGTGGACGGCACGCAATATTGTGATGTGATTGACCAGCAAAACAGCAACCTTTCGCACCTTGCTTTGCCAAATGATTTGATGAACATTGACACCGTTTCTTATGACTTAAAAGATGGACTTGGCGAGAGAGAGGTGAAGGTTTCTGAAGTGGAAGGTTTCAGATACACTGCTCCAGAAGACGCTCACACGCTTATCTATGAAATTTTGGTGAACAACGCAAATGTTGTCAGCCTATATCTCAACACCGTTGTCACATCTGTGAAATTCACCGCATCAACCAACGCCATTGGAGAATACATTTCTTTGCACAAGTGGCATGAGGGAGAATATGAAATTGATGGCGTGGACACAACTGGCGGGCTGTATGCTTTGGACAACTTGACGGTGGACATGACGGGGGTAACCACGGATGACGAAGAACTCACCACCATTTCATACAGCGCAATTTACACCGACCTTGTGAAAGTTGAACTTGACACTTCCATTCCAGAAAACGCAGGCATCAGCTTGCAAAATGAGTTTTTCATCAGGCTGGGCTTTGTGACAGATGACACCTTTGCATATCCTTTGGTTTCTGGCTTTAAGTGCGCCAGCCTCACGCTGGACGGCTATGGCATTGACATCACAACGCACTCTGGCAAGGCGGCCTTCTTTGCCGGCGAAGGAGGAACTTACGTGGGCATGAATGCCGACAACAAGCGCGCCACCCTCCGTTTTTCTGCAAAATGGGCAGTGGAACAAATCAGCGGTGCGCCACTTAAGACGCACTATCGCACTGCGGTTTCTTCGTTTGACAGATTGTATGCTTCAGACGTGGCAAGAATTTACAACGAAAACATCAATATATATAACTACACTTACACTTGGTATAAACAAGACAACGAAGGCAGCTTTACATTTATGGATGAAGACGGCGTGGAAAGAAAATATAAACTGCTTCCAACGGACGGCTTCTTGACCCTTGAAGAGAAGGGCAGCGTGAACGAAAGCGGAAAATATCGATTGTTTGTTGCGGCGCAGCTTAAGAGCGAGTTTGTTTCTTGCCTTAAAGACCCATCCAAAACAGAAACATCATTCAGCGTGGGCTTTGAACTGGAGTTTATGCTTAACCTGCTGCAAAACATCACTTTCCCAAGCGAAAATCAAACTGTGTTTGACAACCTCAATCACATCGACAGCTGGCGTGTGAACTTTGAATATTTTGTGTTTGACAGCGAAGCGGATGATTATAATTCATATTTGACAACTTCTTCGCAAGGCTTTGTGGAAGAAGGGGCAATTTTCTTTGAGGTTTATTATGGCGGTGACAAAACCACCGGCACCAAAGTGACCGAAATGAAAAATGCTGGAATTTACACCATTTATGCATACTTCCAAGACGGGAAATTTGACACTTCTTCATACAACGGAGGTTATTCCTTCACTTACACCATCTTGCCAAAAGATTTGGATTTGGGCTCAAGCAGTTTCAACTTCAATGTGGAAAAGAAGTTTAATGCCGAGTTTTCTGAAGCGTTTGACCAAGATATAACCATCTCTGGCAGCGAAGTTGCGCACATTGCAATTTTCAGAAAGGACACAAACTTGGATGTTGGAGAATATGGGCTTTATTTAGGCGCTGTTCAAAGCAACAACTATGTTTACAAACTTGGCGAGGTTGTGCTTTATGAAAACGGCAGCCTTACTGCCGCAGGCGAAAGCACACAAATTGGCATGCTTTCCATTGTGACAGCGGGCACGCTGAGGCTGAGCTATGAAATCAGCGAAACACTTGGCGAAAAAATTGACGCACCTTTCTCCACTTTGGGATATTCCATTGCGCTGGAAGACAACTTTGTGCTTAAAATCACAGATGTTGCAACGGGGGCAATTTTCAAGCAAATTCAACTGCTTTTGTTTGACGGAGCAAATCAAATTTCAAGGCCAGAAATTTTGGAGATTTTAAATTCAAAACTTTCTGACATCACGGCAAAGTTTATGCTGGGAAAAGACACCGCAGCCATTGCACAAAACAGTGGGCTTTATGGCTTTGCGTTTGAGCTTGGCGAAACTTTTGCTCAAAACTTTGAAACGGTGGAAATGGACCAAAGGTTTGGTTTTGAAATTTCTGCCATAACAATCAACATTCAGGCGCTGGAAGATGCTGGGCTTTTCACCAAGGTTTATGACGGCGGAAAAATTGGGCTGTTTGATGTGCCAGATTATGAAGGGCTGCAAATTGAACTTAGGTTTGCTTCTGCCCATGTTTCAAGCAGAATTTTGGCAGATGTGCAGCTTAAGACCACAGAAAACTCCAGCCTCAATCTTGCCAACTTCAAGCCTTCCAAAACCACAGCTTATGGACAAATCACAGCGCGCAAGGCAACAATTTCCTTCAAGATGACGGCAACTGACAACGTTTACACCTATGGCAACATTTCAACTTCAGATTTTGCCACCCTCATCAGCGTGGACAAAATTCTTGTGGAAGACGAAGAGGGCAACTTGGTGGATGTGGCGCAGACGCTTTTGGAAGTGGGATATTACAACCTGTCCTTTGCTTTGGCGGGGGATGTGAAGGCAAACTCCAGAGGCAAGCTGTTTGCAGGAAGTTATGATGTAAGCCTTGCTGGCTGCAGTTTTGACGATTTTGATGCCACACTTTCACCACTTTCATTCAGTGTTGTGCAAAAAGATTTCACACTGCAAATTCCAAGCAGATACATCACAATCACCACCGACGCCACACTGGAAGCAGCCTATGAAAGGCAGCAAACCATTGACGACACTGGCGATGTGCTTAACCTCAGCTTTGTTGTGCTGGATGCGGACGGAAATGCTTTTGTCGCTGGGCAAACTTTGCCAAGAGGAGAATATGCACTTTCTGTTGTGGGCGCAACCGACGGCAAACTTGTTGTCAGCGTGGACGAAAATGACGCGCTTGGCAGCGTGCGTGTGATTGTTCCAAGCAACACTGGCTTCAATGTTGTGGAGCCAGCCAAAACCCTCACCGTTTCCATTGAAAGTGGTGACGAAGCAAAACTTGTTCAGACATATTTTGGTGGAGAATATTTCCTTTCCATCAATGCGGACAAGAAGTTGCAAATCAACAAATTTTCAACTGGCGAACTTGTGGACACACTTAACCTTGTCTTCTCAACACAAGGAGAGGTGGAAGGATTTGAGTTTGAAAGCGTTGCCATATACAGCGGCGTCAGCACAAACAACAAATTTAAAAAGGCATCTTCATATCTGTTGAGTTTGGATGCCACCATTGCGGACGGAACCTATGCCAACGCAGTGTTTGACAAAGAATATCGCTTTGTTGTGAGCCCTTGCACAATTGATGTTGAAAATCTTGTGCTTTCAAAAGAATATGATGGGCTTGCCAGCCACACAGTTCAAGAGTTTGGGCAAGTTTCTGCCACCGACAACGTTTCCCTTTTTGTCAGCTTCCAAGATGCAAATGTGGGCGTGGACAAACCTGTCAATTTGCTTTTGCAGGGCAGTGATGCAGCAAATTATTTGCTTTCAAGCAGCACTTGGAAGGCAACCATCACCAAAGCGCAAGCCATGTTTGTGTTTGGCGGAAAAGAATATGACTATGGCAAAATTTCCATGCAAAATGGGCAGTTAAACAGCATTTTGCTTTCGGATGTCAGCGTTGTTTCAAGCGCGGGCAAACCAATCTCTTCAGCGCAATATCAAATTGCAATTTCCATTGATGATGCGACAAGTGAAGATTTTACACAGCTGGGATATCTGCGCGTGAAGGACGGCGGCTATCACATCACCATTTCGGATGTCATTGAAAACGCAAACTATGACATTGCTGCGCTGGAGGTCAGCATCACAATAAAACCATTCCATCTTTCAATCAACTTCACAGAAGAAGGGGAGATTAGTGTGGAATATGGCACAGCGCTGGACGGCAACAAAGTGCCATACACAATGCCTGCAGCCCCTCCACTTTATGAAAAGGTGGACTTCAACTTTGAAAGATATGACGCTTCAAATCATGTTGGACTGTATGCACTCAATTGCGAAAAAGAATATCTCAGCTTGGATGGAAACTATATTGCTTCCATCACCGACGAGAAAAATGCAGCTTTTGAAATTGCTTCGCCTGACAAGAGAGTTTATGTGCTTTTGACAGACCAGTTTGGCAATGCAAAGGATGTTCAGCAAGTGGAATTCACCTATGATGGCAAGGTGTATGACGGCGTCACCGTCAGCAAAAATGCCACAACAGGAAATTGGGAACTTGTGATTTACAGCACCACCGACAGCAGCCTTTCGCATGCCTACGCCCTTGGCTTCTTTGTGCTGGAAGGCGGAGAATATGTTGCACAAAACTATGAAGATGTGGAAAGCCTCTCTGCGGAAATGTTCTTCCGCGCTGGGCAAACTCCAAAGGATGCAAGAGAATATCAGATTTCGGCGCCAGCGGACAAAACCACTTCGTCAGTTAATGTGGACACGCGCATGGGCAAAGAGAGCGACCTCTATGCCTTCACCGTGAAAATTCTTCCAAAAGAAATTTATTTCAATCTTGACGCAACAACAGAAGACGGGCAGGCGCTGATTGAAAGCGGCATCTTCAAGCAAACTTTCAACAACGCACTTGCACAATATTCCTTCACCGACAGCGGACTGCTTTTGAACGGGCTGGTTGAAGGCGACAGCGTGCAACTTTCTGTAACTTTCAAAAACGGCAGCGAAATTGCCAAATATGTCAGCAGCACACTGCTTGGCGTGGAAGCTGAAATTGTGGACAATGGAAACTATTTCCTTGCCAAAGCTGCCACACAAAGCGGAACGCTCATCAGAGGGCAAATCACTCCTGCAACACTCAAACTTTTCATCAACAACCAAAGTTTTGAATATGGAAAGTTTGGTGTCAACACAAAACTTGCATATCATTTCGAGGCAGACGGATTTGATTTTGAAACATATTTGGCAGAAATTGAACTGTTAAGCGAAAAGAGAGTGTTTGAAGAAAGTGTGAGTGTGGTTAAGCCAACTTATTCTTCTTCCAACTTCCTCAATGCCAAAGAATATGCACTTTCACTTGGCTTGAATGCTTCAGACTTCCTTAATGTGCAATATTTTGTGGACGGCGTGGAGCAAACAGCTTTGACGGCAAAACTGCAAATCACACCAAAAATTTTGAAGCTGGTGGATGACGGCAACTTGCAACAGATTTTCACAAAGAAATATGATGGCACAACAGATGCAAAAATTTATGAAGGCGGCGTGCTTAGGTTTGCACTGCAAGAAAACATCTTTGCTGCTGACAACGTGAGAATTGCCAGCGCAGCTTACAGCGCACTTAAAGGCCAAGGCTTGGAAGTTAGCTTTGTTTTGGAAAGCATAACTGCCGGCACTGACACAGATTTTGAAAATTATGTTGTGGAAAGCTTTAAGTTTGGCGTGATTGAAGATGTCAAGATTGCGCTTTCGTTTGACTATCATCACCTTGAAGGCGTGATTTCCAATGTCACCAACATGGGCAGAGTGGAAATTTCCGAACTTTCCTTCCCATTCACAAACGGGGCAGCTTCGCTTAATGCCAACGCATCCGTCAACTCCACCAAATATTTCCCAACATTGTTGTGGGGATATGAGGGAAGAGTGTTCAGTGGCTGGCAGATGATTTTTGAAAATGTCACACAGGCGCAGCTGGCATTGTTAAGCAGCATTGCTTCTGTGCAAGATTTGGGTGGCAACACCTATGCCGTCAAGGTTGGCGACGACGGCGCAACGGCAGCCTTCATTTCACATCTGTTGGAAGATGACAAAGATGTGTTTGGAAAATATTATTATGCAAATCACAACAACATTGAGGTTGTGTTCAGCCCAGTTTGGACAGTTGCAAAACAGAAACTTTCTGTTTCCATTGCAGACGAAAGCGGGCAAAGCGCTTCATCTTTGGGCTCTGTGATTGTGGAAGTGGATGGACAAGAAATTGACACAATCACCAGCACTTTCCAAAAAGAGGGCATCGATTATGGCTCAACCATCACACTTAAGGCAAAGGCAAACGCACATTGCTTCTTTGAGGGTTTTTATAACTCCAACGGAAAAGTTTCTGATGTGGGCGTGGATGGAGAATATCGAATTTTCACCTTCAACCTCACAGCGGACAGCAACATTGTTGTGCGTTTTGAAACACAAAAGGTGAACTTGATTGTGGACACTTCAGCTTATGAAAATGTTGCATTCACTTCGCCAGACTTTGTGGTGATTGAGCAAGGAAAATATCAGTGGACAACCGATTTTGTCATGCTTAACTCTCTCAAGATGAAAGAGCTTCCATTGCCAGAGCTTTATGGACACAACTTTGCTGGATTTTTGTTTGGCAGCGCCCTTGTGGACGCAGAAGCCAAGGTTTCTTCTCTTGTGGAAGATGCCACAAGCAAACTTGTCACACTGTTGCTTGAAACTTCCTTCCAGCCAGTGGATGTGATTGTAACTTTGGATTATGGATATTCTGATTCTTCTTCCAACCCACGCACAAAAGAAATTGTTGCAAAGTTTGGCACAGCTTATTATTCCGCAGCCGATTGGGATGCAAATGCCATCCGCATTGGCTTCACTTTTGTGGGCTGGTTTGATGGTGCAAAGCGCATCACCGAAAGCACCCTTGTCACAAACGCACAGGCGCACACCTTGACAGCAAGGTGGCAGGCAAAAACATATCGTGTGGAGATTGTTTCTCCTCATGCGTCAATGTCTGCAGTTGCAAATGCCATCTTTGTGGAAAGCGGCAACAGCTATGTTGCGCACAATGTGGAATATGGCGCAGTTATCACCTTTTTGCTGACTCCACACAAAGGCTATGAGATTTTGGACAACTGGTCAGAGAACTTTGTTGTCAGCATTTCTGCCCAGGGCGTGGCAAGCGTGAAGTTCACAATGCCAGATGTCTCTGGCACTGAAGGCTTTGTGTTTGCTGTTCCAACAACCGCAAAACAAAACACAGTCAGCGTTGTGGGCGAAAATTTGGCAGATGTTTGGGCATATGACATAACTGACCAGCAGAGCGACATTCCTGTTGAGGATGGGGCGCTTAAGCTGGAAACGGGAAAAACCTTAAAACTTGAAATTGCTGCCAGCAAGGGCTTCAACCTTAAGGAAACACCTGTGTTTGTTGGCTCCGTGAATTCTTACACCGAAAGCGGCGTTTTGATTGTGGTTTATGACAGTCAAACAAGGCTGAGGGTGAAATCCAGCACGGGCGCAGAAGGCAGTCTTGTGCTTGAAATTGAGGGCATCAACAGAGATGTCATCATCAAAATTGAAACAACACCAAAGAAAAACACGCTGACATTAAACTTCTCTCGCGCTGATGCTGTGGAAGAAGTTTATGCGACTGGAAACACAATTTCATCTGTGCCAGAAAGTTTAACCTTTGAAGCAGAAACCGGCACAACTTTTGAAGTGTATTTGAAACACAACTTTGGATTTATGTTTGACGGGGCAACAAGTGACAACTTTGCTGTCACAGCAACAGAGGTGACGGAAGGCATGTTTAAGGGCTTCACACTTCTTTCCATTTCCAACATCTTTGACGACGGACAAGTGAACATCACCTCTCAAGTTCAGCAATTCACAATCAAAATCGTCACAAAAAGCTTTGATTCGCAGCAAAACATTGTTGAAGTTGCAGAAAACAAGGTTTCAGTTGACGACATTGTGACAGATGAAATTCAAGTGGATTTTGGCACCGAAGTTGTGCTGAAAGGTTTGCCTTCGGGGCTTTACAACTTTGCCGGCTGGAGCAAGGATGGCGAAAACCGTTTCAGCTATGACAATCCAATTTCATACACAGTTACAAAGGACGAAACAATTTTTGCAATCTTCTCGGCACTGAGATATCAAATCAAACTTGGCTCGGTGCAATACAGCTTGATTTACACCGAATATGACAACCCAGAAAAAACACAGCCAAAATTCAGCGAAATGGCTGACGGCAACTATTACATCGATGGTCAGCAAACCGATTCGTTTGAAATCTATTATGGCACAAGCGTAACGCTGGAATTTGATGTTCCAGAGGGCTTCAGCTATTATGGCTATGCGTGCAAGGTTGGCGGGGAATATCAAATCCTTAAGCGTGAAAACAAACCGGGCTCACGCGTTGAAGTGACGATTTCCAGCAAAGACTTTGGAAATGTTGCCATTGAAAAGCTGTATTTGATGGTGACTGCATATTCTCTCACCTTTGATGTTCAAACCAGCATCTCTGTGGACGGACAAACCTTGCCAGACGAAAATGTTGGGCAAATGGAACTGACTGATGAAAACTTGAGCGGCACAAACGAATTTGGCTTTGTGGATGGCACAAGAGTGGGGTATGCAAAATATGAAAGCGAAAGAAAGTTCTCTGTTGTGGCATACACGGCAGACGAAGTGATTTTGAAAGTTTCGCTTGCCCGCGAGGGTTATCACTTTCATTCAATTTCTGCCAACAGGCAAGATGTTGAAATTTCGCTTGTGAGGGAAGAAACTGGCTTTATGCTGTATCGCATCACAGGCCTTGTTGGGCTTATGCAGGGGCTGCATATTGATGTTGCTTTTTCGCCAAATGTGAATGAGGTGGACATCTCTTTTGCAGATGACGGCAAGGATGTTGACGGCGGCGTGTTCACCATTGAAGACCTTAATGACTTCAAGCAAATTTGGGAGTCGGGCAGAGATTATTCTTCAGTTTCCGTTTCGGCTTACACAGACAGCCGCTTTAAGGTGACAGCCTTCATCAAGGCGGGATATTGGGCGGAGGTGGAAAGCTTGCAAGCTGCATTTGGCATTGTGGACGCACAAAGCGTGCAATATCAAACCCTCAGCGTGGAAGAAACCGGCTTCACAGGAAAACTTTCCTTTGTGGTGTCTGGGTTCTTGGGCAAAAACTTCATTCAGGTTTCGCTTATTCCACAAACTTACACCATCAGCCTGAAAGAAGGCAACACCATTTTGGCAAAGGTGCACAATGTTAAGTTCAACGGCGTGTTGGATTTGTCGCAAGACAACATTGAAAACATTTCCATATATTATCAAGGCATTGGCTTTGTGGACGGACAACTTCAGCTGGTGCTTTCAAAAGAAAGACACAACTTTGAGGGATATTTCTCATATCAAAACGGCGTTGGAAGGCAATATATTGATTATCAAGGTAATGTGCTGTGCAACTGGGCAGAAACTGGATATTATTACAACACAATTTCTGGGAAATATGCCCTAAACAGCAATGCAACCATCAATCAAAATGGCGAGTTGGAAATTTCAATTTATGCATATTTGTCATATCTGAAAACACGATTTGACTTCCAGTTTGTTCCGGGGCTCATCAATCTTTCGGCTGCAGACATGGTGATTGGGGCAGACCACACCAATTCGTGGTTCTATAAATCCAATCCAAACAACATTGAAATTGCGTTTGACACCAGCATCAAGTTGTTTGCACCAGAGCTTGTTGGCTTTAAGTTCTATAAGTTTGTGCTTTCGCAAAAACTTGCCGATGGCACTTGGCTTGCCGATGAAAACATCTTTGAAAACGGCGCAACTTGGGCCACAAACGAAAACGAGGGAATTGTTGATGTGGTTGTGGAAGTGCATTATTTTGCACAAGTGGATGTGAATGTTTTGGGCGGCGAAGGAAGCTTTGTCATCACGCAGTCAAGCGCAGATGACGCCTTTGCAAAAGACTTGCTTTTGGAAGGTTTTGTGGACACAAGAAGCTATTTCACCATCACCGCAACCCCAGCTGCAGGCTATGAGTTTGTAAGTTGGAAAAATCACAACACCGACCAAGTGCGAGAAACCGTTTCGCTCATCCTTTCAACACAAAGGCGCATGGCGTTGACACTCAGGCTTCGCGGCTTGCCTGTCACACTTGACTTCTCAGAATACAGCACCAGATTTGGACAGATTTTAAGTTTGCAAGCGCTGTCAGCAGATGGCACGCTTGCCCCAGAGCTTTCGCTTGGAAGCTTTGAAGAAAAGGGCTTTGTGAAAAATCCAATCAGTGCTGTTGTCAGGGTGGGAGATGAAATCACTTTCAAAGTGAAGGTGGAATATGGCTTTGCAGTGACATGGAACAGAGATGACATTGGCATGATTGGTTATGCAAACGGAATTTATTCTTTCAGCATGATTGCAAACCCAGCCGATGCCAACGGCACAGTTGCAATTGTGCCAACATTCAGAGAGGAAATTTTGTCTGTTTACATATCTTCCAAACTGAAAGACCACATTGACGAAGCCACCGACAGCAACCTTGTTGCATTTGCGGGTTACACAACCTTCAACAATCGCAAAACCAACTTCTTGACATCTTTGCACAATCAAAACATCTTGATTGGCATTGTGGCAAATGCAAGATATGGCGTGTCCAATGTGACAATTTTCAACTATGACAAAACTTACACCAACATGAGTGAATTCATGACAGAGGACGGCGCAATTTTGCTTAGCGAAGAATTTATGGAAGCAAACAAAATTGTTGGCGTTGTCAACATTGAAGTGGAATTTGAAAGACTTTATTGGCGTGATTTGGATGTTGAAGGACACAAGCTTGTTGGCATTGGCACCCAAAGCGAACCATATCAAATTTCCAGCGTGGAAGATTTGGTGCTTATGATGACACTTTGCAACAGCGGTCAGACAAACGAGTTTGGCAGCCGTTATGCAGATTGTGCTTTTGAGTTTATGACAAACATCAACCTAAGCCACAGGTTCTGGACGCCAATTGGCACAGAGGATTGTCCTTTCAATGGCACCTTCAATTTCCACAGACACTCCATCACCGGAATTGGTCATGCAACCTTCTTCAAAACACTGTCATACAATGGCTTGTTTGGCGTGCTTGGAGAAAATGCCACCATGCTGGTGGACCAAGCTTCACTTTGGTGGATTTATCTGATTGCTGGGCTGATTGTGCTTTTGACAGCAATTCTGCTTTTAAGCATGCTGCTAAATCGCAAGCGCAAAAAGCGCAACGAAGAATTGGCAAAAAGATAAGAAAACAACAGAAATTGCGGCTTGTCCTAATATTTCAAGCAACAATTAAATACAATAAAGCAAGGAGATTTTATGAACATCTTTCTTGCTTTATTTCTTTTGGGGCTGATTCAAGGGCTGACAGAGTTTTTGCCGGTTTCTTCTTCTGGGCATTTGGTGCTGTTTTCCAAAATTTTTGGCGTGGAGGAAAGTTTGTTTTTAAGCATTCTTTTGCATATTGCAACTTTGCTTTCCATTGTGGTGGTGTTTCACAAAGATATCTGGCAACTGATTAGGCATCCGTTTTCAAAACAAAGCATTCAAATTGTGGTGGCAACCATTCCAACTTGCATTATTGTTTTGTGTTTGATGCCACTCATCAAGCAGTCTTTCATGGGCGGATTTTTGCCTTTTTGCTTTGTTTTGTCTGCTGCGCTTTTGCTGGCATCCGAACTGTTGTCAAAGCGGGCGGCAAAAGGTGCTTTTGGCACCAAGACAGCATTTTTTATGGGCGTTATGCAAGGCTTTGCCGTTTTTCCGGGCATTTCTCGCTCTGGCAGCACCATCAGTGCGGGGCTGGTTTGTGGCAGCAACAAGCAAGAGGTTGCAAAGTTTTCTTTTTTGATGTCAATTCCAATCATTTTGCTTTCTCTTCTCATGGAAATTTATGAAATTGCAACTGGCGCGCTGAGGGTGGACATTCCAATTTTGCCAACCATGCTCTCTTTTGTCACAGCTTTTTTGGTGGGCATTTTTGCCATCAAACTGATGATTAGGCTGACTGTCAAATCCAACCTCAAGTGGTTTTCGTTATATCTTGTCATCATTGCCATTGTGTCCTTGTTTTTAAGTTAAGTCACTTTTTGTCGAAAAGACATATTAAGGCGCGCTGTCCTCGTATGATTGTATGAGGAGTGGGGGCAGTGGAAGAGAAGTGTTATCAAAAATCAGTTGAAGACGTTTTGCAAACCTATAATTCTTCAAAAGATGGCTTGTCTTCAAGTGCAGCGCAAGAGCGGTTGCAAGAGGCAAAAGGCTTTCATATTGTGGCAGGCAAAAGACAGTCTTTCTTTTCAAAATTTCTTTGCCAAATCAAAGAACTGATGGTGCTGGTGCTGCTGATGTCTGGCATTGTGTCCATCATCATTGGCATAATTTCTCACTCTGGCAGCGAAATCATCGACGGTGGCATCATTCTTGGCATTGTATTTATGAATGCGCTGTTTGGCGTGTTTCAAGAGCGCAAAAGCGAAAAAGCCATTGAAAGTTTGAAAAACATGACGCAGGCAGAAACCAAGGTGCTTAGGGACGGAAAGGTTTTCAAAATCAAAACCACCGAGTTGGTGCTTGGCGATGTGGTGTGCTTGGAAGCAGGCAGCATTGTGCCGGCAGATTTGCGGCTGATTGAAACTGCCAACATCAAAATTTCGGAGGCGTCGCTGACAGGTGAAAGTGAGGCTGTGGAAAAGTTTGCCGACGCTGTGTATGACAAAGAGATGGCTTTGGCAGACCGCAGAAACATGGCATATGCAAGCAGCATTGTGGAAAACGGCCATGCCAAAGGCGTGGTGGTTGCGCTTGGCACAAAAAGCGAAATTGGCAAGATTGCCGAAAGCTTGAAGGAAACAAAAAAAGAACTTACGCCTCTGCAAAAAGCCATTCAAGGTGTGGGAAAGTTTTTGACATACATCATCTTGCTTATGGCGGGCATCACCTTTGTTTTGGAAGTGGTGGCAAATCCAAATCAAATTTTGCAGGCGTTTTTGACGGCGGTGGCAATTTCGGTTGCGGCAATTCCGGAAAGCATGCCGGCGGTCATCACCATAATCATGAGCCTTGGCGTTGCCAAACTTTCCAAACAAAAAGCCATTGTCAAACATTTGCACGCGGTGGAAACACTGGGCGCGTGCGATGTCATTTGTTCTGACAAAACTGGCACAATCACGCAAAACAAGATGAAAGTTGAAGATTATTTCACATTTTTTGACGCAAAAAGCCAAGAATTTGAAATTTTCTTAAATTCCATGGTGCTTTGCAACGATGTTCAGGTGGGCGCAGCGGGCTATGTGGGCGGCTCCACAGAGGTTGCGCTTGCCGAGTTTGCCAAAACAAAAGGGGTGGAACTTTTTGACGCTCAAAAGCGCTTTGTAAGGTGCAAAGAAGTTTCCTTCAATTCTGCGCGCAAGATGATGACAACCATGAACGAAGTGAATGGCGAAAAAGTTTGCTTCACAAAGGGCGCGCTGGACCGCGTGCTGAAAAGGTGCACATCCTATGTGCAAGACAATCAAATATTGCCGCTGGATGATGCCGCAAAAAAAAGAGTTTTGGCAGAAAACAAAAAGATGTGCGCGGATGCGCTTAGAGTGATTTGCTTTGCCTTTAAAGAGGCGTGCAGCGGCGACATTGTGGAAGAAGACTTGGTGTTTTTGGGTTTGTGTGGGCTGCAAGACCCTCCAAGGCCAGAAATTGAAGAAGCGGTGAAGAAGTGCCGAAAAGCAGGCATGCGCCCTGTCATGATTACGGGGGACTATAAAGACACGGCCTATGCCATTGCAAAAAAAGTGGGAATTGCCAAAAGTGAAGACGAGGTTGTCTCTGGCGAAGAGATTGACAAGTTTTCGAATGAAGAGTTTGCCAAGGTGGTGGAAAAGTGTTGCGTGTTTGCGCGCGTCAGTCCTGCGCACAAGGTGCGAATTGTGGAAGCGCTGAAAGCAAACGGGCATATCACTGCCATGACGGGCGACGGCGTGAATGATGCGCCAAGCTTGAAAAAAGCGGACATTGGCATTGGCATGGGAAAAACTGGCACTGATGTCACCAAAGATGTTGCAGACATCATCATAACCGACGACAACTTTGCCACCATCATTGTGGCAGTGGAAGAAGGTCGAAAAATTTACAGCAACATTCAAAAGACAATCAAATATCTTTTTTCCGCCAACATGGCAGAAATCTTGTCGTTGTTTTTGCTGACAATTTTCTTCCCGGGGCTCACCTTTCTTCTGCCAGTGCAAATTTTGTTTGTCAACCTCATAACCGACAGCCTTCCGGCAATTGCTCTGGGCACCCAGCCGCCAGAACATAACATCATGCAGCAAAAACCGCGCCGCAAAAACGAAGGTTTGTTTGGCGACGGCATGGGCGTTTCGCTTCTGGTGCTGGGCAGCGTTCAAACTGCTCTCACCATGGCGGCGTATTTGTATGGTTTGTTTATGCAAGGCGAAGCGGTGGCAATCACCATGGCGTTTTACACGCTCAACCTCATTCAGCTGTTTTATATGTTCACTGCGCGCACAAAGGAAAGCTGTTTCAAATCCAATCCTTTCAAAAACAAGTTTTTCAATCTTTCCATGATTTTTGGATTGGGAATGATTGTGCTGATGGCAACAACCGGTTTTGGAAAACTGCTGCAGCTGGAAAAACTGGACATCTTTGGCTGGCTGGTGGTGATGGCGCTTTCTGTTTCCATCATCTTCATTGGCGAACTTTATAAGCTGGTTGAGGTTAAAGTCCGAAAAAAAGGTGGTTCCAAGCGCAAAAGAAAGGAAGAAAAACGGTCGCAACTGGGGCAATGAAGTTGCAAAGTATTGAAATTTCCAGTGCGGAAAAAACTTTAATGTGATGCGCAAGTTTGATTTTCAGCATAAGCTTTTGAAAGGGTGTTATTAAAAACAAAAAGAATGGTGGCATTGCCACCTTTTTTTAATTAACAAAAGAAAAAACAAAAAATTTTATGCCATGTTTGCTTTTTTCATTGGGTTGTGCTATCATTTATATATGAATTTGACGGAAATCATCAAAGCACAAAGCTTTTTTGAAAACATCATGACAAAAAAAGAAAATGGAACGCTGAAAAACTCGCTTCTGTTTTTCTGCGAGGACAACCTCACCAGCTCCACCACCCTCATTTTGATGGCACTTATGTTGCAATATCCTTCCTTTCAGCTTATGAATGAAAAAAGCGCCGAGTTTGTCAAAATCAAAAGCGGTGTGGATTTGGATGTGAAAATATTTCCCAAAAATGGCGAAAAGCTGCTGGTTGCAGACAGCGGCGACATTGTGGCAGAGGCGGCTATTAAGGCGGTTAATTTGCCATATAAAATTTTCATCATAAACAACATTGATGTTTCCACAGAGGAGGCGCAAAACAAGCTTTTGAAAGTGTTGGAAGAGCCATCAAAAAATGTCTTTTTCTTGCTTTCTGCCCAAAGTGAAGAGCGCGTGCTTGCTACCATCAAGTCCAGATGCGACAAGGTGAAAATCAATCCACTTTGTGAGGAAGACCTTGCAAAAGTTTGCTCCGACCCTCTTGCCATCACCTTGGGTGGCGGTTTTGTGGGCAAGACACTTTCGCTTTGCAAAGATGGCGAACTTTCTGCTGTTGTCAACTTTGCAGTCAGCCTGCTGAGTGAGCTGAAAAGCAGCAAGCAGGTGATTTTGTTTTCAAAAAAGTTTTTGGAGTTTAAGGGAAAGACAGAGCTTATTTTGCAAGTCATGTCGCTGTGCCTTGAAGATTTAATCAAACTTAAGTGCGAAAGCGAAAAACTTTGCAAAATGAAGATGTTTAAAGACGAACTTGCCGCGGTGGAGCCAGAGTTTTCGGTTTTGGCAATTTGTGAGATTGCCAAGTTGATTTCTGCTTTGCGGGAAAAGATGGAGTTCAATGCCAACATTACGGTGGCGGTGGACAACTTTTTGTTGAAGATGTTGGAGGTGAAATATTTATGCAAATAGAGACAGTTGGAGTTAAGTTTAAAAACAGCAATCACATATATTCCTTCTCGCCAAATGGGCTGGAGTTGAAACAGGGGGATTATGTAATTGTGGAAACAGAGAAAGGACAAGACATGGGTGTTGTCATCAAAGAGAGTGAGGCGATTGACCCTTCCACTCTTCTTTCTCCGCTCAAAAATGTTGTGCAAAAGGCAAATGCCGCAATGGTGGAAAAGGCGCAGCAATATGACAAAGATGCAGCAAAGCATTTCAGCACCGTCAAAAAACTGGTGAAGGAGTTTGGGCTGGACATGAAAATTGTGCAAGTGGAGGCAAGCTTTGACAACAGCAGATACATCATCAACTTCACCTCAGAAAACAGAGTGGATTTTCGCGACCTTGTGAAAAAGCTGGCGGAAACACTTAAAAAGCGGGTGGAACTGAGGCAAATTGGCAGCCGCGACGAAGTGAGAATGCTTGGCGGTTTTGGACCTTGCGGCAAAATTTGCTGCTGCGCGCAAAACATGGGCGAGTTTGACCACGTTTCCATGAAAATGGCAAAAATTCAAAACTTGTCACTCAATCCCAATGCCATAAGCGGGCTGTGCGGCAAACTTATGTGCTGCATTGCTTATGAAAATTCCACATATCAAGAGGCGCTTAAAAGCATGCCAAAAGTGGGCACATCCGTTTCCACCAAGGACGGCCACGGCACTGTGGTTTACAACGATTTGCTGCAAAGGCAAGTGAATGTGAAGTTTTTGAAGGGTGACGAAAGTGAAATAAAAACCTATGCGCTGGAAGATGTGAAGTTCAGAAGGGAAGAAAAATGAATTTAGAAAAAGGCGAGCAAATTGAAGACTTGCAATGCGCGGGGCTGAAAATCATTCAAAACAAAAAACTATATTGCTTCACGTCCGACAGCGTGATTTTGGCAAACTTTGTGCGCGCAAAAGCGGGAGATTTGGCAGTTGAAATTGGCGCTGGCAGCGGAGTGATTTCCATTTTGGTGCAAGCAAAAAACAAACTTAAAAAAATTGTTGCTTTTGAAATTCAAGAAGAGATGGCGGCACTTTGTGAAAAAAACATTTTGCTGAACAATTTGGGCGAAAAGCTGGAACTTGTTGCAGATGATGCAAAAAATCACAAAAAACACATAAAAAGCGGCAGTGTGGATGTGGTTTTTTGTAATCCGCCATATTTTAAAGAAACCAATTTCCCTCAAAGCGAGGTGAAGAAAGTTGCAAAAGAAGAGGTTTGCTTGCCATGCGAAACGCTTTGCAAAATTGCCAGCGATATGCTTAAAGGTGGCGGCGCGTTTTATGTTTGCTATGCGCAAGAGCGCGCGGCAGAACTCATTTTCAACTTGCAAAAACACAATCTTGCTGTGAAGGAGATGTTTTTCACCGAAAATGGCAAGGGCGAGGTTAAATTGGCTGTCATCAAGGCAGTGAAAAACGGAAAGTTTGGCTGCAAAGTTTTTCCAAACCTTGTGACAAATGAAGAGAATGGAAACTATCTTGAAAAGCTGCAAACCAAAAATTTTATTTAAACAAATCAGGAACTAGACATATTAGTTTGCCTACTTTAGCAAAAATTTTTCGTGGAAGAGGTTTGGGAAGAGAAACCGTGAATTTAGCGGATAGAAAATATTGAGAGGCCTGCTGATATTGCTTAGGATGTCATTTTCGTGTCTGCGTTAAAAATTCATGGTGTCTGTCCCAGTTTTTCACATCACCTTGCAAATCAGGCAGGCGAGGATTGTGCCCACAAGGCTGCACACAAGTGCCACAGGGATGGCATAAAGCAACTTCTTCACCTTGGTTTGACTGATGTAAACTGTGGCAACATAGAATATGGTTTCGCTGCAGCCCATAATCACGCACGCACAGCGGGAGATGTAACTGTCCGCGCCATAGGTTGCAAAGATATTCTCCAAAATGCCATAGCTGCCGCTGCCCGTGAAGGGGCGCAGCAACACCAATTCCACAAGTTCGGTTGGGATGCCCAGCGCATTAAAAAAAGGTGACAAAAGGTTTGCAAGAAAGCTTGTGATGCCGCTGACCCTAAGCAGCGCCACGGCAATCAATATGGCGGCAATGAAAGGAAAGATGTCCACCACCAGTTTGATGGCGCCTTTTGCACCTTTCACAAAGTGGTCATAAGTGTTGATTTTTTTGAATGTGCAATAAACAAAAAGTGTCACAAACAGCACTGGAAGAATGTACACGCTCATGCCTTCACCTCTTGAAAGGCAAATTGAAAAGAAAAGCAAAACTCAGCAAAAGCGCAAAGCTTGCCACAAGGGTTTTGGGGAGCAAAGAGATGGTTCATGTTGCACCTCCTTTTTTCTTTTTGCGCAAAAGCTTGTCCAGCGTAAACACAAGCACAATGCCCAGCACAGTGGTGAGGAAGGTGACAATCAGCGTTGGAAAAATTATGTCTGCAGGGTTGGCGCTGCCCGCACTGGCTCGCAGCCCAATGACAGTGGTGGGAAGAAGCTGAATGGAAGTGGCATTCACAACAATCAGCATAATCATGGCAAAGTTCGCTTTGCCGGAGCCGTCGTCCAGCGCTTGCATAGCCTTGATGCCCATGGGCGTGGAGGCGTTGCCCAAGCCCAGCATATTGGCAGAGATGTTCATGGCAATCAGTTTTTGAGTTTCTTGGCTTTCCACTCTAAAGATTTTTTTAATCAGCGGGCGCAGAAGTTTGGCAAGTTTTTCACCCAAACCGCTTGCTTCCACCAGTTCAATAATTCCCAGCCAAACGCAATAGACAGCACAAAGCTGGATGCACAACTCAAGTGCGGAGGCGGAGGCGGAAAGCATCTCAGCCAGCACCGCGCTGGGGTTTGTGACAAGCAGCACCAAAATGCTGGAAAGCATCATAAAAAGCCAAAAGATGTTCATAAAAATATGTATGCAAAACATAGGCAAAAAAGACTTGTCCACAATCCTTTAAAAACTTCAAAAATTCTGTTGACAAAGGGCTTTTGCCGTGTTATACTCAAAGCCATTTGGAGGTGCAAAAACATGCGTGGCAAACTGAAAAAGGCAACTGCAGGCTTGGCTTGTTGTGCCACAATTTTTTTTGCATCGCTTGCGGCAATGGCGGCGGACTTGGTGTTGACATATCATTTTTCAAGCAAAGCGGAAAAAATCAAAAAAAACTTTGTTGTTTCGCAAATAAAAGATGACCTTGACAAAAACAAATTTTGGCTTTCTGACACACAACTTGTCTTGAACTTTATGCAAAAAAACAACCCTTCGCTTTTTGCGCAATATCAAAGTTGCATGACAAAAACCTATGCTTGCGCATTTTCTTCCTTGCCTTGCGGCATGGCGTTTGGCGGCGGAGTTTTTGGCATTGTTGAAGCTTGTGACAGGCGAAGGAAACACTTGGCAGAAGCCGCAGAAGAAAAACAAAAAAGCAGATGAGCGGTCACTTGCTTTGTTTGACAGCACGGTGGCAAATCTGATAAAATGAATTTATGGAACTTATTGATGTGCATGGACACCTTGTCAGCAAGGCGTATGAAGAAGATTTGGAAGAAGTGATTGAGCGAAGTGAAGAGGCGCTTTTTTCTTTCATCTGTGCGGGGTGCGACATAGCTTCTTCACAGCAAGTGGTGGAGTTGGCTTCAAAGCACCCAAAGGCATATGCTGTGGTGGGTGTGCATCCAGAGAACATTGACTCTTGGGATGAAGGGGCTCTTCTTGCCCTAAAGCAACTGACGCAAAACCCAAAAGTGGTGGGCATTGGCGAAATTGGGCTGGATTATCACTATCTGCAAGATATGTCCGCGGAAGAAGTGGAGGCAAACAAAAAAAAGCAAAAACAAATTTTCACGCAGCAAATCTTGCTTGCAAATCAGCAAAACTTGCCCATTGTTGTGCATAGTCGTGACGCTATGGGAGACACAATTTCGCTGCTGCAGCAAACTCCACCCAAAGTGCGCAGCCTGCTGCATTGTTATAGCGGCAGCATTGAAAGCGCCAAAATTTTGATGGACATGGGCTTCTCTTTTTCTTTTGGTGGGGTGACAACCTTCAAAAATGCCAAAAATGTGCAAGAAGTGGTGAAAAATTTGCCGCTTGAGCGCATTCTGCTGGAAACAGACTGCCCATATTTGTCACCAGAGCCTTTCAGAGGCAAGCGCAACGAGCCAAAAAATGTGGTGTATGTGGCTGACGCCATTGCAAAGCTTAAAAATTTGACACTTGAGCAGGTGGCGGCTGCAACCACGCAAAACGCAAAAAGATTATTTGCTTTTTTAGTGAAAGCATTGTGAATGCAAAGAGCAGACAAATCAAAAGGAAAAATATGGAAAATTTTAGCTTCAAAAAAAAGTTTGGACAAAACTTCATATCTGACAAGAACCTGCTTTTGGCCATTGCGGCGGACGCGGAAATTGACAAGGATGATGAGGTGTTGGAGATTGGCGCCGGCGCCGGCACACTGACAGAGGTTTTAAGTCAGTGCGCAAAAAAAGTTATTTCGTTTGAAATTGACAAAGATTTGTTTGCGCATCTAGAGGGGATGCAGCTTCAGAATGTGGAGTTTGTGTTTGAAGACTTCATGGACGCAAGCATTGAAAGTGTGGAACAAAAGTTTGGCAAAAGCTTTAAGGTGGTGGCAAACTTGCCATATTACATCACCACGCCCATCATTTTCAAACTGCTGGAAAACTGCACAAAGCTGGAAAGCTTGACAATCATGGTGCAAAAAGAGGTTGCCCAGCGCGTGTGCGCCAAAGAGGGCGGCAAAGACTATGGCATTTTAAGCGTGATGACAAGCTTTTATGGCAACGCTTGCATCAAGCGCATAATCAATCGGCAGATGTTTTTTCCTGTGCCAAATGTGGACAGCGCTCTGCTTTGCATCAAACTTGAAAACAAATTTCCGCACTTGGACAAGGCGGCGTTTTTGAAGTTTGTTAAAACATGCTTTTCCATGCGCAGAAAAACGCTGTTCAACAATCTTTCGCAAAGCTATGGCAAACAGAGGCTTAAGGACACCTTTGACGAAAGCTTTTTGCAAAGGCGCGCCGAAACCCTGTCTTTGGAAGAGTTTGTCACAAGTTTTCAAAAGCTTCAACAGTCATGAGCAAAATTTGTCAAAAAGTCATATAAAAACACATGGCGTGCAGCGATGAAGAAATGGTGCTTCTTGCAACCTCAATTGCAATGGAACTTGCCAAAGGTTTGAATGAACATGAGATTGAAGATTTGAGAAATTTTGTCAATCAAATTTCTTGTTCGCTTTCGTCACTTTTGCATTGCCGTTGCAGCACGCACAAGAGAAATGACAATCTAAAGCAAAAATTTTAAATGTGATGCAAACTTAAAATAACTGAGAAAAAAAGATTGAAAACGGAAATTTTTGACAACAAAGAAGGGGTGAAAAGAAAAAATCGCCAAAGTTTTGCAACTGGGCGATTTTTTTTGATGTCTTAAAGTTTTTACAAGCTTTCCACCACAACAGAGAACTTGGCAGAAATTTCGGGATATACGCGCGCAACAACGCTGTAAGTGCCAATGGCTTTGATTGGTTCTTTGATGTCAATTTTTTTCTTGTCCAAATTGACGCCGTCTTTGCACAATGCATCAGCAATTTCCTTGGAAGTGATTGAGCCAAAAGTTTTGCCGTTTTCGCCGCATTTGATTTTAAGCGGCACAGTTTTTCCTTCAATCTTTTTTGCCAACTCTTTGGCCGCCAAAATCTCTTGCTGCTTGTGGAACGCTTGCGCTTCTTTTTGAAATTTGTTTTCACTGACAGCACTGTTGTCTGCCACACGCGCCATGCCGTTTTTAAGCAAAAAGTTTTTTGCAAAACCGTCCGCAACCTCTTTAATTTCACCCTTTTTTCCTGTGCCTTTCACGTCCTTAATCAAAACAACCTTCATTTTTCACCTCTTTATAAACCAAGTTTACAACATTGATGTTTGATTTGTCAAGAAAAGGGCAATAGTTTGTCAAGCGAAGGGGAAAAGAGCCGCACAAAATCGCGAGAAGAAAGGGAGCGATTTTCGATTGGTGCGAAACCGAGCAAACAAACGAGAAGGCGCCGCTTTTTGGCGCAGGCAAAAACAAGCAAGAGTGCAGTTTGGGAGGGTGTTGTGGATATCCGTTGCAGAAAAACCAGTTGCAGGTTTAATGACAAATACACTTGCAGAGCACAGGAAATTTTAATCAAAAAAAATTTGGTGTGTGAAAAATATGAAAGAGGTGACAAGCCAGCGGTGGACAAAACCAAGTGGCTGTTTTCTGACACGCCGCCAGAATATGCACCGCAGCGAGATTCTGCCACACTGGAAATTGGCTGCAACGCGCACTGCCTTTTCAACCGAGATGGAAAGTGTGTGGCAAATGGAATTACGCTTAACGATTTGCAAGAAAAGCCTCTTTGTGTCACTTTTTTGAGAAAATAAAAAACGCAAGGCAAATTTTTGCAATTTATTGAAAATTTATTTTTGTGTTAAAGCCTTGCAAAAGGACAAATTGTGGTGTATAATAATGTCATGAAACATAAGAAAAAACAAGGGAAAAGCGGTGTTGTCATTTCAAACGCTGAAGGAAACGCAGTGCTGTTTGACGACGCGCAAATTGAGAAGGACTTTGCGGAAATTCTTCAATTTCAGCGCAAACAAGCCAATCGCCTTTTGGGAAACTTTGACGCTGGCGAATATGTCATCAGCCAAGCGGTGAAAGAAAAGCTGCTTGCGCTTCCAAAAAAGTTTGACCGCATGGAAGATGGCATGATGTATTGTGCCACACTTTTGGGCGAGTTTGTGCTTAACTTTAAGGTGCAGTTGACAATTGCGGCAGACTATTGCACGGCAAAGTTGTTTTTGATTGAAATGGAACAAGGCATTGTGGAAGACATCAAACATCTCACGCTGCTGGCAGAGGCAGTGGAGCCATATATGTTTGATTTTAAGAAAGAAATCTGCAGCCGCTGGAACATTTTTTATGAAGACCAAATTGTGGTGAAGGACGATGTGTATGAATATCTTCACCAGCAGAATGAAGACTTTTTGTTTAACAGAGAGCGCGTGGAGCTGCTTTCACAATATTATCTCATCAAAATGCTTGCACTGCTTGGCAGCATGGGTCCACTTGGCGAAAAGGTGCTGCAAACCTATGAAAGGTTGCTTGCGCAATATATGCAAAGAAACTTGGGCGCAGCGCAAAACTTCACCCTTCAAAAACTGGCTTTGGATGAGGCAATAAGGCAAAACAACGCCTTTGCCGAAATCATCAAACTGGAAGAGGGTGCCAAGGCGCTGATGAACTACACCAAGCCAATGATGGACATCAAACAACATCGCAATCCGTTTGCGGTGGAAAGCACCACTGTGGCAGAAAAGAAAGAAAGCAAGGCCAAAGGTGCGCCTGCAAAGGTGAAGAAAAAATCCGCTCCGTCCAAACCGGGCAATGTGAAAACATATGTATATTCATTTAAAGACTTCAAGGGCTTTGACATCGCCGGTCGCGTGATTGACGCAAAAGTTGTTGGGCAAGAAATTGCAAAAGCCGCCGCCTTGGCAGCCGTGATGAACGGAGGTGGTAAAGCTGTCAGCAAAACTGAAGAAGTTATAAACACTAAAGCTAATTCAGCTAACATTTCAACACCTAATGTTGCTTCTAAAGAAGTAGTTGACATAGTTAAGCTGGGAACGAAAGAAAAAAAAGTAAAAGTATTTGATATATTTAATGTAGGTAATTCAGAAAAAGCAGAAGAGATTTTAAAAGGCGTTAATGACAAGACTTCGAAAATTGTTCAAGAGAATACAGGGGGAGAAATTAATGCTGAAGAACTAATCTTTGGTAAAGAAAATGTGGAACCATCACAGATTTTAGAACAAGCTGGGGATATTACAAATGTTAATGAGAAGATATTCCAAAAACAAACTAATCCACTCAAAAATGTTGATATAAAATCACCAAATCCACAAGAGATTTTGGAAGGCATTAATACAAAATAAAAGAAAGAAGTCATTTGACTTCTTTCTTTTATTTGTCTCTTGGTTTCTCTTCAACTCCAATGTCAATTCCGTTTTGTCTTGCAATTTGCAAGTTTGCATCGGCACAAACGCCAATTGCTGCGGAAAGGTCTTTTGCCAAAGTTTTGATTGCAAAATCATATTGGCTTTGTGTCAATCTGTTTGCTGCAATTTTGTCATATTCGTCTTTGTAATATTGAAAATCAACAACTGTCACAGGAAGACCAAATTTCCAAACTTGAACAAGATTGTCAATGCTTGGAACAAATTTCATAATGTTAGCTGCATATTGATTGTAATCTGCAACTGTCATTTTGCCAAATTTTCTGTTTAAAGTTGCAAAGGAAATGGTTTCTTTGATATCCAAAAAATCTTTAAGACCATTAATAGTATCAATATACTCTTTGGTACATTCGGCTTGTTTTTTTGCGTCATATTGAATTGTGATTGTGTGATTTGGATTTTTTCTCATCATAATCTTTCACTCCTAAGTGTATTTTTCAGACATATTATAGCACAATGTTTTTAATTTGTAAATACCCTTTTTGAAAAATTTTTGAATATTTAAACAAGTTTTTTTTCATCCTAAGTTTTAAGGTTGGGGTGAAAATGGCAAAAGTTCGTTCAAAATTGGGCTTTGGCGCCTTGGTGTTGTTGATTAGCGGTCTCATTTGCAAGGCTTTGGGCGCGCTGTTTAGGCTGCCGCTTACCAATCTTCTGGGAATTGAGGGGATTGGTGTTTTTCAGTTGGTTATGTCACTTTATGCCTTTGCGCTGGTTGTCACTTGCGGCGGGGTGACAAACTCTCTTTCCAAACTGATTTCCACTGCCCGTGCGCGCGGCGAAAACGCCAAAGTGGGCATATATCTCAGGCGCGCGCTGCTGCAAAGTGTTGGAATTGGGCTTTTGATTGGCGCGCTGTTTGCGCTGCTGGGAAAATACATCTCTGCCTTTCAAGGCATTGATGCGGCTTTTTCTTATATGCTGTTTTTGGTGCTTTTGCCACTTGGGGCAGCTCTGTCTGCGCTTAGGGGGATGTTTCAGGGCTATGAAAACATGGTGCCAACAGGTGTCAGCCAAATTTTGGAGCAGGTTTTCAAGTTTGGCTTTGGGCTGCTGTTTGCTTATTATTTCTCTCGCTTTGGGCTGAGCCAAGGGGTGTTTGGTGCGTTTTTGGGCATTGTGCTGAGCGAGATTGTGGCGCTGACATATTTGTTTTGCTTGTTTTTTTTCAAAAGCAAAAGCCAAAAGGCGCGGAAAAACATAAGCCAAATCAAGTTTGCTCGCCGCGAGTTTGACAAAGCCAATTTTCCGCTTATGCTTTCGGCGTCGGTGCTGCCGCTTGTGAATGCATTTGATGCGCTTATCATTGTTCCAAGGTTGGTTTTGGCGGGGTTTGCTGGCGCGGAAGCAACCAAGCTTTATGGCTTGCAAACGGGCGTTGTGGGGGCAATCTTAAACTTTCCGCTTGTCATTTCCATTGCGGTGACAACTGCGCTGTTGCCAAACATTTCCTATCTCATTTCCAGAGGCACGGGTGGAAAAGGCATAATTGAGCGCGGGCTGAAAATTTTGCTTTTTCTCATTTTGCCAACAACTTTTGGCATGGTGGCAATTTCAAAGCAGGTGCTGGCTTTGGTTTATGGTGCGCTGACAACCCAAATGCTGCAGCTGGCGTTTAACCTTATGCTGTTTGGTGCGTTTGGGGTTGTGTTTATGGCGCTGATGCAATATTGCATCATGCTGCTGCAGGCCAATGGGCAGTTTAGGTTTATTTTGTTTGTCACCATTGTGGGTGGTGTGGCAAAGGCGGCGTTGTCCTTCTTCCTTGCGGCTGTGCCATCTGTCAACATCTTTGCGTTGGTGCTTGGCAACATTGCACTTGCTTCCACTGTGTGCGTGCTTTCGCTTGTCAAACTTAAAAGGCTGGTTGCGTTTTCGGTGCCCTTTTTTGACGTCTTTTTGCTTTTGTTTGGCACACTTGCAATGTTTGTGACGGTTTTTTCCTTCATTGGCTGCAACTATTTTTCCACCATTGTCAACATTTTGGTTTCTGTTGCCTTGGGAGTGGTGACATATTTTGTTTTTACACTTCCCTTTATTTTGAAAATTAAACCCAAAAGCAAACAAATAAAAAGCAAAAAAGTTGCATAAAGGCGTTTAATTGCACGAAAAGTTGTTCATCATCTCTTTTGGAGGGGAAAAGTTATGAACAAAACCGAATTTGTTTCGCTTATGGCGAAGAAAACCAATCTGTCAAAGGCAAAATGCGACTTGTTTTTAAGCCAATTTAAGGACGCCATTTTGGAAGTGTGCTGCAAAGGAGAGGAAATTTCACTGCGAAACTTTGGCAAGTTTTCGCTGCAAGAGAAGGGCGCAAGAAAGTTTTTAAACCCACAAACCAAGCGCTATTACATCTGTGCGCCAAAGAAGATGATTGCCTTTAAGGGCTTCAAAAATTTCAAATACAATGTGAAATGATTGGAAACAAAGAAAAATCAGCCTACACTTGGCTGATTTTTTTAATCTGACAAACCAATCAGATAGTCAGATGTGACATTAAAGAACTTGCAAAGAATTATGACAACATCAATGGTGGGTGTGCGCTGATTCAGCTCATACAAAGAAAGCGCTGCCTGACTTATCATTGTTTTCTCGGCAAGTTGGTCTTGCGTTAAGCCCATTTCCATTCGCAAATCCTTTAGTCTTTCTGCAAATTTATTCACGCTTGCTCCTTTTAAGCAAAGTTTATTACAAAAGTAATTAAAAAGCTTTGAGTATTACAATTGTAATAAGCATAAAAGGGAAGATTAGTGGGTTTAATATTTTGAATTTGATTTTGTTTTGTGCTATGATATCTTCATGAAACTTGGAAACTTTGAAATTGAAAATCCAATTATGCTGGCGCCTATGGCAGGCGTGACGGATGTGGGGTTTAGGGCGGTGTGCTCTGCTTTTGGCGCGGATGCCACTGTGACAGAGATGCTTTCGGCGCGCGCAATGGCGCACAATCCCAAAAAGACGGAGTGTATGACGCTGACAACGCCAGAGGAAAAAATCAAGATTGCGCAGGTGTTTGGGCATGAGGCGGAATTTATGAAGCAAGCGGTGAAAAGCCCTTTGCTTGAAAAGTTTGATGGCTATGACATCAACATGGGTTGTCCTGCGCCAAAAATTGTCAAAAATGGTGAAGGCAGTGCGCTTATGGACAACTTGTCGCTTGCAAGTGAAATTATAAGGGCGGTGAAAGCAGCCACCAGCAAGCCGCTTTCTGTTAAGTTCAGAAAAGGGCACAAGACGGAAAACTTTTTGGAGTTTGCACGAATGTGTGAAGAGAGCGGGGCGGATTTTGTCACATTTCATCCACGCACTGTGGCGCAAGGCTATAGCGGGCACTCTGATTGGGAGGCACTTGCCAGCGTTAAAGCCAAGCTTTCCATTCCGGTTGTGGGCAGTGGGGATGTGGTGGACAGTGCCAGCCTGAAGCTGATGCGTGCCACCGGTGTGGACGGTGTGATGATTGGCCGCGGCGCGCTTGGAAGGCCATGGATTTTTCAAGAATTGAAAGAAAATGCCACAAAAATTGACAAATTTGCGGCAATAAAGGCGCATATTGACATTTTGAGAGAACATTTTGATGATGGCTGGCTTAAACTTTATATAAGAAAGCATCTCTTGTGGTATGCTGGCGGTTTGCCAATAACTTCGGTTTTGAGAGTGCGTCTTGCAACTTGTGATGATGTGGATGAGGCACTGGAAATTTTAAACAACGAATTTTTAAAAAACAGCATATAAATGTTTTGCTTTTGAAATTAAATGTTGTAAAATAATAACAGAGAGAAATCTTACACGCAAAAGGTTGGGATTATTCATGAAAAGAACGATAAGAGATATTGGAGATGTTAAAGGAAAAAGAGTGCTGGTGCGTTGCGATTTTAATGTGCCACTGGACAACTGGGGAGACATTTTGGACGACAACCGCATCATGGCAGCCATTCCAACAATTTCTTATCTTGTGGAGAGGGGTGCAAGGCTGATTTTGTGCTCTCATCTTGGCAGGCCAAAGGGATATGACAAGTTTTTGTCACTGTTTCCTGTTGCAGTGTGCCTTATGCGACAATTTCCAAATAAGGTTAAGTTTTGCAGCAAAGTGACAGGCACCGAAGTGGACAATGCCATTTCCAAAATGAAGGATGGCGAAATTATCTTGCTGGAAAATCTTCGCTTTGACAAAGGTGAAGAAGAAAACAATCCAGAGTTTGTTAAAAAGCTGTGCAGCATGGCAGACATCTTTGTGGACGATGCTTTTGGCACCTCTCACAGAAAACACGCCTCCAACTATGGTGTTGCCCTAAAAATGCCAAGTGCCATTGGTTTTTTGGTGGAAAAAGAGTTGACAGTGTTTGAAAAGGCGTTCAAAGCGCCAGCTCATCCGTTTGTGGCAATTTTCGGCGGGGCAAAGGTGAGCGACAAACTTAACCTCATCAACAATGTTTTGAACATGGCAGACACCATTGTGATTGGTGGCGGAATGGCATACACCTTTTTGCAAGCAATTGGGCAAAACATTGGAAACTCCATTGTGGAGCACGACCTTGTGGATGATGCTCAGGCAATTCTTGACAAGGCAAAGCAAAAAAACATCAAGATTGTGCTGCCTATTGACCACATGGTGGCAGTTAAGGACAAGAAAAAAGCCATCAAGGTGAAGGAAATTGAAAACGGCATGACGGGCTTGGACATTGGCCCAAAAACCATAAAACTGTTTTCGGCAGAAATTGCGGGTGCAAAGCAGATTATGTGGAATGGCCCAATGGGAAAATATGAAGACCCAGCATTTAAAGAGGGCACAATGAAAATTGCAAAGGCTGTGGCAAAGGCGGATGCTTACACCATTGTGGGTGGCGGCGACAGTGTGAGTGCGGTTAAGCTGTGTGGGGTTTCTGACAAAATTGACCACCTTTCAACTGGCGGCGGCGCAAGCCTTAAGTTGATGGAAGGGAAAATCTTGCCTGCAATTGAAGTTATTGATTCACTTTAATTTCTCTATAAGAAAGTTTAAAAAGGAGCAAACATGAAAAAACTTATTGTTGCAAATTTTAAGATGAACACAGTTTCAAGTGAATTTAAAAGCTATGCAATGGCGCTGGCAACAAAAACAAAAAGCTCAAAAAATGAGGTTGTTGTTTGTCCACCATTCACACATCTTGTGGCGGCAAAGGAACTGTTTGGCGGCAGCAAGGTGAAGTTTGGGGCCCAAAACCTTTCGGATGAAGAGAAGGGCGCTTTCACTGGTGAAATAAGCGGAAAGATGATTAAGGATGCGGGCGCAGAATATGTGTTGGTTGGGCACTCTGACAGAAGAGGAAAGTTTAAAGAAACTGACAAACTCATCAACAAAAAAATCAAAACTGCCCTTGCATGCGGGCTGAAGGTTGTGCTGTGCGTGGGCGAAAGTTTGCAAACGCGTGAAAGCAAGCAAGCGTGCGCCTTTGTGCGAAAGCAGATTGATGATTGCCTTAAAGGCATTTATGAAAACGAGCTTGAAAGCGTCATCATTGCTTACGAGCCTGTTTGGGCAATCAGTTCGGACAGAAGCACGGACAAGAAAAACATTTCAAACAAAGAGATTTCCAAGATGGCGGAAGTCATCCGAAAAGAAATTTCCACTCAATATTCTGACAAGGCTGGCAAAAACATCAAGGTGCTTTTTGGCGGCAGTATAAACATCAAAAATCATGTCAAAATTCTTTCCAATCCAGACATTGACGGTGCAGTGATTGGCGCTGCTTGTTTGGATGTTGACAACTTCTCAATGATTTGCAAAGAAAGCTATTAAAGCATTTTTTGCAACACTACTGAATGATTAATAATTTAGGAGCGCTTTGTGCTGGAATAAAAACCAAAATTATTCATTTCATTATTAATTATTCAATTTTTGAACTGGAGGACAAATGAATCACATTGCACTGTATCGAAAATACAGACCCAAAACCTTTGAAGAGGTGATTGGACAAGACCACATCACAAAAACCTTGCAAAATCAGATTTTAAACAATCAGGTTGGGCACGCATATCTTTTCACTGGCACAAGAGGCACGGGCAAAACAAGCATTGCAAAAATTTTTGCAAGGGCTGTCAACTGCCAAAGCCCTGTGCATGGCTCGGCTTGTGGGCAGTGCGAAAACTGCCAGCGCTTGCAGCAAGAAAACGACATCAACATCATTGAAATTGACGCAGCTTCCAACAACAAGGTGGATGACATCCGTCAAATTCGTGAAAAAGTGAAGTTTATGCCTGTTGGCGCAAAATATAAGGTTTACATTGTGGACGAGGTGCACATGCTGTCAGACAGTGCGTTCAATGCCCTCTTAAAAACTTTGGAAGAGCCTCCAGAATATGTCATCTTCATCTTGGCAACAACAGAGGTGCACAAACTTCCGCAAACCATCCTTTCAAGATGCGTGAGGTTTGATTTTAGGCTGGTGAGTGTGGACGAGCTTGTCAAGCACTTGGCAAGGGTGTTCAACAAAGAAGGCATTAAATATGACGACGAAAGTTTGAAAATCATTGCCAGCACCGGCGAGGGCAGCGTGAGAGATACGCTTTCCATTGCAGACAGCATTGCAAGTTATGCCCAAGGCGACATAACCAAAGAAAAGACGCTGCAAGTGCTGGGAACCACCGACCACAACCTGATTGTCAACTTCTTTGCCAAACTGCAAGAAAAAGAGGTGGGCGGAGTGCTTACGCTTATTGACCAAATTGAAAAAGAAGGCAAAAACTTGGCAGTGTTTGCAAAAGATTTGTCAAAACATTCCAGAAACTTGTTGGTTTGCAAATCTTGTGACAACGCGGGCGAAATTTTGAATTTAACCGACGACGTGTTTGAGATGTATAAAACCCAATCGGAAAAGTTTGAAGAGAAAGACCTCATCAGATATATGCAAGTTTTTGGAAGTGCAGAAGGCGAACTTAGATACACCCTCTCAGTGCGACTTCTTTTGGAAACCACTTGCCTGACAGCAATGCTGGGGCTTGACGTAAAAAAAAACTGAAAATTGAGAAAGACACAACCAAACTTTCAGCCAACAATGTTTGGGGAAAGGTTGTACTGTTTTTGAAAGAACACAAAAAAGTGGCGCTTCACATCGCGTGCGGCGACATCACCAACGCCAAAATTGAAGACGGAAAACTGGTCATCCGCTCTTGCGACGACTTTTTGATTGACATCTTGGAAAACGGCAGGAAGGAAATTGAGGCGGCAATACGCTGGCAGGGGCTGGAACTTAAGTTTGAAGTTGTGAAGTTTGAAAGCAAGCAGCAAAAAATTGATAAAGACATGAAAAAACTGAAAGATTTTTTTGGAAAAGTTGAGATGGAAGGTTGACTTTGTGTTAGTCATTCAAAATCAAAAAAATGAATATGTGAAATGAAAAACTAAAAAAATTAAAGGAGAAAGAAAATGGGATATAATTTTGGTGGAGGCTTTGGCGGAGGCAATATGCAGGCACTTATGCGCCAAGCACAAAAAATGCAAGAGGACATGAAGAGAACTCGTGAGGAGATTGATGGCACAGAATATTCTTCTTCTGTTGGCGGCGGAATGGTGGAGGTTGTCATGCTTGGCAACAAAACTGTGAAGGCAGTGAGAATAAAAAAAGAGGTTGTTGACCCAGACGACGTTGAAATGCTGGAAGATTTGGTTGTGAGCGCTGTGAATGACTGTATCAGCAAAATCACTGATGATGAAGAAGCCAGACTGCCAAATCTTGGCGTATAGAATAAACTTACAGATGCAGATTCAACCTTGTCCACAAACCTAATTTGCTGAGGACGAGAAAGAAAATTGTCTCTGTGAACAAAACTTATTTAAAGTCGGCGCAAATCGCCAACGGACGCGGAGACTTTCGCGGATGGGCAGAGTGCGATTTCGTTTGGCGACGGAGGCGTAGCTATGATTACAGATTACAGAAAACAACATATTTGGGCTGTTGCAGAGTTGATGAAAAAGTCTGCCCTTGAAAACGGGAAAACAGAGCAAGAGGCAAATGAGCTCTATACTTTGGGACTTTTGCATGACATTGGCTATGAGTTTGCCGAGCCAAAAGATTACTTCTTCCATAATCAAATCGGGGGGGGGATTTTAAAGGAGCAAGGCTATAAATATTGGCAGGAAATCTATTGGCACGGCGTTGCAAACAGTCCATATAAGAGTGAATTTTTGGATGTCCTAAACTGGGCAGATATGCACATTGACAGCGAGGGAAATTATGTTTCTTTTGACGGCAGATTGGAAGAAATTTCACAAAGATATAATGTGCCAATTGACCAGCTTGACAGCAAACCAATTGTGGATGAGTTGAAAGCAAGGGGATTTAATTAAGTGTTATGCTTGATAGTACGGACAGAATGTCATCCTGAGCGTAGTCGAAGGATCTACAGCCTTATTAAAATTGGTCTGTAGATGTTTCGACGCAGCACCATTGTTCCAAGTGGGTGTGGTGCTGGCTCAACATGACAATGCACAACGATAGTGTAAGACTTTGGGACAAATTTTTTAAAAGGATTTTTATGCCAGATTTTGAAGAGCCAATTGAAAGGCTGATTGAATATTTTAGGTCGCTTCCGGGCGTTGGGAAGAAAACCGCCCAGCGCTATGCTTTTTTTGTGATTGAGAACAGCCGCGACAAGGCAGTCAATTTTGCCAAGGCGCTTGTGGAGGCAAAGGACAAAGTGCATCTGTGCAAAGAGTGTGGAAACTATTGCGCCAGTGAAATTTGTCCAATTTGTGAAAGACGCAATCAAAAGGTGATTTGTGTTGTGCAAGAACCAAAAGACATCGTTGCAATGGAAAAAGTGAAAAGTTTTGACGGGGTTTATCATGTGCTTTTTGGGTGCATCAATCCGCTGGAAAACAAAGGTCCAAATGATATCAAATTGAAAGAATTGCTTGCGCGGGTTGGCAAAAACGGCGTGCAAGAGGTGATTTGTGCCACAAATCCAGATGTTGAAGGCGAGGCAACGGCAATGTATATTGCAAAACTCTTGAAGCCTATGGGTGTGAAGGTGACCCGCCTTGCGCAGGGCATTTCCATTGGCAGCGACATTGAATTTGCGGATGAAGTGACCTTGGAAAAGGCCCTCAAATCCCGCCAAGAAATATAAAAGCATCTGTGATGCTTTTTTTTGTTATATTCATATTGTTGACTTTCTTTTGCCGAAAATGTTATTATTAGAAATAAGAATTTTGGAGAAAAAGATGAACATTAAAGACGAAATTACAAAAGTTTTGCAGGATGCGGCGGTGGCACTTGGGTGCGAGGCGGAAGGGCTGAATGTCACATTTTCCAATCGTCCAGAGTTGTGTGATTATCAGTGCAACTTTGCCATGATTGCTGCAAAGAAGATGGGCGAAAAACCCTTTGATTTGGCGGAAAAAATTGTCAAAAACATCAAAAAAAGCGCAGATTTTGCGTTTTCTGCCGTTATGCCGGGCTTTATTAATGTGAGCGTCAGTGATTGCGCATTGTCCAATTTTTGCAACACAATTGCAGCCGACAAGCATCTTGGAGTGGAGCAGGTTGCTTCTCCACGCTTGGTGTTTTTTGATTATGGCGGGGCAAATGTTGCAAAAGAGTTGCATGTTGGGCATCTGCGTTCTCCAATTGTGGGCGAGGCACTCAAAAGGTTGCACAGCGCACTTGGAAACAAAACTTTATCGGACGTGCATTTGGGGGACTATGGGCTTCAGATGGGGCTCACCATTTTGCAGCTGAAAGAGGACGGGCATTTGGATGCCTTCTTTGGGCAAAACACAGACTATGAAAACATTCAACTTGAAAATGTCACGCTGGACCTTTTGAATGAAGAATATCCAAAGGCAAGCAAGCGCAAAGATGTGGATGCAGATTTCAAGAAACAAGCAGACGAGTTTACACTTTTAATTCAAAAGGGACAAGAGCCATATCGCACCATATATAAGAAGATAAGAGAACTGTCCGTTGTGGAAATTGAGAAAAACTATAAGCTGCTGAACTCTGATTTTGATTTTTATTATGGCGAAAGCGATGCCTATCCAATGATTGACACCGCCATTCAGCTGTTTGTGGACAATGGGCTTGCGCGTGAAAGCGAGGGCGCGTTGGTTGTGGATGTGGCGCGCGAGGGAGAGCATATTCCAATTCCAAAGAAAAGCGAAGACGAGCCTCAGCGCTATAAAAACCCAATGCCGCCAGCCATCATCAAAAAATATAATGGTGGCGATTTGTATGCAACCACCGACATTGCAACCATCTTGATGCGAAACAAAGAGTTTGCACCAGATGAAATTGTGTATGTGACGGACAATCGTCAAAGCGGACATTTTGAGCAAGTTTTCCGTTGTTGCAAGCTTGCGGGGATTTCTCCAGAAACGCAAAAACTGACCCATGTTGCCTTTGGCACAATGAACGGCAAAGATGGAAAACCTTTCAAAACACGCGCTGGCGGAACGGTTAAGTATAAAGATATTGTCAACCTTTTGACAGAAAAAGCGGAAGAGAAGTTGAAAAGCAATGGCATTGTTGGGGACGACGAACTTGCAAGAAAGATTGGCGTGGGCGCCATGAAGTTTGGCGACCTTTCCAACACAGTTGCCAAAGACTATGTTTTTGACATTGACAAGTTTCTTGCTTTTGATGGCAAAACTGGACCCTACATTCAGTACACAATTGCGCGCATAAATTCCATTCTTTCCAAGGCAAATTTTGAAGGCGGGCAGGTGTGCGTGCAAACGGCGGAAGAGCGAAACATTGCTTTGGCAATTTTGAAGCTTAACTCGGCTTATCAAGTTGCATATGATGCTTATTCTCTCAATGCGTTGTGTCTTGCAACTTTTGACCTTGCAAGTGCGTTTTCAACCTTATATAACAATCACAAAATTTTGACAGAGGCAAACCAAAACAAGAAGGCTGGGCTTCTTGCAATGTGCGTGCTTGTCAAAAACTGCCTCGAGAAGTCGCTTTGGACGCTGGGCATTGACAGTGTGGAAAAAATGTAAAAATTATTTTAAAAATTTTCTTAAAAGGTATTTACAAATCCAAAAAATTGTGCTATTATGAAGGCAAGAAATAAACACAAACACACGGAGGTGTCATTATGATTAAATACAACACAACAGGAACAGCACTCAGTTTTGCAAGAGGCGGCAACGGCAATGTGGATGTCAGGTTTGTTGCACCAGAAGAAGTTGGCACAGCAACAAAAAATTTCTATGGGCCAACAAAGAATTCTGAAAGAAGTTTGTAATTAATTGAAATAAACAAAAAATGTCGCAAAATTGCGATATTTTTTTAAATTTATTTTGTTTTATTTGTTTGTTTGTGATAAACTATTAATATAATAAACTTTTGGAGCGCTTTATATGAAGGTTTATCACTTTTTATATCCAGCCATTTTTGTTAAGGATGAGGATGAATCATATCAGGTGATTTTTCCAGACCTCGACATCTTCACCGATGGCAAAAACTTGTCTGAAGCATATCTGTATGCAAAAGACCTTTTGAGGGTATATTTTTCCTATGCCTTGAAATATGAAACAGAATATAATCTTCCAAGCAAAATTGAAGAGCTAAGCCAAAAGTGCAAAGCAAACGAAACTGCAATGTTTGTTGACGCCGTTGTGGAAGCGCAGTGACAAACAATAAATTGTGAGAATAAAATGAAGTGGAGGTTTTCCACTTTTTTTTGTTTGGGAAATTGCAGGGGTTGACAGATGTGGAATTAATGTGTATAATGTGTGAGTTTGGAGAAGATAAAATGAAAATGGAAGAGTTATATCACAAAAGTTTTAGAATTTTGAAAAGGAAGATGATTGCTGTGCCAAGCACCTTAGAGTTTTCTGCGTTTCACGGGACAGCGTTTTCGCCATACAACATCAAAGGTGGCAGGGTTTATGATGCCAAAATGTCACTTTATGGCTCGCTGCTTGCAACCAGAAAAAGAGATATGGATTTAAACAAGCACGGCCCAACAAGGTTGGTGGCTTTTGTGAAAGGCAAGCCAATCGAAATGTTTCCACTCAGGCTTAAGGGAGCGTTTGAGTTTTTTATGCCGCTTTCTGGAGATGTGCGCTTGACAAGAAATTACACTTTTGAAAAGACAATCAGGGCAATTGCTGAAGATGCTTATCCGCAGTTTTGTGAGAGGTTTCAGTTTGACCCATCTGAAGAAGTGGCAAAGCAGCGCTATTTGGAATATTTGTCAGAAGTGGACGCTTTGGAAATTGGCAAAAATTCGGACAATGTATATTCAAACGAGGCGGGAATTGTTCAGAGGTTTTCAAACGATGCTCACTATGAAAGCTGCACTGCAGTTATGTATAGGTTTAAAGCGCAAAATGAAGGTCTTAAGGATGTTGTTTGCAAAAGAATTAACACCATCATCAGAAGAGAAGGTTTGGATGCGCCTGCACCTACAATGGCATCAGAGCAAATTGAAATTAAAATTTAAGAATTTGCAAATTGTTTTCCAAAACGCTTGACTTAAAAAATGCGTTGTGATATATTAAGGCTGACACTTCTTTTCAAGAGTGTTAGTTTTTTTGTTAGGAGATTTAAAATGGCAGCACCAAAACGTAAAATAATCACATTTGAATGCACAGAGTGTCATGAAAGAAACTATTCTTCAGAAAAGAACACAGCCAACGATGCTGAAAGAATTGAAATCATGAAGTATTGCCCTAGATGCAACAAGCGTACTAAGCATAAAGAAACCAAATAACAAAACACATTAAATTGTGCAGAATTGCGTTTCTGGAATTTGTCACAAACAGTCACATAGCAAACTATGCTCCTGCCTGTGCCAAATCCCAAGCCTTATTCTGCATCAATTTTCTGCGTTTTGTTTATGCTTAAAGCCTTGCCTTTCATCCAATAACTTCAAAATTATTTCAACATGCGCAAGTTTTATGATTGCATCAATTTTCTGCGTTTTGTTTGGAAAAGCATAATGTGGGAAGTTTGGCGCAGGATTTGCGGTTGATTGCAGATTTGTGTGAAGGCTTCTTTTGAAATGCATGGTTGAAGGCATTGGGCTTGATGGCAGTTTTGTGCAAATGAAAACAACTTTAAGTTGAAAAAATTAAGCCACGATTGTGGGTTTGGAGGGATTATGTCTAAAAAGCAAAAATCATTGCAACAGCAAGTGGAAGAGTTGGAAAGCGACAAGCAAGACCAAATCTCCAGCGGTGTTGTCAGCAAAAAAGACAAGAAAAATGCTGTGAAGCAAGATAAGAATTCCAAAGAAGACAAGAAAAAGAAAAAAAGCAAGGATGCCAAGGAAAAGAAGGGCGGGCTTGTCAAAAAGACAAAAGAAACCGTTTCTGAACTTAAAAAAGTGACTTGGCCAACCTTTGGCGAAGTTGTTAAGAAAACAGGAATTGTCATTGCTTTTGTTGTGATTTTTGGCGTTTTCTTGTTTGGCGTAAACACCCTCTTGGGTTGGCTTGTTGGCCTTTTGGTGGGCTGAAATTTTTAAGGAGGAAACATGGAATATATTTATTCAAGTGAGCCAAAATGGTATGTTCTTCACACCTTTTCCGGCTATGAAAATGTTGCCAAAGACAATTTGGAAACAGTTGTAAAGAAGTTCAACTTGGAAAACAGAATTTTTGACATCCTCATTCCTGAAGAAGATGTGATTGAAGAAAAAAATGGAAAAAAGAAATTGGTCACAAGAAAAAGTATGCCTTGTTATCTTTTGGTTAAGATGATTTATGGCGACGACCTTTGGCACAACATCACAAACACACGAGGCATCACCGGCTTTGTTGGACCAAAAGGACGCCCTCTTGCACTTACTGATGAAGAAGTTATGAAGATGCGTCTTGAGAAAATTAAGGTTGAAACAGACGTTGCCGTTGGCGACAAAGTGGAAATCATTGAAGGACCTTTGGACAAAATGGTTGGAAATGTGGTTGCTGTCAATGCCGAAGCAGGACTTGTGACGGTGACAGTGGAAATGTTTGGCCGTGAAAACAATGTGGAACTTTCCTTCGAACAAATCCACAAAATTCAAGCATAACAAAGATATTTCTTGGGGAAACCCAAAAGAGATATTGTCCCAAGCATGACATAAAAGGGCTTTGAATATGATGTGTCTTTCCCTTCATCATATAAAACAATTTTCAATTTTCTGATGCACAGAACTTTGTTCGAGCAAAAAAATTGAAAATCACCAACAGGGAAGAGGATTGGGAAGAGAAACCAGCGCAATAGCCGTTAGAAAAGCTTGCTTTTCGTGTCGGCGTTTATGAAGGTGGTGTCTGTCCCAGCAAAAAGAGATATTGTCCCAAGCATGACATAAAAGGGCTTTAAAACGTGGGAGAGTCAAGCCATGGCTCATCATTCACCACATAGGAGGTAAGAAAATGGCAAAGAAAATTAAAGCGGTTGTTAAATTGCAACTTGAAGCCGGCAAAGCCACTGCTGGCCCACCAGTGGGTTCATCTCTTGGACCACACGGAATTAACATTGGTGCTTTTGTTAAGGAATTTAACGAAAAAACAGCATCACAGGCAGGTTTCATCATCCCTGTTGTAATCACCATCTTTGAAGATAGGTCTTTCACATTCGAGATGAAAACACCACCAGCAGCAGTTCTGATTAAGAAGGCAATTGGCCTTGACAAGGGCTCTGCAAAACCAAACAAACAAAAAGTCGGAAAAATCACAAGAGAGCAAATCAGAAAGATTGCAGAAACCAAGATGCCAGACCTCAATGCTGATTCAATTGAAAGTGCCATGTCAATGATTGCTGGCGCTGCAAGAAGCATGGGCGTTGAAGTTGTGGACTAAGAAGGGGGAGTGAATCATGAATAAGGGAAAAAGATATGTGAAGAGCCTTGAAGTTTATGACAGAGCTGCTTCTTATGACGTTGGCACTGCAGTTGAAAATGTGCTTAAAACCTCAACGGCAAAATTTGACGAAAGCATTGAATTGCATGTTCGTCTTGGCGTTGACGGAAGAAACGCCGACCAACAAGTGCGTGGCGTTGTTGTACTTCCAAACGGAACAGGAAAAAGCGTTCGCGTGCTTGTGATTGCCCGCGGCGACAAAGCTGACGAAGCCACAAAAGCTGGCGCAGATTATGTTGGCGGAGATGAAGTTGTTGCCAAAATCAATGGCGGATGGTTGGATTTTGATGTGTGCATCACAACTCCAGATATGATGGGTGTTGTTGGACGCATCGCAAGAATTCTTGGACCAAAAGGCTTGATGCCAAACCCAAAAAGCGGAACTGTTACAATGGATGTGACAAAAGCCATCAACGATGTTAAGGCGGGAAAGGTGGAATATCGTTTGGACAAAACAAACAATGTTCATGTCATCATTGGAAAGAAAAGCTTTGGCAAAGATAAACTCGTTGAAAACTTCAACACAGTTATGGATGCAATCGTGAAGGCAAAACCTGCAGCAGCAAAAGGACAATACATCAAAAATGTCACTTTGGCTTCCAGCATGGGTCCTGGCGTTAAAGTTTCTTATAACATTTAAGAAAAGCGGGCGGGTTGCCTGCTTTTTGTCTTTTTCGACAATAAAAGTGTTTTTATTCTTACATAGAACGCAAAATTGCCCACAAAATATTTGTAAATTTCAACCACTTTTGTCTTATTTTATTTGACTTGTGGGCTGGAATTAATATAGAATATATATGTTAGATTATATATTACTTAAATAGGAGAATAACTTGATGACAGTTACAAGCAAAAAACATTCAGTTTATTTTAGGGGTTTTGTTTTGGTGATTGCATTTGCACTCTCCATTCTTTGCTTTCCAGTTAATGGGCTTATTGCTTTGGCTGTTGAAGGCGACGCAGACCCAGTTTACACTGACCACACCTTCATGACCATTGATGGGTTGGCAGATGCAACATCCAAAGTTGTGACAAAGGGTGCAACTTACACCATTCCAACAGGATATATTGGTGGTGTTAAGCAATGGGCGATTGGCTCTTCCATTGCAGAAGGCACTCAGATGAGCGCAACTGATGCAGGCATCAAATATGTTTCTTCAGATGTTAAGGTGACATACAATGGAGAAGTTGTTTCTTCTGCTGACAACAAGTTTGTTGCTTCACAAGAAGGCACATATGTTGTGACTTATTCTTACACCTACAAAAATGATGAAAACGATTACACTCACAGCTATGACCTTGAAGTTAGAAGCGTGCTTTCCAGTGCATCTGTTTCTTTTGAATCTGGCTCGGACATTGTTATGCCAAGCGTGATTGACCTTTCAGTTAAGGGCGTGAAGGACGGCGAAAATTTCAAAAACTTATACATTCCACTTCCAGAAGTTTTGGACAAGGACGGAGAGGCAATTGAAGATGTGGAATATTATGCCGAAAGCGCTCCTTCTGACACAACTGACAAAAAATATGTTGTTTTAACTGCAAATGGCGGCGCAAATGTTAAGCACATTGAAGTTAAGAAAGATGACAAAGGTTTCTATATTGAAGGCAAAAACTTTGCAGACCCAAGCTTTGGTGCTGGAAATTACACAGTTAAGTTTTCTTATTATAATGGAAGCAACTTTGTGACATCCACAACAAAAACAACCAAAGTTGAAGCAGCTTCTGATAACGAAGAAAACAACTATTATAAAGGTGACTATAAACTTTCGCTTGAATTGGCTTCTGACTGGGTTGACAACGGCCAGACTGGTGTTAAAAGCACTTTGCCAGTTGCAAAGGGTGTGACACCAAAGGGCGATGCAACTGAAGAAGTTGACGTTGCATACAAAGTGGAAGTTCTGTTCAACTCCAGCACTTCAAAAAATTATGCAGAATTCACTGCAGAGCAGTTTGCTCGTTACAACGCTGACGAAGAAGAACCTGTTTTGTTGGAAGAAAAAGATGCTGACGGAAAGCATGTTCGTTATTATCTTGCAAAGCCAACCGAGTTTAAGCCACTTGAAAATGGATATTACACATTTGTATATCACATCACAGATTTCTATGGCAATGTTGTTTCATCCGCTGTTGGCGCTTATGAATTTAAGGACATCAAGGACGAACAAAAGCCAACACCAATCATTTATGACGCATCTGTGACAGAGAAGGACGGCGAAAACACTGTTCCAACTTATGAAAATGCAGATTATAAGCTTGCATCTCAAACTCCTGCCAACGGCGTGGTTATCTATGCCATTGGAATGGAAGACAACGTTTCCAAAGTTGGAGACGAAAATGTTAAACTTACAAGAAAAATCATGACAGATGAAACCGTTGTTAAGTTGACAATTGAAGACTACAGCAACAAAAACTTGGTGTTTAACTATCGTGAAACAGAAAACAAAGCTTGGAACAACCTTCGTTTGAACAACTTCCTCATCAGAAAGAAAACAACAGATGTTTCAACTGACACAGGAATGCTTGGATGGTTGAACCAAAACGGCTATATGATTGTTGTTGACAATGCAAATGCAGAGCATATCTTCAAAATCTTTGATGCAGAAGGATATTTTGCCAACATCAAACTTGGCGATGAAGCCATCACAAAAGAAAATGCTGTCAACTGGTTTAAAACCGAAGATGCTAAAAACGCTGGCTTTGCTTATATCAACAGCGACCAAACTTTTGGCGCAAAATATGCTGACGGCGGAATGGGCACTGGTTATTATTACATTCATTACATTGCAGTTGACGCTGAAGGAAATGAATCTGACATTTCAAGGCGTATGAATGTTGGAATTGATTATGACGAAGAGCTTCCAGAAATTAAGTTTGCAACAACTTTGCAAACGGCTTACACACCAAACTCCACAGTTAAGTTTGATGTGCCAACAGCAAGTGACACACAAGACAACTATATGTTGGTTAAGACATTATATCGTTTCCGCAACGTTGCTGGCGAAGTGATTTCAGACGGCGATGTTGATGTTGCAGAACTTTGGAAAGACCTTGGAGACAAGAAAGTTGACGGAAAACCTTTGACATCAACTTACAAAGAATTTGCAGGCAACGGATATTTTGATTTGACAGACAGAGATGCAACTTCATATTCAATCGAGCTTTCAGAAGCTCCATCCACAGCAACAGAGCTTCAAATTTTGGTTTATGTTTATGACGATGCTGGAAACGCAAGAATTTATGGACAAAACATTGACATTGCAAATGCAAACGACCAAGAAAAGCCAGAACTTGTGACAAAAATTTCAAACCCTGTTGAAGAATATGAACAAGGCGAAACAATCACTCTTCCAACAATGGAAGTTTATGATGACGCAGTGGCATATATGGGCTTCAACATCAGCATCAAGTTGGTTGTTGACCAAGACACAACCATTGACATCGACCCAGTGGGATATTATCAACACAGAGAAATTCTTGACGGCAAGGGCATGGGCAAATATACAATCAACGCTGGAAAATTTGTTGCATCTCACGCTGGAACATATCAGGTTAGCATCTCTGCTTATGATGCTGCAGGAAACACAGTTGTTTCTTTCATGAACTATAAGGTTGACCCAAGAATCATCATTCAATCACCACAAATCAGCTCCACTCTTCCAAAAACACAGACAGTGGAAAAGGATGACTATGTTGACGCAAACGGCGAGGCAAAAACACTTGAATTGCCAGCTCCAACAGTTAACTATGACATTCCAAAAAGCGTGACTTATGATGTATATTCCAAAAACAAAGAACTGTATGACACAGTAAGCAATGACGAATATAAAAACACAGATTTTGTTGTTTATGGAATTAACGAAAATGGCAAACCACTCAACTACAGCACAACCTATGGCACAATGGGTGCTTTGGATGTCAGCAACATGGATGCCAAAGAAGACCCATACGATTTGATTTACACCGTAAACCTTCTTGCATACAACTTCAAGCACTTTGAATATAAAAACATGACATCTGATGGAAATGGACATTATTCTCCAGCTGGACTTTATGTTAAGGACGAAGATGTGAGACTTGAAGCAAGTGCAACTGGTGACAAGATTGTTGCTTACAATGGTGGCAAGATGTTTGAAATCACATTGGACGCAAACAAGCAAATTCAGGTTTCTGGCGAGACATTTGGAACATATTTTCAAGATTGGGAAACACTTGAACTGGAAAACTGGTTTAAAGAAGTGAAGGCATTCAGCCTTTCAAGTGAGCCATACAAAATCACCATTCAAGACAAGAAGGGGCCAAAAATTTCAGAACAACCATATGACAATGCAATTGACCCAGAAGTTAAGAAAGTGATTGACATTTATGCTCTTGAAGCAAACGATGCAAGTGGAATTGATTGGGAAAAATCTTCCATCACACTCACAACCAAACTTGCAAACGGTTCCAGCCCATCCAAAGAATGGACAGGCAGTGAAATTCGCACAAACAAGCAATACAACTTGTCCAACGAACCAGACGGAACTTACAAAATCACTTACACTGTTTATGACAAAGTTGGAAACAAGTCAACAAAGGAATACACAATTGCAGTGGGCGACAATGTTGCACCAACAATCAACATTCCAAAAGACTTTGTTGAAAAATCTTACAAGATTGGAAACAACGGCAAGCCATTGGTGATTGACCTGACAAAGGTTACCTTCACAGACACGGGCAGCGGCATTGCTGATGGCACAGTTGTTAAGGTTGTTTTGAAAAACACCTCAACTGGTGAAGAAGTTGAAGAGATTGAAGAGTCTTCTTCAGAAACTTCAAAGGCATACAACCTTGATGAGGTTGGAACTTACACTTTCACATTCACAGTTGAAGACAAGGTTGGAAACGAAGCGACACAAACAGTGACATTTGAAGTTACAGCAAAATCTCAAGACACAACAATGGTTTACAAAGTTGTGGGAACAGTTTTGATTGTTGTTTCAGTGCTTGTGCTTGCAGGCGTAATCATTTACTTCATCGTTTCAAAAGTTAAGCTTGACAAAGAGTTGAAGAAATAAAAAAACTAAAAAAACCAGACCAATTTGGCTGGTTTTTTTGTTTGCTTCGGACTTGCTGAATGAGGTTAATTGAAGCTTTAGAGCAAGGCTTTAAACAAGCCTTAATGAATTGCTGCCATTTGAGTTTGACAATTATAATCTTTACACTGCGCGCTCGTTTTTGGATTTTGTTGAAAACCAAAATTCAAGAAGCCTGCCTGTTTACGGAATTGGAAGTTGGAATAACTGAAAAACATCAAACAAAGCGCGCTTTTGGTTATGAGCGCAAAAGACAGTTTTGCATATGGTGATGCGCAAAAGCATCTTTAGTCAACAAATCAAAACAGCAAAAACAAAAATTGCACAACTGCAGTTGTTGAAAATGTGGGGCACACCTTCGGGGGCAAAGAGCAAGAACTTGCCGACATAATTTATGAATTTGTAAAATGAAAATTTCAGCGTTGTTTTGCCAGAAAAAGCCGCAATTTTCGGCAGTTTTGCATGAGGTGACAATTTGTGTTGCTGCCAATTAAACAAAGAAAAAAGAGCTTGTTTTTAAGCTCTTTTTTGCTTTTTTGCATTTTGCTTGCAATGTACTTTTTTTGCATTTTGCATTGATGTGCATCACAAAATCACTTAACTGAAATGCGCTTTCTGAGTTTTATGATGATGATGATGACTGCAACAAGAACAACAGCTGAAATGACAATTGCAATTATGGCTGCAGCGTTGAGTGGTGCCTTCTTGACAATTTTATAACTGAACAGCAATGTTCCACTTGGAGAAACAATTTGAACATAATATGTGTTGTTGTTTTCCACCACAATTTCGCCTGCACCAGTGCTTTGTGCGTTGATGTCCACTTCATTTGTGACATCGAAGCCATTGCTGCTGTGTCGCACAACTCTGATTTTGCATTCGCCCATTTCGGCATAGATGTTTTCTTGATTGAAGGTGATGCTAATTTTTTTGGTTGTTGCTTTGCCTTCGCCGACAGAAATCTGAATTGGAGCTTGTCCTCTGTAAATCTTGATGGTGTATGTCCAACTTGAGATGATTCCAGAGTTTTCAAACAGCAAGTTGTTGCTGTTGACTGTGATGGTGTAAGTTCCAACGCCAGTTTTTTCGTCCAAGAACGAAAGTGGAAGTTGGGTCATGAACACCTGCTTGCCAACTGTGATTGTTTCCACATCCAAGGTTTTGAGAAGGTCTTGTGTGATGTCCACGCCGTCCTTCAAAACGCGTTGAACATAATAGTTGGAATATCTGTTGTATACATATGAAATTTTATGCTCTTCTGGGTTGACAATGGTGAATTGAAATTTCTCTTGTCTGATTTCGCCAACATCGTTCTCTTTGCTGGTGGCAGAGAAGGAAACTTCATAATATCCTGCTTCGTCAAATGTGAAGGAGGTTGTGTTGTCTGCAAAGGTTTTTTCATATGCCTGTCCGTTTTTCATGACTGAAATTTTTGGATAACCGCCAAGCATGTAAAAATCTTGAAGGGTGCGTTCATCAATCTTAAGGGTGACGGACTTGTTGAACACAGCTTGATTGATTGGCAAGGTTGTCTTTTCGGTGCTGTCAGAAGGGTCGGTGTATGTCACCATGAAAGGCACATCTTTTAAGAATGTGAAGGTGAACACTTCGCTTTGCCCGCTGGAGCCAAAGTTGAATTTCTGAACATTTCCAGCTTTGTCATAAAGCGAAATTAAATATTTGCCTGACAAGGAAAGGTGCGTGTAGTTATATTGATTTGTGCCGCTTGTTTCGGTGTATATTTCGTTTTTAAGTTCAATTCCGTCCTTCACAATTTTGATGTTGATTTCGTTTTGATGAATTCCATAGAACTTTGACCACCTCAGCTTGACTGTGTCAACATTGGACGAATCCTTTGGAATGACAACCGAAGTTTGAGCAGGGCTTAAGGAGATGAGGTTGTTGTCGCTGATAAGCCCGTCGGCATTGGAAGCAAAGAATTCTTCCACAAAGTTGTCTGAGGTTGGAATGTATGTCAGCACAATGAAGGTTTCAAACGCAGGAATGTTGGAAGAAACATTGGATTTGTTTGAAATTTTCCAAAGCTCGCTCACCACACTGCCTTGAACAAATGGATGTTCTGGGTCCACAAGTGTCTTTTCAATTTCTTGCTCTTTGTTCACCTTAATTTCAACAGCATCCTTTTGTGCATAAGGCAGGTTGATGATGTAATGGTTGGAATATTGCTGCCCTGTGCTGGTTTGGAAAATGGTGTTGCTGTTTTCCACAATGCTGGAAACGCCGTTGATTGTTTTTTCCACCCAATAAGTTGCTGTGAGGGAAGAGAGGTTGAACTCAAAAATTTGAGAAGTTGGCACTTTTTCAAACACATACATTGCGTTTCCGCTTTCGTTTTTGAGATATTGCTGGTCATACCAAATTTTGAGATAATATTTTTCCATCTCGTCGGTTGTGCTTCTCAGCCTTGTGCCAGAGGAAATTTCTTCCCAAGTTTGCTTGTCGCGGCTGACAGAAAATTTGACAGGAATGAAAGTTTCGCTTTGATTGAACATCACTCTCACTTCAGAGAAATATCCTGTTTCGTCGTTTGCAAGCGTGCCAACAACTTTGTTGGTGATGTTGTTTCCGTTGCCGTCCAAAATTCGGAATTGCCCCGATTCAAACGCGCTGTTTCCGTCGTTTGCAAGAGGAAGCTGATTGTATAACACAAAGTGAATTTCCTTAATAAGATTGGTGGCATCGTTGTGGTCGCGAATTTCAACAACAAAGGTGTCGTTGTATGGCTGGTCTTTAAAGCCGTCGCCATTTTCATCTTCCACCTTTGTGCAAACTGTCATTGTGGCAGTGCCGTTGGAATTTGGCGTCAGCTTTGCAGTTGCCTTTTCCAAAGTTGTGGAGTTTGCCCCACCAAAGAAGTCAAAAACTTGCACGTCATATTTGTTTGGATTGAAGGTGTAATTGAAATCGTCAGTGGTGATGTAATAAATCAAGCCTTCGCTGCCTCTGAATGAATATATGTCATTGGAAGAGGTGATTTCTTTTGGAATCATTGTTTCGTGGAACAGATGAATTTCTTTGTAAGTTGTGCCATAGTTGTCTTTAAATTCATACACAATGCGCGTGTTTGGAGAGAAGTTGATTTCGTTTTTCACAACAAAGTCCAAAGAATTTGCTGCGCCAAAACGGACATCAATGTTTTCGCCACTTCTCCAGCCAGAAACATTCAGCGGTGTTGTGAGAATTGTGGCATAGCCAAGTGGGTTTTGGGCGCTGTAAATTGTTGTTCCGTCTGCAGTGATGGAAATTTGGGTGACATAGGTGCTGGCAACATCGGTGTTGTGAACTTCGTCGTCTGCAACCTTTTTGAAGCGAATGTATTCTTCGTCCTCTTTGTCTGTCATGCTTGCCGAAAGAGAGGTGCTGTAAATGGTGATATAAAAAGTTTCTTTTTCCAGCGTTGTCTTGTTGTTGATTGTCAGCGAGTTTTTGTAAGCCGAGCTTAACGCGCCATTAATCAGCGATGAAATGGCAATGCGCTGTGGTGGCTCGTTGCCCACATAAGCCAGTGCATAGCCCTTTTCATAAGGGGAAAGCATCAGCGTTCTTAAAGTGCTTGTGCCATCGGCTGTGCGGGTGACAAGTGTGAACTCTGCCCACGCATCGCCAAAGAAGTTGATGTCAGTCAGTTTAAATCCGGTTTTGCTGTATATGTTGTGAATGGCTTTGCCTTTGCCGTTTGACTTTTCATAGCGCACGCGCTGATAATCTTCTTGCGTGTAAGAATGTTTGTTGCCGTTTGCATCTTCATATGAGATGATGTCCACTTCGCCCTCAAGATTGGAAACAAAAATTGTGTAAATTGCCATGTTTCCAGCTCTGTCGGTTTCCACAACTTCATAATATGTGTTTGGCAAGAGGGCTGTCATTTCGTTCAGCTCGGTGAAGCCGCTGCTTGGCAGGAAACTGTATGGAGAAGTTTCTTGCACAATGCTTTCATCTTCTGTTACATATTTTGTGTTGTGTCCGTCCGCATCGGTGAAGCTGCGAATGTAGGTTTTGAAATCTTGCGACCTTTTGAGGGTGGAGAGATAAGTGCCATCCACTGCAAAGGAATAATATGCAAAATTGCCTTCGTCGTTGGATATGTCATAACTTATTTCATCCACATTTGGCCTTGGAGTGGAGTTTTTGGCTGTCAACAGCGTTCTTAGGTTTCCCTCGTTGAGTGAGCTGATGGCAGTGTTTGCGGTTGTGTTGCTGACCAAGGTGTTGATGTTGTTTCTTGGTGCTGACAGGTCAACAAAAACTCTTTTTGTCACTTTGTCATAAAAACTGCTGTGGTTTTCAAATTCCATTGTTATGTCCACAAAGCCGTTGTTGACATACACAGTGGAAGAGTTGTTGAATGCAAGCTTTTCAAGATTAAGCTTTGCAAAATAGGTGTGATTGTCTTGCTCGTAAGGTTTGATTGTCCAGATGTCGCTGCTGGTGTTGTATGTGTTGTTGCCTGCCTTGAGGCTGATTTTGTCAACATCAATCTGCACCATGTAGTCATCTGTGGAAGCGTCCCATGTCAGGCAAACTTCTGATTGATTGGTGTAATAAATTTCGCTGTAGCCGGAAGTTATTGGGTCGGCACTTTGAGAGTTGAGATATTTCTCTTCCAGTTTAACGGTGAAATCTGGTGCTGCTTTTTTGATTTCAAACTTGAAAGTCAAAAATTGCTGATAGCCATTTTCGCCTTGCTCGGTGCCAAATCTGCCTTGGAAAATTTTGACATAATATTCTCCAGCTTCTGTCAACTGCTCAACAGCCACAGGGTTGGAGCCAGTTGTGTAAAACTTCATAAAGCCGTGTCCGTCTGTGCCGATGTCGTCAATTCCGGGGTCACTTGCATTGCGGAATGCCGTTGTGGCAATCAGGTTGGAGGCAAGTGTGCCGTTTTTGTATAGCTGTGCATACAGCGCATATTCTCTGATTTGCTGCTGTTGCGTGAAGTTGTTCATTGTGTCATTTTGTTCGTCAAAGTTGTAGTTCACTTCAAAATCATAGCCTGTTTCTTCGCCAGCAGAGTTGAACGTCTTGTTGGTTGAAACATAGGTGGTGTATTTATATTGTGGAACATAAAGCTTGACAGGAAGTTTGTTGGTTGTCAAAATTGTTCTCACGGTGCCGTTGTTGTAAATTGTCTGTCCATCGGTGTTGCCGCTGTTGCTGTTTGGGAAGGTGACAACCACATTGGAATTTTTTCCGCTGTCAAACATCGAAACAAAGATGTCTCCGCCCACAAGGCTTTCGGCGTGGCCGCCTTCAGGCACTTGCTCTGGAGAGGTGACAACTTCGTGCCTGTCCACAATCAAAATGAAAGTGCGCTTGAAGAAGTCTTTGGCATTGATGGAATATTTGTTTGTGTCATCATATTTGTAAGTTCTGGAAATGACATATTTTCCTGGGTTGGTGATGAGTTGCGTGTTGGAAATTCCAATTTCGCTTGTGAAGGTGTCTGCCTTTTCTCCGTGCTGCGCAAGCGAATAAACAAGTGTGCGCTCTGCTGTTTTGGAGAGGGTGTTGTAATAGAACTTCACTCCGTTTTCGTCCACAAAGCTTTCGGTTTTGTATCTATAATAATCAATGGTTACAGAATCCACCTGAGTGGTTTTTGTGTCTTTGGTTGTTGGGATGAAGGACAGGGTGAACGCCTTTTGCAAACTTGTTGGGCTTAAATATGTTGTCTTTGTGCGCGAAGTTATGTCCGCCCCTGCTTCTGTGCCAGTTGTGTCGGTGATGAACGAGGTCAACTCTTCCATTTCGTTGTTGGCGTTTTTGAAAGAAATTGCAAATTTGGAAGTGTCAAAGCTGACGCGAATGGTTTGTCGGGCACTGTAATAGTTTGTGTATTGAATTCTTGCATCCTTGTCCAGCGTGAGGTCGCGTTTGGTGTTTGCGAAATCTCTCACCACAATGCGATATGTGATTTCATTGTCTTCCACCTTAATCTGTGTGGTGTTGCCGGTGCTTTCTGTTTTTCTTCTGGCAATATATTCGCCCTTTGTGTTGTCGTCGGCATAATATGACAGGTCATTCATCTGGATGGTTAAATACATTCCGTTGTAAGAAGAAAGTGCGGTGATTTCAGAAGGCTTTTCTGTTTCAAGTTGGTCCAAAAGCTTCATGCAACTGCGCTTTTTAAGCTGGTGCATCAGCAAAAAGATTTCTGTTGAAAGGTTTTTGCCTTGGTCGAGATAGAAATTGTTGTTTTCAAATTCTTCCAAGTTTGGAAGGTTGTCAGGAGAGAAGCCAGCATCGTCGGCATACAAGCTTGTGTTGAAGCCGGTTATGTAAATTCCTTTAAAATCTCCCCAAAACAGTGTGGAGGTTTTGTCAATATAGTGTGTGCCACTTGTCAGTTCAAAGGTTGCCTCGCCCTCATCGTTTCTGATGACAAAAACAGGGGAGGTGTTGTCCACAAAAAACAGTTCCGTCTTTTTGTTGCCTGCGGCATCTTGAATTTCAATCAAATAAAGTCCGGCATCCGAAAGCACATATTCTGACGAAATTTCATCTCCGTCCTTAAAGTCCACCGAGTTGCCGCCATTTGAAGTGTTTTTGGCAAGAGGGTTCCAACTGTTTTTTGCACCAAGATTGAGAATGCTGTTGACAGGAAACACAATGTTTGATTGATTAATCATTTCGGAAAGCAAATCAGAAACAATGTCTTTGTTGGTGCTGTAATATTGTGCGTCAATCAGTGGGAAATAACGATAATATGCGTGGGAGCTGGCTCCGCTGGCTTTTTTCTTCCAAGAGACAACCATGCTTTGATTGGTTGCAAAATCTTCCATGTCATTCAAAATTTGATATTCTGAAGCCATTGGCGCAACGTTTCTGCCCACAATTTCTTCAATCTGCTGTTTGTCAATTGTGAAATATTGCTGCGAGCAGAAGCCGCTGGTGTTTGCAATGTTTGTGTCCACCCTTGTGCCAGAATGGCCGTTGATGTCGCTGGTGTAATAAAGGCGGATGGTGTAGTGTGCGTTTTTCAGCAGTGTCAAGCTTCCGTCTTCGCCAAGCGTGTAGCAGCCGTCAATGCTGGAGGTGATGTCACCAAGTGAAATGCCATAAACTCCGCCAAACTCTGTCATATATGCGTTTTGATTGTTATAGTCTGTTGCATAAATCTGAACGGTGACATCCTTGTTGAATGGGTCGTTTTTGGTTGTGTCGCAAAGCACAGCGTTTTGATTGATGAAGGTGTTGGAAAAGACGCTTTCCTTGCTGTCCTGCGAAGTGATGGAAACAGAAGGCGAACCCTTTTCAATTTCAAAATAGAAAATCTGATAGAACACTTGTCCTGCATTTGCGTGCTTGCCATATTTGTAAGCAATCACATAAACATAGGTGCCAACTGTGTTTTCGCTTTGGCCAGTGAAAGTTTTTTGATATAACATCTGTCCTTTCAAATAGCTGCCAGATGCGCTGTAGCCGGAAAGGTTGTTGGTGGTGAGAATCCAGCTGTGATAAATCTCTCCATTTTCCAGCGTTGTGCCGTTGGTGGAAAACTTCACAGGGGTTTGATTTGTTTTGACAGGCAAAATGTTGTTTGAAGGATTGTTTAAAAATCCAACAATGTTTCTGATTGTGAAGGTGGATGTGGAAGCCTGATTGAAGTCTGGATTTGAGTTGACAAATCTGCTGGTTAAATCAGCACTGCTTTCATAAGCTCCATTTTCAAAATCAAACTCTTTCATCTCTTTGGTTGGGCGAATGTTGTTGGCATTTGCTGGCTCGTCAAAATCGGTGTAAGTGGCTTGAAAACCAAACATATGCACAGACACATCCTTCTTGATTTTGTCCAGCCCGCCCAAAGCATATTTCAAAACAGTTCCGTCTTTTTCAACCAGCTTTATGGCATGCATCTTGATTGTGTAAGCGCCAATGTCTGTGAAATACACTTTGCAAGTGTGGCTTTCAAGGTTGGCAACAAAGTGAACAAGGTTTTCTGTTCCGCTTTGTGAAATTGGTGCCTTGCCAGAAGGTGAAGATGGAAGTGCAGCGGCTTGCTCTTTGTCAAACAGGAGGGAAGTGGTTTGAATTTCGTTTTGATATTCTTTTGAAATTTCCAGTTCATATCTTGAAAAGTCATATTCAATGAAAGGAATTTGGTCGGCTTCGCCTTTGGATGTGAAGTTGCTGTAAAGTTCAAAAGCATATTGTGATGCGTCAGAGTTTATTGTTGTGTCAAAGTTGGCTTTGTTTTTAAGGATTGGACGATTGTTTTCAAAATAAGAATCTTGTCCCACAACATAAAAACTGTATTTCACAGGAATGGTTTTTTGCTCGGCAAACGCATCTTCAGTACCATTGTTTTTGCCGTTGGTGCAAAGAAATGGGGTGATGTTGAATGAAACCGTGTAAAGTCCTTCATTCAAAATGCGAGTTTCGCCGTCTGGCGCTGTTGTCATAAAACTGAAAGCGTCGTCTCTTGTGCCATCCTTGTCAAACACCATGGAGAAAGTTTGAACAAAAAGAGCGTCGTTATAGTTTGCAAAGGTGAAGTTGGTGGTGTTTATGTATTTCTTGTCAGCCGGAAGGGTTTGCACCTCTCCATTTATGCTGAGTGTGAGATTGGAAAAATTAAAGAAATAGAAAGTGGATTTGTCTTCTGGATTTGGATAATAAACATAGTTATAAACTTCCGCACCTTCCTCTCCAACGCCGTTGGTGCTGACAAAAAGCTTCAGAAGATTGTTGCCCGTTTCGTTGTAATACATAAAGATGCCGTCACCAATCAGCGAACTTTCATTTTCATCCAAAGAGCCGTCTTCATTTGCAAGATATTCTTTTTGCAGAAAATAGTTTTCCAAGCCAGTGTTTTCATCGGCTGTGTCAAACGAGGTGTCCAGCGCCGATGCAGAAAAACAAGCGGTGGATTTGTGCAACACAAAAAATCCCGCGCCCAAAAAACATATTGTCAAAAATATGTAAAAAATATTTTTAATTAAATAATTTTTTTTCTCCATAATTCACCTCAATTCTGAAAATATTTTATCACAAAGAAAAAATAAATCAAAACAAATAAGATATGTTTTATTTAATTTATTATATATATATTAAATAATATCATACCTTATAT
>CAMRSX010000007.1 GCA_947053595.1 uncultured Clostridia bacterium
CTTGATGTCATCTGGAAACAAAAGCTGGCAGAAAAATTTGCCAGCTTTCTTGATGGCAATCTCCACCCTAACCAACCACGGCATTTTCCAATTTTTTGGTGGCATATCAATAATCCGTTTGGCAGAGAATGTAATCTGTGGAAACCTTATATAACTTTGACAAAGCAATAACCATATGGATGTTGATTTCCAATTTGCCCAATTCATATTTGCTGTAATTTGAACGGTCAATTTGCAGATACTCAGCAACATATTGTTGAGTAAAACCATTTTCCTTCCTCAATTCAACCATTCTTGCACAAATGTCCATAATATTATTTCCCATATTGACATTGTGCCATAAATACCCAAAAGTATTTTTGTGTGTGCAAATTTTACCCCACATGAAGGATGCTTAAGAATTAGAAATAAAAAAAAAGAAAGCCCAAGGACTTTCTATTTTTGGTGACCCCGACGGGATTCGAACCCATGATACCGCCGTGAAAGGGCGGTGTCTTAACCGCTTGACCACGGGGCCACATTTTTGACACGATGTAAGTATAATATATTTTGGCGAACTATGTCAAGTGTTTTTCAAAATATTTTTGCTTTTGATAAAAAAATGAGTGAAAAATGTTTCCACTCCATTTCATTCGCTCAAACGGCCAGCGTTGTCATGTTGAGCAAGAATGACTTTTGAGTGGAGCGTTAGCGACCCTTAATTATTCATTATTCAACATTCATTTTCTTGCCAGCACCCTGATTTAGTTATCTTTTTCTGCCACGCCTGTGACATTTCCTTCTTTATCCAAAAACCTTGTGCCTTCAACAACCACAATCTTATATTTTTGCTTTTTTGTGCCATTTGCCCACTTGATTGTGAAGGTTATTTCTGTGTCCTCTTTGCTGACAATGGGATATAAGTTAAAAAAGCGCTGTTTTTGTCCGTTCACAATTTCAAGAAAATCTCCGGACGCATAGTTGACGCCGTTCATTTCAAGTGTGGCTTCTGCAACATCCAAGTTCTCATCTGGCGCAATCACTTTCAGCCCCACCCTGCAGCCTTCATCCACGCCGTTTGCTTCGTCTTTGCTGGAAAACTGCACAACTTCTTCGTTGCCGCCAACATAAACCATGCGGTCTTTGCTGTCATAAACAAAGCTTAGGCTTCCGCCCGTGCGTGCATCGTCGCGCATGATTTTTGCCGACGGCAATTCCCTATCCCCGCAGCCAACAAAGGCAAAAGTGGAGAGAATACAAACAAAAACCATCAAAACATTCAACATTTTCATGCTGTTAGTGTGTGAAAATTTGTTTGATTTATACCCAAGCTTTGCTTTATCCTCCTTTGATTTTGCCTTTGGTTTTGGCTTGAGCGCCTTCCATTTCGTTGGCTTCAATTTGCACTTTCAACACATCCGAGCGCTTTATGCCATATTTTGAAAAGACAATTATGGCAAGTGTGATGGCAATTGCGCTGCCAAAAAACACAATTCTGCCCAGTCCTGTCTGCACTGAAAGCGCCTGAACAGGCTGGGAAGAATCAAACTTCACCACATCCAAAAGCAGCCCAATGAACAGCAAGGCAACCGAGTTGGAAAAGTTGTATGTGAAGGTGTAATAACCTGTATATCTGCCCGCGTTGTTGACGCCGGTGGCATATTGCTCCATGGTGACAACGTCTGCATACATGGAGTGCGGCAAGGAATACAGCGCGCCCGAGCCAATTCCGCACACAAAAAGGCACATCAAAACAAACCAAAAGATGCGGTCTGGAGTGGTGTAAGTGCGGAAAAGGAAAGTGATGCTGGTCATGGCAATGCCAAACAGCATGACGCACAGAGCAAAGATGAGCGTTTGCTTTTTGTCATATTTTTTCACAACATTAACCCACAAGAATTGTGAAGCAATTGCCCCTCCAAACAGGCAAATCATAAGCGTGGAAATTTGCATACTGGAAAAGTGATAACAGAATGTAAAAAGGTGCATCCCAACCGACGAAATGAAAACGGTGGCAATCAGGCAGACGGAATATCCCAGCATGACAATACGAAAGTTCTTCTTTTTGAAGGTGTCCACATAGCCCGCCATGATTGTGGAAAGCGAATGCCTTTTTTTGCCATTATCAGCCTTCTCACCCTTCCTGCCCTTCTTGCTTTCGCTGTTTTGTTGATTTATGTTGCTTTGATTATTCTTTGCGCTTGCATAGGTGTTGTTTATGCTGGCGTTTGTGCTTTGGCTTTCTCTTGAAGCATCGGGCTGCAAAGTTTCTTCCAGCATGGCTTTGTCATAATTTGGCATGGCTCTCACGCGCTTTCTTGTGCCAATTATGGTTGTCATTCCGCAAAGCAGTGCCAAAGCAGAGTTGACCAAGGCAATGTGAATGTAGCCTGTTCGATTGAACTGCGCTTGCGTTCCTGCCGTGCTTCCCATGAAAATATACATCAAAACGCTTGGCAAAATAAGCCCCATGATGTAAAAAACCGTTTTGAAGCCTTGGGTTTTGGTTTGGTCATTATAATCTGGCGCAATGTCAATGCACAGCGCTGAATATGGCGTGGCAAAAAAGGTGTTGAAGGTTTCTTGCAAAAGCAAAAACACCAGCAGCCACATCAGCATGAAGGCTTGGCTGCCTGACGGACAGCTCCAAAGCAGAATGTTGTTTATGGCAAGCGCAAAGCTTGCAAAAAGCATGTGCCCCAAGCGCCGACCGAAAAACTTGCTTTTGGTGCGGTCGGAAAGATAACCAATCAGAGGGTCGGACAGCCCGTCCCAAAGGGAGGTTATGGCAATGGTGAGCCCAACAAGAATGCCTGGCAAGCCCAAAACGCTTGTCCCAAAAAACATAATAAAGCTTGAGACAGTTTGTCCCATGCTTCCATAGCCCAAGTTTCCCGCGCCATAGCACAGCTTTGTGCCCCACCCAAGTTTGTTTTTCTTCACCTTACATTTTATGCTTGACTTGACGCGCATTATGCCCACAAAAGCCAGCTTGAAAGCACAAAAAAAGAAGAGGTTCAAACCACCTCTCCGTTTTCTGCAAGATTTTTCTTCAAGCCTTTTTTGCTTTTCTTTTTGCCTTCTTGTTTTGAATTGTCCCCTTCTGTTTCTGGCGGCGTTGGAATGCGCACGGCAACTTCCCCAATTTCAAAGCGGTTTCTGTTGACATAAACCAACTCTTTGCAATATTTGTCAATCACTTCCAAAATGCGCTGTCTTTCACGCTCGTAATTTGGGTCCAGCGGCAACTTTATGGAAAAATTGCGCTTTTTTGCCTTTCTGCCTGTGCGGAAATCTTTCACGCGCAGTTCTTCAAACTGCATCACGGCCTCATAACCAGTTCCACTGACAATTTTATATTTGTTGCCAATGATGTCCATTTTGGTGTATGGCGTGCAGTGTTTAACAATTTCCACCAAGTCAATGGTGAACAGATTGTTGAAAATTTTGTTGATTGCTTCGGCAATTTGAACAGGGAAGTCACTTGGCTGGTCGTTGGCTTCGCACTCGCCCAAAAAAGACTTTTTCTCGCGATTTTCAATGTTTGCCATGGTGCTGACCCTCACAAGTGAAAAATAAATTCTGTCTGTGTCAATTTTCTTTCGCAAAATCAGCCCCGAGCCTGTGAGAAGTTTTTTGTCTGTGTCATACACAATTTCCCCTTCCTTAACCTTTCCAAGTGGAATGATGGTGTAAAAACCCAGACGATTCATCATCTTTTGAATTGTGAATTTTTCTCTGTCAATCACGATGTCATAGTTTAAGCGCCGATTGAAATATTTGTTGGGTTCTCTCTTATCTCCAATAAACATTAGCCCCTCCTTTTCTTTCCATGCAAGCAAACATTTTATATTAATTATTCTAAACAAAAAGCAAAAAAAAAGCAAATGTTTAAACAAATTTCTTTTGTCAATACTTTTGCTGAAGGAGAAAAAAAATATGAGTTTTAATGAAAGTGTAACAAAAACCAATCTTGCGCGTTCGTTTGCCGCAGAGTGCCAAGCAGGTGCAAGATATCAATTTATGTCCAAGATGGCATTGCAAGACCAGCAAAAGTTTGTTTCCGACACCATGAAAACGCTGGCAAAAAACGAAATGGCACACGCAAAGGTGTTTTACGACCTCATTTTGCAGCTCAGCGGCGGCAGCGTGAGAAACATTGCCATTGAAGCGGGCTATCCTTTTGACGAGCCACAGCTTGGAGTGAGTTTGCTGGAAGAAAGCAAGATTGAAGAAGCAGAAGCCAACAACATATATCCCTCTTTTGCGCGCATTGCCAAGGACGAAGGCTTTATGGAAGTGGCAAAAGCTTTTGAAATGGTGGCAAATGTTGAAGCAACGCATCACGAGATTTTGAAATATCTGGCAGGACTTTATAAGGCAAGAAGGATGTATAAGCGCAATGTGCCAACCGAATGGAAGTGCTCCAACTGCGGCTATGTGGAAATTGGAAAAGAGTCATACAAAACCTGCCCTCTTTGCAAACTGCCACAGGGCTATGTGATTGTGGACTTTGAAAAGGAGTTTTCTGAGCATGGCACCGATTGCGAATGTTGCAGCAAAGCGCCAAGCGCAAAAAAGAAAAACTCTCACTAATGCATCCAAAGCCAAAAATAAAAAACCAAAACCACGCTTGCAATCAAAACAAAAAGAGACAGGGTTTAATTCAAAACAAAGTTAAAAAGCAAACTGAAAGAGTAAACTGAAAAACTCAAGAAAGATTTTTAAACAATAAAAAAACACCAAACTTGGTGTTTTTTTTGATGCAGCTTGATTAGTCATTGAAAACAGCTTTGAAAGTTTTTCCAAATTTAAACTTGGGTGTCTTGCAAGCATCAACTTTAATTGGTTGTTTAGTGAGAGGATTAATTTTTGTTGTTGCAGGTTTTGAAACAACTTCAAAAGAGCCAAATCCTGGAATTTGAATTTTTTCTCCTTCCTTCAAAGTTTTGATGATGGTGTCAATCACAGCGTCAAAAACAATTCCAGCATCCTTTTGTGTGCAATTTGCTGTTTCAGCAACTGCTTTTACAAACTCACTTTTGTTCATAAATAAATACTCCTTTTTGTTTACATTTGCATTGCTATGCTAAGGATATGATATCACATTTTGGCAATTTCACCAAACAAATTGCCTATCTTGCAAAAAATTTGTCCATTTCGGAAAAATAGAACTTAATCACTTCCCACAGACGATTTCCAAAGTTGTAATTATAAACAATAAATTCTGTTCTGCCCACAATGGCGTCAATGCTCATAAAGCCATTTTTTCTTGCATCGTCGCTGTGCCCGCGGTTGTCACCCAAATAGAAAAACTTGCCCTGTGGCACTTGCACATAAACCAGCCCCTGCGCAGAAACATGATATTGATAAGTTCCGCTTTGCTCAAAATACCCCTTCAAAAAGGTGTTGTAAAAAATGGTTTCATAGCTGTGCGAAACACCTTCAGCTGTTTTCACTGTCTCGTTTTTTGAAGCATCCCAGTTTGCGCGCTTATAAATTTCATAGCCATTTTCGCCGTTCTCTTCCATCATTGCCGCTTCATCAGAGAAAGTTTCAAAGTTGCTTCCTGCAGGAATGCGGAAAAAATAGAAATGCTGTTCTCCCAACTTGTCCACTGCTTTTGCAATGGTGACATAATCTCCCTCTGCTGCCACAAAACGCTTGACAATGTTTTTTGGCTTGTGAGTTTTTGGGTCAGTTTCTTCAGTTTCAATCACCACAACATCAAACAGCTTTGCGCTTGTCATCTTGTCCACATACACAGCATCAAAGGTTGCTTCGCGCAAATCATCCCCCCGCTCCATTTGGTCGCTTGGAATTTGGCTGTTAAGCGTTGGCATCATGGACACCCCAAACACACCATAAAAGGAATGCGTGCTTATGAAAACCGTATACCATATAAAGAAAATGGCAAAAAAGATGAGAAAAATATAAAAAATTATGTGCGTGGTGAGAAAAAATGCAAGGTGATTTTTTTCATCTTTCACCTTTTTGTCACTGTATTGAATGAAATTTCTGTCAAATTTTCCCATTTTTTCCTTTTTGTTATTTGTTTAATTTTTTTGCATTTTCAGCCGATGCTTTGCCTGCGCAGCGCCCGACTCTTTTTTTTGCTTGGCATAAAAATGCGTGACGAAAACTAAAGCATCTTAAAGCATCTCACTTTTTGTCATCCAGTTTTTGCTGCCAGTTTGAAAAGCTGCAGCCGCAATAATTTTGCCGATAAAGCTCAAGCTGTTTTGAAAGCTGAATGCTTCGCAAATAGCCATCCTTTTTTTTGAAGCTTTCTGGCCAAAACTGAATATCCAGCAGTTTGCTGATTTGTTGTCCAACATTGTTAATCACCTCTGTATTTTTGTGTGGGCTGACCGAAAGTGTGCTTGCAAAAACATCAAAACCACTTTGCTTTGCCACCTCTGCCGTTTTTTGCAGCCTGAAGAGAAAGCATTTTTCACATCTTGCGCCGCCTTCCGCCTGATTTTCCAAGCCCTTCACAAATTCTCGCCACAAAACATTGTCATAATCTGCATCCAAAAAAGGAACACCAAAGTGCTGACAAACTTTTTGTTGATTTTGTTTTCTTTTTTCATATTCTGCCAAGGGCTCGATGTTTGGATTGTAATAAAAAACTGTCACATCAAAATTTTCGCACAGTCTTTCAATCACCACAGTGGAGCAAGGCCCACAGCAAGAATGCAACAGCAGTTTTTTCATAACAAAAGCATTTTACTTCATTTCTCAGCACCTTGTCAAGCCAAACCCTCTCTATAGCAAAGAAACTTTCAAAGCGCTGTGCAAAGAAGAAGCTTTTTAAAGCTTTGGTGCCACGCCATTCACTGCATACATCAGCATCTCGTTCACCGTGGAAGTTTTAATTCGATAAATCAGCACCTTTCCCTCTCTGTGGCAAGAAACAATGTCTTGGTCTTTCAAGGTTTTCAACTGATGCGAAAGAGTGGTTTGATTGATGTTTAAGATGTTTGACAAATCGTTCACACACAAATCCTTGATGGCAAGCGCAGACAAAATTCTGATTCTTGTTTGGTCGGAAAAGTTTTGAAAATAAAGCGCCAGTTTGTTGACACAATCGTCGCCCGGCAAAAGTTCTTGCACTTCATATTTGTTTCGTTCACTGATTCTCAGCAGCTTGTTCATAAAATTTTCTCCTTTTGCTTGTAACACAAGTTTTGTTTTGCTCATATATAAAAACAGTAAAACAACACTCACCCGCAATCCTATTTTGCCAAACAAAAGATGAAAAGTCAAAAAAGTGAAAGCTTCTTTTGCGCTTTATTTATCAAATTTTGTTGAAAAAGGAGGAAAATGTATGAGTTCAGACTTTTTATGGGTGTTTTTGCTTTCTGTGCTTTCCACAAACAATGACACAAACCTTGCAACCAACACAAACATCTTGCTTTTGTTGCTTTTAGGGCTTTCCAATACAAACAACAACAACTTTGTGAACACATCTGGCTGCCGCTGTTTTCAAAACAACGGATTTCAAACTTTGATTTAAAATGAGGTGAAAAAACCTCATTTTTTATTTTTTTTGATATTGACAAGCACTTTAAGGCGTGCTAAACTTAAAAAAAAGGAGCAACATGACAGAGCCAAGCTTGAAAGAAAAAATTTTGCAAATCAGAGGCGTCATCAAAGGGCAAATGCTTTTTATTAAAGTGCACTTAAATCACGCAATGAAAAAGCATGCACAAGAAAAAATGTGCGCTTAAAAATGCACACCAGAAAGGTGGCGCAAAAATTTAAAAACTTGCAAAAATTTAAAAAAACTGAGCAAAAATGCCCAGTTTTTTTTATTTTTCACACAAGTTTTATGAGTTTTGCAGAAGCTCTGTTCTTTCCTTCAAAATCATGGCGTCAATAAATTCGTCCAAATTGCCATTTAAAACTGCAGGCAAATCATAAGATGAAAGATTGGTGCGGTGGTCAGTCACACGGCCTTGAGGATAGTTGTATGTGCGGATGCGCTCGTTGCGATTTCCTCTTCCCACTTGGCTTTTTCTGTTGGCGTCATATTCGCTCATCTTCTGCTCTTGATAATAATCATACAGCTTTGCCTTCAAAATGTTGAAAGCCTTTTCTTTGTTTTTAAGCTGCGAGCGCTCGTCCTGACAAGTCACCACAATGTTAAGTGGCAAATAGGTTATGCGAATTGCCGTTTCCACCTTGTTGACATTTTGTCCGCCTGCGCCGCCAGAGTGATATGTATCAATCCGAAGGTCTTTATCCAAAATTTCAAAATCCACCTCTTCAACTTCTGGCATGCAAGCAACTGTGGCGGTGGAAGTGTGAATGCGCCCTTGACTTTCCGTTTCTGGCACACGCTGCACACGATGCACCCCGCTTTCATATTTCAAACGCGAATAAGCTCCCACGCCTCTAATCATGATTGTGGCTTCTTTCACGCCGCCAATTTCCGTTTCGGACATGTCAATATATTCCACCTTCCAGCGGCGCTTTTCTGCATAGTGCGAATACATCCTGCAAAGCTCAAGTGCAAACAAGGCGCTCTCCTCTCCGCCGGCAGCCGAGCGAATTTCCAAAATGGCATTGCTGTCATCGTTTTCGTCCTTTGGCAAAAGCAGAATTTTCATCTCTTCCGTCTTTTCTGCCACCTTCTCTTGCAAAGACAAAATCTCTGCCTCAAAAAGTGCCTTCATTTCGGCATCTGTTTCCACTTGCAAATCTTTTTCACAACTTTCAAGGCTTTTCACAAGCTGCTCAAGCTGCTGGTGCGCCGTTGCCAAATCTTCCAATTGATTGCGCTCTTTCACCAGTTTTTTCCACTCGCGATTGTCCGCAATAATTTCTGGGCGCATGATAAGCTGGGTCAGCTCGTCAAACCTGACCTTAGATTTCTCCGTCTTCAAAAGAAGTTCTTTACTTAAATTTTCCACAAATAATCCTTTCAATTTTATTATAGTCTTTAATGGTTTTTATGTCGTCAAAGCCGCAATCTCTCAACATTTTGCGCACGTCTTTGCCCTGACCTTTGCCAATTTCCAGCATCAGCAACCCGCCATTTGTCAAGCGTTTGGTGCTGGCAGGAATGATGGCACGATAAAAATCCAACCCGTCCTGTCCGCCGTCAAGTGCCAAAACAGGGTCGCACTCCCGCACATTTTTGTCCAACTTTTTGATGTCAACACTTGCAATGTACGGAGGATTTGACACTATTATATCAAACTTTCGCTTTCTTTTCAAGCCAGAAAACAAGTTTGAATGCAAAAATTCCACTTTAACATCGTTTTTCTTGGCATTTGCCTCTGCCGTTTGAAGCGCCGCCTTGCTTATGTCCACCGCCGTCACTTCTGCCTCGCAATTTTTTGCAACTGCCACCGCAATGGCGCCAGAGCCAGTGCCCAAATCCAAAATTTTGGTTTTTTTGAAGTTTTTTGCCGCCTTAAGCACTTGCTCCACCAAAATTTCTGTTTCCATGCGCGGGGTCAACACCTTTTTGTTGACATCAAACCGCAGCCCAAAAAAATCGGTGAAGCCAAAGATGTTGTCAAGGCTTTCTCCCTTTGCTCGGCGCGAAGTGGCTTTCAAGATGTCTTGATATTGCTTGTCCGTGACGGACGAAACCAACTTGATTTCCGCTCTGTTTTTGTTTAAGATGGTGGCAATAAGCCAATCTGTTTCACTTTTATCGTTCACGCCCGCAGTGGAAAGTTTGTTTTTCACCTCGTTGTAAACCACCGAAAAGGCATGGTTGTCCCCTTCCATAAATTCTCTTCCTTTTTGCGAATTAAGCAAGTTCATCTCCGTCAATGCAACCAGCGCAGTTTCTGTGTGCGTGGTTGTGGGCTTGGCATAAACCAAACATGCGGTGATGTATGCCAAGTTTTTGAACGGTCTGCACATTTCAAGCAAATACAAAAGCTCAAACGCAACGCTCATGCAAAGCACAAAAATTGCAAAATGAAACAGCAGATTAAACCAAAAGCCAAAACTTGCTCCAATCAAGTGTATCACAACAAAATCCAAAATGAAAACAAAAATCAAAAAATTCAAAAAATTGAGAGGGCGTGCTGGGCAATGCCCCTTTTTGTTTTTTTCAGCACTTTGCAAAGCCACATCACTGGCGCGATTGAACCTAAATAGCTCGTTCACAATCGGGAACATGCGCAAAAAAAGCAGGAAAACCACAAAGACAACCAGTTTAATCAGCACAATAACAGAGTTTCTCAGCCACCTGCTGCCCCTGAAGCCCACAATCAAGCATCCCAACTGCCCCGGCAAATAGCCCAGCCCAACCGCCGCAAAAAGCACCCCGGCAAAAAAGGTTATCCCCAAAAGAATAAGCTTTTTGACATAATATTTCTTCAAATCGGATTGTTTGACGGCTTGCTTTTCGCAGGTGTCAAAGCTCAGCACAAACGCCGAAAACAGCCCAAACAGCCCGCACAAAAAATATTGCATTCCCCGCACAAAAGGAAAGTTCCAAAACACCACCTTGTTTTTTTCGGGGAAACTTTTCAGCCGCTTTTGCCCGTCACAATCCACCGCCGAAAGCACTTTTTTGCCGCCAGAATGCACCACAATGCCATTTGTTGTTGGAAAAACAATCTTATCCATGCACAGATTTTTGCCAATTAACTGACTTTATAAACAACTTATTGACAAATCATGGCGATTTGTGATATATTAAAATAAACATCAGGAGGCAAAATGCAACCACAATTCAAACAAGAATTTTTAAACAGCATCATCACCAAAAATGGCAGAAACATCATTGCAGAAGGAATTTTCAGAGGTTTTGGCATCAGCGTGGACGGCGATGTTTGCAGAATCACAAAATATGATGAAGACGGCTCTTCTCTGTTTTTTGTTGAAACCACAGAGAAAAACTTGGATGAAAGAGTTTTGACAGACATTTTCATCAATCACATCTCAAAAGCAACCGCAAATTTCATCATAAACGCTGTTTTCACAAAAAAAGCTTTAAAGAAAACCAGCCTTTTGAATGAGACAAACTTTAATCTTCATTTAAAATTTAACCAATTACCAGCTTGCCTCACAAACATGCCACAACTGTTTTACCAGCAAAAAGTTGTGACAAACAACAAGGTGTATGACGTTCATCCATTTTTTTCAAAGTCCACAAACAAACAGCAAAAACAAACTTCTCAAAAAACAGAAAGCAAAAGCCCATTGGCAGCCACATTGCAACTTGAAAAGCAACTTGAAATCAGCGGCATAGACATAAAAGACCTCTTGCTTGACTGCATTTTCTTTGACACAATCAGCATGTCACAAGATTTGATTTCAAAATTTGATGTCAGCAACGAGGAAAGAAAAAACTTCGACAGCTTTGTGAGAAACACCTATGTTGAGGCTGCAGTCATGATTTCAGAAAATTTGTTTGACCATCCACAAGCGCTCAATCAAATTTTTAAAAATGCCAACTCAAAAAAACTTTAAGCCTCAAAAACCATAAACTTGGCAACAAAAAAAATCAGCACCACTTGCTGATTTTTTTGATTTTGAAATTTATTATTTCAAATTATATTTTTTCTTGAAGTTTTCAACTGTTCCGCTGGAGTCAACAACTTTCTTCTTGCCAGTGTAAAATGGATGGCACTTGTTGCAAATGTCAATTTTGATGGTGTCCCCTTTAACACAAGAGCCCGATTTGAAAGTGTTTCCACAAGCACAAACCACAGTAACTTCATGATAGTTTGGATGAATTTCTTCTCTCATTTTTCAAATCTCCTTTTAAAAATTAGTCTCCAACATAAGGGAGCAATGCAATGTTTCTTGCTCTTTTGATTGCATTTGAAAGCTCTCTTTGATGATAAGAGCAAACGCCAGTTTGGCGTCTTGGCAAAATCTTACCCTTTTCTGTGATGTATTTTCTGATTTTTGCCACATCTTTATAATCAATTGTCTTTTCGCCAGCAACGCAGAAAGCACAAACTTTCTTTTTGGCTGGTTTACGATATTTCTTAACAACCTTTTCTTCGGTTTTAACAACTTCGCTCATAATCTTTCTCCTTTTAGGGCAAATTTTTTGCCCAAATTTTTAAATACACATTTTCAATCTGAAAAATTAACTGACAAACAAATGCAAAGACACTTTTTGCTTAAGCAAAACACAAAACGCCAAGTTTGCTTAAAAAGTCAATTTTCTTAGAATGGAAGTGAATCGTCGTCAATTTCTTCCAGTTCTGCAGTTTGCTTTGGCTTTGGCTGAGCTGGTGCAGCAGAATAAGAATTTCCGCCTTCGTCAGAGCCACTTCTTGGGCCAATAAACTCAATTTCTTCAGCAATGATGTCTGTGGAATTGCGCTTAGAGCCGTCTGCAGCGTCATATGTGGAAATTTGAATTCTTCCAACCACGCCACATTTTGAGCCTTTTTTCAAATATTTATGGCAGTTTTCGCCAGGGATTCCCCAAACAGTGATGTTAAAGAAATCCGCATCTCTTTCACCGTCTTGGTTGGCAAATCTTCTTTGCACAGCAAGACCAAATCTGCAAACAGATTTTCCGCTGTTTGTTGTTTGAAGTTCTGGGTCCCTTGTCAGGTTCCCAATCAACATAACTTTATTCATAATTTCTCCTTTAAGGCTTATGACCTCTTTGTTTGATTTGATTTGCACCCAAAACTGCAAATCACGCTTACTTTCTAACAAACATCTGACGCTCAATGCCATCAGTGATGTTCATAAGCTTTGTCATTGCGTCAACTTCTGCAGGGTTGAATTGAATGTTCATCAAAACATAAAAACCTTCGTTTTTGAAGTTGATTGGATATGCCAGTTTTTTCATGCCAAGCTTTTCAACGCCTTCAACAACACCATTGTGTGCTTCGATGTAGGCTTTTTGCTTTGCGATGAGTTCTTCTCTTTTTTCTTCAGAAACATCGCTGGCAACGATAAACATAAGCTCATATTTGTTCATCTTACATTACCTCCTTTTGGACTTATGGCTCTTGTTAAATCAAGAGCAAGGACAGTATTATTAAAAATTAAAAATATTACTGCTGTTTGAATATTATCATAATCTTTCCCCATTGTCAAGCAAAATTATCAAAAACACCTATTGACAACTCAAAACTTCTGTGCTAAACTATGCATAGTTTAAAAATAAGGAGAAAAACATGATTAAACCAAAAAACACAAAAATTCCAGAAATTGACAATGGCAACGCTCATGCAAGCTTTATGTTGGAGGATTATCAACTTTCAAACACTTTCAACACATCTGAAAACTTGGCAGCAAAACTGGAAGAATGCAAAAAGTCAGTTTCCGAAAAAGCAACCAGCGCTAAGCGCCCAGAAAGAGAGATTGGCTGCAACGGCATCAATTCAGAAGCCAAAATGCATTCTCACCAAAAGCATTACGCATTGAAATAAAATTTCATTTTCATAAAAAAAGTCCACTTCTTAAAGTGGATTTTTTTTGTCAGTTTTCATTTGGCATTTTTTGAATTGTTATTTTTCAGTTGTATTTTCCTTGCCCACAACTTCTTCTTCATCCAACTTGGCTTTGCCTGCCAAGCCTTTGGAAGATTTCACGCAAAGAGAGTTGTGAAAAAGCATTGAATATCTTTCATCTTCATCAAATCTTGCAGAAACCTCTTCTTTGCTTACAAACATTTCAACCGTGCCAAAAAACCTAAAGATGCAATCGTCCGAGGTTTCAATGCAACAACAGCGTGCCGCTTGCGCCAAAAGCCCAAAGGCGCCGTCATGGTCTGAAAACAAACAGCACTCTTTTTCCGTCTTAAGCCTGTCCATAATAAGACTGCTCAACACAATCCCAAAGCGTTCTTTTGTTTCTGCGTCAATCTTTCTTGCTTCAATTTTTTCTTCAATAGCAGCTTTAAGACATTGAAGTTTTAAATTATTAATCCTCCAATTGTCATCTCTTTCTTCCAGAGGCTTGGAAAACTCTCGCACAATATAACCTGGCAAACATAAGCCCTCCGCCGTGCCATCCAACTTGTCAGCCCACCACTTTACGGCAAACTCAACCGATTTGTAAACTTCATTTTTCCCTTGCATAATATGCTCCTTCTGAAGCGATTATATCACTCCCCTACCCGTTTGTCAATACTGGAGTGGAAACCCGTCACAACCTGCGCTTAAAACTCGGCTTGCCAAAAGGCAAGCGCTTGTGGAAACGCTTGGTTGTTCCTCTTTCCCAAAAATGAAAAGCATTTTCGGGAGGCTAAAGGACAACTTAAAGAACTATGCCTTCATATTGTTAAATTTATATATTTTGCGGAGACAACAAAAAACCTCTCAATCCTCCAAACCAAGCAAATAGTCAGTTCTGACTTTAAAAAATAAAGCTAACTCCATCAAGACTTCGGGAGACGGAACAATTTCACCCGTCTCATATTTTGCTATGGTCGACTTTTCTAAATAGAGCTTTTGAGCTAACCCCTTTTGTGTAAGCCCCTGTTCTTCTCTTAATTCTTTAATCTTTTTTCCTAAATTTTTAAGTTTTTCATTCATTTCACTTTACATTCTGACAGAAAATCAGTAAAATTGCTTATATTCTGATTATTAATCAGCAAGGAAATATAATAAGATGTTCAATGAAAACCTGAAACAAATAAAAGAAGAGCTAAAAAAGCAAATTGATTTCTCTAGAATAGATTTAGAGGATGCTTTTCAAGTCCATTTTGGAGTATGTGGCTATATTAGAAACAAATATCTGTGGTGCAACAGAGAATTTGGCAAAAAATTAATGGCTTACTATAAAGTAAAAGACATTGACACTGTTTCGCATAAAATTTTGGGAGAAGTGTTGGAGGAAATTAAAAAAGGAAGATAATCCTTAATCTTCCCACCCCAACATATAACCTGCCGAAACATTAAAGTAATCAACAAACAATTTTAGCATTATAACACTAGGAACAATTTTTTCTGTCTCATATTTTGCAATTGTTGATTTGTCAATGTTTAATTCTTTTGCCAATTCAATTTGAGTTAACCCTTTTTCAACTCTTAAATCTTTCAATCTTTTTCCAAAAGTTTCTTTTTCCATAAATTTATATTGACAAAAATTCAAACAAAATACTTTTATACTGATTTTAAATCAGTTAAATATAAAAACTTAAAAACAGTGCGTAACGCACTGTTCTTATTTTTTATTCAACACTTTTGAAAAACCTTTTAAATGGTTTTTCAAAAGTTGTTACATAAGTGTTTTAGGGTTTCCAAAAATGCTTGTCATTTTTGGGAAAAGCAGCAACCCAGCGTTTCCACAAGCGCTTGCCAGAATGGCAAGCCGAGTTTTAAGCGCAGCGTGCGACGAGGTGTCTGTCCCAAGAGGTCAAAAACAAGCACAAAGCGCAGTTTTTTCACCCTCCGCAACAATTCTTAAACTTCTTTCCGCTTCCGCATGGGCAAGCATCATTTCTGCCCACTTTTGGCGCAGTGTTTCTTTCTGTCTGTTGCTTCTTGATTTCTTGAGGGCGCTCTGGCACATTGTAAACGCGGGATTCTTGATATTTTGGCTGTTGTTTTGGCTCTGGCTGTTTCACTTCAATGGAGGTGTTAAGCAGCACAATACACGCAACTTCTCTGATTTTTTCAATCATCTCGTCAAACATATCATAGCCTTCTTTTTTGTAGGCAATGATTGGGTCTTGATTTCCAAAACCTCGTGCAAAAATTTCGTTTTTCATGGTTTGCATATCGTCAATGTGGTTCATCCAGTTGTTGTCCACCACTTTCAAAAGCACAAAGCGTTCAATCTTTTCAAAATCGATGCCATATTTTCCGGCCTCGTTCATGCGCTCGTTATATCTCTTTTCCACAAGGGTTAAGACAGCGTTTTCCAAATCTTCGCGGTCAAAGCCCTCGCAAAACTCTTCTGTGATGAGGTTTTTGTCTTTTTCCAGAAGTCCGCGCTCCAGCTCGGTGTTGATTTTCTCAAAATCCCATTCAAAATATGGCTTTTCATCGTTGACGCACTTATCACACACCTTGGAAATGACGCCCGGAAACATTCCCATAATTTGCGAGTGCACTTCCAAGCCGTCCAAAACCTTGTTTCTTTCTTTGTAAATCACCTCTCTTTGGGCGTTCATGACATCGTCAAACTGCAAGACGGTTTTTCTCATTGCAAAGTTTTGAATTTCAATCTTTTTCTGCGCACCTTCAATTTGTCTTGAAAGGATTTTAAGCTGAATTGGCGTGCCCTCTTCCAAGCGGAAGAATTGTGCAATGTTTTTCAGGCGGTCTCCGCCAAATCTGCGGATGAGGTCGTCTTCCAACGAGAGGAAAAACACGCTGGAGCCCGGGTCACCCTGACGCGAAGCACGCCCGCGCAGCTGGTTGTCAATACGCCTGCTTTCATGGCGTTCGGTGCCCACAATGTGAAGCCCGCCCGCAGCCTTCACTTCTTCTTTTTCGGCGTCGGTGGTTTGTTTATATTCACGATAAAGCTGATTGAACCTTTCACGCGCCTTTTTCATATCCGCATCGTCCACCGTGTTGAAGGCGGTGGCATAGGAAATTTGCTCTTCGGTGAAATCTTCTTCTTGCATTTTCTTTTTTGCCATAAACTCGGCATTTCCGCCCAGAAGAATGTCGGTTCCGCGGCCTGCCATGTTGGTGGCAATGGTGACAGCATCTTTTCTGCCTGCCTGAGCAACAATCATGCTTTCTTGTTCGTGATTTTTGGCGTTAAGCACGGTGTGCTTGATGCCCGCTTCCTTCAAAGCGTTTGAAATCAGCTCACTTTTTTCAATGGTGATGGTGCCAATCAAAATTGGCTGCCCTGTGGCGTGCCTATGCTTGATTTCTTCCACAATGGCCTTGATTTTGCCTTTTTCGGTGGTGAAAACAATGTCTGGCTCGTCCACGCGGATGTTTGGACGGTTGGTTGGAATGGTGACAACGTCCAGTTTGTAAATTGCTCTAAACTCCCCTTCTTCCGTCTTGGCTGTTCCCGTCATGCCGGACAGTTTGTTGTAAATTCTGAAGAAATTTTGGAAGGTTATGGTGCCAAGGGTTTTGTTTTCATCCTTAATTTCCACGCCTTCTTTGGCCTCAATGGCTTGGTGCAAGCCGTCATTATATCTTCTTCCTGGCATAACACGGCCGGTGAATTCATCCACAATCACCACTTCGCCGTCTTTCACGATGTAGTTTTCATCCTTAAACATCACAAAGTTTGCCTTCATGGCGTTGTTGATATAGTGATTTGTTTCGATGTTGTCCACATCTGAAAGGTTGTCAGTGCCATAAAAACGCTCTGCCTTTGTGACGCCGCTTTCTGTGAGGTTGAGCGCTTTGGTTTTTTCGTCCTTTTCCCAGTCTTCAGGCTTCAACTGCTTGACAAACTTTTGCGCCTTAACATAGTTGTCGCTGGATTTCATTCCGCGTCCAGAAATGATGAGTGGCGTGCGGGCTTCATCAATCAAGATGGAGTCCACCTCGTCCACAATGGCAAAGTTGTGCCCTCTTTGAACGCGCTGCTCTTTCATGATTGCCATGTTGTCGCGAAGATAATCAAAGCCAATTTCGTTGTTGGTGCAATAGGTTATGTCGCTGTTATAGGCTTCCTTCTTTGCCTGCTCTCTCATGCCCGACACAATCACGCCCACAGAAAGACCCAAAAATTTGTAAACCTTTCCCATCCACTCGGCGTCACGCTTTGCCAAATATTCATTCACCGTCACAACATGCACGCCCAACCCCGAAATGGCATTGAGATATGCCGGCAGCGTTGCCACCAAGGTTTTTCCTTCACCGGTTGCCATTTCTGCAATACGCCCCTGATGAAGCGCAATGCCGCCCAAAATCTGCACATAGAAGTGACGCATGTTCAAAACTCTGTCTGCAGCCTCACGCATGACGGCAAATGCCTCTGGCAGCAAATCGTTTAAGCTTTCACCCGCCTGATATCGCTGCTTAAAATCCTGAGTGCAAGCGCGAAGCTCTTCGTCTGAAAGCGTGCGATATTTCTCTTCCAACGCCACAACTTTGTCGGCAATTTTTCTCAGTTTTTTCACTTGAGATTTGTTTTCATTTCCAAAAAGTCCCATCTTTTTCTCCTGTCAACTTTAGAGCATAAAAAATTAAGCCCAAAAGATTTTTAATTAATTATTTCAATAATAGCAAAAAATAAGAAAAAACACAACTTTTTGTTGATAAAAACCTTTCAAAATCAAAAAATAAATTGATGAAGTTTTGTGACAAATATTTTCCGACAAAATTTGACATCAAGTTAAATTTATGATATAATTATTGAAACTCATTTTTTGGGAGGACATTATGCCAATTTTTGGAAAAGACAAATCAAAAAAGCCCGAAGCTGCCCTTAAAGATTTTTCTTTGGTTTCCACTTCTAATGCAGAAAACTCTGATGCACCGGAAGTGAGCACAATGCATGAAGAAAACACCAACGGAAACAGCGAAAAAGCTTTTGGCAAATGGGGCCCAAACAGAAAGAAAGTTTTGTTGGATGCAATATTAAACTTGCCAGAAGATGAAAAGCAAGCCATTTTTGAGTATTGCAATTATTTTTCTTCTGACTTTGAAAAATTTCAAAAAGAAAACGCTGCTCTCTTAAAAGATGAAGCACAAGGCAAAAGCCATGCCGACGCAGAAAGAGATGCAAAGATTTTCTTTGCTGTCAACTCACGCCTTGCAGACACCACTGGGCTTGTAAACAAAAGGCTGGAGATGATTAAAAGCAAACTTGCCCTTTCACAAGATTTAAAGAAAGAGCTTATGCAACTTTGCAACAAAGTTAGTTTGTCACAGGAACAAATTGCAAACGAGTTTTGCCACGCGCAGAAAAAGCAAAGCGAATATCAAAAGTTTTTGACAGAGCATCACTTGGAAGACAGCGAAGCCGCCAAATCTGAATTTTTTCAATCTCAGATGCTCCCTTTGTATGAAGAAATTGAAAAAGGTGAAACCAACCTTGCAATTCGTGCGCAAGAATATGCCAAACAACACCAATCAGACTTTGAATATTATAAACAAGAGCGAAAAGCTGCAACAGGAGCCCTGCCAGAAAACATTGCAGTTGCTGATTTTTTCTTGCATGAAAGCGGGATGAAATATGGAGTGGAACCTTCAAGATATTTCACAACTCGCGACAAAACGCATGATGATTTGATTATGAAAGAGGTGCAAGCAAAAGCAGCGGCGGAAGACAAAGCGCTTGTGGAAGGCTTTGAACTGCAAATTGAAGCCTTTTCAGTTGTTTTTGCAGATGAGTTTCAAGAATTTAAATCGGCATACAACAAATTTCTTGATGCAACTGCCCAGCATGAATTTGGAGCAGACATAAGCCACCTTTTTGTGAATGACATAAAACATCTTGCAGAAAAGACGGGAGATGAGCTGACCGAAGAGGAATTGAAGCTTAGATTTTATAAAGACCAATTGACAAAACCAGACTTTTCTGAAAGGCTTGATGTTGTCAGTCAATATATTTCCATCGTCAACCCAGATTTTGACCCTGTGCTTGCAAAAGAAGCAAACGCATATAATGTGCTTTATTCAGACAGGCTTGAAGGCTTTAAAAAGCTTTATCGAGATGACAAGCTTGCACTTGCTTTTGCCATAACAGAGCAGAGAAAGCAGCAAAGTCCTGAATTTGAAAATGTTCAAACATATCTTCAAATAAGAGAAAATAATTTTTCAAATGAAAAAGTGAAAGATTTGATTGCTTATGTCAGCAGTCCTTTTGGCGACGAGATTAGAAATCATCCTTCTTTTAATAAAGACCCCGCCGCTTGCATTGTTTTGTTTACAGAACTGGAAAAGGCACGCGATGCAAAGTTTTTTGAACTAAAAATGGATGTTGCAAAAGATAGTTCAAAAGTTTCAAAAACCACTGTTGACAGACTTAAAATGGCTGACACCTTTGTTGGCCTGAATGGAGAAGACTTCAAAAGTTTCTGCAAACAAAATGAACTTCAAGATTCAATGGCTGTAAAAGAACTTTATTTTCTTTCAAAAAACCCTATTGCTTATGCAAAAATGAAAGCCGAAGAAAAAGCTTTTGGCACTGTGCAACAATTTTCAAAAGCAGGCATGGAAAATCACTATGCCTTCCCTTACGTGGACAAAGACGGAAATGAAAAGCACTTTGTTGTGAGAGAGCAGCTTGCCATTGGCGGAGAGTTTTCTGCACCAGAATATCCAAAATATTGGGCAGTGATTAACAAAACCAAAGATGAAAATGGTCACGATGATTTTGAAGAGTTTGAACTTGCCAAGGCTGCCGATGGGCATTTGAACATCATGTCCATTGGCGAACAGATTTGCGTTAAAACATCCACAGAATCGTTGCTTAACATTCCAATTTCACAAAAAAACAGCCAAGTTTTTGACATTTTGGTGAATTTAGCTGCACAAATCCCTTCTGACAAGCTTGAACTTCATGAAAACGAAAATTTTGCCGATGTTGTTAAAGATTTTGAATTTGAAAAAGACTTCACCCATATTGCTGAAAATCTTTTGGTTTGCGAAGACAAAGAAAAAAATGAAACATATTATCATTTTAAAACAAATCAATCCGATGGCACAAACTATGTCAATTTCACCAAGGCTGCAGACGGAAAACTTTACACAACCATAAACATCAATGAATCACAAGAACAAGTGCGTGTGGATGAAGCTTCTTTTGAAGCAGGAATTGCTTCTGATTTGGGCGTTTTAACTTTGACAGTTGCCTCAAAAGATGGAACTGTGCGTAAAGTTTCTTGCGACGGCTTTAATTTCGCCGACCAAATTGAAGTCCTCCTTGAAGGAAAGCACCCCCTTGCCATTGCCTCAAATTTTATTCCAAACTCAACAGCGCTTAAGCCAAACCATGTTGAGGAACTTTCCAAAACACAACAGCCAATTATGGCAGAACCAAAAGAATATTTTAACGATATTTTGCTGTGTGGAGACCTTGCCAAACCGGAGCCTGCTTATGTTTTCTTTCAACATACCGAAGACGGAATAAACACAGAATATTTTCAAGTGATTAAAAAAGATGACGAGTTTTTCATCAATCTTCAAGGAATTGAAGAAGGAAAACCTGTCACCTGCAAAATCAACGGCAGCAACATCACAAAGAAAGAAGATGGGAATGAAAGCCTTGAGTTGGATGTCACCTTCAATGGCGAAAAACACAAATTGTCTTATGTAACTTTTCAAAAAATTAACGCACGCTCATACAAAGCACTTGATTATTTAATCAACAACAAAGACCTTGGTGGAATTGGCAGCGTCCCCGCAGTCATTTCGCCAGAAAATGTCCCTGCGGTTTACAACCTTAAAAAATCCATTATTGACCATCCTTATGAAGTGGAAAACAACCTTGAAAATATGGACAAAGTTGTTTCCACAACAAGAAAAGGCCAAGAACTTACCAAAACCAATTTCGCCTTTGGTGGGGAAAACATAAGTGGTTTAAGTCAAGATATTGAGCTTGGCATGGGGAAGAAAGACAACAGCTATGTTGACAAACTTGGCATAAGCGGCACACAAAAACTGACTGTATATGAAGACAACCAAATGCTTTTGAATGTCACAAAAGGTGAAAACACTGTTGCTGTTTTCAGAAGCGAAAAAACCGCTGATGGCAAAGAGCAAACTGTGCTTTATGTTGCAAAAGACACGATTGACCAGCTTAACAATGGCAAAAACATCCTTCCAACCCAAACAGCTGGTGATTTTTATAAGTTTGAAATTGACAGCTTAAAGCTTTCAAAAGACCTCAACATTGAGGATGTTCAAATTAAAGGCGTCGGAAAAGAGGCAGCCTTCATGTTCTCCGCGCTTGGCGTGCAAGCTGCAAGCAAACTTGGAAAATCAATCTTGCGCAATGCTGACACCAATCAAAAAGTGCCATTTGACATTGGCGTTTCTTCTTCCTTTGTTCAAAAGGCGCTGTCAAATCAAAACGGCTGCACCATGGACACAACAGAGCCAGCATTTTCGCAAACTCTGATTGCACTTTCCAACCTTCACAGCAAGCAATTTGAAGGAAAATCTGACGAAGAGCTTGCCCAAGCAGTCAAAAATGGTGAAACAACCCTCGTTCTCAGCAACAATCCTGCAATCAGCATCTGTGCCCTTCCACTCAAAAATGAGAAAGGAGAAGTTGAATTCTATCATTTCAAACAGCAAGACGGAAAAACTTCGCTTTACATTCAAACCAACACCAACGCTAACAGAAGCACAGTGCCACAATATCGTGACATCAACAAGGCAATGCTTTTTGCTGACGCGGCTGACAAAACCTCCAATCCTGCACTTGGCATGGAATTTCCGGGGCAAAAGGGAGAAAATAAACTGACACAAATTGCCATCAATCTTGATAAGTTTGACGACTTTAATGCAACCAGCCTTGATGCTCTTGAAAAAATGAAACCGCTGGAAAAAGAGTCAGCTGGTGCAGCTCGCACCATTTATGCGCGAAATGACGGCACAACTTATTATGTTGTCAAGTCGCACGGTGAGAAGATTTCCACCATGCGCAGAGAGCAAGGCGAACTCCTCCAGCCAAGCCGTGAACCTGAAGTGGAGCAAATTGACAATCTCACCCCTCCACCAATCACCGCTTATGCACCTGTTGAGCCTTTCCCAGACATTGTTTTGCCAAAGCCGACGGATGTGTCAAGATTTATTCCAACAGAAACCATCAACATCCACGATGCAGAGGTTGCCCCACAAACAGAAACAGTTGAAGAAGTTAAACCTGTTGAACCACCAATTGCAGAGGCAGAAAATACTGGTGACGATTCTTCAAACATAATAACCGAAAACTCAGCCACAACAAATGAAAGAGAAACAACCGCTGATGCAACCCCTCCTCCTGCCCAAGAGCAAGCCGCTTCACAAGGCGGAGAAAAGAAGGAAAATAAGAAGGATGTGGCTTTGAAGGATGTTAAAAAGACAGACCTGTTTGATGTCAACACTCAAGGTCCAAACACCAAGTTGCGCGCTGCATGGTTGACTGCCGCAGGTGCAGCCGTGGGATTGTCGTGTCTGCTTCCTCTTCCAATTTTCAACATTCTTGCCATGCTGTTTGCTTCTTTTGCGCTGGCAACCGATTTGGAAATTGTCAACAATCTCAAAAAGGCACTCAACTGGGTGTATAAAGCTGGCGAAAGAAGAAAAGAACGCAACGAAAAGAAGAAAGAACTGCAGCGTGACTTGCAGAATGTTAAAAATCTGAACAAAGAACTTAAACAAGAAAAACAAGCTTATAAAGAAATTGTTAAAGACGAAAAGCAAAAAGAAAAAGACAGAATTGCAAAAGAAAACTCACTTGATGGCAGGCTGGAAAATCAAGAAAAAGTTATGGCAGAACTTAAGGCAAGGCGAGATGAAATTTTGAATTCGGATATGTCCATTGCCGACAAACAGAAAGCGATGAACGAACTTAACAGCCAAATTATTCCAGCGCAAAAAGAATATGAAAAACTTCAACAAGAAAAAGCTGTGGCAGATGCTGCCGCAGCCATGAAGCAAGCAAATGAAAAGTCTAAAGAGGCAGCCCAGAATGAAAAAGAGGCAACTGCGCAGCTTGCTGAGCGTCAAAAACTTAATGAAGCTTACAAAGAAGAAAAACTGCGCACAATGCGCCTTCCAAAGGACATGACGTCCACTGAACTTGGTGAAGTGCTGAAAGAATTGAAAGCAGCCAATGCAGATGTGACAAAAGCCACAGACAACAGAAATGCAAAAGAAACCGCATTAAAAGACAGATTGGCAGAAGAAAAGACAGCCAAAGACGAGCAAAACCTGTCCAGAGATGTAAGAGACAAAGCCCTGCATGATGTTGAAGCAAGAAACAGGCTGATTAAGGAAGTGGACCAAGACCTCAAGCAAATTGATGAATTTGAAAACAAGGGCAGCCTTGGCGTCTTGACAGACGAGGAAAGAAAGAGGCTGGAAAAACTCAAGAAAAAATATGGCAAGCAATTTTCTGAATTTTCCGATTCTTATTATAGCTATGACTCAGACAAATTGAATGCATATTTGTCAGATTTGAGAGACAGTTTGAAAGACCTTGACGCAAAACAAAAGTCCGCCGAACAAGAATTCAGCACAAAATCAGACGCCTTTGAAAATGCAAAACAAAACACCAACACAGCAAAACAAGACTTTTCTGATGCCGACAAAGCATGGAGAGAAGCCCGCGGAAAAGCCGACCGTATTGAAAGAACCTTTGGCAACGAAGAGCAAATTGAGCAGAAAATTGATGACACCCAAAAGCTTGAAGAGCAGATGGCAAAAAACATAGAAAAACTTACGCAAGAAAAGGCTGCTGCCAAAGAAGCTGCCGAAGCTGCAAAACAAGCAAAAGAAGAGGCCGAAAGAGATAGACAAGAAAAAGAATCCATAAAAAGCAAAAAGGGCAAAGACTTTTTGGAAGATTTCAAACTTTCTTTTGACGAACCAACTGCTGACACTTCTGCAAGAGAGAATGCAGAGGTCAACCCAAGCATTCCTCCTCGCACAAATCAACATTCAATGGGAGATAATGGTCGCGAACGAATTTAAAGCTTAAAGCAAAATTCAAAAAGGAGACAACTTCTCCTTTTTGTTTTTTTATGCAAAAGGCTTTAAAATTTTGGCAGCGTGTGATATAATAACTTAAAAAAAGTTTGGGCTTGTTTTCTTATGAAAAAGCACAAAACAAAAAAAACAGGAGAAAAACATGAAAATTGGTGTTGTTGGATTGCCAAATGTTGGCAAAAGTTCACTTTTTAATGCCATAACGGAGGCTGGTGCCGAAAGTGCCAACTATCCTTTTTGCACAATCGAGCCAAACATTGGCATTGTGGATGTGCCAGACAAAAGATTGGATGTGCTTGGAAAGATGTATAACACACAAAAAATCACGCCTGCCAGCATTGAGTTTGTGGACATTGCAGGGCTTGTTGCCGGTGCCAGCCATGGCGAAGGCTTGGGAAACAAATTTTTAAGCCACATTCGCGAAGTGGATGCCATTGTGCATGTGGTGAGGTGTTTTGAAAATGACAAAATCATTCATGTCTGCGGCACCATCAACCCAAAGCGAGATATTGAAACCATTGAAATGGAACTTGCCCTTGCTGACCTAGAACAAGTGACAAAGTTTTTGGAGAAAAACGAAAAGATTGCAAGGCAAAACAAAGACAAAACGCTTGTTGCCACCGTGGAGATGCTCTCCCGCATCAAACAAGCACTGGAAGTTGGAAAGCAAGCCCGCACTTTGGAATTTTCTGAGGAAGAGCAGAAGCTTGTCAAAAACTTTTCGCTTCTCACCCTAAAGCCAGTGATTTATGTTGCCAACATTTTTGAAGACGAAATTGCCTCCTCTGACAACAAATATGTTGAAGCTGTAAAAGAAATTGCAAAGGAAGAAAATTCTAAAGTTGTGGTTTTGTGCGCAAAACTTGAAGAAGAGCTTGTGGGGCTGGATGCAGAAGAAAAAGAGCTCTTCAAGCAAGAGCTTGGAATTAAAGAAAGCGGTCTGGAAAAACTTGTGGCTTCCAGCTATGACCTACTTGGGCTGATGAGCTATCTCACCGCTGGCGAAAAGGAAGTTCGCGCTTGGACAATTGTTAAAGGCACAAAAGCGCCTCAGGCTGCTGGAAAAATTCACACCGATTTTGAAAAAGGGTTCATCAAAGCGGAAATTGTTTCTTATGCCGACCTTATTGAAGCTGGCAGTTTCTTAAAAGCCAAAGAAAAAGGCAAGGTGCGCATGGAAGGAAAGGAGTATGTTGTACAAGACGGCGATGTTGTTTTGTTCCGTTTTAACAACTAAGCTGGGACAGACACCAAAGTTTTTACACGCGGGCACGAAAATGTCATGCTGAGCGTAGTCGAAGCATCTACAGACCATTTTAATTGACATTTTCTAACCGCTAAAACTTCGGTTTCTCATCCCAATCCTCTTCCCCGAATGTGATTTTCACTTTTCCTTGCTCGGACAAGTCCTGGCAAAGAAAAATTGAAAATTGATTTAGACATTAAAATTACAATTTTTATAAAAAAGGAAAAGAAAAATTGGAAAAATTTAAAGACCTCTCCCCTCTTGCTCTTGCATTCATGGGAGACGCAATTCACACAGCATATGTGCGAAAAGAAGTTCTTAAAGGTGAAAAACAGCCCCTTAACTCTTACAATAACAAAGCAAAAAACTTTTGCAATGCGAAGGCGCAAGCAGAAGCTTTAGACAAACTTCAAGCAATACTTTCAAATGAAGAAAAAGACATTGTGCGAAAAACGCGAAATACCCACAACAAGCATTCTGCCAAAAACTTTGACGAAGAAACTTACAAAAAAGCCACCTCTTTTGAGGCGTTGCTGGGCTGGCTGTATTTAAGCAACAAAACAGAAAGATTGGAAGAAATTTTAAATTTTTCAATGAAAGAGGATTAAAAATATGAATATTGAAGGAAAAAATCAGGTTATTGAAGCCATAAAAAATGGAGCAACCATCAACAAAATTATCGTCGACCAAAACTATGCCTCACGCAAAGATGATGTCATCAATTTGGCACGCAAAAACAAATTGAAGGTGGAATTTTTGCCAAAAAAACTTATGGACAGCAAAAGTGTCACCTCACATCATCAAGGTTATATTGCCGAAACGGTGGAGTTTGAATACTCTTCTGTCAGCGACATTCTTGCTCATTCACAAAAGACAGGCGTGCCTGCCTTTGTGGTGCTTTTGGACGGAATTGAAGACCCTCACAACCTTGGCGCCATCATCCGCACTTGCGAATGCGCTGGCGTGGTTGGCATTGTCATTCCAAAGATGCGCGCTTGCGGTGTGAACGAAACCGTTGTGCGCACCAGCGCTGGAGCAATTTCCAACATGAAGATTGCGAGAGTGACAAATCTTAAAGAAGCAATTGATGAATTGAAAGACAATGGGCTTTGGATTTATGCTTGCGAACTTGGTGGAGAAAACATATATTCTCAAAACCTCACCGGCCCAATTGGAATTGTTATTGGCAGTGAAGGAAATGGAATTAAACAATCTCTTCGTGCTTATTGTGATGGAATTGTCACCTTGCCTCTTAAAGGCTCTGTCAACAGCCTTAACGCCAGCGTTTCTGCCGGCATTTGCATCTATGAGATACTTCGTCAGAGAGAAAAATAAAGGAAATAAGAATGCAAACAGATGAAGAACTTATTGAACTGATTAAAAATGGAGATGACAAGGCTGAAAACGAACTCTTTGGAAGATACAAAGATTTGGTGGTGAAAATCAGCCGTGGGTTTTTCATTGTGGGTGGAGATTTGGAAGACCTCATTCAAGAGGGCATGATTGGGCTTTATAAGGCCATTCGCGGCTATTCTTCTCACAAAGAAACGGCTTTCAAAACCTTTGCAGTGATTTGCATCAAGCACCAAATTCAGACGGCAATCAAAAGGGCAAACACCTTCAAAAATCGGCCGCTTTCTGACGCCGTTTCCTTTGCAAGTTTTGAAAAATTGGATTATCTTCCCATGGAGCTGGTGCTTGACTCCACCCCTGCCGAGAGGATTATCAACAAAGAAAATTTTGAAATTTTGAAACAAAAACTTAAAAATCTGCTGTCAGAAAAAGAATTTGCCGTTTTGAAGCAATATTTGCAGGGCTATTCTTACAAAGAAATTGCCAAGCACTTGGGCATAAGCGAAAAATCCATCGACAACAGTTTGACAAGAATTAAGGCAAAATTGAGAGAAAGCTTAAATAAAGGCTGAATTTGCAGCCTTTTATTTTTCATTTATTTGCTTTTTTTGCCTCCAGTGTGATAAAATCTTTTTTATTAGGAGAGATGTATGAAACTTGAAAATGGAATTGACCTTGACACCATTGTGCCAGAGAATGAGCTGGAAGAAGAAATTATTGCCGACCTGAAAAGTGGCAGAAGCAAAGAAGTCATCACCCGCTGCCCTCCAGAGCCAAGCGGATATTGGTATATTGGTCATGTGAAGGCGTGGACAATCAACTTTGAAACCGCGCAAAAGTTTGGCGGAAAAACCATTTTGCGCATGGACGACACCAACCCAACCAAAGAAGATGGCGAGTTTGCTGACAGCTATATGGCAGACCTTGAGTGGCTGGGCTTTAAACCAGAAAAACTGGTGTATGCAAGCGAAAGCTATTTTGACGACATATATAAAATTGCCGAAAAGATGATTGAAAATGGTGACGCCTATGTGTGCGAACTGACGGCAGAAGAGGTGAGCGCAACAAGAGGAACGTTGACTGAGCCGGGCAAAGAAAGCCCTTATCGCAATCGTACACCAGAGGAAAACTTGAAGCTGTTCCGACAAATGCGAGATGGAAAATTTCCTGACGGCAGCAAAACGCTGCGCGCCAAAATTGACATGGCTCATCCAAACATAAACATGCGCGACCCTGTAATGTATAAAATTTCAAGACAGCATCACTATCGTGTTGGCGACAAGTGGTGCATTTGGCCTCAATATGATTTTGTCCACCCAATGGAAGACTGCCTTGAAGGCACAACCTACAGCCTTTGCGACAAGGGTTTTCAAGACCACCGCGTGGTGTATGAGTGGTTTGTTCAGCACGGCTGGGGCAAGAAATATGCTCCAAAACAACGCGAATTTTCTCGTTGCGTGCTGGAAAATGTCCTCACTGGCAAAAGATGGCTGAAGCAGGTTGTCAACAGCGGGCTTGTGTCTGGCTGGGACGACCCCCGCTTTCCAACCCTTGTGGGCATCAGACGCCGCGGCTACACCGCCAAGGCTGTCAAAGATTTTGTCCGCTCTGTTGGCTGGGGCAACACCATTGAAGTGACAGTGCCATATTCTGCGCTGGAATTTTATGTGAGAGAAGATTTAAACAAAATTGCCACACGCGCCATGGTGGTGCTGGACCCACTTAAAGTTGTCATCACAAACTATGAAGGCAGCGAAGAGATTGAAATTGACAACAACCCAAATGATGAAAATGCTGGAACTCACAAAGCCACCTTCTCCAATGTGATTTACATCGAAAAGGAAGATTTTTCCCTCAATCCACCACCAAAATATAACCGTCTGGTGGAGGGCGGAATTGTGCGACTTAAAGGCGCATACATCATCAAATGCAACAAAGTTGTGTTTGCCGATAATGGCGATATTGACCATTTGGAATGCGAATACATTGCGGGCACAAAAAGCGGACAAGACAACAGTGGCATCAAGTGCAAAGGCACAATTCATTTTGTGAGCGCTGACAACTGCTTTGAAGTGACAATCAGAGATTTCAAAAATCTTGTTAAAGAAGAATTCAAATCCCCTGCCAAGGCACTTGCCGACGGCACTCCAATTGAGGAAATTTTGGAGCCAAACAGCATGACGCAGTCCACCGCTTTGGCTGAGAACTTCTTGAAAAGCGCAAAAGTGGAAGACAAATTTCAATTTATGCGCAAGGGCTATTATTGCGTGGACAAAGACAAGCACGATGGCCACCTTGTGTTCAACAAAACAATTTCACTTAAGGATGGCTTCAAGCCATCTGGGGTGGCAACAAAGTTTTAAACGGCGACACGGCTTTGCCTAACGCCTAAAACTTCGTTTCCCCGTCCCACCTACCCCTTCAATTAGGGAACATCTTTTGAAAAACCATTTGAAAGTTTTTTCAAAAGAGTTGACTTTAAAATTTGAAAGTTGCTATGCAACTTTAATATTATAAAGTGGTGGCAACAAAGTTTTAAACGGCGACACAAAAATGTTTGTCTTATGTCATGCTGAGCGAAGTCGAAGCATCTCTAATTAAAGATAAAAGAAAAAATATGATTACAATCCAACAAAATTGCCACGTTTGTGGCTTTTTTGTTGGACATTTTTTCAAAAATTGTATACAATATGTCTATGATTATTGCGGCAACTGTTTGTATGTTGGTGGCGTGCATCGCTTTGGCTGTTGGGCTTTGCTTTGCAAAGAAAAACAGACTGCTTTTTTTGCTGCTTTCAAATGCCGCACTTGTTGCCCTTGCCTGCCTTGGCGTTTGCTGCATGGCGCTGGCAAAAAACTTTTCGCTTGGGGGCATTTTCATTGTGCTGTGCATTGTTCCACTTTTTTTGAAAGTCAACTTTCCAACTGAAGAAATGCCTCAAGAAAAACCAACAAATCCAGCCAACAATTTGCCAGAAAATTCGCAAGCTGACGCTGAAAACAACTCAAACACCTCAAAATTTGGCAAAAAACTTCAAAAATTTGGCAATTTGGCTGCAAGCGCAAGTTATTTTGCCTCCACATTGTTTCTTGCCCTCTGTGGGCTTGTTTATGGAAAAGAATCCGCATTTGGAATTTTGACCGGCGTTGCCATTGGGCTTATGCTCACCTTTTTGCACCTTCTGATTAAAAAAGAATATGTGGGCAAAACTGCCAAAGAGAATGTTTCGCTTTATCTTGAGAAATTTTTACACTTTGTCAGCATCGGACTGCTTTTAAGCAGCATTGTGGTGGTTTTTCTGTATTCCACAAGCCTTTCCAACATCTTCTTTTCACTTGGTGCACTTGCCTATGCCACTCACATCTTTTTGCAGGTCTACTTAAAAAACAACTTCAATCACCTCGCCCACCTTGCAGCCATGCTTCTGCTGTTTGCCTCCATTTTGTTTTAAAAGCCACCTGTTTGGTGGTTTTTTTTACACTTTTCTCACATTTGGCACTCTTTGCCATTTTTAAGGCGCTTAAAGCTTTAAGACACACAAGCGCAGGATGCAGTTTTTTTAATGTTCTTTTAATAAGTTGCTTCCTAAAAATCTTCCACTTAAAAAGTCACGACCAATTCGCCAGCGAAAGCGCGAATTGCGTTTGGTCGTGAATGAAAAAACAAGCCCAAAAGCGAAGCTTTTTGAACTTGTTCAAAAACAAGCACAGGGTGCAGTTTTTTCATTTGGTTGCGAGGACAGGATTTGTCCCAGATTGCCCAGCCAATCGCCGACCCACAAAAGCTTTCCTGCCAAAGGGTCGAGCCTGTGACCTCCGGGTTAGACTCCGCTGCGCTTCGTGGCGTTCGCAAACGATGTTTGCTCGGCTTGAGCTCTCCGGCTCGCTACACCCGCCGGGCTGCATAACCCTAAAATAAAAAAAAACTGCATCCTTTGATACAGTCTTTTTTGGTTGCGAGGACAGGATTTGAACCTGTGACCTCCGGGTTATGAGCCCGGCGAGCTTCCGAGCTGCTCTACCTCGCGTCATGTTGTCATTATACATCCACTTTATTGCTTTTGTCAAGAGTTTAGACCAAATTGTTGAAAAGAATTTGTTTCCTTCTTCTTTTTGCCTTATTTTAGCTTTTTTATTCTTAAATTCACTTGCAAATTATACTGTATTATTATATAATATAGTATATTTATATATATAAAGGGAATATTTTCAACATGGAAAATGAAAACAATGTTTTAAACGCTGAAAACACCGAAGCTGTGGCAGTTTTGCCTGATGCTGCAAATGAGGCAGCAGACAAAGAAAAACTTTCAAAAAGCACCAAATATGACGCCAGCGAAATTCAGGTTTTGGAAGGTCTGGAACCTGTCCGAAAGCGTCCGGGTATGTACATTGGCTCCACCGATGCGCATGGCCTTCATCACCTTGTTCAAGAAGTGGTGGACAACTCTATTGACGAATCTTTGGCTGGATATTGCACCCAAATTGACATTGTGCTGGAAAGCGACGGAGCGTGCTCGGTTTCGGACAACGGCCGCGGCATTCCAACTGGCATCATTCCAAAAGAAGGCAAAAGCGCAGTTGAAGTTGTTTTGACAAAGCTGCACGCCGGCGGAAAGTTTGGCGGTGAAGGATATAAAATTTCTGGCGGTTTGCACGGCGTGGGTGTGTCCTGCGTAAACGCGCTTTCAACCAAGTTGACTGTGGATGTATATCAGGCTGGCAAGCATCATTTCATTGAGTTCTCTCGCGGGCGCAGCCTTGCCCCTCTTAGGGTGATTGGAAACTCCGACAAAACAGGAACAACCGTCACGTTTTATCCAGACCCAGAAATTTTTGAAACCACAGTGTTTTCTTATGACAATCTGAAAAACCGCTTCCGCGAAATTGCATTCTTAAACAAGGGCTTGGTTATCACACTCACCGACCGCCGTGAAGGTCAAGAGAAAACCGACCGCTTTGAATTTAAGGGCGGAATTGTGGAGTTTGTGAACTATCTCAACCAAAACAAGCAAGCACTGCTTTCTTATCCTGTCTATTTCAACAAATTTAATCATAACGAGAAAGGCGATGTTGTGAACGAAGTTGAAGTGTGTTTTCAATATAACGATTCTTACAACGAAATCATCAACACCTATGCCAACAACATAAACACCGAGGAAGGCGGCACTCACCTTGACGGCTTTAAGAATGCCCTCACAAAGGTTATCAACGACTATGCTGTGAAAAACAAAATCATTAAAGAAAACGAAAAACTTTCGGGCGAAGACTGCCGCGAAGGCATCACAGCCGTGATTTCTGTCAAACTGCGAGAGCCTCAGTTTGAAGGGCAAACCAAAACCAAGCTTGGCAACAGCGAGATGCGCACCATTGTTTATAAAGCCATGCAAGAGGCGTTTGGAGATTATTTGGAAGAGCATCCAAGCGAAGCCAAAGAGCTTATCTTAAAATCCATCACAGCGCAGCGTGCGCGTGATGCTGCCAGAATGGCAAGAGAAACCACCAGAAGAAAGGGTGCGCTGGAAAGCACAACCCTTCCGGGCAAACTTGCAGACTGCACCGAAAAAGACAGCAGCCTGTGCGAAATTTACATTGTGGAGGGAGATTCGGCTGGCGGCTCTGCAAAGCAAGGGCGTGACCGCCGCTTCCAAGCAATTTTGCCTCTTAGAGGAAAGATTTTGAATGTGGAAAAGGCAAGATTGAACCGCATTCTTGAAAACGCGGAAATTCGCGCAATGATAACCGCTTTTGGTGCTGGCACTGGAAACGATTTTGATGAAAGCAAACTGCGTTACAACAAAATCATCTGCATGTCCGATGCCGACGTGGATGGTGCACACATCAGAATTCTGCTTCTCACCTTCTTCTTCCGCTTTATGCGCCCACTGATTGAAAACGGACACGTGTATGCCGCTCAGCCTCCACTTTACAAGGTGGCAAAGGGCAAGGAAGAGTTTTATTTCTATAGTGACGAAGAACTCAACAAATGGTTTGAAGAAAACGGCAGAAAAGGCACCAGCCTGCAGCGATATAAAGGTTTGGGTGAAATGAATCCCGACCAACTTTGGGAAACCACCATGAATCCAGAAAACCGCATTTTGCTGCAAATCAACATGGAAGACGCCATTGAAGCGGACAGAGTGTTCACCGAGCTTATGGGCGAAGATGTTGACCTGCGCCGCAAATTTATTGAGGAAAATGCAACGCTTGTCACCGACCTTGATGTATAAGAAAAGTTCATGACGAGGAGTCAGGATGCAAACGACACCGAAGGTGGCATTTGCATAGAGACGACGAAGTCATATGGTTTGCGAAGGCAAAACATATCGAAGAAAACGCAACTTTAGTCACCGACCTTGATGTATAATCGAAATGATATGGCGGCGTTCCAGAAGGCACCCATAACAACATGCCAGCGATTTAATATATCAAATCGTGCTTAAAAACATTAAAAGGAAACACATGAAAACATCTTATTATGCAAATTTGAGAAATATTGACCTCACACAAAATGTGCCTATTGCAATTTCTGTGGACAGCGGAAGGCTTGCAAAGTTTCGTGGCAAATCCATGAAGTGCCTCTCCCCTGCCCCTTTCTTCAAAAAGTGGAAGCAGATTGAAACAAACATCGACGCAAACTTCAAGCGTGGCGATTTTAACAAATTCACTTATGACAATTTGAAAAAGAGCTTTCAGGCAAAATATGTTGAAGCATTTTATAACAAAGTTTTAAAAAAGCTTGAGCCTCGCAAAGTGTTTGATGCACTTGGTGAAAATACCGTGCTTTTGTGCTATGAAAAACCAACTGACTTTTGTCACCGCTTTTTGGTTGCCGGCTGGCTGGAGCTTAGTTTGGGAGTTGTGATTGACGAAGCTGCGCACGAAAAGGACAAAGCAGTTCAAGAAAACAAAGAAAGTTTGAAAAATCAACTTAAAAAAGTTATGGAAAATGCCAAAGAAAAAGCAGGAAGAAGCAAATGAAACCGAAAAACCCTTATGAAATTTTGTTGAACACTTTTGGAGAAGAGCAACAATAAGTTTGCCATTGAAGAGATGGGCGAACTTTTGCAAGCCATTTGCAAATATCAACGCAAATGCCACTGTGGCACTGCCGCAGAAATTGCAACTGCAAAAGCAAACCTTCAAGAAGAAATTGCAGATGTTAAAGTGGTGACTGACCAACTGGCATTTATGTTTGATGAAAAAGAAATTGAAAGAATTAAGTTAGAAAAAGTTAAGCGTGCTGTTAGACGCGCAAAAGCACAGAACACCGAAATAAGCTAACCACTACAAAAACTGAAAAAGAGGAAAAGAGAATGAGCAAAAAAGACGAAGAAAAGAAAAAAAATCTGAAAGAACTTTTGGAAAAAGACAAAGTTCAACCCATTGAAGTTGTGGGAGAGCTGAAAAAATCTTTCATTGCCTATGCCATGGCTGTGAATGTCAGCCGTGCCATTCCTGATGTGCGCGATGGTTTGAAACCAGTGCACAGAAGAATTTTATATTCGATGGGAGAGCTGAACAACTTCTTCAACAGCCCTCACAAGAAAAGTGCGCGCATTGTGGGCGAAGTTATGGGAAAATATCACCCTCATGGTGACAGTTCCATCTATGACGCTTTGGTGCGTTTGGCACAAGATTTTTCCATTCGTTACCCTCTTGTGGACGGACACGGAAACTTTGGCTCTGTGGACGGAGACCCTGCCGCTGCAATGCGTTACACCGAAGCGCGCCTTTCCAAAATTGCTGGGCTTATGCTTGCCGACATTGAAAAGGAAACCGTGGATTTTTATCCAAACTTTGATGACACCCTCATGCAACCAACAGTGCTTCCAGCACGCTTTCCAAACCTTCTTGTAAATGGTGCGGATGGCATTGCCGTGGGCATGGCAACCAACATACCTCCTCACAATTTGACAGAAGTGATTAACGGCGTTCAGGCGCTGATTGACAACCCAGATATTGACATTGATGAACTCATCAAAATCATCCCTGCCCCAGACTATCCAACTGGCGGCATCATCATGGGTCGCACGGCAGTTAAGCACGCCTACAAAACAGGCCGAGGCGGCATTCTTGTGCGCGGCCGCGCGGAGATTGAAGAAACCTCTTCTGGCAGAACACGCATTGTCATCACCGAGCTGCCTTATGGCGTGAACAAAGCGCGCTTCATCACCCAAATTGCCGACCTTGTGAAAAACAAGAAAATTGAAGGCATTGCCGACCTTAAGGAAGAAAGTGACCGCGAAGGCTTACGCGTGGTTGTTGACATCAAAAAAGATGCCAACGCGCAGGTGGTTTTAAATTCGCTTTACAAGCACACCATGCTTCAACAGAGTGGCGGAATCATCATGCTTGCATTGGTGAACGGCACTCCAAAAGTGTTAAATCTGAAAGAGATGCTTTATTATTACCTCGAGCACCAAAAAAAAGTTTGCGTGCGCAAAACAAAGTTTGACCTGAAAAAAGCAGAAGAGCGCGAGCACATTGTGAAAGGGCTTGTCATTGCACTTGCAAGCATTGACGAAGTGGTGCAAACCATCAAAAAATCCAAAGACAGACAAGATGCTGTTGTCAACTTGACAACAAATTTTGAACTTGACGAAATTCAGGCAAATGCCATCCTTGAAATGAGGCTTTCAAAACTGACAAGTTTGGAAGTGGACAAACTTAAGGAAGAATTGGCTCAACTGGAACTCACCATTGCCGACTTGAAGGACATTCTGCAAAAGCCAGAGCGTGTTTTGAAAATTGTCAGAGATGATTTGGAAGAAGTTAAGCAAAACTTTGGCGACGCGCGCAAAACGGAAATTTCTTTGGAAATGGGCGGAATTGACATTGAAGATTTGATTGCCGAAGAGGACGTCATAATTTCTTTGACGCACCTTGGCTATATCAAGCGCATGAGCGCAGACGAATATAAATCGCAACATCGCGGCGGAGTGGGCATCACCGCTCACAAAACCAAGGATGAAGATTTTGTTGAGAAGATGCTTGTCACCTCCACACACGACGATTTGCTGTTCTTCACCAACCTTGGAAAGGTGTATGTTGCAAAGGGCTATGAAATTCCTGAGGCACAAAGACAAGCCAAAGGCAGAGCCATCATCAACTTGCTTCAACTTTCTGTGGGAGAAAAGGTTAATGCCATCATTCCAATGAAGAAAGACGCCAAGGGCAACCTGATTATGGCAACCCGCAACGGGCTCATTAAAAAAACCGACCTTGCAGAATATGAAAGCATCAGAAAGGGTGGCAAAATTGCCATCAAACTGGTGGAGGGTGACGAACTTATTGGCGTGGACATCACAAATGGCAGAGATGACATCTTGATTGCCTCCCACGACGGAAAGTGCATCCGCTTCAACGAAACAGATGTGCGCGTTGTTGGAAGAGACAGCCAAGGCGTGAGAAGCATGAAACTGGCAAAGGGCGATTTTGTTGTGGACATGGCAATTGTGCATGAAAACTCTCTCATCCTCACCATTTCAGAAAACGGCTTTGGAAAGCTTTCGCCTGTGGACGATTTTAGATTGCAGCAGCGCGGCGGCAGCGGCGTTAAGGCTGGAATTTTCACCGAAAAAACAGGCAAGCTTGTGGCAATGAAGCAAATTGAACAGCCGCTTGACATTTTGGTTATCACCGACAGCGGCGTAATCATCCGCACCCCAGTGGACGGCATAAGCCACTTTTCCAGAGTCAGCCAAGGCGTGAGAATTATGAAGCTTAAAAACAGTGCTCACATTTCTTCGGTTGCGCTTGTTGAAAAAGACGAAGAAGCAACTGAACTTTCAACCGAAGCGGTTTTGGAAGAAGATGCAACAGAAGAAGTTTCACAGCCTGCTGTGGAAAACGCTGAAACAACTGAAGAAAACGAAGAAGAGTGATTTTTTGTTCTTCACGCTTAAATTAAAGTTTTAGGAGCGTAAATGGATAAGCAAACCTTAACTCAAGAAAAAGCATATCTGGACAGAGTTTACACAGAAATTGACAAAATTAAGGACAAAAACAGCCAAAAAATCAAGCAAAACAAGCAGGACATCCAAAATCATAAGAGTTTCTTTGTTGAAAATTTCTATGACATCAAAACCGGAAGTGACGAACTTGCAAGTGTAAACCTTCAGATTGAAAGCTTAGAAAATCAAAATGCCATGTTGGAAAAAGAAAACGCAAGGCTGAAAAGACAAAGAAAAAACCCATACTTTGGCCGCTTTGATTTTAAAGGCAGCACCGACACTGCACCCAAGCCATATTATATTGGCTTGGGTCTTGTTCAAAATGCTGAAAAAGAAAATCTCACCTATGACTGGCGCGCCGATGTGTGTTCGCTTTATTATGACGACAAAATTGGCAAAACCTCATACACCTGCCCAGAAGGCGAAATTTTTGGCGAGGTAACCCTCAAAAGGCAATACAAAATTGAGGACGGCAAGCTTTCTTATTACATCAACAGCAATCTTGTGATTGATGACGACATCTTGATGGAACAGCTTTCCAAAAACGCTTCCACCAAAATGCACGACATTGTTTCCACCATTCAAAAAGAACAAAACACTCTCATTCGCGCTGAAGATTTTTCCAACACCATTGTTCAAGGCGTGGCGGGCTCTGGAAAAACCTCCATTGCCATGCACAGAGTGTCATATTTGTTATATAAATATCGCAAACAGCTTAAGAGTGAGGACATCTTGATTTTGTCCCCTTCCGAGCTGTTTTCAGACTATTTAAGCGAAGTTTTGCCCGCACTTGGGGAAGACAAGTCTTTCACCACCACTTTCAGCAGCATGGCAAAACGCCTGCTGGGTGAAAAGTTTGAAACCCGCGAAGAGATGCTTGAGAGGGTGATTGGCAAACAATCGCAAACCGATTTTGAAAACATTGCAATAAAATCCAGTTTTGAGTTTTTGGACGATTTAAAAAAATTCCTCAATCAAGACATCTGCAATCTGTTTGTGCCAAAAACGCTCACCTTTGGCGACCTTGTCATTTCAAAAGAAGAAATTTTTGACATATATTTCAAAAAATTGAAAAGCTTGTCAGTGCACAAGCGCATTGAGGTTTTGGCAGAATTCATCAGCGACAAATTTAAAGTTTCTGCCAGCAAGAAAATTGACCTTGTCAAGCGCGCAAAAAAAATTTTATATGGCAAGTTTTTGACAACCGATTTACTTAAAATTTACAATCTGTTTCTTGGAAGCTTGGAGTTGCCAGAAGTGGAAAGCATTGGAGCATATGATGTTGCGCCCGTGCTGCTGATTAAAGAAAACCTGTTTGGGCTTAAAAACAACTATGAAGCCAAATATGTTATTGTGGACGAAATGCAAGACTATACCCCATGTCACTTCTTTCTTTTTGACAAAATCTGGCATTGCGGCAAGCTGTATTTGGGAGATGTATATCAAAGCATCGACCGCACCCTGCCAGCGTCATATCTCTCGCTTTTGGCAAAGCAAACAAAGTCAAAAGTGAGGTACCTGAATAAGTCTTATCGCAGCACCATGCAAATTTCGCTGTTTTCGCAAAAGATTTTAAACAAACACGTTGCCAACAATGTCAACCGCACCGGCGAAGAAGTGGAATGTATTCGCACAAAAAATGTTGCGGCAGAAATTGAAAAAGCGCTTGCAAAGCTTAAAAAAGCGCAAAGCGTGGCAATCATCTGCAAAACCAAGACAGAAATCAGGCAGCTGCAAAAACAAAGCGCAATCATCAAAAAATTTAAATTGCTGGAATCTGATAAAATCAGCTCCAAAAAAGTAATAACCACCCCTGCCAATGCAAAAGGCGTGGAGTTTGATTGCGTTATCATCCCTTTTGCCAGCGAAGAAAACTATCACAATCAGCTGGACAGAAACTTGCTTTATGTGTCTTCAACGAGGGCGCTGCACAAACTGTTTTTCATCACCGACAAAGAGCCAAGCAAATTTCTTGTGAAAAGCAAAAAATGAAAGAATATTCATTTGCAATGAATAAAAATTCTGCAAACTTAAAGCTTTACAAAATGATGAAAAATGTAAACAGTTTTGCAAAAATGCCCGATTGCTGTTTTGATTGCCAAAATCGGCTTTTTTGCAGAAAGAAGGCAGGAAAAAGGCAAAACATATCCACAAAAATGTGGAAATGTGGATAACTTGTGTAGTTTTCCTTCAAAAACAGCCCTTTATGCCCTCCTGTATAAACATAAATTCAAATGAATATTTATAAATTTGTGGATAAGTGGACTTCTCTTGTGCACAACTTAAAGCATTATATGCTTGACAAATTGGCGTATTTTGTATTAAAATCAACTTAAATATCAAATTATGGGAGAGGAGAAAATGTCCAATCAAAAACTTATCACCCCCAGAAAATTGCAAGGCTTTTGGGAGCTTATGCCAAAAGAGCAAATGCTTTTTTCCAAGCTTTTAAATTCAATTGAAGAAGTGTTTAAAAACAACTGCTTTTTGCCTCTTGACACGCCAGTTTTGGAATATTCTGACGCGTTGCTTGCAAAAAGCGGCGGAGAAACTGACAAACAGGTTTTTCGCTTTTCAAAGGGCGACACGGATATGTGCATGAGATATGACCTCACGGTGCCTCTTGCACGCTTTGTTTCAATGCACCAAAACGAACTTAACTTTCCGTTTAAGCGATATCAAATTGGAAAGGTCTATCGTGGCGAGCGCCCACAAAAGGGCAGATTTAGAGAGTTCTATCACTGTGATGCCGACATCATTGGAGATGGCGAGCTTCCTCTTGTTGCAGACGCCGAATGCGTAAGTTTGTTTGCCAAATGCTTCAAGGCGGTGGATGTGGAAGTGGAAATCAGGCTTTCAAATCGCAAAATTTTGTCGGGGTTTATTCAACACATCAACAAAGAAGACAAAATGGTGGACATCCTGATTGTTTTGGACAAGCTGGACAAACTGCCTTTTGAAACAGCCGCAGCAGAGCTGAAAGCGTTGGGACTGAAAGAAAATGAAATTGAAAAAATTGTCAAACTGACAAAAACAAGTGGCAAAATTGAGGAGGTTTTGCAGAATTTGCGCGGACTTTGCGCAAATCAGCTGTTTGAAACGGGAATTTCAGAGCTTGAAGAAACCAGCAAATATCTGCAAAGCATGGGCACCAAAGTGGTGTTTGACCTATCCATCATTCGCGGGCACAACTATTACACCGGCACCGTTTTTGAAGCTTTCTTAAGCGGCAGCAAATTGGCAGTTGGCGGCGGTGGACGCTTTGAAAATCTGTGCAGCTATTTTTCTGACAGAAAGATGCCGGGCGTGGGAATGAGCGTGGGAATCACCCGCCTGTTTGACATCCTCTTGCAAGACGGAAAGCTGGACACAAGCAAAACCAATGAGGTGGAGCTTGCCATTCTCACTTTTGACGAAACCCTCACCCATGGGCTTGACATCATGAGCAAGCTTCGCGCAAACAACATCAAGGCAGACTGCTTCTATGCAAACAAATCTTTCAAATCAAAGCTTAAGGAGGCCAATCGAAGACAGATTAAATATGTGCTGATTGTTGGCGAAGATGAAGTGAAATCGCAAAAGTTTGCTTTGAAAGATATGGAAAGCGGCAATCAATTTTTGCTTTCTGTTGAAGAAATTGTTTCAAAATTGAAATCTGACCGAATGTGAAGGCGCAAAATAAAAAACCAAACAAAAAGACAAAACAAAAAGACAAAACAAAATTTTAAGAAAGAAAAAAGGAATTTTTGATATGAATAACAAAAAAATTTTGGTTACCGCTGCGCTTTTGTATGTCAACGGGTTGCCTCACCTTGGTCACGTTGTGGGCTGCTGGCTGCCTGCGGATATTTTCACACGCTTTCACAAATCTTACGGAAATGATGTTGTGTATGTCAGCGGAACTGACGACCACGGCACAGCAAGCTATGTTTCTGCAAAAGAGGCAGGCATGGCACCTTCTGACTATATTGCCAGCATGAATGCAAAGATGAAAGAAATTGCCAAAACACTTTGCATCAACTTTGACATCTTCAGCGGAACAAACACCGCAGTTCACAAAGAAGTGACAACAGATTTCTTCAATGAAATCCACAAAAATGGCTACACAGAAGAAAAGTGCAGCCAAATGCTGTTTTGCGAGCACGACCACATTGCCCTTGCAGACCGCTTTGTGTTTGGCGTTTGCCCATATTGCGGCTATGACAAAGCTTATGGCGACCAATGCGACAAATGCGGGAAAACCTATGAATTGGACGATTTAAAGGCTCCAAAATGCTCTTTTTGTGGCAAAGAAGCTGTCAAAAAAGAAACCAAGCACATATACATTTCTTTGGACAAGCTTCAGCCACAACTGCAAGCTTGGGTGGAAAGCAAAAAGGATGTTTGGCGCCCTCACGTTTACAGCATGACAAACAAGTGGTTTAAGGAGGGCTTGAAGCCTCGCTGCATCACCCGCGACATCCCTTGGGGAATTGAAGTGCCACTTGCTGGCTTTGAAGGCAAAGTTTTTTATGTTTGGTTTGACGCCCCAATTGGATATATCTCCATAACCAAAGAACTTGGCGGAGATGAAATGGTGAAAGACCGCTGGCAAAATGACGACTGCCAAATTTACAACTTCATTGGAAAGGACAACATAGATTTTCACGCTGTGTTTTTCCCAAGCATGCAACTTGCTTGCAAAAAATATAATCTTGCAACAAATGTGGTTGGCTTCAACTTCTTAAACTTTGAAGGGCAAAAATTTTCCAAATCAAACCACATTGGCATTTTCTGTGACAAGCTTCAAAACAGCAGCGTGGACATTGACGCTTTGCGCGCATATCTTGTGTCCATCTTCCCAGAAAACAAAGACAGCGATTTCACTTATGAAGGCTTCAAGCTGAACACAAATGCCGAGTTGGTGGGAAAATATGGCAACTTTTTCAATCGCACACTCAACATGATTAACAAAAACTTTGAAGGCGCACTGGGCGTGGATTTTGATGACATCAAAGCCAGTCTGGACCAAAACGACAACGAGATGATTGACGCCATTTCAACCTGCCCAAACACCATTGCTGACTTGTTTGCCAAGACGGAGTTTAAGGCTGCATACAAAGAAATCATGCGCTTTGCCTCCATTGGAAACACATATCTTGAAAAAACCGCACCTTGGACACTCATCAAAAACGGAAACATTGACGCTGCAAAAAAAGTGCTTTATTTGTGCCTTAACATGGCAAAAGCACTGGCAATTGTTGCCAGCCCAATTCTGCCAAATAAAACAGCAGAAATTTGGACAGAGCAGCTTAACTTTGAAGGAAGCCCAAGTGATGCAGGGCTGTGGCAAGAATCCACAAAAATTTGCATTGCAAAAAACCACAAAGTCAACCTTCCAAAGCCATTGTTTGCCCGCTTGGATGACGAAGCCATCCAAAGCTTGAAAAACGAATTGGCATAACAAGTTGCGCGGTTTTTGCAAAACAATTCTGCAACGCAGATTATGCAATTTTTTGAAAAGCAATTTTACAAAGCCAAAACAAGTTGCAAAGCCAAAACAAGCAAAAAGCTCTTGTCTGCACTGTTGATTGCACTGCAGATAAAAAAAAGACATATTGATTTTCAAAATTTCAATATGTCTTTTTTTGTTTTGCTATGCCGCAAGCACTTCAAACTGTTCTTGCAGTGAGTTGAGATATGCGTCATATTTGTCAATGTAAGACTGCATGTAAGCCGCTCTGAAATGCCCATTTGTGAAAATCAGTTTCCCGCCAAATGCCTCACCCGGCGTTCCGCCTTTGCTTGTGACAACTGCGCCAGCTTTGGTTGTGTAAGACTCTCCTTCCACAGAGTGGATGTCAATGTCAAGCGTCACGGCATCCATAATTTTAACAGAGGTGGCAAGGCTGTCAATGAAGCCATAATTTTTGTCCACCAGCTGATTTGCAGAGGTGAGATGTTTTCCTTGTGCGGAAACCGTTCCCAGCACAACATCCATGTCAGTCGCTGTTGTGCCCATAAGGTTGGAGCCACTCACCTTCATCTTATAGCCCACAGGTGCAAGGTTGTCATCCAACAATTCGTTGAAATCCAACAACACCCTTTCAATTGTTGGGTGAGCGTTGATGCTGGCAATAATCTTATCAATTGTTTCCATGCCTGTTTTGTTAAGCCCCATGATGTCTTGAATGATTTGATTTATGCTTGTTGAAATTTCACCAGAATGATATGTCTTGTCAACAACTTTTTCCACCTTGGTCCACTTACTGAACAACCCTTCTGTGGTGTAATTGAACGCCTTCATGCCCAGCGCGCCGTCTTTATATTCCAGCACAACCGTTCTTGTGTCATAAGTTTTGTCAAGCAGCAGCCCCACCGCAAATGACAGCCAGCCTTCATACTTGATGTCAAGCTGAGCATAAAGCTGAAGCTCTCCTTCGTCTGAAATTGAAGCCAACAGGTCAAGTGCAATCTTAAACTTGATGGAGTTTATGATGTCCACACCAACTGTGCCTTGGAAGTTGAAGTTCTTTTGATTTGCCGTGTTAACTGCCGTATCCGTGAATTTTGGAAGGTTGTTGAAATCAAAATGCTGCACGCTTGTGTCATAATCAAATTCCGTTTCAGAAGTGAACTGATTGAATGAAATTGTGAAATTGATGACATTGTCTTGCATCACAAGATTTTCAATCACCAGTTTGCTTAGGCTGTATTTCATACCCTCGTCCGTCATAGTTCCGCGCACAATCAATTTGATTGTTGCAATGTCTTTGCCGGCATTTTGCGCGTCATTGGCTGCAACATCCAGCTTCAGCATCAAAGCAATTTCTTCCTCTGTCTGCAGCAAGCTGATTTGTTTAATCATTTTGGTGATGTTTTCAGCAGAGCTTAAAAGCCCATCCACCTTGGAGATTGTGTCCCCAATGTCTGCGCCCTCATCAGCACCAAGCAGTTTTCTTATGAAGCTGAAGTCTGTCAGCGTTTCATAAAGCCTCAATCCGCCTGACAACTTGTCGCCAAGTTTCATGCCCGTTGCGCCCACAATGAGAGAAATTATGTCTGTCATGTTGCTGTTTGAAAGCTTTGCACGGAAATAGTTGCTTCCAATGTTGTTTGTTCCGTTCTCATCGCCTTTGTCGGTGTCATCCGCATAGTTGCTGTGAGTGTATGTGAAGTAAAGCCCATAACCATTGCTTTGATATAACAAATCAATCAGATGCTCCACATCGCTGGCGTCAGGCGTTGTTCCGGTTTTAATGCCAAAACTTCCCTGAACATTAAGCTGCTTGCCTTCAAACAAATCCAAACCGCTTTCGCTTAAGATTGGATTGCCATTTTCATCTTTTGGCAAATCCTTCAGCTGCAAAGCAACATCACCGGCAATTTTTGTGGTGTGTGAAGTTGTCTTGTTGGAAATGGAGCCGTCCAGTGCCACCTTGTAAGCATAGCCATCTTCTTCATCTTCCAAAAGTGCATATTCCAGCACTGCTTTTGTGGCGTCAAGTAAAGTTTTGTAAGAAGTGAAATCTTCAAGCTTTGTGACGTTTTGGCTAACTTCCAGCCCGTCTTCGGCTGAAATCCAAGTTTTCACCTCCGAAACCTCTGACATGTTGGATGCAACTGCAGAGATTTGTTTGAAGCCAGCCACATCACTGAAGAAAGTTCTGTCCAAGCCCATCACAAACTCGCCAACATTGATGTTTGACAAATAGATTGCCAAGTTGCGATTGAGCGTGCTGCTTTCTTCGTCTGCCAATTTGTATTCCTCATAATTTTCATACAGCACTGTGTTGGCATCATGAATGTTTGCGCCAATCACAAGCTTTGTTGGCAGAATGGTGTTTTTGTAATTTTCAATCAAGAGTTGTGCAAAAATGTTATAGAACCAAGAGTTTTCGCCATATTTCAAAACATTTGCTTCACCGCCAAAGTCTTCAATGTTGTTTGAGAAAACTTCCACCGTTTTCATTTCGCCCGTTGCCTCATCTGCAACTTGCTTGTGAGAAACAATTTGGTTTCGTTCAACAAAGTTTCCAAGACAAATTTGAAGGCCGTTTTCCAGCCAGCTGCCATAAATGCGGTCAAGCGCTGGAAGCAGCACCTTAAACATCTGCATGGTTGTGTCAAGCACCGCTGCAGTGTTGGCAAAGTCTTGCCCAGCCTTGGCAAGTGTGACTTGTGCGTTTTTGTCAGTTTTCAGCAACTGACCAAGGTTGTTGTTTACAAAATCCATAACCTCTTGAATGGTGTTTTGTGATAGGTCAGCCACCAGCTGAAGACCATTGATGTCAATGTATAGGTTGTTTTCAATGATGTAGACATAAGTTGAAAGACCCAAAGATGTGGTGTGAAGCAAAACTGCTGGAGTGTAAGAAACGCTTCCTGTTGCCTTGTCAGTGTTTTTGACAACCATAACTGTCAGCTTCCCATAGAAAGTTGTGGTGCTGTATCTCACCGCAATGTCGCTGGTGAAAGCATAAACATCTTCTTGCACTTGCAAGCTGTCAATCATGCCGTCAATGATGTTTTGGCTATAGTCTTCAAACTCCTCTGCATCAAACTGCGAAATTGTGGAGTTTTGCACATGGTTCACCTTCAAGTTGCTGCTTATGCCGCCAAGCAAGTTGACATCAATGACATCCAACTTGTCTTCCGCAAAAGCAACCTCAATGCTGCCCAGTTTTGTGGAAAGCATGCCCGAATTGTTGAACAAACTGATGCTTAACTTTTCGAAGTTTCCAGAAAACTGCAGCACAAGTTTGTCAAAACAGTCAGAAAGGGTGTAATTTTCTGCAATGTCCAAAAGCTGATTGAACACACCAAAATCAACCACAAAACCAAACCTTCCAGAAGTGAGGTTGTTGATGGTTTCAAACACATCCACTTGCTTGCCCGAAGAAGAGATGTTTGTTTTGATTTTCATGTTGCCATAAGCAACATACACCAACCCTTCATGCACGCGCACGCTGAACTTTTCGCCGCACACATTGTTGCAAGAAATTTCAATTTCGCCGTTGTAATATTTAAACTTTCCAACTTCAGTTTGCTTGTCAATCACATTCCAGCCGTTGTAAGCAAAAGTGAAATCAAATTCAAACACTCCCGCTTTAACATAGTCCACAAGATTTTTGATTTTTGGAAGCAGCAAAAGCGCATCTTGCGCATCTTCAGGAAGCTTCTCTTGCAAAATTTGCTGTTCGTCAAGCAGCATCACTTGAATGCGCAGTTTGTCAGAAATCACATAGTTAAACTGCAACTTTTGTCCGTCCACCGAAAGCAAGTTGCCTTCAAGTGCAAAAACCTTCAAGATGTCCACCGCATTCAAGTCAAGCGTTTTCAAAAGGCTTAAGAACGCATTTTTGTCAAACTGCGAGGAAGGAATTTCCAGATTAAACACTTGCAAAATTTCCTCAAACAGTTGTTTTGCATTGCAAAGGTCTGCCTTCAAGAAAAGTTCGCCCAGCTGGAAACAAACAACATTGTCCCAAACAATCAACTGCACATCTTCGCCAAACAGCACGGTTTTTGCAGAGAAATAAATTTTGTCAGTGAGTTCCAACTGAATGTCAAAAGTCAGTTCCAGTGTTTTTGTCAAGCCATCTTCCACATATCCAACTTCCATTTTGGCTGTGCCAGAGTGCGCGGATGTGAGGTTGTAATATTCTTGTTCACTTTCCGCTTCCATTTCAAAATTAACAATTTCAGCAACCAGTGTTGCGCTGTTTTGCAGTGTCAACATAAAGCCATGCAACACGTCTTCTTCAAACAGCACTTCCACGTTTGCAGACATAGGATTTTGAGTGTTAAACAAAATGTCCACACCCAAGCCAAACATGTTTGCATAAAGCGCATAGCTGCTGTTTCTTATGTTCACAGAAAGTTTTTCCAAAAGCTGCAAAGCGGAAAGATTTGAAACATCTTCTCCAAAAATTTTGTCAAGCAGCCATCTTATCGCGTCAAGTTGTTCCACTTCTTGCAAGCTTTCATCCTCAGCGCCTTCTTGCAAAGCTTCAGCTTTAAAGCCAAAGTTGTCTGCCGCCACTGCCAAGATGATTTCAGAAAGCTGGCTGGCTTTGTCTGCCTCAAGCTTAAGTTTTCTGCCACCATAGTTCACAAAAAGCCAACCATTTTGGCATCTGATTTGCAACTGATTTCCGCCAATCTTGCAAACATCAATTTCAAAGATGTTTTGCGTTAAATCAATTTTGACTGTTCCAGAAAGAGAGATGTTGTTAAATTCAAAGCCAAAGTTAAAAGCATATTGCTTGCCTTCAAAATAAGTTTTTGCGCTTTCAACTTTGTTAAGCACGCTTTCAAAACTTTGCGTTGCCTGTGGCAAAACCACAACATCGTTGCAAGAGTGCAAAGTGAAATTCAACAAGCCATTTGCCAGCTGCGCATCCACCTTCAATGTGTTGTTTTCCACAGAAAGTTTTGCAACTTCGGCAACGCCGTCTTCCATAAGCATCTTAACCACTGCCAGAGAATCTTTGCCCCCAACAAGTTCAACCTTGTCAAAGACATCTTTCACAAATGCCATAACGCACTCTGCATTCAAAGCGCCAAAAGAACCCACTTCCAAATCAAACAGCTCTTGAATTCTTTTTGCATAGCTTTCCATTTCGCTCAGCTTGCCTGCCACAACCAGCTCTCCAAGCGCAAGCAGAATGTCAGCATCTGCTTTGCCTTCTGTGTCCGCAAAATTGTGATTGACAAAAATCTGCAAGTTTTCTTTCAAAGCAGTTGTGTAAAGCCCAACGCGCACTTCGCGTTCGTTGAAATTCACCACATAATCAAAAGCCAGTTCTTGATTTTCTTGTGTGGAAAAGACAACTTTTCCGCCAAACTTTTTGGTTGTCAAAACTTCATCCAAAACGGAAGTTAGTGGCAAAAGGCTAATCAAATCATAGAAATTCTCTTCAACCACAATTCCGTCATCAGATGGCGCAAAAGCAAGCAAAACCTTCACATCATCACAGCTCACCAAAACGCTTTCCAGCATTTCGTCTTGTTGCTTCAGCACAATGCAAAGCTCTTCACCTTCCAAATCAGCCACATCCCAGCGCATTGTGAAATCATTGCCTTGCAAAAGCGTGGAAGAAGGAAGATATGCCTTCAAAGAAACTTCCGAAGAAACCCCGGAAAGAAGACTTTTCAAAATTTGCTTGCCATCCAAATCAATGTTGGCATAGCGCGCAATAATCTCTTTCACAATTTCAGCCACAGTTTTGTTTGTGTGTTTTTCAACAATCTGGTCAATTTCACTTGCCCACTTTTTGCAGTCTTCCACCAAAAGCTTAAGTTTAAGATTCCCCGCCTGCAAATATATGGTTTCATCACAATATGTCAGCGCAATTTCAAGCCCAGCATAATCAGTTTCAAAGCGCACCTTGATGGAGTCTTCAAAATCAAACAGCACTTTTCCGCAAAGCGAAAGGGTCTCTTTGTTTGCCATTGGCACTTGCAAAGCAATGTCCGCGCTCACAAATTTATTGTTTGTAAACAGTTTTTGAGCATATCCCGCATAAAGCGCAATGCCACTGAGGTCAATTTCCTCTCCGCTTGGGATGTAAGAAACTTCAACCTCGCTTTTTTCGCCCGTCATAACTTGCGTGTCGTTCATTCTGTTGACATTGGCATGGAAGGACAATGCGTTGTTTTCAATCAAAACATCATTCACCGTTCGTGCGCAAACAATGTTATAATTTTGGTCACAGACAATTTGAGCATAAACAAGGCTGCCCAACCTGATTCTCACATCATAGCCCGTTCTCACACCAAAGTTCTGGAAATATTTTTCATCATCTTCAAAAGGCTTAGATTCCGAAGTGTCCAGCTTGGCCGCCAGCGACTGAATGTCAATGTTTTCAAGGTCTTCAATGCCAATTGCTTTGGCAATGTCGTCCACAAAACTCAAATCAATGTCCAAAGCTTGGGCAACAAAACCCAAAATTTGCATCACGCCAACACTTTGCTTTGCTTCTTCTTCAGCTGCCTCTTTGGTTTTGCCTTGCTTCAGCGCGGCCTCTTCGTTTTTTGAATAACCAATGCCAGCAACAGATGTGATGTCAAACTTATATGTGTTTCCCTCAATGCTTAAAAACACATTTGGCACAACATAGGTTGCCAGCACATCATATGTTTTTTGATTATAGCCAAGTTTCAAATCCAGCAAAATCCCGCTTTGGTCATAAATCACCTTGCCATCCAACGAAAGGCTAACCTTCTTTTGTGCGTCAGTGAAGTTAAGTGCAATTTGCGCATCAATGTTTTGCAAGGACATCATGTTGATGACAAAGTCACCAAAAATGTTTTCTTCGCCAGCGGCTGCATCTTGATTTGGCGTTTCCGGAATTTGTGGAGATAGGTGTCCAACATATTCAATATAGCCAAAGAAAGCAAACAGCGTCACAAAGATGTAAACGGTGAAAACTCTAAACAATTTTGGGAAAAGTGTGTTTGGTTTTTTGATATGTCTTTCTTCCATCACGCCCTCCCATAACTTTCTTTAAAGTCAGAAAAAGAGTGCAACAGAATGTCGGCTTTGTCAAAATAGAAAAAGTCTTCAAATTCGTTTTTGCATTCAGCCTTTCCAAGCACTGGAATTGCGCTGCTGCCAAGGGTGTATTCTTCAACATATTTAACATTTCTAAAGTTGAAGTTTTCGTCAATTGTGACAGCAATCTCAACTTGCTTCCAAGAAACGCCCTCATTTTTCTTAAGTGGACTTGCCTCTCTTTCATTAGGAACAGAAAATGCATAGTCAAAATATCCAGAAGTGTACATGGTTTCCCAGGTGTAAAACAGTGCCGCTTTGCTTAAATGCTCTCCACTCAAATTCAGTGTGAAAGAATATGTGCCGTCCTCATTTTTTGAAACAGCAGACGCAGCAGAAGCCGGACATGTTTTGCTGGAAATGATGTATGGCATTATGGATGTGTTTGGCATGGTTTTAAAATCAGAAACATATTGTTTTTTTGTGTAATCAGTTTGCTCAATCACATCGTTCAAAATTGCATCCAGTGTGTCTTTTGAAGAAGTGTCCAAAAAGCATTTTTCGCTTCCCTTTGTCAGGCTAACCTTGTTTGGATTTTTATAGTTGAAATAAAACTTGCTGCAAAGGTTTGGCGTGGAAAGATTTGCAAAAACTTTTTTTGCAGGGCTGAGTTTATAGAAAAACAATTCGTCTTCCATTCTGATTCTTTGCGTCCTAAGGTTGACAATCTGCCCAGTGGAGTTGGTTATGCCAAACATCTCTCTCATAAAGTTGGAAGAATTGTTAAGTTGGTTTTCAGCAATTTGAAACAACTGCACTCCATCAAAAGCTTCCACACCTTCGCCGCTGTTCACGCGCGAAAGCAAGGCGTTGATGATTTTTTCATCATCCCTAAGCGCCTCTTCAGTTTCCGTCACCACGTCCATTGCAACAGCTGTTGAGTCAATAAAAATTTTTCCAATGGAAAAGCCACTGACCACAGCAACAGCCAGCACCAAAACAAATGCAAAAACTTTTTTATATTTAAATGCCATTGGCAACCCCAATTTGTGTCTTAAGAATAAGAAATTTAAAAGTCAAAGACTGAAGAATCAACAAGGCAAAGCCCTCTCATTTTCTTTTGCAGTTTTTGATTGTCAAGCAACATAAAAAAGGCGCAAAATTTCTTATATACATAATATCACAAACCCACTTTAAAGTCAACGAAAAATAATTAAATATTTTTAAATATTTTATGCGTCAACTTTTCACTTTAAAACCATGGTGGCACTTTGCTTAAAAAAGCGCTTATTTTGCCCTAAGCACCGCAACAGTTTCCAGTTTGCAAGTGCATGGAAACATATCAAAAATCACCACTTTTTCAATGCAAAATTTGGTGCACAAAAACTTCAAATCCCGCGTCAGGGTGGAGAAATTGCAAGACACATAAACAACTGTCTTGACGCCGCAATCCAGCAGCAAATCCAACACCTTGCCTTTGCACCCTTCTCTTGCTGGGTCCAGCACCACAACATCAATAAAATCCCTAAGAAAAATGCTTGGGAGTTCCTCTTCCACTTTGCCGCAAACATTGTGCACATTGTTCAAGTTTTCCATCAAAGCCGCCGCCCTTTGGTGCGCAGACTTTTGCCATTCAATTCCATAAACAAACTTGGCTTTTTCAGCAATCAAACGCGTCAAAACACCCTGCCCAGAATATGCGTTCACCACCCGCTTTTGCTGAGTGTGCTGCAAGACAAAGTCATAGAGTTTTTTCGCCATTTCATCGTTAATTTGGTTGAATGCAGACACATCTGTTTCCGCCTCAAAGCCAGCATAAGTTTTGCAAAACTTCTTTTTTCCACTCAGCCAAAAAAGCTGAGTTTCGTTGCTTTCCAAAACCTCTCCAAATGCAAAAAACACCGAAAACCCTTCCAAAAGCTGCAAGTTTTTCACATTTTTAAGCACTTTTTGCGCATTTTTGTCAAAAAGGAAGCAAATTGCAACATCAGCTTCAATTTTTTTGACATAAACACTTTGCAACTGTTTAAAGTTGTTTTCTCTCAAAAAACTTTCAATTTTTGGCAACGCTTCCAGCAATTTTTCATCCGCAATTGGGCAAGCTTTCACCTCAAAAAACTGTCTGGATTTTTGCTTAAAATAGCCCAACTTTCCGTCACGCACTTCCAGCTTAATCTTGTTGCGATAAGCAAATCTGTTGCCCGATTTTTCAAAGCCAATCTCCCCAAAAAATTCAACTTTTGCAAGCTCTTTTTTCAGCATGTCAAGCTTAAGACTCTTTTCATATTCATAGTCACAATGCAAAAAAGCACACCCTCCACACTCTTCAAAATGAGGGCATTCCGCTTCAATTCTTTGCTTACTGCGCTTTTCAATTTCAACTGCTTTTCCAAGCAAAAAGCTGCTTGAGTTTTTGGTTATTTCCACCAAAACAACCTCGTCTGGCAAAGTTTTTGGCACAAAAATAACTTTTCCATTCACCTTTCCAACGCCCGAGCCTTCGTAAGTCACATCAAAAATTTCCACTTTTTCTTTCATAATATGAATAATATCACAAAACAAAAAATATACAAAACTGATTTTGTATATTTTTCATTCAACCACAACTTCAATCTGTCCAACAGTTTTGCCATTGTGTTGTATGTAAATTCTTCCTGCGCTGCGTGCCACAACTTGCCACATCCCGCCGCCTAGTTCAGATTCACTCAACTCAATCCCTTCGCCACTCAGCGTTATCCCCGCAACTTCACTTTCAATCACAAGCACAAAGTGCGCCTTCTTGCCAGCCTTAACCACCAACACTTTCCCTTCCGCTTTGCAGCCAAACTCGGCGCAAAGCAAAAACTCCAATTCTTTCATCTCTTCACTTGGCTTCTCTCCATCCGGCAGCTCTGTTTCAGAATCTTCTTCTGTGTCGCCTTCATCTGGCTTATCTGGGGTTTCAGGCTTCTCCGCTTCATCTGGCTTGGTGCCATCTGGCTTATCTGCTTCATCCGGTTTGTCCGTTTCATCTGGCTTTGGGTTGTCGGTGGCATTGGAATTATCAGAACCGTTTGGCGTGCTTGGTTTGTCTGGGGTGCTTGGATTGTTGTCCTCCGCTGGCGGATTTTCCTCGTCTTCCAAATCTGGAGGAAGCGTGCATTCGCGCTGCTTAATCAAAACAGCCACTTCACACTCTGCGCTCTCGCCATTCAAGCTTGCCTTCAGTTTCAATGTTGTTTCACCCGCCTTCAATGCCGAAAGTTTGAAGTTGACAATTTTTAACACATTGTCATCTTTCACTTCAAAGCGCACAATGGCAAACGGCTTTGAAACTTCATATTTCAACTCCACCTCTTCGTCTTCTGTCATTTCCACATTGCCAGCTGTGATTGTCAACTTTGCATCTGCTGGCAAAAATATAAGCAGCAGCGCTGCCGCTGCCACAACCACTGCCAAAATTGGCAGACAAATCCAAACATACTTTTTAAAACTCATGTGACGATTATATCACAATTCTGTCGAATTCTACTAATATTTTCAAACAAAATTGTTCAAATTTTTTCAAATTTTTATTTTGATTGACATAAAATAAAAGAAAAATCACCAATTTTTGGTGATTTTTCAAAAATTTGCATTTTTCCTGCTTGCTTACTCAAGCAAACTTAAAAGCAAAACCAGCACAAAACTTGATTTTTGTGGTGTTTTGGTGCGGATGGAGAGGGTCGAACTCTCACAGTGTTGCCACCACTGGCACCTGAAGCCAGCGCGTCTGCCATTCCGCCACATCCGCATGACATAAACAATAATAGCGCATTTTAAAACTTTTGTCAATGTTTTTAAGGCTTTTGCAGGCAATAAAAAAGCAAGTTTTTTTTCAAACTTGCTTTTTTTGCTGTTTTTTTGTTTGCGATGTTACAAATCTCTTCCCTCGTCCTTATTGCCATAAACAACGCCTTCCATCACTGTCTTGCTTTCAGATTTAACTGTTGTATAACCCTCAAAGTCACCAAACAATGCAGCCGCAACAACATAATTTGATTTTGTAACCGAGCCTGTGTTGTTTTTCACGTTAACTTCGTCACTTACCGCGCCAAAACCACCGCTCGTTTTTGTTCCTGCAAATGTGAATGTGACAGTTGCGTTTTTGCCGCTTTTTTCCACTTCAGCAAAAATTTTCATATCATCATTAAACCCATACTTCTTTGCAAACTCTTTTTTAATTGCATTGATATTGTCTTCAGAAATTGAATTTTCAGGCAAGTTTTTCAAAGCAGTTTCAAGGTTTTGCCCTTTAATGCCACAACTTGCTTGCTCCATGTGCATGTCAACAGTGGAAGCGTTCACGCCAAGAGGTTTTCCATTCCAATCAATGTCAGCCAGCTCAATTGTGTAAAGGTTGCCATTTGCAAATGCATAAATAACCTTTTCTCCCTCAGTGTAAACAAGATTGGTGTTGTCTGTTGCCACATTTTGTGCAGAATTGTTGATGTCGTTCTTCTTGATGAAGTCAACAATTTTTTGTTCCCACATGGAATTATCTTTAACAACATCATTCACATTGTTCACTGTCATGTCTGGTCCAATGGTTGTTGTGGTGTATTCGTTTGCAGCAAGCGCAAGCATAAACTCATCACCAAGCCCATTTTCTGCGTCAAGCACAATTGCATTGTTGTTGACATCCAAAATCTGGTTGTTTGAATTTGTTTTAAGAGTGAAATTGTAAATTGTTTCTTCGCCTGTTGCTTTCAATGTTTTGTTTTCCAAAGCAAGTTCAAGGTCTTCCTCTGTTTTTGCCACAGCCTGAACAGCTGCCAAAACATCGTCTTTAAGCAAATTGTCATTAAGTGCTGCACCAAATTCATCCAAAGTGAAATAAACAGCCTTTTCTTCCTTAACTGGAGTTTTTGCAGCGCCAACAACAACGCTCCAAACTGATGTGACATCTTCTTTAATAACACTGCCATTTTTGTCCACAAAAGCGCCAGCATCATTTTTTGTGAGTGGCAAAATCCAGCTTAAATCTTCTGAAACTTTTGCAGTTATGCTTGCTTCTCCATCAATGTCTGCAGCAGAAAGTGAAACAAAGTCATTTTTCTCGCCAGTTTTTTCTTTAATTGCATTTGCCCATTCAGTTTCATTTTTGTTCAAAGATTTGGAAATAAAACCAATGTCAATGTTTTTTGCTTCAACAGGTGCTTTGTGAAGTGGAGAATTTTCGTTATCCAAAGCTTCTTTCATATATGAATTTTCATAAATAGTTGTATAATCTTCTGCCTGCTCTGCAGTCATGCCTTGCGCCACCAAATCCTCAATGTTTTTCTCTCTTGCTGTTTTTCCATCTCTTGCAGAATTTTCAAAACCCCAAGGATAAACAATCACAAGTTTGCCATCTTTAACAAAAGACTTTCCATCTTTGTCAACTTCAATCAGCTCTTGCATAACCGCTTGCCCAAGAGGAGCAGCTTCTTCTTCAATTCTAACTTCGCTTGCCCCAAAATTGGTTGCTGCAGTCCAGTCACCCTGTCTCCAACGTCCACGCAAAGCATTGTTTGTGTAAGGTTCAGGCATTTGAAAAACATAATCTCCGCCAACTGGAATGTTGTTTTCATATTTCAACAAAGAATCGTCTTCTTTATAATTGTTGACAACCTTCTTTGCTTCTGCTCTTCCATATTCTTTTGCATCATCAGTGCGGTCAACATATGTCAAAGCAGCTCCAGTATGTCCAACAACAATCAGCCCTGCAACAACAGCAGATGCAATTGTAAAAGCTTTTTTATGTTCTTTGACAAAAGCTTTAACTGATTTATTTGAAGACAAAACTTCATCTTCTTCTGTCACTTCTTCTGCGGCTGGTTGTTCTTCTTGTTCTGCAATAGTTTCAACAACTGGCTCAGTTTTTTCATTTGCTTTATTCAAAGCATCAAAGTCCTCTTCGGCCAATTTAAGAGCATATTTATACTCTTCACTATCTTCGCCTCCAATTTCGTCAATCATTTTGCGCTCAGCTTCATCAAACTTAATTTTTGCTGCTTCCCATGATTCATCATTCATATCTTTTCCTGCAACTTTGAGACAATCAACCTCAGCTGAAACAAATTCCTCAAAAATGCTGGCTTTGGCTTTCAATTCATCAAGCTCTTCTTTTTTAAGACCTGACAATCTTTCAGCAATAGAATTAGACGTTTCTTCTCCGCCTTCAACACCAAGGTTCTCATTTGTTTTTTTGATACTTCTTGAATATTTAACATAATCAATAATACCCACAGACTCAACATCTTCAGAGACTGGTCCTTGCAGTGCCTCTTCCTCAACCGGTTCCTCCGATGTCAATTCTGTTTCTGATTCAGCGTTAAGAGCATCAGCGTCAACATATTTGCCTGAATAAACGGCACTGTGTTCTGCTGTCTCTTCTGAAATTGGTGTTTCAACAGGTTTTTCAGTTTCTTCTTCAAAAGCAGGTTCTTCCAGCTCTGCATCAAACTCTGGGTCTTCTGCATATTCTTCTGTATTTTCAGCAACAGACTCGCCTTCAGCCATTGTTCCTGCAATAAGTGCATCTTCTCCCATCACTTCTTCTGCGGCTGGTTGTCCTGCAACAGCTTCATCATCTTCCTTCACAAGAATGGAGTCGAGCATATTTTTATAGTCAGAAGCATTTTCTCTGTCATAAACATACCTTTCAATTTTAAAACCATCTTCAATAACAGACACATTGTTCACTTTGCGAGGTCTTTGTTTTTCGTCTTTAATCCAAACACCATAGAGAGAACTGCCGTTAAACTGAGCCTCCTTGTCTTCAACAATATATACAACAGCCTTTTTGTTGTTCATAACAACTGCTTTTGCTTTTCCATCCACAACAAGTTGTTGCAAAGTCTGAAGTTGATTCATTTTCATACCTAAACACCTCCGTTTATGTTGCTTTTATTATAACTCAATTTTGCCGCGCTGTCAATACTCTTTTTGTAAAAATGTTCGTTTTTTGACGCTTTTCAATGAAAAAATAGAGTAAATCGCGCTGTACAAACGTTATTACTCTATTTATATTATGTCTTTTTGCACATTAAATTAACCATTTTTGTGGTGTGTTGCACAATTTTCTGGCTTTTGCAAAGCTTTTGAGTGCCATTTTTCGACAAACGCCCTCTTTTTTCGCCTTTTGGACGGTTTTTGAAGCATTTTAGTCCACAATGATTTCATCCAGATAGGTTGTCATATAGTCTGCAATATGGAAAAGGAAGGCAACTGGATGGCGATAGAACACCTCTGACAGGATGCCCGAATGTTGCGTGCGAGCGTCAAATGCGCCCATGTGCCAGTTGATTGCCATGGCTTCATCTCTTGTCAGCTTCATGAAGCCAGAAATCATGTAAACCGATTTTTCGCCATGTCCATATGGCAGAGAATCGTTATATTTGAAATATGGCTTTTGCACCCACTGACCATCCACTTTGACATTGCGAAAATCAACAGAATATGTGTTAACCTTGCAAACGTCATGCAAAAGCGCAATGATTGCCACGCTTTCTGGCGAAACAACCTCTGTCCACTTGTCTTGATATTCATTTTGCAGCAGCTTCAAAAACCTTTTATACACCTTCAAGCTGTGCAGGCACAAGCCGCCCTCAAAATTGGAGTGTCTTCGTCCAGAGGCTGGAGCGGTGAAAAAATCGGTTTTTTCCAAATATGCCAAAAGCTCTTCGGCGCCTTCTCTTTCCACATTATCATAAAAGATGTTGTAAAATTCTTCCTTTTGTTCTTCGATGTTGATTTCCATTTGTTTTTCTCCTTTGATTATTAATTGGTGTTTTTCATCCGTTTTGAGATGTTGCTTTTTGCTTAACATTATTATACATATAAAATTCCAAACACCAAATAATATAGCGCATTTTCCGTCTGCATCTGCCCATTTTTGATGTAAAAATCCACATCGTTAAGCATTTCATATATGTTTTTAAGTTGCAGTTTGGTGAAATTTCTGGAAAGCGACCTTGCCTTTGTGATTGCAAACTCCTTCACTGAAAGCGCTTCGGCAAGCTGTTTGTCCGAAAGGTCGGAAACCGCCACAAAAAACAGCCTTCTGAAGTGATTGAGCACCAAAGAAAAGGTTTTGGTGTCTTTGTCCATGAGGTTCAAGAGATTAATCGCCTTGTCGGCATCACGCTTTGACAGCGCATCGGTAAGCTCAAACACGGTGAACTCCGTCTCTTTGCAAACAAGTTGGTCGATGGTTTTTTCGGTGATTTCAAAATCGTCGCACGCAATCAGTTTGTCCAGTTCGTTTTTGATTAAAGAATAATAATTGCAGCACGCTTCAATCAGCTTTTCCACCCCTTCGTTTGAAATGGTTTTACCTTCTTTTTGCAGCGCCGATGCCACAAGTTCTTTCAAACTGGCATCATCCAGCCTCTTGGCGCTGACCTTTTCGCAGATGAGAAAATCAAACTTGTTGAAAAAGTCAAAAATCACCAAGACAGTGCTTGCAACTGCATTTTTGAGATAGTTTTGCAGTTTTTTCTTGAAAGCATCCGTGATTTTTGAAATGTTTTTCAAAAGCACCACTTTTTTCTCACTTCCCATTGGCAGCGTTTCGCACGCGTCGATGATTGCGTCAGCGTCAAACGAATCGTCATCAAACACCAGAAAATTGAATTCTGGCAATTGAACATCGCACGCGTTTTTGATAAGCGCAAGTGCGCGGTCATAAAGCAGCACATCCTCTCCTTGCACCAAATAACACGCCTCAACTTTTTTTTGCAATCTTGCTTTTAATGTTTTCAATCCAAACTCCTCCTTATATAATTTTTGCCGTTTATGCAATATGATACATTCCCCTCCATCTCAAAGGACGAAGCGGATGACGGGCTGTTGTAATATGTCAAAAACAAAGCATCAGAATTGAAGTAGGAAGCATATTGGTCATGCTTGCCAAGAATTACAAAATCGTAATGCGCGTTTGAAAGAGTGGAAAGCGCCTCATCTGATTGTGTCCAATCCTTCAAAACAAAAACACTTGTTTGGTCGAAAGAAATTTCCAGACCAAGCAGCCGCTTTTTAAAGCTTTTGAAAACAAATTTAAAATTTCCCACGGCGCCCGCGGTGTCAAAATCAAAAAGCTGCTCGTTGTCATAGCCCTGTCCATCGTCACTTCTGACAATGTTTTTCACGCCAACCGCGCTGGCACCATCTGTGAGGATGGAAGGCTTTTGAAGCACAAACATTGTTTCCACTTTTTGCAAGCCCACAGATTGAACAAAACTTCTGGCAAAGGACTTGCGTGCCACATCCACCGCCAAGCTTTCGCCGCTGCTGTTTGAAATGACAACCATGCTGTAAGAGTTGCTGTAACCATAACTTAAAGACGCTTTAACTGGCATCTGAACAAAACTTAGTCCCAAAAACAGTCCGGCAATCACAAAAGCAAGAGTTGAGCACGCCACCTTAACTTTCCGCTTTGCCAAAAATATGTTGCACAAGAAGAAAAATCCAAGAAAGAAAAACGCAATGAAGAAGATGTCCAGTGGCTGCAGATTTAAAATAAGCCCTGTTTTTCCAAAGAATTTGGCAATGCTTTCAATGGCGCCAAGCCCCCAACCGCAAGCCTTTAAGACAAAGCCCAAGAAAGGCAGCCCCGCTGTCAGCAAAGAAAACACAAAAAGTGTTGGAAAAATTATGCCAAAAATTGGAACAGCAATCAAGTTGACAACTGGCGACAGAAAGTTAAGCACGCCTTCAATCTGAGAAACAAAGGGGAAGATTCCAATTTCTGCTGCAAGTGTCACTGCAAACGATTTTGCCACGGCATTCGGCAAAAACTTTTTAAGCAGCTTAGTGAGCTTTGGCACAAGCAAACAGATTGTCATGACAGAGAAGAAACTCATCAAAAAGCCAACATCATAACCCGAAAGTGGACTGAACAGCAAAATCAAAATTCCTGCCAAGCCCAAAGAATTCAGGCGGTCATAACACTTTCCACTTATGGTTGTGAAAAACAACACCATTCCCATAAGTCCGGCTCTCAGCACCGACGGCGAAAAACTGCAAAGATAGGCATAACACCCCAAAAAAACAGTGCAAACCAGAAGGTTCCAAATGCCTCTAACCCGACATTTTTGCAAAATCCACCCAAGAAATGCAATCAGAAAACTGACATGAAGCCCCGAAACACTCAACAAATGCATGATGCCAGCATATGCGTAAGCGTCACGAACTTCATTGTCCAACTGATTTTTGTTTCCAAAAAGCACCGCATAGGCCACAGCGGCGTTTCGCTCGCCCATGTTTTGCTTGAGCACGGCTTCAACCTTAAGCCGATATTTCTCAACACCTTTCAAATAATTTCCTTGCACAGCAACATCGTCAATGTCCACTTCACAAACATAAGCTGTGCGCTTGCGATATGCAGAAGTGTTGAATTTGCCAAGTGTGAACAGCGAGTTTTGCTGCACATGAGCGTTGAAAGTTATGATGGCACCCGGCACAACTTGCTGCGGGTTATCATAATTTATTGTCAACTGAACGTTCTTTGCGGGCTGCCCTTCAATTTGCACATTTTTTAAAACAACTCTGGCACTGCCGCCATAACTTGAGTGGTTGATGTCGTCAGAAATTCTGCCAACAACCTGAACTTCTCCAAGATATGCTTTTCCATAAAAGCCAGCCTCTCCCACAAAAAACCAACCAAGTCCAAACGCAAACACTGCCAACACAACAATCAGCACCTTAAAATTTTTTGCCCAGATGCAAAACGCTATAAACAGAAGCAACAGCAACGCGTCCAAGATTATGTATTTCAAGTTTCCATCAAAAACAAACTTTGATGTTGCAATTGCAAACATCAAAGCCAAAAAAGCATAAAAAAGCGGTCTTTCGTGAAACAATTTCTTTTTTGCGTTCATTTTCAAACAAATAATATCACAAAACCTTGCCAAGATGCAACTTCAAAGCAAATTAAAACATGCAATCTTGCACAAAAAACGCCAAATAAAAAAAACTTCCAATCAATTTGTGGACATTTTTATTGTTTTGATGTAAAATAATTTTTGTCATACAAAAAACACCTTTGCAAACACAAAGGCAACGAAGCTTCTTTCCAAAATCAACTTTCAAGAAGACCGTAAATGCTTCCACTGCGCTCAGCATGACATTTCTGTGCCCGCGCAAAAACTTTGTTGTCTCCCCAGCGAGCGGATATGGCGAAATTGGTAGACGCGCTGGATTTAGGTTCCAGTGGACATCCGTGGAGGTTCGAGTCCTCTTATCCGCACCAAAACAAAGTTTAAATCAAACACATTTTGATTTGATAAAAAAGCTCACTTTTATTAAGTGGGCTTTTTTAGTCTAAATCAATTCAAATCTGCAAAAAGTTGGCTGTCAAAAAACTCTATTACTGTAATATTTAGCGCTTGCTATATTAAAAAAAACTGTTTTCATGTTAACCGCATTATACCTATTATAAAGAAGTGATGTCAAAGTACCTTTACTTTGTCCTGTCAAATCTTGCAAATCTCCAATGGACAAATTTCGATTATACAAAATTTCTTTTAATCGAGTTGAAACGCATTTACTTATTTTCATTAGACACTCACCCTTTCAGTTGTCAGATTCACTCCTTTATATCTGGCGTACATTAAAGAAGTTATGGTGCCTTTTGATAAACCAGAGTTTTTCCCACTCTATATTGCGTCATATTTTTTTCTTCCAATATTTACCTAATTCTTTCAGCAACAGCTTGCGTTGTTGAAGGTTTTCCAAGCAGTGTTTTGATATTTTGCAAAGTTGTTTATTGTCACCTCGTTTGGGGATATTTTGCCCAAATCTTCCCACAAAATTGGCATGGAGATGGGGGCGTGCGCCCTTGCCCTGACAGAATATGGTGCAACGCAGGTTGCACCTTTTTTATTGCGCAAAAAATCCACAAAAACTTTGCCCTTGCGGCGCTCTTTTCTTATGTTGGTTGTAAAAATTTGCGGCCACTTCTGCTGAGCAACCATGGCAATTTGTTTGGAAATCTCTTCAAACTGTTGCCAATTTTTGCTGGGCAGCTTGGCAACCACATGATAGCCCTTCCCTCCGCTTGTTTTTAAAAACGAATCAATTTCCAGCTCGTCCAAAATGAATTTAATTTTCAAAACCGCTTCCCGCAAGACCTTAAGTGGCATGGCGGTGTCGGGGTCTAAATCAAACACCATGACATCCGGTTTGTTTATTGCATCAACGCTGCTTGCCCAAGTGTGAAACTCCACAGTGCCAAGCTGCACTTGATTGACAAGCTCTTGTGCGGTTTTGATGTAAAAATATTCATGCTGTTCCACCTTCTTCACATGCACCAAGTTGTCCGAATTTGGATGCTTTTTAAAAAAGACATTTGCGTCCACATTGTCGTGGCAGCGAATGACGCTTAAAAGCCTGTTTTCCACATATGGCAGCATGAGAGGTGCAACACTGATGTAATAGTTCATCAAATCCAGCTTTGTTATGCCGTCTTTCACAAACAAAACCTTTTCTGGACTGGTGATTTTAATTTCCATTTTCTTTCTCCAATTTCACGCTTTTTGCCGCCTTGTCTGTTCTTAAGCCCACAAAAACTGGCTGGCGCAGCACATCATCTTTTGTCAGCTGAGCAAACTTGATTTGTGCCACCAGCTGCGGCACAAGCCATGTGACATTTGAAAGCTTTGGACGGCTGGCAAATGGGCAGGTTTTGCTTTGAAGTTTTTCAAATTTTTTGCGCAACTGCTCTTTTGTTTTTTCATCAAAACCTGTGCCAACCTTGCCCACAAACACCAAAGCGTCATCACGATAATATCCCAGCACAAGTGCACTTAAGACCTCATTTTTCTCGCTGGTTGTGAAGCCAGCAACAACAAACTCTTGCATGTTTGCACACTTGATTTTAAGCCAATCCTCATTCCGCTTGCCAAGATATAAGGAAGTTGCTTTTTTTGCCACAATGCCTTCCAACTGATTTTTGCAGGCAAACTCAAAGCTTTCTTTGCCGTCTTTCACATGTTGCGAATAAATTAAATTTGCTTGGCAATCAAACAAAAGCCGCTCCAACTTTTGTTTGCGCACCTCCAGCGGCAAAAGGCGCAAATCCTCACCATTTTGTGCAAGCAAGTCAAAAATTACATAAAAGAAATTGTTTTGTTTTTGCTTGATTGCCGTCTGCAGTCTTCCAAAATCCGAGCGTCCCAATTCATCAAAAACCACAACTTCGCCGTCCACAACAAAGGAAGTCTGGTCAATTTGCTGCAGCGCTTTTGCAATGCTTTCAAACTTGGCGGAATAGTTTTGCCCGTTTCTTGAAAGCAGTTTAACCTTGCCATCTTCTTTAAATGCAAGCATGCGGAAGCCGTCATATTTAATTTCAAAAATCCAGTCCTTGCCAGTTGGAATTTTGTTAGTCAGCGCGCAAAGTTGGCAATTTGCTGTCAAAAATGGCAGTTTTGTTTGCTTTTTATCATCTTTTTTGGCAAACTCGTCACTTATTTTCATGATAAACCAGTTGCTGTCTTTTGTTTTGATAAGCTGCCATGCGCCTTTCAGCTTGTCTCCATTCAGCACAAATTTCAGATGCCCATGCTTTAAACCATCTTCAAAATTTTTGATTGGAAGATATGTCCCCTTATCAAAAATCTCCACAGTGCCGGCGCCATAGTTTCCCTTTGGGATGATTCCTTCAAAAGTTATATAATCAACTGGATGGTCTTCCACCATCACAGCCAAGCGCTTTGTTTTGGGGTTTGTGGACAGCCCCTTTGGCACCGCCCAACTTAAAAGCACGCCGCCATATTCCAAGCGAAAATCAAAATGCTTTGCGCGTGCCTCATGATATTGAATGACAAATCTCTTCTCTTCCTGCTTTTCTTTCAAATTTTTGGAAGTTTTGTCACCAGCTTTGTTTTTGTCTTGCTTAAGGTTTTTGTTTGCCGCTTTGTTGACAAAACTGTCAGCATTTTCCTCTTTGCTGGCGGCTGTGCTCGCGCTTTGTTTGCTGTTGGTTTTGGCTGCCGTTTTGGAAGTTTTGCCGCTGGGCTCGGTTGTGGAAGCAAAGTTGCGCTTTTGTTGATATTTTTTCAAGCTCATGTTTATGCCCTCTTTTTGCTTTCCAAGCTTTTCTTTAGGGCATCCATAAGGTTGATAACCTTAACTGGTGCTTTCTCTTCCTTCGCCTCCACCACCTCGTTGCCAGAAATCTTTTGCTTTATTGCTTTTTGCAGGCGAATGTAATATTCATCCCGATATTTTTCTGGCTCAAACTTTCCCGTCATCTGACCAATCAGCGACTTTGCCAAGTCCACCTCTTGCTTTGTGGTTTTGGGTTTTTCCAAAGTGGCCGGCGGCTGAATTTCGTTTGCAAAATAGAGGGTGTTTACAAGCATATGTCCATGATTGACATGAAGCAATATCAAGGTTTCTTTGGTGCCCAGCACTGTTTTTGCAATGCCCGCCTTGTTGGCACTTTCCATGGCCTTCAACAGCACATGAAACGCCTTGTCTGCACCTTGCGGTTTGACATAATATGCGCGGTCAAAAAAGATTGGGTCCACCTCTTTCAAATCCACAAACTTCTCAATGGTTATATTTTTGTCTTTGGAAGTTTTAAGTTTTTCAAAATCCTCCTCAGTAAAGATGACATATTTGTCCTTTTCATATTGATAGCCCTTGACAATGTCCTCGTTTTTGATTTCCTTATCTTCACAATCCACGCAGGTTTTCTTATATCTCACCCTTGATTTTGTCTTTTTTTCCAACATATTGAAGCCAATGTCTTGCTCTTTAACACACTGCGACAGCGTTATTGGAATAAAAACCAGTCCAAAGCTGATTGCGCCCTTATACGAATATGCCATATCCATTCTCCTTCAACATATTTTGCACAAAAAACGCATGTTTTATGTCCAGCGCTTTAACTTATGGCAGCTTTTGGGAACCTTTTTATATGTTTGTTTCTTGCAGTCTTGCAACAAAACTTCAGCCAAACACACTTGGGGCAGCTTTCCCATATAATGTTATTGATTACGAAAAGTAATCAAAATTACAGGAGATGAAAATGTTTTTTAGAAATTGCTGCAGAAGACAATCTCACGATTGCAACCCACACCCACACTTCCACTGTCATCCACAGCCAATGTTTGACGAGCGCTGGGACAACAACAATTTTTTTGACAATCAGCAAATGAACTGGGGAAACATGAACAATTGTCATCAAAACTGGAACAACGAAAACTGGAACAGTCAGAATTGGAACAATCAAAACTGGTGCCGTCCACCAAGAAGACACAACTGTGGATGTTTCAACTGGTAAAAAAAGAGATTATAAAAAAGCCAATATTTATTGGCTTTTTTGCTTTCTAAGTGATATACTTTTTAATCAAGAAATGATGTGATTGAAAACATGCTGAAAATCACAGAAAAGACATCGCAGAAAACAGCTTTTAAGTTTTGCCACGGAGAAAAATTATGAAAGACAAAGTTTTTAAGTACATCCAAAATCAATATGCCACCCAAGCGGAATATCTTTGGGAAAAGTTTCCCACCACTTGCGTCTTCAGGCATGCAAACAAAAAATGGTTTGCCGCCTTCATGCCCGTTGAAAAAAGCAAGCTTGGGCTGAGCGGAAGTGAAAAAGCTGATGTGCTGTTGGTAAAAAATTACAAGCTGCTGATTCCAGGGTTGATTGACGGCAAAGGCCTTTTGCCCGCATATCATTCAACAAGCAAAACTGGATTTCGGTGTTGCTTGACAACACTGTGCCTTTCAAGCAAATTTGCAGCCTCATTGACATAAGCTTTAACCTCACAATGCCAAAACCTTCCAAACGAAGCAAATAATGCGGCAAATGCAAAAATATTGAAGCTCTTTTTGTCAAAACTTGTGAAACACTAAAATTTTGCAGCTTTTCAAAAAAATTCTTGTTTTTTCTTGACTTTTGTTTTTCATCATGCTAAACTATGAAAGCATTTGCAGGTGTAGTTCAGTGGTAGAACACTAGCCTTCCAAGCTGGTTGCGAGGGTCCGATTCCCTTCACCTGCTCCACTTGCTTCCATAGCTCAGCTGGATAGAGCAACGCCCTTCTAAGGCGGAGGTCGAAGGTTCGAATCCTTCTGGGAGCACCAGCAACCTACATCTTTGTTCAGCTTAAGAAAATTCTTAAATGCTCAAAAGTTGCGGGTGCGTAAAATAAGGCTCTCAAAAATGTTTGCCATTTTTGGGAAAAGGAGCAAACAAAGGCGCGAAACTTTTCGTGTATGCACGAAAATAAGCAAAAGTGCAGTTTGCAGGCGTTATGGTGGTCTTAGCTCAGTTGGTAGAGCGCCAGATTGTGGCTCTGGAGGTCAAGGGTTCAACCCCCTTAGATCACCCCATATAAAACCCCGTTAAAAACTGGGTTCCCTATTTTGGGGAGAAGGAGAAATCCAGCGCAATAATGCGGCTTTTTAATGCAAAAGCAATTAAAAGCGCAACATTGCGACAATGATGGGGTGTCGCCAAGCGGTAAGGCATTGGACTCTGACTCCAACATTGCGTAGGTTCGAATCCTACCACCCCAGCCAGCATGGCAAAACTTCGTTTGTGCCTTGTTTTCAAAATTTATTTTGAAAAACAGCAGTAACACTCGTTTTTGCCATTTAGCGACCAAACGAAATCGCACTTATGTTTGCGATTTGTCGCAACTCTCTTTCGAAGAACTTTCTTCGAACAAAACTCACAAAGACGGACATAAAACCTCGTAAAAATGCTTGTCATTTTTGCGAAAGAGGAGCAAACAACGAAAAGGCGAAACTTTTCGTGCGTGCACGAAAATGAGCAACAGTGCAGTTTGTGACGCATAGGGGTGTAGCCAAGCGGTAAGGCACACGACTTTGACTCGTGCATGCGTAGGTTCAAATCCTGCCACCCCTGCCATATGGTTCGCTAGCTCAGCCGGTAGAGCACTTGACTTTTAATCAAGGGGTCCCGGGTTCGAATCCCGGGCGAGCCACCAAAACGCTTATAAGAGCGTTTTTTTAATAGCAAACAGGAGAAAACATGACAAAAAAGAAAAAAATTTACACAACCATCTTTGCAGCCCTTGGCATTCTTGCCATTGTTAGCGGAGTGTTGGCGCTTTGTTTATGTCTGCCAAAAAAGCAAACTCCACCCACTCCCCCTCCAGCAGACACCAACATGAGCACAGCCACAGCACAGCAACTTGTCAACAATATTTGTGTGGATTTGGGCATTTTGTCCAAACAGAGCAACGAAGATGAAGCCACTCAAGCAAGTGCAACTGCACTGGATGAATATTTGCAAGACATTGAAGAGGACGAAAATGTTGACCTTCCTTCCGTCATCAACTCTGCTGATATGGTGTATTGCTTGGCATTTTCAAAAGGCATTGTGGACAACATCCACGCTGAAGACACTTATTATTTAAGCAGTGTTGCAAGCGGAAAAGTTACACTTTCAAACGGCAGCACACAAATTTTGCCAAACAACCTATTTTTCAGTTATGGCATCAAAAACAACACGCTCACCATCAACGCAATTGTTGCCTCAGCTTCAGAAAACAACGCATATTTTGTCCGCCTTGAAATGACCCACATCTCCTCAACCTCTTGGGAACTGAACTTTTTGAAATACAACACCCCAAGTGAATGGGATGGAAAAGAAACTTATTCTTCTTCCATGGCTGTTGGAAATGTCATCTTTTGTCAGGCAAAGGCAGCAAATCACAAACTGACAGAAGTGGAAGTTTCAAAAATCACGGCAGCAGAAGGCGCAGTTGAAAAAACCGGAAACCAAATCAACAGCACCGAGAAGGTGGGCATTGAAATGACATATCTCAACACAACAACAAACAAAAAAATTTTCAACCTAAGAGGTGGCGCTGGCATCCCAGAAAACAAGCCTCAAACCCTTTCAGACAAAGATGCACTTGCCAAAATCAACAGTATATATGTCAAAGTTGCGGCAAGCACAACCCCTGCCTTCAAAGAGATGAAAACAAAGTCTTCAAACATCCTTCAAAATGCAATTTCCGTTTATGTTGACTATTTTTCAAAATAAAAAAAGAGAGCAAGGGCTATAAATTTTGAAACTAGCAAAATAAAAAGGACAGTTAATCAAAAATAATAAACTGTCTTTTTGTATTCCATTGGATTTTAACTAATCTTGATGTCCATTTATTATTCCATCTATCAATTTGCAAAACTTTTTATTTCTATATAATTTTGTATTTTCATAAACTTTTCTTAAACATGGATTTCTAAACAACCCGACCCAATCTTTTTCATATTTCTTCCATGATGGCAACATAGATTCCATGTGGTTAAGAAATAAGACCAAAAACCTATATTGCTTTTCACTCATCTTATCTGCTTTAATTGGACATTCTCCAGTGCCATTATTATTACTCAAAATTCCAGCTAATTCTGGCTCATTCATGTAATATAACCATAGTTCTCTGTGAGATAATATCGCCGCCTTTCTTCTATCTATTTTGATTTTAAATAAAATAGTTACACTCACTAAAATAATTGAGATTAAAATCATTGCTAAAAATGTTATTAACAGAATTTCAAAAGTTGTCATCTTTTCTCTCCTTATACTTTTGTATTATAACATACTCTTGTTAAAAATGCATCATTTTTTATAAAAAATTCATTTTGGGATTCTGGCGTGTGCTTGTCTTATACGAGCGCCTTCGCTTCGCTCGGCAGACAGGCACACGCCTTTAATTAACTTTGTTGCAAAAGAGCGGTTGCTGGCGGAGCATAACGCAATTCGCTCTTTTGTTTTTTGTTTTCCTCTCTCTATTTTCTAGTGTAAGCGAGTATTCTTTGTTGTCAAGGTTAAAGTGCATGTCTAAGTCTTCTCAAGTGAATTATTCACACGACAACCTATGACAACGGCAGAATTATTCGCTTTTTGGGCAGTTAATAGAGAGCAAGGGAAAAAAGGAAACATAGGCCTGTTTTGGTCTATGTTTTTCTTTGTTTTTCTGCTAGTTTCAAAATTGAGTGACTAAAATCTTGCTCTTTTTTTTCATGCTTTGAATGCAAGCATATCTTTGATTGCATGCTTTCAGCTTGTTGGCTTTACTGCAATGCCTGAAGTTTGAAGCAATTAAAAAGCATAATCGTTTTTATACAAGCCCAGCGAATAATATTCCGCAACCAGACGAATCACTTCTGCTGTGGTTGGCTTGTGCTCGGCCTTCAAAACTTCCATGCCATACAGCTTGTTGATGAAGCCAAATCCCTTGGTTTTGTATGTAAAAGCAATGGCGTTGTGCATATTCGCTTCCACCCTAAAAAAGTCTTTTGCCCCACACTTTTCGGCAACAATGGTAAACAAGCGCCTAAGGTCGTGGATAAGCTCGGGGTTGACAATAACCTCCTTCACCGATTGCGTCAAAAATGTAAACCCCACATGGTCACACTTAATTCCAATCCTTATTAGTGTCAGTTTGACAACCTTTTCAATTTCCTTTTCGGTTTCGACAATGTTTTCCATATTTTGCAACCTCCAATCCATAAGTTCCGCACAAAGCGTCATATTTGGACATAGTTTAACACAAAAAAACAAAAATGCAAAATAATTTTTCAATATTTTACAAATTAATTTGAAAAATTTTGTAATTCTAACTCAGTCAACAATAAAAAATGTTCCCAAAACATCGTTATAAGACATATTTTCATAATTTCTAACCCGCCCTCCTTAATCCGCAATTTTTACAAAAAGAATTAAACAAAGCGCCCACCCGTTCAAATCCCACTCCTCAGTCTGCGGTTTTTGAATTAAACAAATCAAAAAAAGCACAGGCCTTTTCTTTTGGCGGAAACGGTGGGATTCGCTCCGCGGTCTGCCCGTCACAGATGGCTCTTGCCGCTTTCACGCCGGGGTGGGATAACGCAGCACTGCTGCCTTTTCTTTTCCACCCGTTCGAATCCCACTCCTCAGTCTACAGTTTTTCAGTTAAACAAATTAAAAAAAGCACAGGCCTTTTCTTTTGGCGGAAACGGTGGGATTCGCTCCGCGGTCTGCCCGTCACAGATGGCTCTTGCCGCTTTCACGCCGGGGTGGGATAACGCAGCACTGCTGCCTTTTCTTTTCCACCCGTTCGAATCCCACTCCTCAGTCTACAGTTTTTCAGTTAAACAAATTAAAAAAAGCACAGGCCTTTTCTTTTGGCGGAAACGGTGGGATTCGAACCCACGTGCCAGTTCCCTGACAACCGCATTTCGAGTGCGGCTCGGTGCGACCTCTTCGATACGTTTCCATATTTTCCTGCGCTTTTCGTTGATATGATATCACTTTTCTTGTCTTTTTGCAAGTTTTTTGCATCCCATTTTTAAAAAGTGGCTTTTTCCTTCCAAAAAAAACTTTTTCCCTTGACTTTTGCGCTCGACTTCAATTATAATGCCAATATGAACACAAACATAAAGTCAAACAAAAGCAAGCAATATTATTTTTTTAAATCGCTTACATATCTCAAGCCATATAAGGGGCTTGGGTTTCTTTGTGTGCTGAGCTGCGTGCTGGCGGCAGCGCTGTCTGTTGCCTTCCCAATCTTCACCGAAAAAACTTTGACGGCGTTTACAAATCAGGACACCAAGGCGTTGCTTATCAGCGCAAGTTTGCTTCTGCTGTTTCAGGTTGCTCACTCTGTGACGCACATGGCGTTGTGGGGAAATTCGGCAGACAAGTTGCGCGCAAAAGTGACAAAAGACATCCGATATAACACGCTTTCCAGCATAATTAACTTGCGAACGCGAAACTTTGACCTGTATGGCAGCGGACGGCTTTTGCAAGTGGTGACAAGTGACACCGCCACACTTTCTGGCATTTACACCAACATTGTGGATGTGTTTATGAGCATGATGGCAAAGGTTGCGGTGTTTGTTTACATCTTTGCAGCCAATTACATCCTTGGCTTTTATTGCCTGCTGGAGTTTGCAGCGGTGAGCTTGGCTTATCACTTCCGCATTCGCACCAGAATGAAAGACCGAGCCAAACTTAAGAAAGAACACGACAAAAACACAGGTTTTGTCAATGAAATGATTCGCGGCGTGCGGGACATAAAAAACTATAACATTCAAGATTCCATGATGGACAAGGCGGAAGAGTGCTTGCATAATTTGGAAGTTGTTGACCACCATTTTGGCAGAAAGCAATACCAACTTTTCAGAATGACTGAGCTTACAAAATCGTTTATGTCCTTTCTTTACATTCCGCTGGCACTGCTTTTAATTCATTATGGTCTTGCCACTTTCCCCATTGCATTCACAATATATGTGTTTAGAAGCGATGTCACTGGCTTCATCAACTGGGCAATGAATTCTTGGGAATACATCAAAGACGGCGGCTTTTATGCAGAGCGCATCTTTAATGTGATTGGAGGATATCACGAAGGCTTTGAGGATTTCCCAGAAGAGGACAACTTCAAGAAATTGCCAAAGCAGTTGGATGTCAAAATTGCAAACCTGTCATTTGCTTACAAAGATAATTTGGTGTTGAAAAACTTCAGCCTTTCCATTGGCCACGGCAGCAAAATTGCCATTGTGGGAGAAAGCGGCAGCGGAAAAAGCACCATTTTGAAGCTTTTAAACAAAACTTATGAGGTTGAAAGAGGCAAAATTTTCATTGGCGGATTTGATATTTGCGACTTTTCAAAAGACACACTGCGAAACACTATCACAATTGTTCCGCAAGACCCATACATATTCAACTTCTCCATTTTGGACAACCTTAAGATAATCAACCCTGCTGCAAGCAAAAAGCAGATTGAGGCTGCGTGCAAGAAGGCGCAAATTCATGATTTCATTCTTTCGTTGCCCGACGGCTATGACACAATTTTGGGCGAAGGTGGAACCAGACTGTCGGGTGGACAAAAGCAGCGCCTTGCCATTGCCAGAGCGTTTTTGAAAAACAGTCCAATTTTGATTTTTGACGAAACCACAAGCGCGCTGGACAATGAAAATCAAGGCAAAATCAAGGATGCAATTGACAGCATTGGCAAAAACAAGATTGTGATTATTGTGGCGCACCGCCTTTCCACCATTGTGGATGCCGATGTAATTTATTTCTTAAAAGATGGCAAAATCAAAACAAGCGGCACTCACAACCAGTTGCTTAAAAATTGCAAAGAATATAAGCGCCTATACAATCACGAAATCACAAAGCAAGAAGAGGTGGACGTGATTGAAACTGCGCCATTGCTGACTTAACGCGCAATGCGAGCGGAATAATATTTAAAATTTTTATGAAATTTTTTGACATACCCTTTTGTTTCCGCAAAGGGTATTTCTTTCAGCGTTTTTCCGTCATCAGAATATCTTTTGTCCATAAGCCAATTTTTGACATTGGTGGGTCCAGCGTTGTAAGCACAAAGCGCAGTTTCAAGGTTATCAAACTGCTTGCAGAGTTTGGCGATGTAATAAGTGCCCAGCGTTATGTTGTGCTTTGCCTCTTTCAGATTGAAATCACTCATCCCTTGCGCCGAAGCAAGTTCCTTTGCCGTGGAAGGCATAATTTGCATAAGCCCCACCGCCCCTTTTGATGACACAGCTTCCGCCTTAAAGCGGCTTTCAACATTGATAACCGAAAATATCACAGCCTCATCCACGCCAAAAGACTGGCTGGCAGCGGCAATTTCTTCTTCAAACTTGATTGGAAAAAGAAGTGAATAAACCAGATGTGTGCCAAAAACACCCAAACAAATGAACATTATGCTGCAAAAAATTGCAAAAAACCACTTCATATGGCTATTTTATGAAATTTTTTGTTTTTCATGCTTAAACAACTTTCAAAAAAAGAAGCGCCTTTTGGCACTTCTTACATTTTTATTACAACAACTTTGTTGTTTCGCTCGACGAGAGAATAGAAGCCGTCAAAATTTGACATATGCAATCTGGAAGCAATCGTCTGCACTTTGGAAAAATAGTCGCTTATGAATTTAACCGAAATTCCGCATGCTTTGGAAATTGCGTTTGGAGTGTTGATGATTGCAACAGGAATGTTGTTGGCTTTAAGCAGGTTGGCAAAACTGATGGTTGAATAGCGCGATTTGAAAACTGCCAAAATATAGTTCAAATTGAAGCCTCCTTTTGCACAAATTCTCCCCTAATTTATTATATTAATAATGGACCATTTGTGACCAAATCTTCAGCATTTTTCTTTGTTAAAAGGAGCACATTATGATTTATTTTGACAACTCTGCATCCAGCTTCATCAAGCCAAAAAGTGTGCAAAAAGCGGTGATGAACGCACTTTCACTTTACACAGCAAACCCCGGAAGAAGCGGGCATAAAATGGCAATGAAAACGGCAATGGAAATTGAAGAGGTGCGTGAAACAGTGGCGCGACACGTTGGCACCACGCCAGAGAAAATCATCTTCACTGGCGGCTGCACCGACGCGCTTAATCTTGCCATTTTGGGTACTCACAAATCTGGGCACGTTGTTTGCACTTGCAACGAGCACAACTCTGTTTTGCGCCCACTGGAGCATTTGCGGCTGTGTGACCCCAATTTTTCTTACACCGTTGCGCAGCAATCTGGAAAGCTTGGCACAACATGGAGCGACATTGAAAAATGCCTCAAAGAAGACACCTATTTGGTGATTGTCAACCACATTTCAAATGTGAATGGAGATGTTGCCGACATCCAAACAATTGGCAAGCATCTGAAAGAGAAAGGGATTTTGTTTCTTGTGGACGGCGCGCAAGGCGGCGGACACTTTTTGTATGACATGCAAAGCATGAACATCAATATGCTGGCGCTTGCCCCTCACAAGGGCTTCTATGCCCCTCAGGGCGTGGGCGTTTTGGCGCTGTGCACAGACTTTCCACTGCAGCCCATCCTCTTTGGCGGAACAGGCACAAACTCTTTGGAGTTGGTGCAGCCAAACTCTTTGCCCGAGCGCTTTGAAAGCGGCACCCTTGGGACTCCTGCAATTTTGGGCTTTGGGCAAGGTGTGCACTTTGTGGAAGAGAACTTCAACCTCATCAACGCCAAGCTGGAGGATTTGACAACCTATTTGCATTATGAGCTGTCCAAACTTCCACTTGAAATTTACACCAAAACAGAAAACACCAGTGGAGTTTTTGCCTTCAACATTCCGGACATCAATTCTTCGGATGTGGCAAACTATCTCAGCGAAAAATGGAGCATCTGTGTGCGAAGCGGTTTTCACTGCGCGCCCCTCAAGCACAAAGCCTTGGGCACCTATGAAAGCGGAGCCGTGCGTGTTTCACTGTCATATTTCAACACCTATCAAGAGATTGAAAAGTTTGTGTATGCCCTAAAGACGCTTCTTAAAAACCTACACAAAGCCGATTGAACACAAATTGCATCCAATTTTGCTTTAAAATCAGCCAAGCTGGAAGAAAAGAAATCAAGATAAAACAAGCAAGAAAAACAAGAAGTTAAAGTCAAAAATTAAAGCAAAAAAAATAAGCAAAAGCCATGCTTAAAAAAATCAAATAAAAAAAGGAGAAGTTCTCCTTTTTTTGATTATTTTTGATATATAAATCTTTTGCAATGCTCGCAGGTGATGACGCCTTTTTCTTTGATGCGTGAAATTGCCACTTTTGGAAGTTCCATTCGGCATCTTCCGCAGAAATTGCCTCCCTCCAGCGGAACAACAACAGGAAAGATGTTATCTTGGCGCTTTTTCTTATATTCGCCCATCAAGGTTGGCTCCACATCCCTTTCCAAAG
>CAMRSX010000008.1 GCA_947053595.1 uncultured Clostridia bacterium
TCTTTCTTCGTCATCCACTCTTGCATGTTTTAATCTCTTAAATCAGCCTGAGGGAAATTTGTTTCTCCCTTAAAGCCAGAGAAACAAATTTCCCTGACGCTTCCTTAAAGAAACGAGATGTTTTTGTGCAAACAACTTATCCGTTCGACTTGCATGTTTGAAGCACGCCGCCAGCGTTCGTCCTGAGCCAGGATCAAACTCTATTGTTAAACTTTTCTATCCTTTCGGATTTTAGGTTAATAATAGTTCGTGCTTTACACTTAGCACTTTTTTCCTGAACTCGATAACTTACATTGACTTATTTTAACTTTGCGTTAAAGTTTGTTGTTTGATTTCTTATACATCTTAAACTATTTAATTGTTATGGTTCTTGTCGCCCCTCTTCCGAGTGCGACATTGGTATTTTACTATATTCCAAAGAACTTTGTCAACACTTTTTCTAAACTTTTTTATCTTTTTTGCAACTTTTTTCAAAAATTTTGTTACACTATGCCTTGTGTTTGCCTTTTTTACAACTTTATTAATTTTAAAAATCTAAAAAATTGTAAAATACATAACTACATTAAACAAAATTTATTTTAAGATAATTAAAATAACCTGTTCGTATGATTGCCAAGTTTGGCTTTGAAAAATTTAAGAAAAGAATTTCACAATAGATTCTCTCTTTCAACAGAGCGGAAAATTTCTGTGATGCCTGTGTCTTCTGCATAGATTGGCTTGAACATGACAGTATTCTGGATGAATAAAAAACACTTGCAGATGCAAGTGTTTTTTATTTTGAAATTCTTTTTTTGCTCCAAGACTTCTTTTGGCATTTTGGACATTTAAGAAATCTTGTTCGCCCAATATGCATCGAAAAGAAAACTGCTTTAAAAGTCGGGATATATTTATGATGGCATTTCCCACACTCATAAAACCCCACCTCTTTTTCAATAAGCAATGCAAAAACTATGCAAACAACAAAAATGAGCATTCCAAAAACAATCAAGAGAATTTTCCATATCAGACTTTCAAGAAAGAAACCTGCAACAAAAGTACACCCAAGCAAAAGAATTGTTGACAAACAACCCAAAAACACTTCCAACAAAAGCAAGTGTTTTGACGCTTGCTCTTGTTGACTTTTTAGCAAAACCAAATTTTTTTCTGCGCAACTTTGATATTCTTTTTCCGGTAACAGCCTCCCTTCCAGCAATTCATTTGCTGAAATTTCAAGAGCCTCGCATAATGGTAAAATCAAAGAAGTGTCTGGAAATCCTTTTCCACATTCCCATTTTGAAATTGTTTTCTCGCTTACAGAAATCAGTTGTGCCAATTGAAACTGAGTTAATTTCTTCCATTTTCTTCTTTCAGCAATAAATCGTCCTGTTTTCATCAAATCCATAGACTATAACTCCTTTTAACAATTAAATTATACCTCCTATGTCAGAAAATGTACACCCACGATCCGTAGAGTTTTCCAAATTTTGCACTGGGAACATAAACAAAATGACTTGATATTGATTTTTTAACTGTCAATATAAAAGAAAAAGACAACTTTTAAAAGTTGTCTTTATTCTGGTGGGAGTTATAGGGCTCGAACCTATGACCCTCTGCTTGTAAGGCAGGTACTCTACCAACTGAGCTAAACTCCCTCAATGCTCTCTAAGTTTATCACACTTAAAGAAGCATTGTCAACTTTTTTATCAAAGTTTTTCAACTTTTTTTTATTTTGTTTGTAATTTAACTTAAACGCCCTCTGTGGTTCCACCATTTCCGTCAAATTCTCCAACTGGATAGAAATTTGCTTGCAGGTTTGTGATTGTGAAAGCGTTCTCAAGTGTTACGTCTGTTCCTTCAACATTTTTATACAATGCAATTGCTTTTTCAATCACATCATTTAATGTTAATGTTTTAAAACTAGCACCTTCTGCAATAGTAAACTGGCTTGCATTGATGGTTAGCCTTGTTCCATTGAGTGTGAAAACAATTTCTCTGAGTTCTGCTTTTGTATCGCCTCCATTAACATAAACAACAATTGTTGTATCTGTATAGTTGATGTCAAGGAATTCTTCCAATGTGATTGTTGAATTGCCAGAAGCTTCTCCAACCCATTCCAACCTATTTCCATTGACGCTGGTATCATCCCAATAAACTGGAAGGTTGTAAACCTTGTTTTCATCACTTGAAGAAGAGAAATATTTTATGCCATCTGCTGTGACTGTTGTGAAAACTTTTTCGATGACAAGGTCAAAGGTTTTTGTTTCATCTGTTGCATAAGCAACTGCCAAATCTTGAAGGTTTTCTGCTGTGTAAGTTGTTTCACCATATTTGATGCCATCAACTTTCCAGAAGCTGTATTTGGCTTCATAGGCAAGCCATTTTTCAAACACACTGAAGTTTTCAACAGTGAATGTGATTTCTTCTGTTGTCAAGTCTTCTTTGAGGTCAGCTTTTGTTTCATCTGACAATGTCAAACCAACAGTGTAAGATTTGAGAGTTTTAACCAAAGTCAACTCCATGTCAACATCGGTGCTGATTGAGGTGTGAACAATGCCGTCTGAAGTTTTCCACTCATAATTATAGCCAAAAGCCTGTTCAATTCCCAAGCCGTTGAAGAACTCGTCTGTGATTGCAGGAATTTCCCACTGAACATTTGCATGAATTTCTTTTGTGACAGTTTTGTCGCCATATTTGAAGGAAATTGTAACTGCGCTCTTTTCTTTCCAAGGAGCATAGAGATTAACAGTTTTGTCTTCAAATGTCACAGCGTTATATCTTGTGTCATCTGCGCCTTCTTTGTTAATCATCCAGCCAGCCCAGTCATAAACATTTCCTTTATATTCTCCTGAGAAGTTTGGAAGCGCTTCACCATAGATGTATTCTTTTGCTGCAACTTCCTTGAATGTGCTTGTGTCTTCTGGATTTTCCAAATATTCAAACGAAACAGAATATTTCAGTGCGCTGTAAACAGCAACATAGTTTGCCGTGCCATCCATTTTAACACTGAGATTTTTGTCTTCTGTTGCAAGCACACCCTTGCCATTTGCATAGTCTTCTGCTGTGCCCTGATACCATCCCTCAAATTTGTAAGCAACTGGTGAGAAGTCTGCTGTGATTTCCACAACCTTTGTGTGTCCCTCTTTAATTTCAAGAGTTTCACTTCTTGTGTCCTCATATAAAACTCTTGCATACACATCTTCAGATGGCGACTTAAGCCCATCCACAAAAACTGTTGCAACGTTGACAACATCGTCAATTGAGTAAAAAGCAGCAAAGGCTGTTCCAACAATCATAAGTGGCAAAACAACAACCATTGCGCAAATAACCAAGACTTTTGAAAAGGTTCTTGACATAAAAATACCTCCTAAACTGAGAATATTATAGCACAACAAAAACCTTAATTCAATAGTAAAACACAAAAATTTTCAAAAAATTTGGCAAAAGTGGCAGTTTTTTTTGAAAAATTGCTGATATTCTGCAAATTTTTCAGCCATCCATAATCATCTTGTCTGCAATTAAGGCAATCAGTTCACCATTTGTTGGCTTCTCATTTCTATTATATATCTTTAAACCAAAAATATTGTTAATATTTTCAATCTTTCCTCTGTTCCAAGCAACTTCAATGGCGTGACGCATGCCTCTCTCCACCTTGCTGGAGCTGGTTTCAAACCTTTCTGCAATGGTTGGATAAAGCTTTTTGGTGATGGAACCAATGATTTCTGGCTCTTCCACTGCCAGCTTCACGGCTTCGCGCAAAAATTGATAGCCCTTGATGTGCGCAGGGATGCCAATGCTGATGAAGATGTTGGAAATCTTTTCATCCAATTGCTTATTGGCAGAAGAGGATTTTCCGTTGTTGAGCACCTCTTCAATTCTGCTTTCCAAGTTTTCTGGGGAAACTGGCTTCACCATGAAATAACTTGCGCCCGACTGAATTGCTTTTGTCACAAAGCCGCTGTGAGAGAGGTTGGAAACAAAAAACACCTTTGGCATTTCGTCCTTCAAAACTCTCAGCTTGTCCAGCACTGCAAAGCCATCCAAATTGGAAAGCATAACTTCCATCACCAGCACATCTGGCTTTTTGGCAAGCACTTCTTCCACAACTTTTTGCCCGTCAAAGCTTGCACCCACAAAATCAAATTTGTCGCTGCCCTTGAAATATTCAATCACGTTGTTATCTTCTGCAATGTCTGCCACAAAAATTTTTGGCAAATTGTTTTCTTTAATCTTTTCCATAAAATTCTTCTCCTTTTGTTTGCCTTGCAAAACATTCACAGAATAGCACAGCATTAAGAAAAGCAGAAAACAGAAAAATTGGTGAAAATGTCGCGTTTGCTGGAAAACTGTCGAAAATGCTCAGATGTGCCATTTTGTGACGGAAAGTTGTGGAAAAGCTAAGTTTTAAAAAGATATTTAAAAGATTAAATCCAATTTCCTTGAAATTGAAAGAAAAGCGTCGCGACAAAAAAAAGAAGTTGAATTTTCAACTTCTTCTGGATTCAATTTGCGTCAAGCCAAGCAAGTCATATTTATCCACGCCGCCAATCTTGGCCCTGTAAAGATAATAGTTGTCATCTGGCTCTGGCTCAATCTCGTTTCCGTCTTCATCCTTTTCTTTTTCCACTTCTTCCAGCTTTGCATAATAATAGATGTAATCGCCGTCAAAAGCATACAACTTTCCACTTTGCACAGCTGTCATCTCCACAATTTTCTGAAGCTGAACAGATGTGGAAGTTCCAGCAAACACCGCAGAGAGGTCTGCACTGAACACAGCTGTTTCGGTTGAAAGGTATGCCGTTCTTCCGCTGACAAGCAAAACGTTGAAGGTTGAAACCGCATCGGTGCCGTTTTTGAAAATGATTGTTCCTTTGCTGCCGTTTGTTCTTCTGAAGCCCATGTTGGAGCCAACCATATAAACAAAGCCCAAATCTCTTGCCGACGAACAAACCAGACGAATGTCTGTGATTGCAGTTGCCGAACTGGAGATGAACAACTGTCTGTTTGTGGAAATTTCTTCGATGTCTTGGCTGCAATCTCTCATGTATGTTTCTGTTTCAAGACTGCCTTTCTTTTCTGTGAAGAAAATTACATCCTTCTCTCTTCCAATGAATTCCACTGTTGTGCCTTGGCTGTAAATCTCTTTGCTTTCGCCGCCAGAAAGTTGAATGCAGTTGACAACGCTGCCCGTTCTGCCCGAGCCACTTTCGTTTTTCTCTTCTGTGGTGTAATAAATCACGCCGTTCCAATCCAAAGTGCTGCCAAACTTGTTTTTCTCATAAGTTTTTGGCAGCGCCACGCTTTTCACGCCTTCAGCAATCACTTCAGACTTGTTGTTTGAAAGGTTGATTTTGATGAGGTTTTCCCCTGCCAACATAACAACATAATATGTGCCGTCGGTTTTAAGGACTTCAATGTTTGAAACCTCGCCGTTGGTGGTGTAAAGTTTTTTCTTGGAGTTGCCATTCAGCTTGCTGCGATACAGCGTGCTGTAATTGAAATAATGCGAAGCGGTGCCTTCAGAATTGGTGGCTTTTTGAGTGTTTGGAGTTACATAATAGATATATTGCCCCAGCACAAACATAAAATCTCTGGAATGTGCGTTCACATCCTTTGTCACCATTTCAACGCCTTTTGGAGAGTGGTCAACCGTCTTGGCAGAAAGCGCCTCGTTGGTGTTGAGCCTTGCAAGATAAGAAAGCTTGGCGTTGTTTTTATAATCCGTCATGTTGTTGAACGATGAAGTGTCAGCAAAGGCGTTGCCATAATAGAGATATCCCTCCACCATAACGGCAGAATTTCCATTATAAATCAACTCTTGACTTGTGTTTTTGATGTTTCCAACAGTTGCACAGCCTGTCAGTGCGCAAGTGGCAAAAAAGCCAAGCATGGCCACGCAACATAAAATTTTAGTGAATTTTTTCATATCTTCTCCAAGTGTTTTCGTGATGTTTGAAATTTACTTTCTAAGTTTACAACATTATTGCCACAAAAGTCAATAAATTTTCAGCCACCTTGCCGCTTTTTATTTAATCTCAACAAGTTTGTTTCCCACAAGGTCGCACGAAGTTAAAAAATAGTCAATTCCGTTTTTGTTTAAAACAAGGCTTTGCTTGCGATATGCGTGCAAATGCCCATACACAACGCTGCTCACGCCATAGCTTTCCAAAAGCTGCGTCACCTCGTTGTCTTCTTCCTTAAAGGTGTAAGGCGGATAGTGCAGCATACAAACAACTTTTTCGCCATTTGTCTGCAGAGCCTTTGCCTGAGAAAGGGTTAACTCCAGTCTAATCAATTCCCGCTTATAAATCTTCTCACTTTCGCTGGAAAGCGGTTTGTTTGCATCTGGCAAGTTCCAAAGCCGCGTGCCGCAAACAATCACGTCGCCAAACTTCATGGCGTCATTTTGAATGGCAAAAAAGTTTGCTGGCAAAGCTTCTCTCACAGCCGAGATGCTTTTCCACCAAAAGTCATGATTGCCGCGAATGAGCACCTTCTTGCCCGGCAAAGCCTTCAGCATTTCAAAATCGGCCGCCGTTTCCTCCAGCTTCATCGCCCAAGAGAAATCTCCAGCCATCAGCACAAGGTCGTCATCCAAAACTTTCTCTTGCCAATCGGCAAAAATTTTGTCAACATAGCCCTCCCATGTTGGGCCAAAAATGTCCATTGGCTTTGGATTGTTGACAGACAGGTGCAAATCGCTTATTGCAAAAATTTTCATCACAAACTTTTCAAAACTTCTTGAACAAGCCTCATGTCCACTTGTCCGTTGAAGTTTGCCTTAAAGTGTTTCATAACTGTTGGCACAGTTTTGTCTTCCAACGAAAGAATGATGCTTTTAATTTCGTCAGCATCCAGCATCTTTGGGAGATAGGAACTTGCAATCTCAAGCTGACGCTCAAGCGTTGCCACTTCCACAGCATTGCCAACCTTTTCATAATTTTCTTTCTCGTCATTAAGTTCTTTAATCACCTTTTGGATGATGTTGGAAACCTCGGCGTCAGCAAGCATGTTTTCTCTTTGCCCCTTTGCAATTTTCTCCAGCAAAATTTTGTTCATCAACACGCTGTAAAACGCGCGTGCCACGGTGTCTTTGTTTTTCATCGCCTCAATGTTGGCTTTTTTGATTTGTTCTTCAATCATGTTTTTTCACCTCTTAAATTTAAGTATAATGTTTTTTCAACAAAAACGCAACAAAAAAGCAGAAAGAAATTCTGCAAAAATGTCGCAAATTGTTTCACAACTTTGTCCTGCGCTTTAGCTTTCAAAATCTTCCGCAGTCACAACCGCCCCAAAAACATTTTGCAACCTGCAAAGTTTTGGCAAGAAAATTTCTCAGATTTTTTATGATTTCGTTGACTTTTAAAGTTTTGTGTGCTATTATATAAATCGCATGGTGATGTAGCTCAGCTGGTTAGAGCGTATGGTTCATACCCATAAGGTCGGTGGTTCGAGCCCACCTATCACCACCACAACACTGCATGATTGTGCAGTTTTTTTGTTATCAAAAAGGAGGAAGCCATGGAAGAGAAAATTGTGGAAACGCCAGTGGAAGAAGTGCTGCCACAAGAGGTGAAAGAAGAGGAAGAGCTTAAATTGCCACAGCAAGCACAAGTGCTTGAACAAGTGAAAGAAAAAACAGAAGAAGAGCTTCTTGAAGAAAAAGAAAAAGAAAAACAAAAGCGCCAAAGAAAACAGCGCGAAGAGCAACTTATGCAAGCCCAACACCGCCCTGTTGTTGGCACGGTGAAGCAAATGGGCTCAGCGCTGGCAGTGCCTGTTAAATACTTTTTTGACAAAATCACTTCCAGCGTGTTTTACAACACAATTTTGGAAGCGTTTGTTGGAAAGAAAGACCCACTTGACAAAACAAACAAACTGCTTGCCCAAATTGTCAAGAACACCACCCCAAAGCCATCCAAAGAAAAAGACCGCTGATGAAGCCACATCATCCCAACAATGCGTCTCGAGATGTTTCTACTTCACTTCGTTTCGCTCAACATTACATTATGAGAGCCAGCGCGTCAGTTGCTCAACATAACTTGACAAAACAAAAAAAGACTGGAAAATTCCAGTCCTTTTTTTATTTCTTGGTGTTTTTTACAACTTGTGAAAGCAAATCGTTGGTTGTGTCTTGTTTGTCTTTCTTTGGTTTCAATTCGCTTGCAACTGGGGCTGCAACGAAATTCGCTGGAGCAAAAACTCCACTGATTGCTTCTCCCTTATACTGTTTATATCTCTGATTGTGCTCTGCACCAGATTTTGCATATCTCTCAGCCAAGTCTGCATGTGCATTGGCCGTGCTGCCATGCACCGAAGCAATTTTATATTGTGTTTGCATTTTGGATTTATTAATTCCTTTTGTGCCATTATCAGTTTGTTTTTTATAATTCTTATCTACGCCACTATAACCATAGGCTTCTTTCAAACTTCCTGAATCAAAACTGCTTGCTCCAGTTGCTTTTTGCCTTGCCGCCTCCTTTGTTTGCAATTTAATAGCTTTTTCAGCTTGCTTTTCAGTCATGCCAAGGCCTGCACCTCCAGCCATGTAATGCATTTTTCTAGTTCGTCTATCCACTGAAGCAGCAAAGCTCTCTCCACCAATTAAATCCAGACTTTGCCCCTTCACTAAGTCAAGTGTTTTTTGCTCTTCATACTGTTTCCAAGCTGTTTTTGCTTGTTTTTTATCCATTCCAGCAGCCAAAGCATCATCAATAAACTCATTTCTTTGAGTTTTTCTATCTTCTCCGTTTTTAAGCGCCATACTTGATTTGCCCGTCAAGAACTTGTCCACCTTGTCAGCCTTATTCATATTGTCAGCTTTCTTTCTGGCCTTCTCAGCAATTTTGCCATAACGTTTAGCCTCTTTTGCTTCCACTTTGGCTTTATGGGTTTGCACCATTGCTTGACCTTTGTTTTTGATTGCCAAGGCGCCCTTCGCCACGCCCTTTCCAAATGTGAATGGCATTTTTGCCGCGCCAATTGTCATGGAGCCAGCTTTGTTGAGCGTTTTGAGTGTGTCACCCTTAATTCCTTCACCAGCAGAGTTGGCATCTTCGGAACCAACCAAACCGCTGAAGGTTTTCATGAGTGCCTTGATTGTGATTAAGCCCACAATGATTACAATGGTTTGAGCAAGATAGTCCGCAACCGCAATGTTAAAAAATTGAATTTTGTATATGAATGGCAAAATCAAGAACATGATGTTCATGCCCAGCACTGCGCCATATGCAATGAGCGCTTGCTTGACAAAGTTATCCACCCAGCCTTTTTTTGCCTTGCCGTCATCCAGCGGCTCCAAACCAAACAGAGGTGGCGCCACCAAAAACAGCCCCACGCACATAAAGATGCGCGCCATAAGCGACATGATGATATTCAAGAAAATGGTTAAGCACACAACAATTGCGCCAAAGCCAACAATGAAGTTGAAGTTCCACAGGTCATAATAATACCACACTGCCCCAATGTTGAACTTTGAAAAGGCGTTGATTTTTTGTGACAGAAACGCCGTGAAATATTTTGTGCTTGTCCACTGTTTTGCGCCTGTTTTGGCATAACCCAACTGCATTGGCTTTTGAAGGTGCAAACTGCAGGCAAAGGCAGTGTCAATCATGTTGGCAAGCTCGTCTTGCGTTGTGGCTTGATAGAACAATGCTTTTGTGTCGTCTGTGCCGGAGATGTTGTTTTGCTTTACGCCAATTTCTCCTCTTCTGGCACGGTTGCCGTTGAATGCTGCAACCTTAAACAATGCGCCCGAAAAGGTTTGATTGGTGGAGGCAGTAAGCCCAACTTTTTGACCATTTATTGCCACGGCTGAATCGTCTGGATATTTTTTACCATAGACAATTTCGCAGCCAAAGCCAAACACGTCATAAAATATGTAAGTTTTGTCACCTCTTGCGGTTTCAACAGAATAAAGCAAAGTGCTGGCAACGCTTGTCATGGCTTGGTCTCCTTCACCATCTGCCGAGGTTTGACCAAAGATGTTGTCAATGTCGCTGCTGCTGGTGCTGGTGATGGAATCCACAGCCGTCAAAACAGCTTGAGAAAGGAAAAGTCCAATGGTTACAATCAGTGGCACAGCCACCATGTTGATGAGAGATTTGATTGCGGTGTAAACATATTGCATTGGACCCTTTGCGGCTTTTTCGTTGTAATTATAATGGCTTTTGACAATGGCAATCACGGTGCAGGTGAAGCACACAACCACGCCAAAAATCACAAACGCCCAAAACACTGTGGCAAGAGGAGAATAATCAATTGTGTCATTGCCGCTGAAGTTGATGCCAAAGATGCCCGCAATGAAGTTTGTAACCAAATCGCCAGTAACGGGCTCACCATTGATGAAATAATGGTCCAAACCTGCAAGCTTACGGAAGAACAGCTGCAAAATGTCCAACACACACGCCAAAGATGCATAAAGCAAATACATAAGCTTTGGAATGAAGTCAATCATCGCCTGAAAAAATTCTGCAATCCAATCAAACACACCCAAAAGCATTGAAGATGACAAAGCCCTATCCTCCTTAAAATTGCATAAAGTGCATACACTTTATTTTTTCTCATTTTACCAAATTAATTTACATTTTGCAACATTTTTGGAAAAATAATTCAAGTTTTGTCTGTTTTTGTCGATATATAAGGTTTCACAATACTTGATTTGCCAAATTAAAGCGCAGGCGCCGACAAGTGTGCTTGCCAGCGAGATTTTTCATTTGGCTGCACTTCACTCTTAACGACGCACTGACGCATATAAAAATTGGCTGCAGCACCCAATAATTATTAATTATTCATCACCCAATATTGCCAACCTGCGTTCCCCTTCAAAAGAAATTGTTGTCTTTTGGTTGAATTATTTTGCGTTTGGGGCTATAATTATGTCATGAACAATCGCATTAAGGAAAAACTGAAAACTCTCACCACTCGCCCCGGGGTGTATGTCATGCGCGATGCAAGCGGCGAGATTATTTATATTGGAAAAGCAAAAAATCTGAAGAACCGCGTCAGCCAATATTTTCGCTCTTCGCCAAAGCCTGTTAAGGTGCAAGCAATGGTGAACAATGTGGACGATTTTGACTATTTCATTGCAACTTCCGAGTTGGACGCGCTGGCTCTGGAAAGTAACCTCATTCACAAGCATCAGCCTTTTTACAACATTCTGCTGAAGGATGGAAAGGCTTTCCCTTACATCAAAATTGACATGAAAGAGCCCTTTCCAAAACTGGAGATTGTGCGCAAGGTGAAAAAAAATGACGGGGCAAAATATTTTGGCCCATACTTTGCAGGCATTGACCCTCGCAGCATCATCAGCACCATAAACTTTGCCTTTAAGGTGCGCACTTGCAATGCAAAGCTGAACCCTTCTCGCCCTGCAAAAAGGGAGTGCTTAAACTTTTCTATGGGTCTTTGCTTGGCGCCATGCACGGGCAAAGCAACCAAAGAAGAATATGATGAAGAGCTTAAAAAAGTCATACGCTTTTTAAACGGCAACGATGAGGAAATTGAAAGCATTTTGCAAAAGAAGATGGAAGAGGCAAGCCAGCTTCAAAATTTCGAGCGCGCCATTCAGCTGAGAGAATCGCTGAAAATTGTCAGCAAACTTAAGCAGCGCGTGGTGGCAAACCTTCCAAAAGATGTCAACAAGGATGTGTTTGCGTTCCACACCGACGGACTTTCTGGCGTGGTGACCGTGCTGGTGGTGCGCGGCGGAAAAATTTTGGGCGTGGCAAATTTTGTTCAGAGCGATGCCGAGTTGGAAGAGGCAGAAACCCTTTTCAACTTTGTGGCGCAATATTATGCCAACACCCTTGTGCCCAACGAAATTATTGTCAGCCACAAAATTGACGAGCTGCTGCTTAAAGACTTTTTGGGCAAAAATGTTAAGGTGATTTCCAGCCCACATGGTGCAAACCTCACTTTGCTTAACATGGCAAAGGAAAACGCCGAAGAGCATCTAAACAAACATCTTGAAAAAGAAAAGCTGCAATACAATCAAAGCATGGGCGCACTGAGGCAACTGCAAGAAAAACTGCAGTTAAGCGCTTTGCCAAGACGCATGGAGTGCTATGACATCTCGCACATCAGCGGCACCAACAAGGTGGCATCCATGGTGGTGTTTGTGGACGGCAAGCCCGCAAAAAAGATGTATCGCAAATTTAAAATCAAAACAGTTGTTGGCAACAACGATTTTGAAAGTTTAAAAGAGGCCATCACCCGAAGGCTGACCCGTCTTGTGGACAAAAATGGCGAAAGTTTTTCTGACAAGCCCGACCTTCTTGTGATTGACGGCGGAAAAGGTCAGCTCTCCTCTTGCTTTGAAATTTTGAAAAATTTCAACCTTGAAAACAACATTGAAATGATTTCCCTTGCCAAAAGAATTGAAGAGGTGTTTGTTGCTGGCAACACCACTCCAGTCATTTTAAAATATGGCAGTGCCGAGCTCAAACTTTTGCAGCGCTTGCGTGACGAAGCCCACCGTTTTGCCATAACTTTTCATCGTCAACTTCGCACCGCCACCCAAACTTTCAGCCAACTTGAAAACATCAGTGGGCTTGGAAAAGTGAAGATTGACGCGCTTCTCAAAGCCTTTGGAACAACAGAGGGTGTGAAAAGCGCCAGCATTGAAGAACTTTGCCTTGTGAAAGGAATTCATGAGGCACTTGCGCACACAATCAAGCAATATTTTGAAGAAAGTGACGTTCAACAATAAAAAAAATAAGTTTTTGCCGCAAAATTATTTACTTTTCTTAAAAAGTTTGATATAATGCAAAGGCAGGTTAAAATTTGCCTTTGCAATTTTATGCGCCCCAAAGCTAAAGCTGGATAACAAATTTTCAATTTACTTAAAATTAGAGCACATCTTTAAAACCTGCCATTTCAATATTATGCGTCGAAAGCTAAAGCTGGATAACAAATTTTCAATTTGTTGCAACTGCGTCGAATCTTCGCAAAACATTGCAAGCAAGTTTCGCTCTTCTTCTCCTTGTTGTAGAGCGTGAACGCTCTTCTTAAAAATAGAGCACATCTTTAAAATCTGTCATTTCAATATTATGCGTCGCTAGCTCAGCTGGATAGAGCGTTCGTCTACGGAACGAAAGGTCAGGGGTTCGAATCCCTTGCGACGCACCAGATAGCCCTTTTGGGCTATTTTTTATTTGCAAAAATCCCTAAATGTGCCTAAATATATGGCGAATAGAAATTTTGATTTGTTAAAATCTTTGCTTAATGAGTTTGAGTTTTGACAGTTTTAAAAGAACAAAAATAAGGCAATCTCTCTGAAAAATTTGCCTTCGTGACGAATTTGTGACGAATCCGTGGCGAAAAAATGCAAAAAATGCAGTTAATGTTGTTTGATTTTGGGTAGTTTTGTATTGCATCGTTTGGTGTTGGTATTGCAAAGTTTTTGTAAATTTTTTTTAAAAGGTATTGCAAACGACTTTCAAGCATGATAAAATATAGGAAGTAAATAAGGAGATAACGTGGGATTTTTAGATTTATTTAGAAAGAAAAAACAAACATCAACTGCAACGGAAGAAAAGCAAGTTGAATTGCCAAATGTTGTTGCAGACGATAAGGTTGATGACATTTTAAATCAAGAGATTTTGGAATTCTTCCCTAAGGATGGCACTTGGTGGAGTTGTTGTTTTAATAGACCAAAGGAAATTGAGAAAGACAACTTGCCTTGTCATTTAAGAGAACATGACTGGATGAGCAAGTTGTTGCACCAAAATTTGCTTGAGAAAAAGATTTACATCTCAGCATCTAAAATTAAAGCGTTTATGGACTCTTCTAAAGTATTTGCAGATTTACGCCATAATTATGAACTTGAAATTGTAAGATGGCAAATTGATTGGATAAGGAAAGGTGGCGAACATTGGTTAATGCCAGAAGGCTTTGATGAGTTTTCATTGCTTTTCAGTCCAGATGTTGACAAAATGTTTAGAGGCGGAGTTGTTAAAACTTTGTCTGCAATCGGCATGAATAGAGAGGTCATAGAAGAAGGCATAGAGAAGAATGCTGATATGTGGAGAGAAAGATACATGGAACGGTCTTTTGAACACGCTTTTGAACCTATTGGATATTTGAGAGATCCAATTGAGCCAGCAGATCCAGCACACAAAGAAAATTGGTTAAGGTTGCGAAGATATGAATACTACACTGACCATAAAGATTCAGTTGATAAATATGGAGAAGTGACACCAGATATGCAGTTAAATATTGAAGAATGGTCACAATTGCAAAGTGTCACAAATCAACAAAACAAAGAAAGAGAACAACTTGTGGAGCATTGGAAAAAACATCCAATATATAAACGCAATTCAATGATCAATGATAATCATGAAATTGAAAAATAGGATTTTTTACAGCAAGCAGGATAAGGATAGACTCAAAATCGTATTTGCGATTGCTACATAGCCCTAGTTTACAGCTATGTGGCCGCCTCACACCCAAAGAGGTGGTGGAACGATTTTGCCTCTATCCTCTTTCTTTGCCCAAGCGTGAAACCCGCTTGGCTTTTTCCCAAAAGTGACAAGCACTTTCGGGGTGCCCCATATGTTTGTGACGAATTTTTGCAAGAAAAATGCAAAATTTTTGCAAAAGAATAGTTTTTGACTATCAACGTTGCCAAGTGTCATATTGTGATTTTTGTTTATGCCAAATCGCCACACTGCCCATAAATAAAGAGGTTTAGACACTTTTTCAAACAACACAAAATGGCATTGTTTGGTGCAAATGAGTGTTTTGCAACATTTTTAAATACGGGCTACGGAACGAAAGGTCAGGGGTTCGAATCCCTTGCGACGCACCAATTTTCTTAATCCAGTTTCGCGCTCAGCTGATAACAAAAATGCTGACGCGATTTTTTTATTGCGATTTTGTCGTGTATTCTCAAACCCACAAGCGTTTTCTCGCCCCTCCTCACTTTAAAGCGTTCGTCTATGCAAGCGATGGTCAGGAGTTTGCTGCTTTGCGGCAGAAGCACAAAGTTTTTGGAGAGTGGAATAAAAAAGACCTTTTTATAAATGGTCTTTTTTTTGTGTATGGGATGGCGCAGGTTGTTATTCCAAGGTTTTTAAGGAGGCGTTAATATCCGTTTTGGTGATTTTTCTTTGCAGCAATCTTGTGGAAAGAAAACTGAACAGCATTGTCACAACTGGTGCAACAATCCACGTCCACCAGTTAACCTCTGCTAGGCTGCCAAAATCCACCAAATTGAAAACAAAATGAATGAAGCCCACGCCGATTGGCATACCCAGCACCGCACCAATGGCGCTCATGACATAAATTTCGCGAAAGATATAGCCCGTCACCTCTCTGTTTTACAAGCGCGCACAAAAGCGCAGAAAACACATATGTCATACAAAAGCCGCAAAATTGCCTTGCCAGTTTCATAGTCCAACGCGCCTGTGGGCTCGTCACAAAGCAGCAGTTTTGGATTTTTTGCAATGGCACGCGCAATGCTGACGCGTTGCTGTTCCCCGCCGCTTAACTGCGACGGAAAGTTTTTAAGCTTGTCGCCCAACCCAACCTCTTGCAACACTGTGGTTGGCACAAGCGCCTTTTTGCAAATTTCTGTTGCCAGCTCCACATTTTCCAGTGCCGTCAGGTTTGGCATGAGGTTGTAAAACTGAAAGACAAAGCCAATGTCTGTGCGGCGATATTGCGTAAGCTGTTTTTTGTTTAAGCCAGAGACGATTTTGCCGTCCAGCACAATTTGGCCGCTGGTTGCCTCGTCCATGCCCCCAAGCAAATTTAACAGCGTGGTTTTGCCCGCGCCACTTGGCCCCAAAATAACAACAAACTCGCCGTTTTCCAGCTGAAACGAAACATCTGAAAGCGCCTTAAAGTATTTTTCGGCCTTATATTCCTTTTCAACATTTTCCAATTTCAAAAAGCTCATGTTTCCCTCCTCATTCGTTTGTTAAAAAAAGTTTTGTCTGATATAATATATAATATTAAACTGCCGTTGGAAAAGCAACCACTGTTTATTATTTAAGTTGAAAAAGCAACTTAGCCGGCAAAAGAGTTGAAAATAAGGAGGGCGTTTGTTATGTCAGATTTAAGAGTTGTCAAAACAAAGGCAGCCATTGAAAGCGCATTTATTTCGCTTAGAAGGCAAAAAGAGCTGGAGAACATCAAGGTGAACGAGCTTTGCAAACTTGCCATGATAAACAAAACCACTTTTTACAACTACTTTCAAGATATATATGAACTTACGGATGAAATTGAAAACAAAAACATTCATCAGTGCATTTTTGGTTTTGAAGACTTTGACAAACTCATCACAAATCCACAGCAATTCATCCACGGAATTTACAACAGCTTCAATGCAAATGACAACATTCAAATCATCTTTTCAAACAGATGGGGGCATCTGGTGGAAAAGGCACAGAAAGAGCTGCTGGAAATTTATAAAAAAGAAATCAACACCAACGAAAAAAAGATGTGCATTGTGTTTTTAATTCAGGGCGCCTTTCACATTCTTTTCAGTTTCAACGCAAATGCAGATGACAAGTTGAAAATGCTGTCCTGCGTTGCCCACGACATCATTTCAAAGCGCTTTTAAGACACAGACAAAAAAAAGGAGAAAAGTTATGACAAAAGGCATGATTTCAATCATAATTCCGTGCTGGAACATCTCAAAATTTTTGGACGACTGCTTTTTAAGTTTGCAGCATCAGACCTATCAAAACTTTGAGGTGATTTTTGTGGACGATGGCTCCACAGACGACACCCTAAAAAAGTTGCAAGACTTTTGCGCTGAAAAAGAAAATTTTCATGTGATTTCGCAAAAAAATCAGGGCCCAAGCGCGGCAAGAAACAGCGGCATTGCAAATGCGCAAGGCGAGTTTGCCTACTTTTTTGATGCAGACGACATGCTTTGCCCAAACATCTTGCATGTTTTGTTGGATGGCATTGACGGCTTTGATGTTTCAATGTGCCGCTTTAGGGCGGTGAAAGAAAATTTTGCTTTTGACAAAATCAAGCAGAAAAAAGCCAAAAAGTTTTTCAGCTTTTCTGGTACAGAAAACATCCTTTCGCACCTATACAGCAACAACCCTTTTTATGTTTGCGTGTGGAACAAGTTATATCGCGTTGAAAAACTTCGCCAGATGGAAAACTTTCCAAATGTTTTCAATCCCGCTCTTGCCTATGGTGAAGATTTGGACTTCAACTTTTCTTACATGAAAAACTGCCAGAACGCAAATTTCACACGGGCAAAGTTATATCAATATCGCAAACGTCGTGGCAGCGAAGTGCGCAGCAAGTTCAATCCAAACAAAATGCTTTCCATTTTCAAATCGCATGAAACAAACATCCAAATTTGCAAAGCCCATTTTCCGCAGGTGGAAAAATATGTCCGCGCATTTTATTGCCTCTCTTGCGTGGAGATGCTTTTCAGAATTTATTTTTCCAACTTTCAAGAAAAAGAAGTGATTGCAAAACTTTTTGAAGGTATGAAAGCCAACATGAGCAGTTTGAAAAAAGCCAAAGAAGTGCCAAAATATAAAAGATGGCTCATCCCCATGTTTGCGCCAATGGTGCTGAAAGCGCTGCTTAAAAAGCGATTAAGGCACAACAAAACTAAAGAAAAAGTTTAATCCAAAGCAAATTTTATTTCAAAAGTTGAAGTGCAAGCATTAAAACGCAAAAGCAAAAACAAATGTAAATTAAAAAAACGCCACAATTTAGGCGTTTTTTATTGTTTTTCCTCGCACAAAAAGTGCGTTGTCTTCAACATTTTCTGTTATGGTGCTGTTTGGGACAACCACAACGTTGTTGCCAATTTTGATGTTTGGCTGAACTTGAATGAAGTCATATTGCGTTTCTTCATAGAAACCCCTCTTTAAAGAAAATTTCATCATTCTTTCTTTTGCAATCAAGCTGTGGCCAGAGGCAAACATGCAAACATCGTCGCCAATTTCAACTCCGTCGCCCACAACAATGTTGCCGCCAAGCAATGCGTTTTTTCCAATTTTGACATTGTCGCCCAGCAAAACCGTGCCAAGCAAATCCAGCTGAAAGCCACCTTCCACTTGCAAGTTTTTGCCATGCCCCGCAAACAGAACATTCAAGATTTCTTGCTTGCGCGCCTGTGTGGTTTGTGGGCAGCTGTATTCAAAACACAGCCACTTTGTCAGCCGATATAAAAAGCCCAAACTTGCGTCCATAGAGCTGAACACCTTGCCCTCAATCACAGTTTCAAAGGCTTTGGGAATTTTTCCAAAGTTGTGCATTTTGATGTGCTGCAAGATGGTGTTTTTCTGCTGAAAAGAAAATTGCAAATGTGCAGGCTGCCTTGTGGCAGTTTTTTCAATTTTTTTAATTTCTTTGCAAGGGCGCCCCACTGCCAGCATCTGCCCAGCAATGTCCGTCTGCACAAAAGCGCCGCCGCCCACAACGCAAGCTTTGCCAAGCTTGACATCTCCAGAAATTTTGACGCCAGCACAAATCCAGCTGTTTTCTTCAATTTCAATTTGCTGCAGCACCTTTTTTCCGTCAACAAATTTTTCTTTGGCGCCAACTGTGATGTTGCTGGCAAAAACAACACCCTTTTTCACCTTCACCAACGCGTTTGGAGAAAACACAACATTTTGATTGATGAAGCCATAGCCCTTCAAATCCACCAAGCCAATCACGGCAGAAATGCCGCTTTCGGCATACAAAATGAAGCCATGAATGGGAAAGAGCAACTTTAAAACTCTCAACTTTCTGAAATAGAAGCGCAAAAATTTGAAAATTGAAAGTTTCAGTTTTTTGTTTTTTCTCCGCAACAGCAGCTCTTGTTGGCAAACCTCACGATATTTTTCACAAAGCATTTTGGAAACATCCAACAGGCGCAAATATGCCGCGTCGGACGCATCAAACGGCTTTCCTTCATACATCTTCTTTATTTCATGCAGCTGTTGCTTTAAAAAGCCAAACTTTTTTAGGTGTTTTAATTTTTTTTGAACATGGTTCATCTCAAAAAGCCCTCGCTTAATTTTTTCTTTTCCTTCTTAACTTCTTTGTCTTCTGTTGAAAGAAATTGGTTTTTTTGTTGGAATAGAAAATCACAAGCAAGATGCCTGCAATCACAACGGAAGCAGCAAGTGCAAACACCATCCAGCCCACCGAAATTGTGTGTCCAAAGAAGTCCATTTCAATGGAATAATCCTTCACCAGCGTTTCAATAAGCTCGGTGCTGACATTTGAAGAATCCAAAAGCCCGCTCAGCATCCTAAGCGGCCCTTGCATGAAGATGTTGCGGAAGATGCCTGCGCCATAGGTGCCCGGAATGAAGCAAGCAATGTATTGAATGGCATTTGGCAGCATGCTGAAAGGCATGTAAGCGCCAATCAAAAAGCCGATTGCTGCACTGAAAAGCCCGTTGATGGCAGTCAGCGCACCTTCTGACTTTATGAAGCTGACAATCAACACCGTCACAAAAGAAGAGCAAACGATGGACAACAGCATGTTGCCCAAAATTGCCAAGAAGTCCACAAAATTCATCATCAAGCCATGCGTGCAGGCAAGATATATGATGGAAATAAGCAAAATTGCAAAGCAGATGCAAAAGGTGATGACAAAGCAAGAGATGATGTAACTTGCATACATAACCCAGCGCTTGACTGGCGCAGAAAGCACATCGTTGATGTTGCCTCTTTCACGGTCACGCACCATCATGGTGTTGGCATTGAAAGCCACCGTGATGCAAGAAACGCCCATCACGCCGGCAATCATCCAGTTGTTGATGATGCCGCGCACAAGCATGTTGATGGTTGCTTCATCAATGCCTGCCAAAACTTCCGCAAACTCTTCTTGCCTGAGCATTTCCATAACCATGTCTGCCTGCATATCTCCCAAGAAAAGAATGTATAACAAAAGCACAATGACAGGCGTCAAAACAGAAAAGAACACCATCATCTTGTCCTTCAGATATATGCCAATGTTTCGCCTAACCAAGCAGCCAAGCGTCAACGCCCAGTTGTTGTTTTTTTTCATTCTCCCTCCAAAGTTTAAGCTTCCGCCTCTTCGTGCAGCCTTTTGCCAGTGATGTTTAAAAACACATCGTCCATGTCACCTTTCAGCACTTCAAAATCGGTGAGATGAGTTTTGTATTTTTCCAAAATCTCTCTTGCCTCTTTGCTGGAAGATATGTTGATGCGATAATATTCCCCAACATATTCCAACTTGCTGCCAAATTCTTTTCCAAACTGCTTTTCAAACTTTTCATTTTTTGGCATATAGGCTTTGATGTAATCGCTGGAATATTTGTTTTTGAGATTGTGCGGCGTGTCATTTGCCACAATGTGCCCCTTGTCAATCATCACCACACGGTCGGCCTTGTTGGCCTCTTCCATATAATGCGTTGTCAAAAACACCGTCATCTTTCGCGAAATTCTAAGTTCGTCAATCAACTGCCAAATTTTCATTCTGGTTTGTGGGTCCAAGCCAGTTGTGGGTTCATCCAAAATCAAAATTTTGGGCAGATTAATCAGCCCTCTTGCAATGTCCACTCTTCGCTTTTGCCCGCCGCTTAGGTTTTTGATTGGTTTTTTCAAGATGTCCTCAAGGCTTAAAAGCTGGGTCAACTCTTGCAGGCGCTGTTTCCACTCTTTGCCCTTGAGCCCATAAAAGCCCGCCCGAATTGTCAGGTTTTCTTTCACCGTCAAAACCCAGTCCAGCGTGGAGTTTTGAAAAACCACGCCCACCAAGCTTTTGATTTCGTCTGATTGCGTGTCCAAATCCAACCCATTCACCAAAACTTTTCCGCCGTCTTTTTTTAATATCGAGCAGATGATGTTGATGGTGGTGCTTTTGCCCGCGCCGTTAAGCCCCAAAAAGGCAAACAAACTTCCTTCTTCCACATTGAAAGAAATTCCGTCCACCGCCTTTGTGTCGCCATATGATTTTTGCAAATTTGAAATTTCAATTATGTTTTTCATGAAATGATTATATCACACCCACAAAAGTTTCTCCAAACAAAAAAGCAAACAACAAACTTTGGCAGCAACGATTGTTTTGTTGCTTTTTGCAGAAATTTTTGTTAAATTCTTTTTGAAAAAGCATTGCAAATTTCGACAAAAAGATATATAATGATTTTATAAAAACAGGAGGCACAAAATGGGAATTTTTGGATGGGGAAAAAAGAAAAAGCAAGAAAAGCAAGTTGAAACAGAGGTTGAGCAGCAAAAGCAAGCAAAGCAAACAGCGCAAACGCCAGCAAAAGCGGCAAAACCAGCAAGAGTAAGCACTGCGTCAAAGCCAGCGCCTGCAAAAAAGCAGACAGCTAAGGCAGAAAAAACAACTTCGGCAACCAAGACAGCAAACACTTCAAAAAAGGCTTCAACTGCCAGCAAAACCTCTGAAGAAAGCATAGCGGCAGCAAAAAAGCAGACAAAAGCTTCTCAAAGCAAGACATCTGCAAAAACCCCTGCACAAGAAAGCAAAGCAAAAGAGGTGCAAAAGGAAACCGCACCAAAACAGAAGAAGGCAATATATCGCGTGGTGTATGACAAAGAATCAAGGCTTTGGACAATCAAAAAAGATGGCGCAAAGCGCACAATTTCTTCTTTTGTGACAAAGGACGAAGCGATGAACCGCGTGAAAGAACTTTCACAAACACAAGACCTAAGCTTTGTTGTTCACAAAAAAGACGGCAAGTTTCAAAAGAAATAAGACGCAAAGAACTAAGCGCACAATGGGCATCACTCCAAAGACGCGGCGGGCAGCGCAGTGCAAAGAAAAATAAGATGCAGTCAGTAACATGCAAAAAAAAGCAAAACAGAAAAAACAAGACGCGGCGGGTTTTGCCCAAAGCGTCTTTTTTTATTGTCAAAGTTTTTGCAAGTGCTTTTTTCAATTTGCTTCACTTTTGTTTGGCACAAGCTTTGATGGCTTTTTCTTTTTGTTTTTCAAAAAGATGCACAGCACCAAAATGCCAAACAGCGCCGCCACTGTGCTGCACATAATCACATACATTGCCCAGCTTGGCACCTCGTGATTGAAAAAGATGAAAGTGCCATCAAAGCCCTTCTTGATTTCCATAAGCACCTGAGGTGGCACGCCAGCATTGGCAATTTCTTCCAACACGCCGCCCATGTATACTTGCCTAAACAGCACGGTGCCATAAGTTCCGGGAAAGAAGCTGACAACCGCTCTCACTCCGCTTCCCATGCTGCCAATTGGCATGTATGCCCCGCAAAGAAAGCCATACATTGACGAAACCATTGTGCAAACTGCGCTGAGTGCACCTTGGCTGGAAACAAACAGCCAAACAACCGAAGACAGCAGCGTGCCAAACAGAATGGAAACCACCATGTTGACAAGCAGCAACAGCACATCCACAAAACTTAAAAACCAACCCACAATGCCAAGATATACAAAGCCCACCACAACGGCAATGCCGCAAATCAAAAAGGTTGTCAAAAAGTTTGAGATGACATAGCTTATTTGCAAAGTGGTTTTTTTGACAGGCGCAATTTGAAAATCCAAAACAGATTTGTTGATTTTGTCCATGACAATCATGTTGGAGCAAAAGGCAACCGTGATGCATGAAGTTGCAAGAATGGAAGAAAACAACCAACCGCCTGTGAAGCCGTTGATGACTTTGTCAGACAGCTGAATGCCTTCTGGAAGGCAGTTTATGAGGCTGGTTTTGTAAGTTGTTCCCAAAAATGCCAAAAACAGCACAATCAAAATGATTGGCGTGATGAGCGAGCAAAAAAACATCATCTTGTCTTTAAAATAAAGCTTAATGTTTCTTGCCACCAAATTGTTCAGCTTTTTAAATTCTCCTCTCATCCTTAAAACTCCTTCAAGTGTTTTCCAGTTACATTTAAAAACACATTGTCCATCTTACCTTTCACAACCTCAAAGTCAAAGATGCTTTCTTGATTTTCCACCAAAAACTTTTTGGCCTCTTGTGTGTTTTTCATTTCAATTTCAATAAATTCTTTCTGCTGATTAAACTCAATTTTCTTTTTTTTCAAAATGTCCAAAAGCTTGTTGTCAAACTGATATATTTTGATGAAGTCATAAGCAAACTGGTTTTTAAGGTTGTTTGGAGTGTCCTTGGCAACAATTTTGCCGCCGTCAATGATGACAACATAATCCGCTTCCGCCGCTTCTTCCATGTAATGCGTTGTCAAAAACACCGTCATGCTTTTGTCTTTTCGCAGCTGCGTGATGAGCTGCCAAACCAAAATTCTGGTTTTAGGGTCCAAACCAGTTGTGGGCTCGTCCAAAATCAAAACGCGAGGGTTGTGAATCAGCGCTCTGGCAATGTCAATCCTTCGCTTTTGCCCGCCGCTGAGTTTGTTTAGTGGGCGTTTTAAGATGTCGTCAAACTCCAGCTTCTCTGCCAAAAACTTTAAATTTTCCTGAAACTGGCTTTTGGGCATGTCATATAAGTTTGCTCTAAACTTCAAATTGTCCAAAACGGACAGTTTGTCGTCCAGCACCGAATGCTGAAAAACCACACCCAGTTTGGGCTGGATGCTTTGCATATCTTCATCGATGGAAAGCCCGTCCACAAACACTTGGCCAGAATCCTTGGCAAGCGCATTGCAGATGATGTTGATGGTGGTGCTTTTGCCCGCGCCATTAAGCCCCAAAAAAGCAAACAGTTCTCCTTCCCTCACTTGAAAGGAGATGTCATCCACTGCCACAACATCCTTAAAATATTTTTTGAGATTTTTGATTTCAATTATGTTTTTCATTTTTTAACCTCTTTTTGTGTCAAGCCTTGGTGGCAACAAAGCGCCGCTATGCCTTTGCAGATTTTTTCTCTTTAATTTTAATCACGTCCACCTGTGCCATATAAAGCTTAAGCGTGTTGACATATCTGCGTCTTATTTCTGTCCTTCGCAAGAAAAAGGCGTCAATGGCCTCCCACATAAACACCCAAGTGACAATTTCGATGATGGTGTCAAAATAGGCGTTGTCAAAATATTTATATGCCAGCACCAAGAGAGCCAATGAAAACAGCCCCAGCGTCACCATGGCAAAGCAAAACCACAAGTTGCGCTTTCTTTCGCTTCTGATTTCGGCACCCTCTTGCTTATATTTGTTTTTGAAGGCCTTTCGCACCTCGTCTTGGCTTACTGGCTGATTGACATACAACTTAATTCTCACATCGCTTTTGACAGGCACATATTTGGCCTTTTCCCAAACATAGTCGCACAGTTCTTCGTTCAGCTTTTCATTGCTGTCAAAATCGTAACTGGAAAAAATCCTGTCTTTTGACAGCGCCTTCACGGCAATCACAGCGTCGCCTTGGCTGTCAATCAAAATCTCCTTTTTGGCGGCAACCTCTTTGTCTGCCTTCTTCATTTCTTTGCTGAAAAACATCTTTTTCTCCTTTTTTTTGTTGTTGGCACAATTTTAATTGTTGGCTGTCACAATCACATCCGCGCCCGTGTTAAGCACATTTTGGATGATTATCTCTCCAAATTCAACGCTTTCAAGCTGCAGTTTTTCAATTTCTCTCATGCAGTCAAAAATCAGCGCTTTTGGAATTGGAGCGGTGGTTTTGCAAGACTTCACTCCACACTTTGTCTTCACCGAGGTTGTCACTGTGCGCTTTGGGCAAGAAAGTTCTTCTTTTGCAAACACAGCGCCACGGTTGCAGCCGTTGCCTGTCACAACAACCTCTTCCCCCTGTTTTTGCACACACAAATTGCAGCCCATTGGGCACATGATGCAAATCATCTCTTTTTTCATATCTTCACCTCACACAATTTCCAAAACAATTTCGCCAGTTGCACCGCTTTTGTCAAAACTTAGGCTCATCATCTCGCCCGGCACACCAGCCAAAAGAAAGCGCTTGCCCAAGATGTTTGCTCCGCACTTGGCAACAATGCTTTTTTTGACAACCTTTGCCTTCAGCCTAAACTTCACTTCCACTTGCCCGCCGCCTTCAAAAACTTGGCTTGGCAGCACGTATGAAAGCCCTTCTCCTGCCACAACTTTCACAGGTTTTCCTTTTGTTGGAAGTTTTTGTTTGGCATATTGCGCTGCAAACTTTCCTGCCAAAGCCGCCTCCAGTGCCACGTTGTCCACAAGGTCGTGAACGTGCAAAATGTTTCCGCAAGAAAACAGCCAATCATGGTCTGTTTGATAAAACTCGTTGACAATGGCGCCGCTTGTGATGCGTGAAGTGGAAACAAAATTTGCCATTTCCATTTCGGGAATTAAGCCCACAGAAAGCACCACTGCGTCACACTTTTGAAACTTTCTTGTGCTTTCAATGGGCTGAAACTTTTCGTCCACCTGCCCAAACCAAACACCTTCCACTCTGTCTTTGCCCACAACTTCAAAGATGGTTGTGCCATACAAAAGCGGAATGTCAAAATCTTCCAAGCACTGCATGATGTTTCGTCTAAGCCCCGAGCTGGTGCTGTTGATTTCCAAAACGGCATGCACCTTTGCGCCTTCCAGCGTCAGGCGGCGCGCCATAATCAGTCCAATGTCTCCGCTTCCCAAAATCACAATGTCTTTGCCCACCAGTTTGCCGTCGATGTTCACCATCTTTTGCACGGTGCCCGCCGTCAAAAGTCCAGCCGGACGCGTGCCGCAAAGCGAGATGTTGCCCGCAGTGCGCTCTCGGCAGCCCATTGCCAAAATCACAGCTTTTGCGCGGATGCTTTCCATGCCGTTTGCGCCCATCACTTGCACGCACCTCTCTTCAAGCTTGACAACCAAGGTGCTGGTTAAGACAGTTATGTTGTCATCCTTTTCCACCAGAACCCTAAAGCGATGCGCAAACTCTGGGCCAGTGAGCTCTTCCTTAAAATAATGCAGTCCAAAGCCGTTGTGTATGCACTGATTTAAAATTCCGCCCAGCACTTCGTCGCGCTCAATCAGCACCACTTTGCTTCCACTTTCCGAAGCGGAAAGTGCAGCGCTCATGCCCGCAGGGCCGCCGCCAATCACAATCACATCTGTTTCAGTCATGTTTCACCTCCCGCAAAGCACCAACTGCCACTTCGCTGCCGCGGTTTTCTTTCAAAACTTTTTCATATTGGATGTTGCGCGCCTTCATAATTTCCCTAACCACTTTTGTGAAGCAAAAGCCGCCTTGGCATCTGCCCATGCCAGCATTTGTACGACGCTTGACTGCGTCCACCGAATGAACCTCAAGTGGCCGATTGAGCGCAAAAAGCACGTCGCCTTTTGTGATTTTTTCACATTTGCACACAATCTGTCCATATGCCTTGTTGGTTTTCAAACATTGTTGCTGCTGCAATTTTGTCATGTCCTTAAACATCACATAAGGTTGAATTTGTTTAAGATTGTCCTTCTCTTTGTTTTCAAAGCCCAAAAGCTGCAAGACATATTCGGCAATTGCTGGCGCAGCCGAAAGCCCCGGCGAGCAGATGCCTGCCAAAGTAATCACCCCGTCCACCGCTTTAGATTTTTCAATGACAAAATCCTCTCCGCACACAACTCTGACGCCCGAAAACTCTCTGATGGCATGGCAGAAGTTGAGATTTTTTATGATGAGATTGGTTTTGCTTTTGATGGATGAAAGCCCTTGCGCTGTGGTGATGGCATCTCCATCGCAAAGCTCACTTGTTGGGCCAATCAAAAAGTTTCCATCCACCGTTGGTGTGACAAGCACACCTTTGCCCAGCGCCGTTGGCAATGGAAAAACTGTGCAAGGCACATCCAAAGCGCAGCCTTTATCAAACACAAAATACTCTCCCCGCCTAAGCTGCAGCGGAAAAATCTCTGCGCCCAAAATTTTGGCAACTTCATTAACTCCTGCGCCGGCGCTGTTGATTATGTTTTTTGCAAAAAAGGTGTTTTTTCTTGTCTTCACCTCAAAAACATCATCCACCTTTTTCACGCTGACAAGGTCTTCCTCCAACGCCACTTGCCCGCCGTTTAAAATGCCCTCGTCCGTCAAGGCAATGGCAAACAGATATGGGCTGACAACATATGCATTTTCTGCAAATAAGCCCACACTGATGCCGTCGGCAATTTCTGGAATTTTGCTTTCAATTTGCTGCCTGTTCCACTTTTCCACCTTCACGCCGTTTTGCTTTCCACGCACAAAAAGGTTGTCAATTTTTTCGGGACTATCTCCCACAACCAGCGCACCACATTTTTTTAGTGGCACGCCAAGGCGGGCACACAGCTTGGGATAAAGCTGGTTGCCTTGCACATTCAGTTTTGCCATAAGGCTGTTTGGAATTGGGTCAAACCCCGCGTGCACCAAGCCGCTGTTGGCTTTGCTTGCGCCCGTGGCAACATCGCTTGCCTTGTCCAGCATAAGCGCACTTTTTCCAATTCGGGACAACTTGTTGAAGATGGACGCGCCCACCACGCCAGCCCCCACAATCAGACAATCAAAAACTTTCATTTTTCCTCCACTTTCATTTTAGCCCTCGCACATGCTTTTTGTCAAACAAATGCAAAACAAGCAGAAAAAACAAAAACTTTTGCATTTCACTTTCAAAAACAAGTGCGCTGTGATATCATGAATATATGAGTGTGGCTTGAAATTATTTTTTGGAGAAAGCCTATGAGAAAATTTGTTTTGGGTTTGGATGAAGGAACCACCAGCTTGCGCGCTGTGCTTTATGACGCAGCCAGCCACAAAATTGTGGGCAAGCAAGAAAAAACCATCCGTCAGCACTATCCTCACGACGGCTGGGTGGAGCAAGATGCAGAAGACATCTTTAAGAAAATTTTGTTGGTCTGCAAAGAGGTTCTTAAAAACAACAGCGTGCAAAAGTGCGAACTTTTGGGCATTGCCATAACCAATCAGCGCGAAACTATTGTGGCGTGGGACAGGCAAACTGGCAAGCCAATTTATAATGCCATTGTGTGGCAATGCCGAAGGACAACCAACCTCATCAAAGCGCTTCCGCAAAAGGTGAAAAAACAAATTCACAAAACAACGGGATTGATTGCCAACCCATATTTCAGCGCGTCCAAGATGAAATGGATTTTGGACAACGTGCCAGCGGCAAAATCACTGGCAAAGGCTGGCAACCTCTGCTTTGGAACCATTGACAGCTTTTTGGCTTTTAGGCTGACAGGCAATCATGTCACCGACACCACCAACGCCAGCCGAACAATGCTTATGAACTTGCACACCCTTGATTGGGACAGCAAACTTCTCAAAATTTTTGATGTGCCACTGGCAGCGCTGCCAAAAATTTTGCCTTCAGATGGCAAGTTTGGCAACGCCAAAGCGCTTTTGGACGCGCCCATTTTGGCAATGATTGGCGACCAGCAGTCCAGCATGATTGGGCAGGGTGCCATGGATGTTGGCGCCAGCAAAGTCACCATTGGCACTGGCGGTTTTGTTTTAACAAATGTTTCACCGCAAAATGCGCAGCCTTTGGAAAACCTTTTGCTGACGGTGGCGCGCACCTTGGGCGGAAAGACAGAATATGCCATTGAGGGCAGCATCTTCAGCGCATGCAGTGCCATAAACTGGCTGAAAGAACTTGGAATGTATGGCGATGTGGCAGAAACTTCCAAAATGGCAAGCCGCCTTAGCGGCAACAACGGGGTTTATTTTGTGCCTGCCTTCACAGGGCTTGGCGCCCCATATTGGAAGGACGATGCCCGCGCCTGCATTGTGGGAATGAATTTCAACACAGACAAAAACCACATTGTGCGCGCCTGCCTTGAAAGCATTGCATTCAACATCAAAGCGCTGGTGGACGAAATGCGAAAGAATGGTCAACGCATTGGAAAGATAAGCGTGGACGGCGGAGGCAGCAAAAATGACTTTTTGTTGCAGTTCATCTGTGACATGCTGGGCAAAGATGTGGAACGAAGCAGCCAAGCCGAGGCCACTGTGATGGGCGCAATTTATGTGGCACTGCTTGCCTGCGGGCAACTTAAGAGAAGCGAAATCAAGCAGTTAACGCAAAACAATCAGGTTTTTCACCCACGCTTGACTGAAGGAGAACGAAAAGCCTTATATGAAGGCTGGCAAAAGGCAATAAAAAAACTTTAAAGGAGAGTGTATGGCAAACAAAACAGCACAAAAAACAGCAAAATCGACAGACAAAATGACAAAAACACGCAAAACATCTCAAAAGGGCAGACAAGTTGCACAACTTTCAAAAGAAAGTGAAAATCAGCCAAAAAACATTCACATTTTGGGCTTCAACAACTTGCCGCTTTGCACCTATGTGTTTGACAAAGTGGAAAATCCAAAAGCAGTGGTGGTGATTGTGCACGGCATGCAAGAGCATGCTTTGAGGTATGCAAGCTTTGCCAAGTTTTTAAACAAGCACGGCTTTGTGGTTGTGGCAAGCGATTCTCGCGGGCACGGCAGAACAATGCAGTCAAAAGACGACTATGGCCGCGGAGAAAAGGATATCTTCAGTGAAACGGTGAAAGACCAGCAGTGCATTTTGGACTATGCAAAAACGCAGTTCAATTTGCCAATTTATTTGCTTGGGCATTCTTATGGCTCCATGATTTTGCAAAAGTTGATTCAGGTTTGTCCGCTGATTGAAAAAGCCGTCATCTGTGGCACAACAAATGGCGACAGCTTTGCATTCAAAAGCGGAAGCGTTGCGCTTTCGGTTTTGTTGCCGTTCAAGCAAAAAGACAAGCGCGGCGGAATTGAAGAAAAGCTTTGCATAAAATCGTTTGAAAAAAAGTTTGAAAATGGCAACTGGCTTTCTCGGAATGAAGAAAGTTTTGCAGCATATTGTGCCGACCCGCTTTGTGGTGGCTCATTCCCCTTCAGTTTTTATTACAGCTTAATTAAAAACATGCGAAAGGTCAACCGAGGCATCAACAAGGTGCACAACAAAAATATTTTCTTCATTGCGGGCGGAGCCGACCCATTAAGCAGCGGCGGCAAAGAAGTGGAAAAACTTTTCAAGAAGTTCTTGAAAAACAACATCAACGCCCGCTTGAAAATTTATTCAGACGCCCGACACGAGCTTTTGAACGAAATCAACAACAAAGAGGTTTATGAAGATGTGCTTAAGTTTTTTGAAGAATAAATATGACAAAAATAAACTTTTTGGAGGTTTGAAATGATTGGAACTTTGGCTCTTGCCATTTGCAGCTTGATTTTTTGCACAACATTTTGCGTGGTGCGCACAAAAAAAATGGGTGTGTGGTCACTTATGCTTAAGGGCATCTCCTCCATCTGCTTTGTGCTGTGCGGGCTTTTTGCCACTTCTTCTGTTGGCTCTTTCAGCGTCAACTTGCTGATTGTGGCAGGACTGGTGCTGGGGCTTGTGGGGGATGTGCTTTTGGACCTTAAGGTGATGTATCCGCAACAATCCAATCAATATTTTGTGGCAGGCACGGCGTGCTTTGCCGTTGGACATATCTTCTATTTTGCAAGCGCAGCATTGTTTTGCAATCAATCGCTGCACCTTGGCTGGAACATTCTTGCCAGCGTGGGAGTGGCAGTTTTGTTGACATTGGTGATTTTGTTTGCTTCCAAAAAGATGGGCATGAACTTTGGCAAGATGCTTCCCATTGTGCTGACTTACAGCTTCATCCTCACCTTCATGATGGCGTTTTCGGTTGCCATTGCCATTTTCAGTCCAATGTTTTGGATTTTTGCTGCGGGCATGATTTGCTTCTTTTTGTCCGACTTGGTGCTTTCAATGCAATATTTTGGCGCGAGACAAGAGAAAGTTTGGGTGTTTGTCAATCACTTTTTATATTACATCGCCCAGTGCTTGCTGGCAATTTCAATTTTATATTTGCTTGCCTAAGACACTTCAAATCTGGCGCAAAACACAAAACAAATTTTTAGAGCAACAAAAAAACAGCAGTTTTGCTGTTTTTTTTGTCCTTTTATCCTTTTTTACCCCTTTTTAAGAGTTTTGCTTTTTGGCATAGCGTTCGTCAAAAACTTTCACAACTTCTTCATAAACATCTTCAATGCTTTTGGAAGCATCCACAACCACAATGCGCTTTTTGTTTTTCTTGGCAATTTCCAAATAGCCATGTCGCACCTTTTCAAAATATCCCTTGCCCTTGGTTTCAAAGCGGTCTAAGTTTTCAAGTTGATGGTCGGTCAGTTTTCTTTCGATGCCAGCTTCATAATCCAAATCAAACAGATATGTCAAGTCTGGCTGCGCGCCCTGCCCAATGGTGAACTTCAAGATTGTTTCCACATCCTTCAGCTTCACCTCTCCGGCATAGCCTTCATAAGCGGTGGTGGAATCATAATATCTGTCCAAAATCACAACCTTGCCCGTCTCCAACGCTGGCAGCACAACTTTTTCAATCAGTCTGCTTCGGCTGGCGCAAAACAACAGCAGCTCTGTTTTTGCAGACAAATCCAAATTTGTGTGAAGCAAGATGTTTCTTATTTCTTCGCCCAGCTCTGTTGCGCCCGGCTCTTTTGCCACAATATATTCAATGTTGCGCTGCTGTAAAAGTTTGGCAAGTTTTTTGATTTGAGTTGTCTTGCCGCAACCCTCTCCACCTTCAAATGTCACAAGAAATCCTTTGTTCATAACCCCTCCAAAAATATGTTTTTATTCCGCCTTTGTTCTTTGTTATTATATCACACTTTGCCCCAAAAAAACAAAGAAAAAAGAAGCATTTGCTTCTTAGTTTTTCTTGTTTTCACAGTTGCAAGAGCCCTCTTCGTCATGGCAATGGCAATGATGATGACAGCCACAATCGTCCTCGTCTGCTTCAAAATCGATGAGATATTTTTCCAGACTTTCTTGCTTATAGAAGTTTTCTGGCATATATTCGGTGGTGAAATATCCCGCTGGCGCCATAAGCACCTCTGGAATTCTGTTGACAACACTGGCGCAGGTGAGTTCCACAGTTGCTGGACGCTCAATCACCACACGGGTGTTTGGCTCACCTTCAATTGTCCAATCGTTGCAATCAAAATCATTGCTGTCATACACCTTGCCAATGCACTCGCTTTCAAGCACAATGCCTTCCTTTGTGGTGGTGGTGACAACAGCGCTCATGCCTGTGCAAGCACCCTTTGGAATTGTCATGCCAAGTGTGGTGCTTTTGATTGCCTTGTTTGCAATTTGTGGCACGCATTCTTGCGTTTGACTTTTCACCGTCAAGCCCAGTTTGCTGCAAAGCCAGCCGTTGACATTCCACATATAGCTTGGCACATATTTTCCAGAGTTAATCAGCTTTTTTCTTTCTGCATCGCTTATGCGGTCTGCCGAAGCAACCTGCTTGTCAAACTCGGCAGTGGAAAGCCCAGCACCATGCGCCTTTGCAAGCGCGATGCCATAATCTTCAACATTATAACTGGATTTACCCTTGATTTTTGTGATTTTGTGAGTTGCGCCAGCCAGCACACTGATGAGATTTCCCCAAAACACATCTTGATAACCGCTGCCACAAATGGTGCACTCGTTTTCTTCTGCCAAATCGTTGATTTTTTTGAAGAGTTTTGGATTGCTGTTTTGTGGAAAAAATCCCTCTTCGCAAGTGGTTATGGCATTGACGCCGCACTTTGCGCAAATCAGCAGCGCGTCAGAAACATCACAAAGCAAACTCATGGTGGTGACAATCACAATGTCCACACTGTTTGTCATCAAAAAGTTTTCAAGGTTTTTGGCATCTTGCACCACAACCTTATATTTTTTGCTTCCTCCAATAATTTCGCCAATATCCTTGCCAATAATGTCTGGGTTTATGTCAAATGCCCCAACAACTTTTGCGCCCTTTTCAAAGACATAGCGCATGGTGTAAACAGACATCTTGCCACAGCCATATTGAACAACATTGATTTTTTCCATAAAAATCCTCCTTAAAAATTTTGAAAGCTGATTTTTGCCTTCTTTTTATATTCTATTATATTTGCCAATAAAAGCAAAATGAAAACAGCTTGAAAACACAAAAAAAGAGGAAAAATCCTCTTTTTTGTTTGTGATGCTTATTGCTTTGACATATATTTGTAAGACCTCTTGCGCTTTCGTGAAACAATCAAGCCCACCACTGTTGCAATCAGTGCTGCTGCAACAAGTGCAATCAAAAGCCACAGCCACCACAAATTGAGTTTTGGAACATACCAAATTGCATAAAGCTCAATTCTGTCTTGGTTGACAAAAATTGTGTCGCCGTCAAAGTAATACAGCTCTCCGTCAGCAGAAAGCGCCCAGCCAAGGAAGATGCCCCTCTTGCCATTTGTGAATTGATTGATTGGCAAGGTGGCGTTTTTATTGAAATCCACTGGCAGAATGATGCTTTCATCGTCTTTGCCGTTGTTTGGCAACAGCACAATGATTGCGCCACGGTTGGAAGCAATTGGCTGAAGCACAAAACTCTGCGCTGGCACTTGCATTGTCCAGCCAGAGGTGACTGCCGAGCCTTCTTCCAATTCCAAGCTGTCATTCAGGCGCCATCCGTCAAACTTGAAGCCATATTTCAGTTCCACACCAAAGTGAAGCTCGTTGGTGAATTTTGCTTTATACACAAAGCTGCCCGTTTCTTCATCAAATCCAAGCGCTTCAAAATCGTCTTGCATTGTGGCAACAACGTCCACGCTTTGAATGCCTTCGTCTGGCGCAAACTTGATGGCAAAAGTTGTCCAAGCAAGTTTATAATAAATCTTCACCACTGTAATTTCTTCGCCACTGACAACAAAGTCAAGTCCTTCTGGATTTTGTGTGTGAGAAAATTCATAGCCCGGAGTTTTTGCCAAGAAGTCTTGTGCGTGCTTCATGAAGTCAATCACGCTTTCGTTTTCTGCGTCTTCAATCAGTTCGGTTTCAACATATTCGTCGCCAAAGCCGGTTTTGATGTCTTCAAGATAGTGCTCAACAACATATCCGCAAGTTGAAACGCTTGCCTCCACACCAATGGTGAATGGAAGCATGCTGTCAAGTGTGATTTCCAAAGTTTTGTCTTCCAACTCTTCCACATCAATTCTTGTGCCGTTGACAATCCATGCCGAAATTTGATAACCCGGCCTTGTCTGCGCCGTAAGCTTGACTTTGGAGCCAAACTTGTAAGAGCCCGCTCCGTCCACAGACAAGAAGTGCTTGAAGTCAAATGGCTGAATGACAACTTCAACCATGTCGCGAACATAATAGAACCTGAACACAGTTTCTTCGTCCTTTCCGGCAATTTGTGGGAAGGAAGTTACATCGTTTCCAAACATCAGCACATTGTAATGGTCAAACAAGAAGCCGGTGATGAATGCATTGTAATCAAACTTTTTGTCCTCTTCAAACAATTTTTCCATATCTTCCACAAACTTTTTAAGCAGTCTTTCCTGAGAATAATATTCGTTTGTGATGCCGTCACTCAAAACCTTGCTTTGTGCAAGCGCCCAAGTGCCGTCCAGTCTTTCTTGATAATATTCCACTTTGTATTTGACATTTGTTCTTGCTTCCATGAAAGCTTCCACAACAATGTCGTTTTCTGCCATTGTGCAGCGAAGTGTTGTTCCGTCCACGCCTTCTGTGACAAAGTCGGACGAATTGTCAAGCTTGAAGCCCTTGAAGTTGAAGCCAGCTGCAAGGTCAAACTTGACGTCAAACTCTTGACCATAATATACATTCCAGATGATGTTGCCAGAAACTGCCTGTTGAACATTTCCGCCAATCAAAAGCTTCAGGCTGTCAGACACAATGCCTTGCATGCCTTCATCGCGGATGTATACGGTGACTTTGTGAACATTGCGTGTGTAATAAACAAACACTTCTGTTGTTCCGTCGCCCTTGATGATTGTGTTGCTGTCAACAGAGTTGTGAGAATATGTGAAGCCGGTGAACACCTGCGCAATCAAATTGTCAAATTCGTCTTTGATGCCAATCATCTGCTCTGTGATTTGGCTGTTGGTGGTGCCATACAACTGCACTCTGTCAAATTCAACATAATTGAGTGAGGTGGAGGCATCTTGCCACATATAAACCACGCTGTATTTTGTGCTGGTGTTTGCAATGGTGCTTATTGTCACTTGCACATCGCCAGCTGGCATGTTGAACACAATTTCAACATTATGGCTGCCATCGCTGCCATATATGATGTTTCCATCAGCATCTTGCTTTGTCTTCATTGCAAAATCAATGTTTTGTCCTTCTGTTGTGATGCTTACGCCGCTTCGCTCCAAAGTGTAGCCGGCAGCAACTTTGATGTTGAGACAAACTTCATATTCAAAGAAGAATGTTCCGCCGCCTTCAATGCCGGCAATGCCAAGGTTGTCATCCGTTTTGATGTCCACTGCATAATAGTTGCGCACATATTTCAAGATTGCAATTGTGGAGCCATCGCCCGCAATGAAAGAAACGTTGTTCTTAAACTCCAGCAGCAGGAAGTTGAAGCCTACAAGCTGGTCTGCAAAGCTGGCGCTTTCCGCCAAGCTGCGCAAGTCTTCTTCTTTCAGCACGGTTTCTGTTTCCCCAATCAGCCCAGTGATGATGAATGGAGGCTCAAGGAAGCCAGAGATTTCTGTGTCTTGCCTATAAACCCAAATGGTGTAAGTTGAATTGCCAAGTGCTGCATCCGCATCCACATAAGCATCGCCAGCTGCCAACACAAGGTTGTTGCCCGAAAGGGTTGTTCCTGCCGCGCTCTTGTTGGTGTTGAGTGTGAAGAAGCCGTCTTTATATCCGCTTGCCACCTGCATGCTAAGGCTTAAGGTGTCGCCAAAGCGCGATGTGAACATCAGCTGCCCTTCATTGTCAAGTGAAGCTTCCAGTTTTCCGCTTACGCTGGAGGAAACTTCAATGTCTGCCACTTTGGCAGTTTTTGAAATGTGAAGGTTGAAGCTTTTGCGCGTGAAGTAAAGCAAAATTTCGTTTGGCCCGTTTGCAGAAACTGTCAAGCTTTCGTTTTTGCTGGCAACTTCGTCAAACATAAAGCCAGCGCAATTTTTTGCCACATCAGTGTTTGATGAAATGAACATGCCAAACACTTGCTGTGCTGTGATGGTTTTGTTGATTTCAAACTTGATTTTGCCTGTTTCGTTTGGAACAATATAGAAGTTGCCCTCCGAATCTTTATAGCCGCCAAGCAGTGTTTCCAGCATAATCTTCACACTGAGTTTGGCGTTGCCTGCACTCCAACGAACATAAACTTTAAGGTTGTGTCCGTCTTCAAGTTGCAGGTCATAAAGTGTGGCAGTTTGTTCATCCATTCCGCAACGGATTTCCACAAGCTGGCCGTCTTTGTTGGTGTAAGTCCAGCCAGAGAATTCCCAGCCTGTCTTTTCTGTCCAACCCAAAGAGTTGAAGGAAGGAAGAACAACCGAGTCGGAATATTTAAATGTGCCAAGGTTTTCCGTCAGCGCCTCATCAGTGTCGAAACACAGTGTGACGCTGAAGGTTTTTTCTTTCCAAAGAGCATACACATTGATGTCTTTGTTTCTTTCTGTTGTCAGGTTGAAGGCATAATAATCTGCGCCCACCTTAAACAGTCCGCTTTCGTTGGCAGCGGAGAGATATGCCGTGATGGAATCGATATCCGTGCCCGAAACAAGGGAAGTGATGTCTTTCACTGCGTCATCTCGTGAGTTGAGTGACCAAGAAACAAACTGCTGTCCCTCGTTGACAAAAGCATTTTCATTCAATTTGACAGCCTTGCCAAATTCGCCTTTGGTGCTTGGCATTGTGCCACTTGCGCCGTTGGCGCCATACAAGATGGTGTAATCGTTGACAACCCAAACGCCATAGAGAGTGGTGTTTTCCAACTTGTCATAAATTGGAAGGTCTGTCATTGGCTGCCCAACAACAAACTCTGGCAAGCCTGTTGCAGCTGCCTCTTTGCTGGATGCCCAGCCCAAAAGTGTCCAGCCGGTTTGGATGAAGCCGCCATTTGTGAGGTTGTAAGGTCTGCCAAACTTAACTTCTTGTGAAGATTTGATGGTGTCAGATTCAATTAAATTTCTGTTGTAAGAAATTTCAAAAGTTCTGGCAACAGCTTGAATTGTGACGCCAAGGTCTGCCGCTGTCATTGTGAAAGAAAACTTGTTATTGGTCACTTCAATTTCAGCGCCGTTGATTGTCACTTTGCTGAGGCTGTAACCCTCTTTAATTTCAAACTCAACCTGTGCAAAGGCGGAATATTCCAAGTTGATTGTGGCGGAAGTTTCAAAGATTGCCTCCTTGTTGGCTTCGCCACTCTTGTTGTAAGTCACCTTAACAGATTTGATTGCGCCCGAGCCTTCAAACTCTTCCACAAACACAAAAGATGCGTTGAAGGAAGCAAGTTTATAAAGCGCTTCCGCCTTGCCAGTTCCATTTGCAAGCACAAAGCCTTCAACTGTGAACTTGTCAAACACAAAGCCCGCTCTTTCAACAGAAAGAATCTGCTGGAAGCCAGCATCCGCATCATCTTTAGAAATTAAAGTGTTTGTGGTGCCTTTCAGTGTGGCTGTGCCAACAAAGGTGGTGCTTCCGTCAATGTTTGAAACATAATAATCAACTGCAAACACGGTGTCTTCTCTTGCTTTCCAAACAGCACGCAAAGTGATGTCAGATGTGAACAGATATGTCAAAAGTGCTTCATCTGCAAACTCTTTGTCGCCAGTTTCATCACTCAGCACCCAACCTGCAAAGTCATAGCCTTGCCTTGTGAAGGTGTTCTTTGTCAGTTTTTTGCTTTCTTTGTATGCAAAGCTTTGAACAGCTTCTGCCGCCGGATTGAAATCATCCTTGAAAGTTATGTTGAAGGTTGCAGGCACAGAGGTGATTTTGATGGAAGCATCTTGCATTGGCATCACAAATCTGCCATCTTCGATGTCCGACCTCGAGAATTCCACTGCCGAATATCCCGCATTGAAAGCCCCAAGGGTGATTTGCACTGTTTTGCCCCAAACCACCATCACATTCACCGTGTTGGAAGTGGAAGCCACTCCGTCCACAATGATGCCACTTAAGCCTTCGTCAAAAGTTATGGAAAGGTTGTATGCCGTGCGCTTGTAATATGCACAAAGCTCCAGTGTTCCATTTGCAAGAATTTTTGCAGAAAGAAGGTTGTTTGGATTTGCTGCGTCAAATTGATATCCCGCAAGCGTTGCGTCAATTCTTTTGATTGTCACATCTTCGCCCGGTGTGCCTTTGCCAACAAAAGTCAAGTTTTCATCGCACACAAAGTTGCCGTCAACATCTTGAAGGAAATATTTAAACTTGAAGTCTGCTTCTTCTGCCTTCCAAACTGCCCACAAGTGCAAGTCTTCTGTGAATGTGAATGCAATGTCTTGCAAGTTGCCTGCGTCTGCAAATTTGTAAGTTACAACACCGTTGTCAGCGCTTGTCTTTGAAAGCGCCCAGCCTTCAAAGGAATACCCTTCTCTTGTCCAGCCAAGGTTTGCATCCAAAATGTTAAGCACGATGAAGTTTTCTTTGTAAACCACTTCGCCTGCGTCAAAGACTTCCTGGTCTTGTGCGCTTTCATATTTGTGATAGATGACATGATATGATTTTGGTGTGACAATTGGCACAAATCTCAAATCATATGCTGGCATTGTTCGCAAAACAAATGCCTCGCCATCCAAAGTTAAATCAAACACCTTTGTTGTTCCGTCAAAATATGAGTTGCCTTGTCTTTGCAGCTTGACGGTGGTTGCGCCGTTTGAAAGTGGGTTGCTGGTGTCTGTCATGGTTGCATAGACATCAAACTGTCCATCAAACTGATATCCATCCAATGTGGAGATGGAAAGCTTGAGTGCCGAATCAAAGTAAACACGATAAGACCCAGCCCCGCCAAACGCGGACATCTTGCCTTCGCCGGCAATGCCTTCTGCCACAAACTTCTTAAGCCCAGTGGTGTTTAAATCCAAATCCAATGCATAGTGCTGTCTGGAATAATAGATGTAAATTGTGGTGTATTGGCTTTCGTCTGTGGTGTATCTGACAAGAATGGTTGGATTGTTTGTGCCATCGTTGAAGTTGGAATAAACATATCCTGCAATGTTTTCAATCAAACTGCCTTCGCTGTAAGATTCCAAATATTGCTTGTTGATTTCTGCGTCGGTTGTGCCAACAGCAATTCTTCGTTTTGAGGCGTCTTCTTTATATTCACCCGTTGTGAAGGTTTCTTTCATATACACAACTTTGAAGTTTGCTGGCAGCGCCCGTGTGGATATCTTCCAAACCACATCTCCCAAAATGGTGTGAGTGTGATAAATCATTCCGGCAACTTCTGTGCTGCCAATGACAAATTTGTCAAACTCATAGCCAAGCTTGATTGCCTCTTCCACAGAAACCATCACGCTTTGATTGTAATAAACCGTCAACCTGTCTTGGAAGGAAACACGCTTTCCGTCCACAGTGATGCTGATTGCCTTGGTGTTGACACCCTTGTCTGCAACAAAAGTGAGGTTGTGGCTGTTTGGTGTCCAAACTGCGTGCATCTGCACATTTTCAACATAGTGAGTCATTGTGAAGCTTGCGCCGTCAACATATTCCACATCATATTTGCCGTTGTTTGCAACAGTGCCCCAGCCAAGGAATTTATATCCCTCTTTGGCAAATCTGTTTGCAATAAGATTGATTGTCTGTCCATAAACAAGGTTTTCTTGTGTGTATGGCGTGGTGTTGTCTGCCTCGCCATAATAAGTTATGGTGTAAGTTTTTGCGTTGCTTGAAAGAGTGATTGTCACCGCCTCGTTTGGCATAACAAACAAGTTGTTTTCAAGCGTTATGTTGGAAGGAGAAATGGAATATTCTCCAATTTCATAACCGTTGTTGACAACCTCTGCCCTGAGTGCAACTTCTGCCTCATATCTGACAGAATATACGCCCTTGCCGCTGCTTCTGATATAGAAGTTGTTAAGCCTGTCAATTTCAAGCAAGATGCCTTCGCCCGCTGTGAGTGTGAGGTCAAAATATCTTCTTGAATAGTTGATTCTAACAATGGTTTGTCCGTCTGCGTTGATGCTTGCAAAGTTGATGTTGTTGAAACGGAAGCCGTCGATGAACTGTGCAAGTGCACTGCCATCGGCTGCCAACACGGCAGCTCTCACCATGCTTTCCGTCACCATGGTGTCTGTTTTGCCCTTTGCAGAAACATCGCCATGAAGCAGAGCGTTGTGCTGATAGTTTTCATCATCCAAATTCTCAAAATGGAATTGAATTGTGAAGTCTGTGTCAACTGCTTCCCATTTTGCATAGATTGTGCAGTTGGCGGTGATTTTGACAACAGCGTTTTCGTCCACAAATGTGGTGTCATTCATGGTTGTTTTTGAGAAATACCAACCCATGAAAGCATAGCCCTGTCTTGTTGGTTTAACAAGCCCAACTTTGTTGTCACTGCTGCCAACATATGCGTCAGAATATTTGCTGTCATAATCCACAGTGATGGAGGTGTAATTGCCTTCAATGGAAGTTGCACCTGTGCCCACCTCGTTGTTGAGATTTAGGCTGAGAGTGTATGGATTTGGAGTGTAAATCACATCAATTTCTTGATTGCTTTCAAACTCCCACTTCTCTCCGCCAATCACCAAATTTTTGGTTGTGTAACCAATCACAACAGGAGAGGTGACAGAATAAGTTTCTCCATATCTGACTTTTATGGTTACGCTGTCTGCCAAAACTTTGTTTTTGCCAGTGGTTTCATCCAACGAACTTGAAACATAATTGATTTTCAGTTCGTAAGTGATTGGCTGCCACTGTGCAGAAAGTTTGACATTTCCATACATGCCCAAAAGCGACTTGTCTTGTGGAGAAGCAAACTCTTCACTTGGCGTCCAATTTCCGTCAGCCACAGAAACCTTCCAAGAAATGAAGTTGTGACCTTTTCTGGTTGCCAAAACAAGCTTGTCGGTGGATTCGATGGTGTATGTGATTTTGTAAGTGCCGTCCGCTTCCAGCGTTGGATTGCCTGCAATTGTTCCGCCATTTGGAATGTATGAAAGGTTGTAAGGCGTTGCCTGCCAAATTGCAAAAACTTGAGTGATTGCATTTGGAAGTGCCGACAAGTTGAAGGCATAATAATCTCTTCCAACTTTGTAAACACCTGCGCCCCTCTTTTTGATGTCTTCCACGCTTTCTGCCTCTTCCACAGTTTTGCCGTCTGCCCAAAGTGCCCAGCCTTTGAAATCATAAGCAAGTTTTGTGAAGGTGTTGGAAGAAAGTTTGTGTGGAGTGTCATAGGTTGCTGTTTCATCTTGCATCGAGCCCGTGCCACTGTTTTTGTTGAAGCGAATGGTATACTTGTTTGCCACCCATTGTGCATGAAGGTTAAACACTCCCTCTTCTGCCAATTTTGAAACCTTAACGCCGCTGGCATAAGCTGTGCCTGTGCCGTCTGCTTCTGTGTTCCAACCAACAAACGAATAACCAGTTTTAACAAAGCCCAAAGAAATGTTGTTTTTGATTGTCACTTGTTGTGAATATTTATAATTTTCTTCCACTGGATTGGTTGAGGAAGCTGCATCGTTGATGTTGTAAACCAGTGTGTAAGAATTTTCCTGCCAAACCGCAAACAAGGTTGCAACCCCGTTTGCCTCGGTGGTGAGGTTGAAGGCATAGAACTTGTCCCCAACCTTATATGCGCCCTTGGAAGTGATGTCAGCAAGTGAATCTGCCGTCAAAACTTCGGTGGCGGTTTTGTCAAGCGACCACCCAATAAACGAGTGTCCAGCCTTAACAAATTTGCCTGTTGCATCTTCCAGCTGTTGTTTTGTGATGTCATAAACAACTTGGCTGTGTCCAGCAAGTTTTTCTTGCTCGTTTCCGCCGTTGGCATCATAAACAATGCTGTATGTGTTGTTTTCCCAAACTGCATAAAGGTCCAAATTGCCAATCCAGTTATAGTGGAATGTTGCGCCATTTGCCACAACTTGACCGTCAGATTTTTTCCAGTTTTTGAAGGTGTATCCCGCTTTTCTGAAGGTGTTGTTTTCCAGTGTGACATTTTGATTGTAAAGTGCCTCTTGCTGTTTTGAGAAGGTTGTTGCATCTTCGCTTTCATAATATCTGATGAAATATGTGTTTGGCTTTGCAACTGCCTTCACGCCTATGCTGGCATTTCTTGCAGTGACAACCTTTGTGGCAGCGCTGTCCAACTGATTGTCCACCAGCCAGCCTTGCCAGCTGTAACCTGTGTTGCCGTCAGGGGTCTTCACAAGTTGATGTTCAAATGTCACCTTTCCGCCATATTTAACCAAAAGTTTCCCATCTTCTTTCAAAAGCACCGAGTTGGTGTTTTCTTCAAACTGATAGTCATAAGTTGCCAACACACTCTCAACGCCTTCGGTGAACACAACGTCCATTTCAATGATGTTACGCTTATAATATGCCTTCACAACAGTTTTTGGGTCCACCATGATGATGCCATCGTTGGAAACTTCAAAGTCTTCAAAAGTGAAGCCTTCAAAGCTTTCAAAGTTGATGGTGGTGGTGTCAATCAGTGTGTCTGTGAAGCCTTCTTCATCTGGATTAACCTTTTCAAGCGAATATGTGCCATCCAAGTTTTCAAGATAATAATCAATTTCAAACTTAATCTTCACTGGCTGAACATTCACGCCAATGGAAACATTTTGATGTGGCATCACAACTTCTGCTGTGGCTGTTGTTTCTTCTGTTGGGCTGCCCTCAACAGAAACGGTGCTGTCAGGTGTGATGAAGGTGCTGTCCAACCACTCAACAAAGCCATAGCCCGCAACAACTGTGGCAACAATTTGCACTTGTTGCCCAAACACAACACTATATTCCTTCACTCCTTCGGCTGAGCCTTCATTTGAAGTGAGTGGAGTGTTGGTTTTCAAATCCAAAGCAACAAAGCTGGTGGTGTGTTGTGACGCATTGAGTGAAAGTGTGTAAGAGTTTCTGTTGTAATATACATTCAGCACATTTGCATAGCTTTCGCTGTTTTCGTCTTTGTCTGAAGTGATTGTCAGGCTGTCCATTCTCAAAAACTTAAAGCCAAAAAGCTGATGCGCTGCGTCTGCAACAATTTCGCCCAATGTCTGCTGTCCAATCATGGTGCTTGCAGAAATCTGTGAGTCCACAACCGCTTCGCCAACAAGTTTTGCAACGCTGTCGTTCAAAACATATTTGTTTGGGCTGGTTTCATCCAGTGCATGCTCCACGGTTTGATACATAAACTGCACAAAGAACTTTCTTGTTTGAGCCTTCACCAAAACTTCAAAGCTTATGTCAGCATCTGAAACTTCAAAGCTGTAAACAAACACATTGCCACTCTTGTTTTCGCCAAAGCTGCCCGCATTGCTTTCAAAGCCTTGGAAATCATAGCCATCTGCAACAAGTGCAGAAATTGTGACATCGCTGTTGAACTTGAAAGACTTTGTCACGCTGCCGCTTTCGGCTGGCTGCTGCCAAGCTGAAGTTAAGTTCACGCCCAATGCCTCAACGCCTCTGTCTGGCATGACAACAGTGATGTTGTATGAATTTCTGATGTAATAAAGTTTCAAAACTGTTGAGCCATCGCCCGCCACAGTTGCAGTTGTCACTTCGTTTGCGTTGCCACGATTGTAAGTGAAGCCCACATAACTTGCCTGTGGAATGGAAACGCTTGTGCCAGTGAATGCTTGCAAGGTGGTGGAATGGATGTCCGCTTCTGTCAGTTTTGCGTCATCAATTTGGCTGTCAAGCACAAAGTTGCCGCCAAGGTTTTCCAGCCAATATTCAAGCTTATATTCCACTTCAACGGCTTCCCAATGAGCATAAACGTCCACCGTTTCGCCCTGCGATGATTTTAAGTTGAACACAAAGAAGATGCCATTGATTTTGTAAATGCCCGCTGCAGTGATTTGCTCAACACTTTCCACTTCATTCACGCTGATGCTGCCCGAAGAGAGCGACCAGCCAAGGAAGCGATAGCCTTGCTTTTCAAGTGCAACTTCAATGGCTGTTGGTTGGTCATAAGTTGCTGTCATGTTTTGTGTTGGAGCAAGTGTGTCATCGTCCTTCTTGTGCAAAATCACGGTGTAAGATATTGCCGACCATCTTGCATGATATATCTTGTTTTCGGTGCTGGAGTTTGCAGGGATGCTGATGATGTAATCAAGGTCATTTTCCTCATCCGTGGCTGTCCAGCCAAGGAAGGTGTGCCCGACGCGTTCAACATCACTTGCCACTGGAAGGGTTGCCCCAACTGAGGTGATGTAAGAAGTTGTTGGATTTGCATCCTCTGCCCAAGAGCCGCCATTTAAAACATATTCAATTTTAAACACAACTGATTTAAATCTTGCAAACAGCTGAGTTTGTCCGTTTGCGCCAACAGCGCGCACATAGTTTGTCTGAGTGCTGACAATTTCGCCCGTCAAGCTGGTGGACCAGCCCACAAACGAATAGCCCGCATTTTGTGGTGTTGCACTCATGCTGATGGTTTGGTCTGCGCCATAATACAGCCATGTCATTTGTGTGTCAGAAGCAGTTTCAATTGTGTTTGCGTCTGCGTTGAAAGTTGCGCTGCCGCCCATGGTTGAGAGAACTCCGTCTGTGGCAACGCTGATGCTTGCACTTGTCAAATAACAAGCGCGAATTTCCAGCGTGAAGCCTTCTTTTTCATTTTCTGTGTCGGATGCAAGAATGGTGTATTTAAACTCACCTTCTGCATTTGCCGCAATCACAGTGCCATTAACTGTCCAATAAGCAAAGTCAAACACAGCTTTGCCGTCAGAAAGTTTTTCTTCTCTTGTCAGCACAATAACATCCCCAGTGCGGAATGTGCCGCTGGTGAATGCTTCTGTTGAGCCTTCAAGATGTCCTGCCACGCTGCCTTCAAAATTGCCCTGAGAGAGGTTTTTGATGTTGACATCCACTGTCAAAAATTCCCAGCAAGCAAAGATGCTGTGGTCTTCTTCGTCTGTCACAAGGCTGTTGGAAGTGATTGGGGTCAATCCGCTGACATCTGCGCTGTCGGCAAGTTTTTCTTTAAACCAACCAACAAAGCGATATCCCGCCCTTTGCACTTCTGGAATTGTGCCATATGCGGCGTCAAATGTGACAATATTCTGTGTGATTGAGCCTTCCACAAGCTCTCCGCCATTGGCATCAAAGCTTACGGTTGGAGTTTTTGGAGTGCCGTCCAATGCAATTGTCATGTTGTTGTCAACCGCGCTTGCCGCAATGGTGACAACTGCCACTTCTTGGCCATCAACCATCGTGATTTCATAAACATAGTCCACGCCTTCCACAAGCAAAGTGCCACTTTTGTTGATGGTGATGGATGTTGGAAGAGCATATCCATACATTCTTACAAAGGTTGCTTGATATTCCTGTCCGCTGATGGCAGTGTCTTCGCCGCTTTGTTTGGTGACATGGCTAAGTCTGAACAGCACATTGTTCTCGCCCGCAACAGCCTTTCCGCTGATGTGGATGTCGCCAACAATATATTCTTTCTTAAGCACAAGGGTTGCAACCTTGTTGTCAGACTCGCTGATGGCATATGTAAATCCGCTTCCGCGCACAGCGTTTTGTCCGTTGATTGTCACCACAATTTCTTCTGGCAACATAAAGCCCTGATGAGCAAGAAGGGTGATTGTCACATCCTTTTCGTGCGTAAGCACGCTTGTGGCAGAGCCCTCTGCTGGGGAGATGTGGTCTTGTGCACTTTCATCTCCGACGTTCACAAAGTCATAATGAATGGTGTTTTCATTTGCTTGCCAATTTGCAAACAGAGTGTGATGAGCTGGGGTTGTGACAATTGTGGAAGAGGTGATTTCTTCGCCTTCCTCTGTCCACCAACCAGCAAAGGCATATCCCACGCGGGATGGCTGTGCATCCACAGCTTGGCCATACTCTTCGTCAAACTTGGCGGTGAATGCTGTTGGCATGTCAGAAACATTGTCATTTGGATATGTGGTTGTGACATTGGCATTGAAGGTGATGATGATGTCTTGCTGTGTCCATTTTGCAGACAGAGTGACATCATATAGCGCTTTCCAAACGCCGCCAACAACAAAGCCGTCAACGTCTGACAAAAGTTTTCCTTCTGCGTTTACAATCATTTCATCTCCAGCAAACCAGCCTTCAAAACGATAGCCGCTTCGGGACGCTGTTGGGCTGACTGCATCGCCCAAAACTTTGTTGGATTCTTCTGCATCAATTTCAGAGTGGAAGCTGGAAGAATCATAGGCAATATAAACCACGCCTGTGCTTGGCACAATGCTTACATTGGTGGAGCCGCTGCCCTTGTTTCCGTCCAGTGTGATTTTGTAAACAACCGCTTGCCACTGCGCAATGAGAGTTGTGTTGGTGCTGCCAAAAGTGAAGGTTGTGCCTTGCAAAATTTCTTCTGTCACTTCATCTTTCCAGCCAAGGAACACATATCCCTCACGCGTTGGCATAGCCACTTCACAGGTTTGCCCAAACAGTTTTGTCACTGTCTGGTCGCCCGCATAAGTTCCGCCATTAGCATCAATGGAAAGGATTGCTTGAACACGCTTAAAATACAGCCTAAACACTGTTGGATTGGACGCATCGCCAGAAAGCTTGTCGGCATGAGTTATGCCATGGATTGCTGTGTAAGCCTCGTCAAACTCAAAACCATCTTGCGAGAACACCGATGCTGAAACATCAAACGCCTCGTCCACAACGCCTTTAAGGCTGTCCAGCAGCACGGAATATGAAGCCGAATAAGTTTCATCCAACTGCATAAGGAAAACTTCAACATGATAAACCACTTTTCCAGCCTCAGCGGTTGCAGTAAGCTCCACAAGTGTATTTGGCATTGCAAAGCTTCCGTTGTTTACACTGACATTGCCTTCAAATTTTGGCTCAGAATATCCTGCCATGCAAACAGCAGAAAGTTCCACAATTTCGCCATAAAAAACTTTGTCGATGATTGTTGTGCCTGCAAGGAAGTTGAGCGTTCTTGGGGTTTGGTCTTCGTTGGAGATTTTTGCTGTTGCAGCCACGCTTTCCACGCCTTTGCCAAGGTTGATTTCAATTTGATTGTGATTGCGTGTGTAAAGCAGATAGATTTCCAAAGAGCCGTCTGCCTGAACTTTCACAACTTGGTCGATGTATTTGTTTGCAACAAACGAAGCTTTTGTGAAGCCTTCAAGGTTGCGGTAATATCCATCAATTTCGGCTGAAAGGTCGGCATTGGATGCGCCTGTCATGGTGTCAACTTCGCCAGAAAGCGCAAAGTTGCTTCTGTTTTCAGCAGAAAAATCGGTTGCCTCTGCCCTTGCAGCAGAGATGGTTTGAACATAGTGATGCACCTTAAAGTTAACTTGCGCTGGCGTCCAGATTGCAAACAAGGTGACTTCCTTGTCGCCGTCCACACCAGTGGCAAGAGCTTTGTTTTGAATTTGGTTGGCATTTGGTGTGCCTGTCACAACTTCCAGTTTTGTTCCGTTCACCAAGATGCTCCAGCCAGAAAGGGTGTAACCTGTTCTTGTGAATCTTGCGGAAAGGTCCACCAAATCGGTGTAAGCATATTCCACAATCAAGTCTTTGCCTTCAATTGGCTGTGCCACGCCTTGATATTCCAAATTTGAGTTGTCTGGGTCATATGTCACCACATAGTGGTTGACATTTCTCACGGCATAAAGTTCCAAATTGTTGGCAAACTGATATGACATTTCGCCCACATCCACTCTTTCTCCACCATTTGGAGAAGTTGTCCAGTGAGAGAATGTCCAGCCTGTCACTGCCCATCCAGTTTGGATGGCATCCAACTCTGCATCGCTCAGCACGTTATAAACAGAGTCAAACGCAATGTTTTCTGCTTTATATTGCAAGTCCGCTGTGCCAAAGTTGTGATGATATGTCACGGTGTAGGTGTTTGCCTGCCAATGAGCATACAGCCTTAGCGTGCCGTTGCCCGCCTCGTCATAGGTGACATCATCGGCGCTGAGTGTGTCTTTGTTGGCAACCATCTTTCCGCCCGAAGCAGCTGTGAACCAACCCACAAAACGATAACCATCACGCGATGGGGTGATAAGCCCAGATGTCACTTGCAAGGTTTTGTCTGTGACAGCGCTGCCGTAAGTGGCGTCTGTCTGAACATAAATTGTGTCATTTGCAATGCTTGGAACTGAAGATGTGCTGCCTGCCGCGCCGCCGTTGTCTGGGTTGACATCCAAATTCACTTCAACATAGTCTGCCTCCCAAATTGCATAAAGTGTCACACTGCCGCTTCCAACCAAGCTGATTATGCTGGTTTTTGAAGAAGTGAATGTGGTGCCCTCTTTTGAAATTGCACCTTGCTGCAAAATTTCCCCAAGCTGGGTGTCAAGTTCAACGCCAGCTGTGGAAGTGGACCACCCAAGGAAGGTGTATCCCTTGCGGGTGAGTTTTGCTGTGAAAGCGCCCTCGGTGTCAAATGTTGCACGAAGGTTTGAGCCCACCCTTGTTAAGCCGCCATCCAATGTGACATCCGAAACCGTTCCGCCATTGCCGCTGAGAGAAATGGTGTAAGAGTTTTTCTCCCATTTTGCCAACAGGGTTTTTCCGCTGGTGCTGTTCCAAGTCTGAAGCAGATTGCCTTGGATGTCAATTGTGGCGTCTTCCTTGCCGTCTTCAAACCAGCCAAGGAAGCGATATCCCGCGCGGTTTGCAACAGGAGAAATTGTGTCTTCACTTGTGTTGGAAGCAAAGATGTTTTTGCTGTCAAATTCAATGTAAACTTGCGCAAAGCCGTCTTCTGAAGTTGAAAGCTCTGGCAAAATTTCCACTTCGGTGGAGCCTTCGCCTTTGTTTTTATCCAACTTCACAACAATTTTGTTTGCGCTGTATTTTGCAACATAAAGCCTGTGTCCCAAGCTTCCAGCTGAAATTGTGGCAACCGTGCCAGTTGCTGAAACTGCAAATTCTGCTTGCTCTGTTGGGTTGATGCCATTTGCAAACAAGAAATATGCCACGCAGTTGAAAGCTGGAGAAAATTCTGCTGAAGCATTTGCAGAAGCGGTGACTGCTGCGTCAAAGTTTCCAGCTGCGTCAAAAATTTTCCACTCTCCCTCAAGATTTGTTGTGTAAGTTGTGCCCGCGCTTAAAGTGAACGCTTCACTATACATTGCGTTTGCATCTGCAACAAAAGCGCCTGTGGCGTCAATGCTGCCCTGATGCCATTTTTTGATTTTGATGTTTTCTGTCCAGCCAGCAAAGCCATAGCCTTCCTTGCTTGCATCCGTTGGCAAGTCAATTCGGTTGGAGTTTATGTTGTAAGTTTTTGGAGATGTTGTGCCAGTGCCGCCGTTCAACTGATATTCAATGTCAAAATTGGTGAGTTTCCAAACAGCGCGCAATGTCACATCGCCATATTTGGTGTCAAAAATGGTTGCACCAGCTGCAAAGCTTTCGGAAGTTGTCCAGTTGCCGTCCAAGCTGATGACTTGCACATTCCACTTATCCAAAGTCCAGCCCAGTCTTCTCACATCTTCGGCTGTTTTAAGAGAAATTGTGGAGTGAATGTTATATTCTTGCTTGTCGGTTGCGCCATTAATCCAAACGCCGTTTTCGTTGGTGGCAAAGTCATATGTGATTGTGAAAGTTTTGAAGCTGTAATAAAGCACAATCACCAGCGAGCCGTCGCCTTCCACCACAAATTCTGTGGCATTGTCCATGTTGTCATGTGCGCCATACTCAGTTGTGAAATATTGATTTGCGGCATATTGATAGCCGTTCAAATATGCGTAAGTGCTTGGGTCTGTTTTGATGAGGTTTGCAATTTCCGCCTGTGCGTCAGAAAGCAAAACCTTTGTGCCAGTTGCAACTTCGTGCTTTCCAGCAACAATGTTGGCATTGTCCACCGTGGCATAAGTGCCGTCTGCGCGCTGCAACAAAAATTTGATTTGATATTCCACTGGCAGCGCCTCGGCATTTGCCACAACAAAATATCCTCTTGTCATAAGCGCGTCGCCCAGTGTTTCAACATTCATCTTGAAAGAATATGAAGCCGTGTTGTTGACAGAAGAAACTTCGCCCACCTCTGTTGTTGGAGAGGAAGTTGTGCCAGCCTTAAACTTCAAAATTTGATAGCCCGCGCGTGTGTTTGCCAAAATGGTGACATCGGCATTGTAATCAATTTCCACTGAGCCGCTTTCAAAATAGTCCACACCGTTGATGGAAATGCTTTCAATGCCCTCAGAAAGTGTGAAGTTGATAAGCAAGTTGTCCGCCTGCCACCAAGCATAAAGTGTGGCAGTGGTGTTTGGATTTTGCCACAAGATTTTGCCGTCCTCTTGCTTCAACAGCCAGCCTTCCACAGTGCCGTCCACAACCGAGCCGTCCTTTTCAAACACTTTGCTTCCGCCATTTTCTTGAGTGTCGGTGAAGAATCCCAAAAGCGAATATCCTTTCTTGCTGGCAACAAACTGCTGCCCGTCTGGAAGCGCAATGTCCACCACCTGTGTGTCAAAGGTTTCTTCCACGCTGGTTGTGCCAGTGCCACCATCCAAATTAAGCGAAACCTGTGTTGGCACTTTTGTCCAAACAGCTTGCAAGGTGACATCTCCATAAAGTCTTGCGTCACCAACCGCGCTCACTCTGCCCGGAGCTGCCACAGGCACCTTTTCAACATCTTGCCAAATGGTGGAAATTCCACTCACGCCCGTTGTGCCAGTGGCTTGCCATGCAAGGTTATATCCTGTCTTTTCAATCACCTTCAAATCCACAAAGTCATCGGTGATGATGTAATTTTGCTGCCCAACAATGTTGTTTCCGTCTTTGTATGTGATGGTGTATTGTGTTGGCTCCCACTTTGCAAAAAGTGTGCCCGCATATTGCTGTGTTTCGTCGTCCGCTTCAATCCTAATCCAGTTGCCACTTGCGTCGGTGTAGCCATCCACATTCAGTTGCAAACTGCCTTCGCTGTCAATCACCATGGTGGAAAGATTTGGTGCAAACCAGCCAAGGAAGTTATAGCCCGTTCTGTTTGGCACAAGGTTTGCCTGTGTTGTGCCCACTTGTTGCACAAAGAAGAGGTTGCTGTTAAACTGCACCCAAACACCAATTGGGTCTGGAGAAGAAGCATGGTTGAAGTTCAGTTTCACCTCATATCTCTTTTCCTTCCAAACGGCAAGCAAAGTTGCATCGTCTGTGGTGAAAGTGAGGATGTCTTCATCTGTGGCAAAGTTGCCTTCTTCGTCAATGATTTTTCTTTGCGTTCCGTCAGCGGCCGTGAAAACATAACCCCCAAAAGCAAAACCATCCTTTTGTGGAATTTGAATTTTTTCAGCCTGAGTGGTGGTGACATTTCCGTCTTCGTCTGCCAAGAACCAACCAATGCCATATTTAAGATAAATCACAGATGTGCCGCCGGTGCTTGCACCGTTGTCGTCAAGGGTAAGCTTGACATCCTTTGCGGACCAAGAAGCATAAAGGGTTGTTCCGCCTTCTTCCACACCTCTAATCCACATTCCCAGCAGCAAATATCCTGACACCGAGCCCGAGACAAAGCTTCCGCCGTTGTTGATGACAAGGTCGTCGCCGTCCTTTGTTGCTGTCCAGCCAGCAAAAACATAACCTGCTTTTTCTGGCGTTGGCAAAGCGCTGTCCGAAATAATTCTGTTGGTGTTGAAGGTGGCAGCAATGTTTTGCGTGTCACCCGAGCCATTGTTGAAATCCAACACAATGTCAATGTTGTTGGCTTCCCAATTTGCATACAAAATTGCATCCTTTCTTTCCCAAGGGTCAGAAAGCGTGCCGTCTTTTGCAATAATCTGTTGTCCGCTGGAAGAAGTTTCACTGTTCCACCAGCCTTCAAAGGAATATTCTTCCTTCAGTGCCCAAGCCACAGGGTCAATCAAATCTCCCGTTGCTTGAAAGACGTTGGAATATCCATTAATTTCTTCTGGGTCCAGCGTCACTCTTTCGGTGTAAATTTGTGTTGTGCCATAAACCACATAAACATATCGCTTGTTGTCTGTGGCGTTCAGTTTCACATTGCTGGCTGTTGTTGCGTTGGAAGCTGAAATCACAAGTTCAACCTGAACAACTTCTGCTCTCCAAACCGCTTGCAAGGTGACATCTCCCCACTTGTTTGCAAGTTCTGCATCGTGCCGGTAAACCACGTCTTTTGTCCAGCTGCCAACTGTTTGCATTGCCTTCCAGCCCACAAAAACATATCCTTCTCTCACCGTCTTTTCATAGGTACTGATTTGATTTGCGCTGGTGATGTCATATTTGATTGTGCCTGTTGGCTTGCCATCATATTCGCCTTCATTTGCGTCCAAAGTGATGGTGTATTCGTTTGCCTTCCAAACAGCATAAATTTGCTGGCTTTGTCCTTCCTCATCCTTAAAGTCTTTCATAAGCGTGTCTGGGGTGATGAGGCTGATGGTGTAAACTGTGCCCCCAGCAATATAAATATATTCGCTCATGTCAGAGTTGTAATGTCCAACAACCCCGCTTGCAATCAGGCTGTAAGAGCTGTCATAAGACCAACCAATGAAGGTATAGCCCGCCCTTGTCACATCTCGCTGATTGATGACAAACTTTCCATCATCGCTGACAATGTCGCCATCGCTCACCACGGCAGAATCGAAGGTGGAAACGCCCGGCAAGTTTCCATATTTTGTGTCAAACACCACAACTTTTGTGGCTTCTTCGCCAGTGGCTTCCACAACTTTCCACTCGTCGTTGCGGTCTGCATCTGCGGCAATCTGCCCAGCAGAGCCATTCACACTGGCTTTCACGGTGATTTCCAGTGGAGTGTAGTGTGCATACAGCGTGATGTCGCCAGCATAAACCCACTTTCCATTTACAACATATTCTGTGCCATCCTCAGCCACAGCATTGTTGACAAAGCTGCCGCCAAGAGAAATTCTCACTCCGTCCTGCCCAGCGGCTGTGAACCAGCCGTCCAACTCATAACCTCTCTTGGATGCCATTGGCGAAATTGCCACATCGTCCACTGTTACAAAGTTGATTCCATCAAAATATACATACACCTCTGCCGTTGTGTTGCCCGCCAGTTGTCCGTTTTCGTTTGACGCCTCTTCATTCAAGTTTGTGCGAGGCTCCAGCGTCACGGTGTATTTAATTGCTTCCCAGTGCGCCACAAGGGTGATTTTTCCATCTTCAGTGGAAACATTCCAGCCATGAACAGACTCTTCGCCATATTGATATACAAAGTTTCCGTCAGCATCGGCAATCTTGTCCGCCTCGCCGCTTTCAGCGGAGAGATACCAGCCCAAGAAGCGATATCCCGCCCTCTTAGCAACAGGGAAGATGCTGGTTTGTGCCGTCTTGTCAGAATAAATTTCATTCACGCCATCTGCGTGCTGCCCATACCTTATATATATATTATTATCTAATAAAGTAATCTTATTATCATCAGCATCAGTTGCCTCAATTTCTGTGGCCGAACTTCCAACGCTTTCGTTGGCATCCAAGCCCACTTCAATCAAGTTTCCAATCCAGTTTGCAGTGATTTTGTCAGGTGTGTCGTGTTCCGAGCTGAAGGTATAGCCGTGCGAGCGCGAAGTGAACGCCACCGTCTTGTCCGCATCGTCTGTGATTGTGATGTTTCTTATGTCAAAGTTGATGTCCGCCAAAAGCCCACTCAAGTTGTTTGTTGCAATTTCAAAGGCAGGTGTTGTCACATCGTCGCCCACAAGATTGTCCAAAGTTTGCACAAGCGTCACATCCACAAAGCCGTCCGTTGCCGCTGAAAACGTTTCAAATGCTGCTCCATCCAACTCATCGCCAGCCACTCTTGCGTGCCTAAGCACAAGCAAAGCGCCTTCGCTTAAGCTGTTGATGCGAATTTGCAGTTTCAGTGTGTAAGTGTGTCCAGCAACAAAGTTGTAAGAAGCATATCTTGCCAATGCAAGCACATCCTCCGCAAACGCCTCTTCGCCAGAAGAAAGGCTGAAGTTCATGAAAGAAGAACCATCCTCTTCGTCCACAATCAAGTTGTTTTCAAAGTGCTGTTTTGCAACAGGTGCACCTTCCACAAGGCTCAAAAGCTTTCCGCCGCCCTCGTGCGTCCAGTCTTTAAAGGTATACCCTTCAAAAACAGGGGTTGAAAGGCTGACACTTGTGCCAAACTTCTGAACAATGGAAACGGTTGCATTGCCGTTGTAAGTTCCGCCGTTGGCGTCCACAATCAATGTGCGGTCGTCTGCCGCCCACTTTGCAAAAAGCCTTGCAACTGTGTTTGGCGTTGAAATGTCGTCAAAGGTTGCATTGTTTTCCAAAAACAAAGTTGCGCCCGTCAAGATGTCCTTGTTGATTTTTTCAATTTCTGGGTCGTCCAAATAAACAGTTGCAAACCAGCCAACAAAGCTGTGCCCTGTCTTTTCTGGAATTGGCAGTCTTCCGTCAGCAAAAGCGCTTCCAAAACTCTGCCCATAAACCACATTTTGGCTTGCTGGGCTGATTGTTGCGCCTTCGCCAGCCTCAAACACAACCTCATATGTGTTTGCCTGCCATTTTGCATACACCGTTGTGCTTTTTGTGGTGTGATTAACAATAAAGTTGTCTTCATTAAAAATTCTGGTGTTTTCCACCTGAGTGTTAAGCCCCGCATCCACAAACCAGCCAAGGAATGTGTGTCCTGCCCAAACGGCGTCGTCCCACTCACCCACGGCGGAATCATAGTTCACATCCAAAGAAACCTGTGCCACGCCGCCATTTGCTTCAAAGTTGACGGTGTATTTGTCTGGTTTCCAAAAAGCATAAAGGGTCAAGTTGCCAGCAGTCTTATATGTGTAAACCGCCGAAACCTCAGTGTAAAGCCCTTCTGCCTCTGCAGTGTTTGTGCTGCTGGTTGTCCAGCCAGCAAGCGAATATCCCGTCTTGCTGTAATTTTCACCCGAATTGGTTGAAAACTCGCTGCCAAACACAACCTCTTGCACAACATCGTCGCCCTCTCCGCTGCCGGCAACATAGGTGATTTGATATGAATTTGCCTGCCAATATGCAAACAACTCTTTGTCGCCAATGGTGTTGTAAATTTCGTTGATGCACAAGCCATTTTCGTCCACATATTGCTGTCCGCCGCCGTTTGCAAGCGTGTAATACCCCTTAAAGGTATATCCGCTGCGTGCAGGGCAAACAATGGTGTTTGCTGCCAAAGGCTTGGTGCAATCTTCGTCGGTGTAAAGCGTGCTTATGGTGTAATAGTGCCACAGCGCCACCGTTCCGTTTTCGTCTTCCTCGCCTTCGCCCAGCTGCTTGTTGAGCGTCACTTTATATTTTGCCTCAGTGAATTTTGCATAAATTGTGGCGCCAGAGCCTGCCGTTGCCACATCGTCAAAAGTTGCCGTTTCCAAATTGAAATAGTTTTCTGTTGTCAGCGCCGAAACAGGCAGTGAAAAATCTGCATTCTTAAACCAGCCAGCAAAGTCATAGCCTTCCTTCACCAGCACTGGCAACTCGCTGTCAACAAAACGCGTGTTGAATGTTTTTGTGGTTGCCACCAAGCCGCTTCCGTCTTGCAAAACGCCGCCGTTAACTTCATAGTTAAGTATGTAAGACAGCCCTTCCCAATAAGCATACAGCGTCACTGTTTGTCCCGCAGGAATTTCATAAGCCCACTTGCCACTTCGGGTGTAAGTGATGTTTCCAGAAGTTGCGTTTGCCACAAAGGCGCCCGTTTCGTCAATCACAATCACGCCGCCGTCCAGCGCAGTGCTCCAACCCTTAAAGGCAAAACCCACCCTGCTTGCCGTTGGCGAAATCACCACATCTGCACTGGTGATGACATTGCTGCCAAACACCACGCCAATGGTGCTTAAGTCTGCCGGAGTGGTTGTGCCGTGGTTGTCATCCAAAATGATGGAATATGTCTTTGGAGCCCACTTTGCATAAAGCCTCACATCTTCAGCCACATTGTGCACACTTGCTTCTGTGATTGTCAGCCCGTCATGGTTTGTCCAGCCCACAAAGTCATAGCCTTCCCTCTGTGGCACCAAGCCATTCAGCGCAGAAAAGGTTTCTCCAAAAGTTACATAATCCCCATACGCAATTGGCATATTGTGCGTGTAAACATGCAGATATCCAATTTGAATGCCTTCAGAAATCTCTCCAGCTTGGTCTTTACAACCCAAAAGCAAACTGTGTTCTGATAAGCCAGAATTGTTGCATGTTCCACTTTGCGAAACATTTGTATTGCCGCCTTTTGCAGTGAGAGTCCAAGTTTTAGTTGAAGCATTCCAAGTTAGGGTCACAAGAATATTTTCATTAAGCGACATTGGTTGAGATGAAACAACCCAGTCGCCATTCAAGTACATCCAAAGCCCATCATCATCGGTGGATACTTCCAAATCCCCCATGGCACCATCAGCTTTGTTTCCAAAAACAATACTGTATGCAGCCTCTGTTACTCTAAATGTTGTGGAAATGGTGAAATCTGCATCCCAGTTGAGAATATAACCCGTGTCAAAATAAGCTCCGTCAGTGTATGAAGTCAGCTGTGTTGGCATTTTGGCATCTGCCGTGCCAAGGTCGTAAGAAATCTTATACTGATTTGCAGTAAAAAGAGGATATAAAAGGATTGTCCCCATTTCATCACTGTTTGGAATTGGGTCAAAAATCCAAGCACCACTTTCACTCCAATAATCTCCTGGGCAGAAACTTCCATCTGCATTAAAAATCTTCTCATCTGCAGGGTCTTGCCCATCAAACCACCCAAGGAAAGTATATCCCTCTCTAGTTTGCAACCCCTCAAGTCTCTCAAGCCAATCATTATTAGTTGCAAATTCAACAATATTATTAATTTTATTGTCATCATTGGTATTAAATGCAGAGTTATAAAGCACATAAATTAAAATATCCGTATCAGCGCCATCAAACTCTCTAAGATTAAGTTCAATTTCTTTTGGTCCCCACTGAGCATAGAGGCAAACGGGTTGCTCAAAATATGAGGTTAAGCCTTGCACTGCAGCTTCGTCCTCCAGCACAAAGTCGCTCCAAATTCTTAGGTCTTCAATGCCGTCAACTCCCTCATACGAAGTCATATCAGGAAGGTACACATCAATTCTAATAAAATATGTCCCATTAGGAATTGCAACTTCTGTCCAATCTTCTGCCAATAAACCAATCAAATTTTGATTTTGGTCATAAGCAAATATACTGCAAATCATTGCATTGCTGCGCAAAATAACATCTTTGCCCGTTATATTTACAAAAGGAATGAATGTTTCTGTTGCAAAATATTCACCAGAGCCATCATCTTCAATCCAAACAGAGGTATCGCCATCCCACCTAAGCACGCCTTCCACAAAGTTTGCGGCGGAAGCATAGTCAAGCTTCCAACCATTGAAATAATATCCCTTGCGGTGGAATTGATTTTTGTTTAAGCCCACCGAGGTGTTGAAGCTGATGCCCTCTTGCAAATATTCCGTTGCGCCCGCATCTGTTGCGCCGCCGTTGCCCACAAATTTAATGGAATAGTCCTTCTCTGTCCACTGCGCTTGAATGACAACTCCTGCGCCCGTTTCACTGTGCAAGTTTTTGAACTTAAATTGCAGATAATTCTCATCCAAATTCATTTCTGTTGCATTTGTTTGGACAAACTCGCCTTGACTTTTGCCAAAATAGTGCGTCACATTGTTCATGCCAGAAATTTTCCAGCCAGCAAACTCATATCCGGTCTTGAAAACTCTTCCGCCATTCAAGGTGAAGGTCACAACTTCGTCATAGCCCACATTATAAGCCTGTCCAGCACTGTGGCTTGCGCCTTCAAAGTTTCCTCCGTTGGCGTCAAAGGTCACTTGATATTGCTTTGGCGTCCAGTGCGCATAAAGCGTGTGGTCACTTGCCGTGCTCACAACCGAAGAGTTTGTAATTTGCGTGCCGCCCTCTCTGGCAGTCCACCAGCCAGCAAAGTCATATCCCACTCTTGTCACCTCAGGCAAGCTGTGATAATTTGTGTTATAGACAAAAGTTTTATCGCTTTTCAAATTGCCCTTGGAAGCAGCAAGCCTAAAGTTTCCCAGCGAAAAATTTTTGTCAACTTCATCTCCAGCCCAACCAAAGTTGAAAGACGCATAGTAAGTTCCTGTTGATGCGCATTCAAAAATCAACTTTCCTCGCTGAAGTTCAACTGCCTCCGTCCCCATATTGAACAGCGCAACCACATTGGAAGAATTGCCATCATGTGTTGGAACAACATTCCACAACTGCAACTGCATTCCTTTGTCTGGGTTATATCCGCTGTTTAAATAACTCAATGCGTCCATTGTGTAAGTAAAGCTTATTGTATATTTGTTGCCTGCCTGCATCTCAATTGGCATAAATTTGTGTTCCCAATAGCCACCAAGGCCATTGACAGTAAACGAAGTTTGCCCGCTTGAAGTGTTGTAATTCCAATTTTTAAAACAAACCGAATAATCATCCCCCGGAACCATTTGCCAGTTTTCAAAGTTGTTTTCCATTTCAAGAGTTGTTCCATCGCTGTTGGAAGCGTTTGCGTCAAATGTCACTTTATATTTGTTTGGCGTCCAGTGAGCATACAATGTGACATCCCTGCTAATTGTGTAAGTGCCGTCGTCCACCCTGCTTCCGCCATTTGCGGATGTATACCAACCCGCAAAGTCATAACCCGCTCTTGTTGGCGTCATGTGCGAAACTTCTTGACCATAAGTTGCAGATTGCGCAGACAGACTGGTTTCACCAACATACATGTAAATATTTCTTATTTGATATGGATTAGGCGCATAAGTTCCATGCCTTTGACAGTTAAAACGGATATAGTGGCAGGTCTGTTGCCCAAGATAAGCATCTCCTCCCAAAGCAAAGTCACGGGCTGTCCATTTTCCTGCATCAGCGTTGCCCGCCCAACCATTGCCACTGTATTCTTCTTTTGCCGAATTTAAATAACCCGCTCCTGCATTAAACATATGTTCGGCCGCAACAGAAGAGTTAAATTCTGCCCATATTCTAACGTATTTTATTGAATTTATGGCAGTGTGAGAAACATTAACATTATTACTGATAATACCCGAGTCTGATGTTGGGAAACTAATTACACCTTCCGTACCAGCGCTGGAGGTTGTTGCTCCCCCATTAAATGTCCACGCTGATGACCCCATCTTAAATGGGACATCTCCACCATTTCCGTCATAAGTGATTGTGTATGTATTTGGCGTCCAGATGGCATAGATGGCACCGTTTCCATCACTGAGAGCAATCTGAGTTTGACCTTCGCCATCAGCTGAGGTTGCAAATTTATAAGAATATCCGTTTCTTACAAACCAGCCTCCCCCACCAATTGTGGCACTTTGAGAAATGCCATTAACGCCATAAAGCAAGCGATAGGCTTTTGATTGTCCTGGGATATTGTAATACATACGAATGGAATTTGTATATCCCGCCGACGCAACAAGCACAGGATAGCTGTCAATCACAGCCGCATTGTCTTTGCCTTCTGAAAGCTCATATGCCCAAACATCTTGAAAATCCCATACACCAGAAAAAGTTACAACATTTCCAGCATTGTCGGTGTAAATTTCGCGCCCTTCATTTGCCGTGAAAAAGCGAACGTCCTTTAAATAAGTCGCAATGTTTGGAACAGAAATCAGCGAGCCAGAATGAATTGTTGTTTGAGAGCAAAACGACGAGTTTGTAATTCCATAAGTGTTGTTGAAATAAACACCGCGCTTAACATCACGCATAATATCGCCACAGCCTGTAAGGAAAATGCAGTCATCAAAGTGAGCTTCGCCTGGGTCGCCGCCACTGAAAAGATTGCCATTGTTAAGATCGAAAATCACATTTTTGAAATAATATGTATTCTCGTTTGAAGAAGAAGTCAAATAACTTTTCACCCATTGGTCTTTCACGGTAACAACCAAGCCGTTTGTTGTTATGCTGCTGGCAGAGGTGTTTGCATCATCCTCCAAAACTTCTTCTTCGCTCACCTGCTGTTGAGCAGTTGAAAAAATTTGTGGCACTGCCATTGTGCCAACTCCAAACACTCCTGCAAAAACACAGAAGCACGACAAAAATGAAATCATAATTTTCCGTTTCAAACTTTCCATGGAAAACCTCCAAAAAT
>CAMRSX010000009.1 GCA_947053595.1 uncultured Clostridia bacterium
CATCAAGAAAGCTGGCAAATTTTTCTGCCAGCTTTTGTTTCCAGATGACATCAAGTGCATATTCTGCGGGCAGGATGTGCCAAACTTTGAAGAGCAGCCTTATTGCGAAGAGTGCAAAGCTGTGCTGCCGTTCAACAACGGGCACAAGTGTGCGGTGTGTGACCAGCCCATTGAGTTTGAAGCAAAGTTGTGTTCTTTTTGCAAAGAGAGGCAGAAAAACTTTGAAAAAGCTTTCTGTCCGTTTATTTATGAAGGCAAAATCAAAAACTCCATCTTTGCATTTAAGGAAAGCAACAGAAGGTTTTTGGCAAAGGGCTTTGCCCAACTTATTGTGAAATATATGTCAGCCGACATGCCCAAGTTGGACATTGTGACATACATACCCATGGCAAAAAAGAAACAGAAGAAAAGAGGTTTCAATCAATCTCAGCTTTTGGCGGAGGAGATTGGAAAACTTCTCAACCTTCCAGTGCTGTGCCTGTTCAGCAAGCAGAAAGATTCCAAGGCGCAGAAAAACTTAAACTATAAGGAAAGAACACACAATGTTATGGGGATGTTTGCCTTGAAGAAAGCCAAACTGAAAGAGAGTGACAACATTCTGATTGTGGACGACATAATCACCAGCGGTGCCACCATTGGCTATTGCGCTGGGTTGCTTAGACCCAAGGTGGGCAAGGTATATGTGTGCGCACTGGCAAGGGAAATTAAGAGAGATAAGAAAAATAAAAAAAATATTCTTAAAAGAATTTTTAAGTTTAAGAAGCACAAATGACACACTTAAAAGAAAATCTGGCAAACGCGGCATCAAAACAAAATTAATCAAAAAAATAAGCCTTGGTCTGTCCATTTTGAAACTAGCAATAAAAAGAGTTAAGATAATTGTGTCTTAATTCTTTTTTTGTGGCGGTTTATGCCGCGAAAGGTTCTTTACTCAGAGCTTGAGAATGGAACATAATAGACAAAAGGCAAAAAGAAAAAAGCGAAAATATCTTCGCTTTAATAGCATAACGCTTGTTTTTTTGTCTTATTAGCCTAGATTATCATTCTAAGCCCTGTGTCAAGAACACCGTGGAATAAATAGCCACAATGGCTATATTACTACAAATACATCAAAAGTTTTAATAGTTGTTTTAGTTGCACTACCTTTGTAGTGTCTTTCTTTTGTATAAGTTTCAGTAAATGCTTTCTCGGTTATTGTTTCACTATTGTTAGATGTATTAACTGCGTAATTTATACCTATTTCAATTTTGTTCTCGTAAATTCTAACAAATTTAATAAACAATTCAAAGACTTTCTCTGGGCATTGTTTCATTGTGTATTTGAAAAAGTCTTGTATATCTTCTTTTGTGAGTTCGTATCTCTCTTTAGATTGTTCTATTATAACTTTCTCCTGCAACTCTTTTTTATCCTTTTCAAGTTCTTCTAATCTTGCTTTCGTTGTTTCAGTAAATATTCCTTTTTCTATTGCTGACATTATATTTGCAATAGCAGTATTGACTTTTTGCAAATCGCTTTTAAGAGTGTTTAGAGATGTGTTGCTAGACATTCGTTTCTTATACACTTCAAATATCTTTTCAGTCAATATTTCTAAGTTTTTAGGTGTGTTAAATTGTTCTATTAAGAATTTATCTATAACACCTTCGATAAAGTCTTTATACATTCTTTTATTGCCACAATTATCTTTCTTTGTTCCAATGCAGTTGTAATATCTTAAATGTTCTCCGTTAGAAGATATTGCAGATACGGGATACATTTTCTTGTTGCAATAGCCACAAAAGATTTTGTCTTTTAGCCTAAATATTTCGCGATTGTCTTTTCTTGAGCCATATCTTGTTTTGTTATATCTCTCCATTACTTTTTCATATAACTCCGTCGAGATGATTTGTGGATAAATTTTGTCATATACTTTGCCATTTATTTTACAAATACCCGTGTAAATTTCTCGTTTTAGAATATATCTAATAACTTCTGGGATAAATCTTCTACCTTTGTTGGTTATATTTTCAATTTCCAAACTTTTAGATATTTGCAGTATTGTTTTACCACTTGCATAATCTTCAAATATTCGTTTTAAGATAATTGCTTCATCTTCATTTACTTTTAGCATTTTATTTTCTTTAATGTAGCCATAAGGCACTGAGCCAATACAATGTCCTTTCATTCGTGATTCATGTAGTCCACGACTTACTTTTTGTGCAAGTTCTTCACTAAAGTATTGATTCATTCCTTCAAGTAAACTTTCAAGCAAAACTCCTTCTGGTGTTTCAGGTATGTTTTCCATAGCAGATAAAAGTTTTATGCCATTGTCTTTTAAGTGTTTTCTATGGATTGCTGCCTCATATTTGTTTCTTGCAAATCTGTCTAGTTTGTAAACTAAAACATAGTTCCATTTTTTATTGTTGCTATCTTTTAGCATTCTTTGGAAAGACTCTCTTTCATCAGTCGTGCCACTAATAGCTCGGTCAATGTATGAGTCAACGATTATGATATTATTTCGTTTTGCATAATCTTCGCACACATGGACTTGCCCTTCAATAGATTGTTCTGTTTGGTTGTTGCTGGAATACCTAGCATATATTACAGCTGTTTTCATTTTCTTTTTCTCCTTTTATTTATTTTTTATTTGTCTTTCGACGGAGCGAAAATAAACGAAAACGGATTGCAGTTCATACCTTTATTGTCTTAATTTTTTAGTCAAGGGTTGAGAATCAATACACTTTACCCTTGACTAAAAAGAGTTTTCGTTTACGCTCCACAAGGCGAAAGATAAATAACCTTGTATCAAGACAAGCACACGCTAGGATCCCAGCAGACTCTTTTTGACAAAAATAATATTAAAACTTTAGTTTAAATTTTGTAAGAGAAAGAGTATGCAATATATGCTGACTATGTAATGACTTTACATAGAAAAAAGTGCTAGCAATATGCTAACACTTATGGTCATATAAGGAATAAAAAACGGTGGCGTAAAGAAACGAGGAGTATGGCAGAAAGCCTGCGTGCCAACTCCCGTTTTAGCCACCGTTTTCTGTTTGCAGAGATAAAGTTTTTGTTGTTAGGCGTGTGCTTGTCTGCCGAGCGAAGCGAAGGCACTCGTTATATACCAAGCACACGCCTAAATACCAAATTAAAATTTTTAATTGTTTTAAATTTTTTATACAAATAAACGAAGTTTATGATATAATCATAATATGAAAATAAATGATTTAAACTTAAAAATAACAATACCTTTTTTTAATAAATATAGCAACATTGAGAATATTTATGGTCAATCTGATAACAAGAAGAACAAATTTTTTTTAAAGTGTGATGATGATTTTTTGACGCTTATTATTGATTCAAGAAAAAAAATAAGCAAAATGATAAAAATATTTAAATTTATAAAGAAAAATAATTTTGAATATGTCCCAACGATTTTGTGGAAAGGCAAAAAAGGCAATGTTTTAGTTACCTCTTTTCCTAGTAATGGGAATGGTAAATCTTTGGAAGAAATTTCAAACTCAAAGTTAGAAATAAATTTAAATATAGAGGATGAAATTTTTGATCTTATTAAAAAACTACATAATATTAAAGTCCCCACGAAATATAAATTTCGCAATTATAATGAAATAATAAAGAAAGAAATTATAGGCTATTTGCGTTTCTTTAAAAAGAATAAAATTTTTAATAAGTCTGATTGTCAAAAAGTTTTAGAAATAATGTTATGTTTAAAAGAATATTTTAAAAAAGTTAAAATTTCGTATATTCATGATGATTTAACCGGTAAAAACATTTGTTATGATTTTAAAGAACAAAAAATTTATTTTATAGATTGGGACACTTTAAAAATAGGCGACCCAAATATAGATTTAGCAAAAACCATAACGCATAAATTTTCGCCGATTATGGATAAATTAATTTGCAAGCATTATCCTGATTTAAATCCAAGAATAGTAAACTTTTATAGTATAAGAGTTTCGTTGTATTGGGTGAAATTCCTTTATAAAACAAAAAATCCAAAATTTGAGAATGGGCTTCAAAACTTAAAGAAAAAAATTTATGATTTCCCAATCATCTAGCTATTTTAAAAAAGACCAATTAAATGGTCTTTTTAGTTTTAAATCTTTGCCATTAAGTTGAATTAAAATTTACTAATAGATAAACAATTAGTCTTCTAATAGTAATTGCTCTAATTTTGTTGCAAATTTATGTATTGTTTCCGTTTGGTTATAAGAAGTATCTAAATAAAGTATATCCTTCCGGTTTAATTTTTCCACTTCTACTTGTTGTTCTCTACTTTTTTGTAAATATTCTTTTACAAAACTTTTTACTTCATTGTCAGTGTGATGCTTTGTCCAACCTCCATATTTCTTTTCATTTTCTCGAACTAATGTAAAATATTGACTTTCATTTAACTGTGGTTTTCCGACAAAGACGATGATTGTGGATTTATCGTCATACAATGTAAGAAATTCGTTTAAAGAAAAATGGTTTCCTTCTAAAAGAATATAAAGCCCTATTTCATTATATTTCATAAAGCAATCGTAAAGTTTTTTTACAACAATTCTATATTTTTCATGATCTTGTTTATCAAAATCACTTTCTGGCCAAGCTTTCATTAATGCAGACCTGATATGGTCAGTATTGTAATAACTGAAGGTACTTATTCTCTTTGACATTTCTTTTGCCAAAAGACTTTTACCCGCTCTACAGCTGCCCGCAATAATTAAATTTTTCATATAATTCTCCTATTTGAGTATATCAAAACAAGTTGAAATTATCAAATAAAATAAATATTATTTCGTTTTTTATTTGTTTTATATTATATTTAAATGTAAAAAATGAAGCAATTAAATTGCTTCATTTTTTGCTAGTTTCAAAAGTTAATAAGCTTGGCTTATTTTTTATTCTATTAATGGTTTTTTATTGAAAGAGTTGCTAATTTTTGAGGATTTCATAGCCGTCTTTGGCATCTTTGATTTCATAGCCAAGTGAGGAAATTTCATTTCGCAGTGCATCGGCAGCGGCAAAATCACGATTTTGCTTTGCCAGCCAACGCGCTTCTGCCTTTGCTTTGATGTTGTCAGGAATTTCTTCCGTTTCTTCAAAGTTGAGCCCAAGCACTTGATTGAACTTCATAAGTGCATTGTATACATCTCGACTGCGCTCTTCTTTCAACATCTTTTGAACGCAAGCAATGGCTTTTGGCATGTTGAGGTCGTCATTTATGCTTTGCAAAAATTCTTCTTCAAACTTTGAGGTGTTCACGCTGTGGCTGCCATTTTTGTGCTCTTTTGCCAAATTTTTGATGCTTTTGAGGGTGTTTTTTGCCATTTCCAGCGCTTCAAAGGTGAAGTTGTGCTGTTTTGAATAGTGCGCAAGAAAATAGAAAAACCTAAAATCCTCCGCTGTGAAGCCGCGCTGCTCGAGGTCGGCAATGCGATATATGTTGTTGAGGCTTTTGCTCATCTTTCCGCCGTCCACTTGCAAAAATTCCACATGCATCCAAGTTTTAACCACTTCGTGCGCATAGCGGCAGTTGCTTTGAGCAATTTCGTTTTCGTGATGAACAGGCTTGTGGTCCACTCCGCCGGTGTGGATGTCGATATGTTCTCCCAAAAATTTGTCACCAATCACCGAGCATTCGATGTGCCAGCCCGGATATCCCATTCCCCAAGGGCTTTGCCACTGCATGATGTGCTGCTTTGGAGCTTTCACCCACAGCACAAAATCATACGGCGTGTGCTTTTCTTCGTCAACATCAATGCGCGCGCCCGCAAGTTTTTCGTTGATGTCCATGCCAGAAAGCCTGCCATATTCTGGAAATTTCTGAATGTCAAAATATATGCCCTTGCTGGTTTCATAGGCATAGCCATTGTCAAGCAGTGCCTGCACAAACTCAATCATTTCGTCCACAACCGAGGTTGCAGGCACAATGTGCTCTGGCAAATCGATGTTCAGTTTTTTTGCATCGGTCATGAAGATGTTGGTGTAAAACTTTGCAATTTCCCAAGGCGTCTTATGCTCGCGCTGACTGGCAACAAGCATTTTGTCTTCGCCCTCGTCTGCATCGGAGGTGAGATGTCCAACATCGGTGATGTTCATCACGCCGTCCAGCTGGAAGCCATTGAACTTCAGCACGCGGCGAATGTTGTCCATAAAAAGATAGGCGCGGAAGTTTCCAATGTGGGGATAATAATACACCGTTGGGCCGCAAGAATACATCTTCACCCTTTTGTTTTCATCACAAGTCACTTCCTCTTTGCGTCTTGAAAGAGAGTTGTAAAATTTAACCATCATATTCTCCAATTTTTTGCAGTGTCGCTTAAAGTTTCTTATTCAAAAATGTGGAAAGTGTTTCAAGCGCGTTTTCCACCTGCGTGTTGTTTTCTGGAAAAAATGCGTTTAAGCTTTCCATAAAAGCACCAAGCTGCGCCTTTCCGCTTTCCGTCAACGCCATAAGCCGACAGCGCTTGTCAATTTCGCCTTGTTTGGAAACAACCAGCCCAGTGCGTTCAAGTTCTTTTGTCATAAGTGCAAAATTGGATTTTTTAATTCCAAGCTTGTCAATAATCATGCTGACAGAGAGGTTTTCATATTGAGATATGAAATACAAAACTTTAACTTTCAGCAGATTGTTGTTTGCAAAGTGCTTTGTTAAGTTTTCTGTGAGTGCTTCAATTTCCAAAATCTTGTCAACATTTTTCATACTTTAATATTATATAAACTTGCCTAAAAAATTGCAACTGTTTTCCATATTTTGCACATAAAAGTTATTAAAAAAGCATTTTGTGGCGTTTTGTAGTTTTGGAGTATGCATTCGTTTTTTTTGCATGCATTCATTTTTGGTTTTGGATTTTTTTTAAAGGGCGGCGGCTTTAAAATGCGTGGGTTTTGACAGCGGTTTGTTTTATCCGCTTGGCGTTTTGCCCGCATCTGAAAAAAATGGCACAAATAAAAGCCATTGAATGCAATTTAAAAGCCAATTTGCTTGCTTTTGGCGGGAAAATGGCTTAAAATGAGTGTATGGCATTGTCGGGAATTATTGAAGATATTGTATATCGCAACGAGGAAAACGGCTATACTGTTGCAAAGCTGGAACGCGAAGATGGCACGCTGACCGTTGTTGGAAAGTTTATTGATGTGCAAGTGGGGGCGGAGGTCACGCTGGACGGAAAGTTTGAAAAAACCAAATATGGTGTTCAATATTCTTTTTCGTCCTATGAAATGAGCGCGCCAAAGTCCATTGCCGGCATTGAGAAATATCTTGGCAGTGGGTTGATTCGTGGTGTGGGGCCAATCACGGCCAAAAAGATTGTGGAGCGCTTTGGAAAAGAAACGTTGGATGTTTTGGAATATTCTCCGCACAAGCTGGCGCAAATTTCTGGCATAAGCGAGAAAAAAGCGGATGAAATTGGCTTTTCGTTTAAAGAGCACCGCGAGGTTCAAAACACCATCATCTTTTTACAAAACTTCAACATTACAACCAATATGTCGCTGAAGATATATAACATATATCACGAGAAAACCACCGAAATTGTGAAAAACAACCCATATAAACTTGTGGAGGACATTGACGGCATTGGCTTTGTGACTGCCGACCGCATTGCGCAAAACGTGGGAATTCCAAAAGACTCGGTGTTTAGGGTGAGGGCTGGACTGATTTATGTGCTTAAAACCTCATGTGAAAAAAACGGTAATACCTATTTGCCAAAAATTATGCTGTTTGACGAGGCTTCCAAGGCGCTGGAACTTCCTCTTGAAGAATATGCTGAAAGGTTTTCTGAAGCGTTTGAAACGCTTTGCGTGGACCGCACCGCGGTGACAACTTGGGTGGACGGCGCAGAGATTGTCATGCTGACAAAGTTTTATTATTATGAAAATGTGGTTGCCCAAAAGCTGGTTTGGCTGAATTGTGGACAAAAAAATGAAAAGTTTGACGTTGCAAGTGACATTGCAAATTTTGAGCAACGAAATCACATCACTTTTCATGAAGAGCAAAAAAACGCCATTGTTGGCGCAGTCAACAATGGTGTGTATGTCATAACGGGCGGGCCAGGCACAGGCAAAACCACCATCATCAAGTGCATTTTGGAAATTTTGAAGGCGCAGCAAAAGGTGGTTTGTCTTTCTGCGCCAACGGGGCGCGCTGCCAAAAGGATGAGCGACAGCACGGGCTGCGAGGCAAAAACCATTCACAGGCTTTTGGAGGTGAATGTCATTCAAAGTGAGCAAAGTTTTTTTGCGCACGATGAAAGCAATCCTCTCAAGGCCGATTGCGTGATTGTGGACGAGGTTTCCATGGTGGATGCAGCGCTTATGTGTTCGCTGCTTAAAGCTTTGCCGCGGGATGCAAAGCTGATTTTGGTGGGGGATAAAGACCAGCTGCCAAGTGTGGGTGCGGGCAATGTGCTTTCTGACATATTGGCAAGCGGAATCATTCCATTTTGTATGCTTTCAAAAATATATCGTCAAGATGAAAAAAGCCTCATCATCACCAACGCACACCTCATCAACGAGGGCAAAATGCCGCTGATTGACAACAGCAGCATGGACTTTTTCTTTGAAAGCAAAAACGAGCCAGAGTTTATTAAAGACACCATTTTGGACCTTGTGACAAGAAGATTGCCAAAGTTTCTTAAGATGGACGCAAAACAGATTCAGGTGCTTGCGCCACTTAAGGCTGGCGTTTGCGGCATTGAGAACCTCAACAAAACGCTGCAAGAAAACATAAATCCACCAGAAACAGGCAAAAGACAGTTGGAATTTTTGCGCACAATTTTCCGTGAAGGCGACAAGGTGATGCAAATGAGCAACAATTATGACCTCGAATGGAAAAAACATGGGCGCTTTGCAGACGAAACGGGCAAGGGCGTGTTTAATGGCGACATTGGCATGATTGAAACCATCGACCCTCAGACGGGCGAGGTGATTGTGGAGTTTGAAGACGGGCGCATATGCAAATATACGCGGCTGGACCTTTCTGATTTGTCGCTGTCTTATGCCATCACCATTCACAAAAGCCAAGGCAGTGAATTTGATGTCATCATCATTCCTGCCATTGCTGGGCCTAGCATCATCCTCACGCGAAACCTGATTTATACCGCTGTCACGCGCGCCAAGAAGATGGTGGTGATTGTGGGAGAGAAGCAATATCTCAAACGCATGGTGTCAAACAAATACACTGCCACACGCTTCACAAACCTTAAGCGCCTTTTGATTGTTGCAGATGAAAAACTGAACAAGATGTTTGAATGAAAGACGCCCAACATCTGGGGTGCAATCGCAAGCAAGTCTTTGTGGGTTACAAGCGGACAGAGGTGTTTCAACTTCACTTCGTTTCGCTCAACATGACAATTAGAGAGTTCCTGCCAGCGTTGTCATGTTGAGCAAGCGCCTTTAGGTGCGCTGTCGAAACATCTCGCTGGCAAAACGCTGAACATGACGCTTTGAGAGGATGAAAAAAGACCAAATTTTTGGTCTTTTTCTTAATTTTTTGCACTTGTTTGTGTTTTTGCAGGTGTTTTCTTGGTGGCAGAAGCGCTTTTTGTGGTGGTCTGTTTTGACTTTGTTGCCGTCTTTGGTTGTGCGGCTGGTTTTTCATTTGTCTTTTTTGTTTCACCTGTTTTGTCAGCTTGTTTTGCCAAAGCTGACTTTTTGTTTGCCACGGTTGTTTTTGTTGCTTCCGTTTGTGCTTTTGCTTTTTTGGAAGTTTTTGTTGATTTAACAGCGCTTTTGTTTTCGGTTTTTTTTGTTGTGCTTTCATCTGCTTGCAAAAGCGGCATTTCTGTTTCTTGGCTTTGCAAAAGCTTTTCTTCCTCTTCTGCTTGCTTTTTTGCCTTTTTCGATTTTTTCTTTGCGGGTTTTTCTTCCATGTTCACCTCAGTTTGTGCAGAGGTTTGGCTTTCTTCAGAAGTTTCTTCTTCGTCCTTCCTCTTAAACTTGGCAACAATGATTTGCCAGAAGTTTTGTTTGGTTATGCTGCCGTCTGCATTTTGAATTTGATATCTTCCTTGATACCACTGCTTGAAATAGAAAAAGCCAATGAACACAAGGATGCTGCACAGCAGCAGGGTTATCACGGTGATAAGCACTGGGAAGGTGAAATCTGAAACCGCAAAATAGCGTCCCATGCCAGCAAATGCAATGATGATGCATGTGGCGGAGAGGGCGATGCAAAGTGCGCGCAGCCAGTTGAGCGGCCAGCAAATCCAAACAAGGTTGACATACGCCACGCAGGTGAGAAGCAAGGTGCAAAGGGTGGTGAACTCGGTTTCCGTGAGGGTGGTGGTGTTGTCATGCAGCACCAGCAAAATCAGCACATTGAAAAACATCATAAGTGCGCAAGGAATGGATTTTTTCATGACTTGCGAAATGAAGTTGCCCCGAATGATTTCGGTGTTTGGCTGGAATGTCAGCAGGAAGGACGGAAGCCCAATCACAAACATTTCAAGCACGGTCAGTTGTTTTGGGGTGAAAGGATATGACACCCTAAGCACCAGCGTTGTGACGCAAAGCATGATTGTGAAGAGGGTTTTCATCAAATACAGCACCGAAGAATGTTGAACGTTGTTGACAATTTGTCTGCCTTCCTTAACAATGGCAGGAAGTGCGGAAAAGTTGCTTTCCATCAGCACAAGGTGCGAGATATTGCGAGCAACTTCGCTTCCGTCCGCCATGGCAATGGAGCAGTTGGCTTCTTTAAGCGCCAAGGTGTCGTTCACGCCGTCGCCAGTCATGGCAACCACATTTCCTTGGGTTTTGAGGGTTTTGATAAGCATGTGCTTTTGTTCTGGCGTCACACGGCCAAACACGGTGAACTTGTCAGCAATTTGTGCCACTTCTTTCAGGCTCATGTTTTCAAGCGAGATGAATTTTTCGCAGTTGTCCACGCCCACGCGCTTGGCAATTTTGGAAACGGTGAGTGCGTCATCACCAGAGATGATTTTGATTTGAACATTGTTTTCTTTAAACCATGCAATGGTTTCTTTGGCGTCTTTTCGGATGTGGTCTTCCAAAGCAAAGATGGCAATCAGTTTTCCGCGCTTTCCGGCAAGTTTTTCAGAATATGCGTTGGAATCTTCCACAAGCGCAATCACGCGAAGCCCTTGGCTCATTACGTCGTTCATAACCTTTTTTTGCTCGGCGGTCACATTGCACTTGATGAAGCCAACCGCACCCAAATAATATGTTTTGCCGTTTTTGAAGGTGGTTGCCGAATATTTTCGTGCAGATGAAAATTCCACCACTTCTTTGATGTTGTTGGTGTTTGCCTCGGCGCCAAAATGTTTTGAAAGTGCCACGCTGGTGGCGTTCATTGTTCTTTGCCCAGACATGATGATTTTCATCAAACTTTCAATTTGAGAAACCTTTTGACCATTTTGTGGCAAAACATTCACAACATTCATTGTCCCGTCGGTGATGGTGCCAGTTTTGTCCAAACAAAGCACATTTGCCCTTGCCAGCATTTCGATGGAAAACAGGTTTTTAACAAGCGTTTTCTTTCTTGCAAGTTTAATCACGCCAATGGAAAGCCCAACTGTGATGAGAAGATACATCCCCGCTGGAATCATGCCCGTCAGCGCACCACTTGTGCTGGTTATGGACTCGGTGAGGGTGGAGCCAGCCATGAAAAACTCTTTGCAGAAAGTTAATATTGCCAGTGGCACCAAAATGACAATGATGATTTTGATGAGGGCGTTTAGGTCTTTAAAAAGATTGGACTTTTGTGGTTTGAAATCTTTGGTGCGCTCGGCAACTGTTTGAATGTAGTTGCTTTTGCCAATCTTATCCACGCGGGCATAGCATTTTCCAGACACCAGAAAACTTCCTGCAAGCAGCACATCGCCCACTTGTTTTTTGATGGAGTTGCTTTCGCCGGTCAGCAAGCTTTCGTTGGCTTCAACCGTGCCTTCCACAATGATGCAGTCTGCAGGAATTTGATTGCCGTTTTCCAGCACAATAATGTCGTCCAAAAGCAAAGCTTCGCTTTTAACTTCCACCTCCAGCCCCATGCGTACTGCCTTAATTTTTGGCACCGTCACCATGGAAAGTTTTTCAACGGTGATTTTGGCTTTGATTTCTTGAAAGATGGAAATTGCAGTGTTGGCAATGACAACAAACAAGAAAAACATATCACTCCAAGCGTTTACGCAGGCAAGAGCGATGGCAATCACAAACCAAATGAGATTAAAAATTGTGAAGATGTTTTTGCAAAAAATTGTCAGATAAGAATTGGACGTTTTGATTTTTGTGTCGTTCACAAGTTTGTGCTCAATTCTTTCGCTGACTTGCTCTTCTGACAGACCAATTTCTTTGTCGGTTTGATATCTGACAATTGGGATGTCCTGAAGCATTTGCTGATTCTTCGTTTTGCGTTTAAGTTTTTTCATATACGCCTTTAAGTTTAATGAAATTTTTGCAAAATGTCAAATATAATTTGACTTTTTCTTTTGTAGTATTTTAAAATATATTAAAATAATTTAATTTTGTCTTATTTATTTTTTGAATCTGCCTTTTTTGGAGGAAAAAATGTTTATTGAGGTTTCGCCCAATTTGAAAAAACTGTCCAAGTTTTTTCCAGAAAGTTTGTATGTTGTTGGTGGCTATGTCCGAAACAAACTGCTGGGGCTGGAAGGCGGGGATGTGGACCTTTGCTCCAGTGTGGATATTGAAGAGGTTTCAAAGCGCTTGCAAGGCAGCGAATTTTCTGTCAAAATCAAAAACCTCAAATGTGGCACCATCACCATTTCAAGAGAGGGTGAAAGTTTTGAATATACCTTCTTTCGCAAAGAAACCTATCCTGAAGGAGGCGGGCATTGCCCGTTGACGGTGGAGCGCACAAACCTTTTGGAAGAGGATGTTGTGAGGCGAGATTTCTCCATAAATTCGCTGTATTACAACATCAACAAGGATGAGTGTGTGGATTTATGCCACGGGCTGATTGACTTGCACGACAAAGTGATTCGTGCCACCAGCGAAAACATTTTTGAAAGCGATGGCGAGCGAATTTTGCGCATGGTGCGCATTGCGGGGGAACTGAATTTTAAGATTGACAAAAAAACCTTGCAAAGTGCCAAGGAAAACATTGCAAACTTGAAAGACCTCTCTGGCGGACGAAGGTTCACCGAACTGGAAAAGATTTTATATTGCGACAAACGCTTTTGCATTGGCAAAAAAAGCTTGAAAAACGCGCTTTCGCTGTTGAATGTGCTGGGCGTTTGGAGGTGCTTTGCTTTGGATGTTGGCAAAGTGAAATACAACCTCACCTTCAAGGTGGAAGACAGATTTTTGGGGCTTTTGATTGACATTGTGGACAGCGTGAAGCCAGAGTGTTTGGAAAGCTTTTTGGAAGTGTTTTTGAAAGAGCAGTTTTCACTCAACGCTGCAATGGTGAGCAAAATCACCATATTTTTGTCGGGATATTACAACGCACTGGGCGGCATGAAAAACAAGGAATATTTTTTCAAATATTTTGAAAACTGGGGCGGCATTGAGCCACTTCTGGCAAGCAAGTCTAAGCATGTTCAAAACAAATATAATTTTTATTATCGATACATCATTGGGCATGGGCTTATCATCAAACTTTCAGACCTGAAAATTTCTGAAAGTGACATCAAGAAAAACTTTCCAAAAATTGACAAAAGAAACTATGGCAGAATTTTAAACAATTTGCTTTCCAAGGTGTTTGATGAAAAAATTGCAAACAGGAAGGAAGATTTGCTTGGTGAGATTGAAAGAAACTTAATCAATTATTAAAGTTTCAAAAAAAAACAAAAATCGCACAAAGCGGTTTTTTCTTTTTCAATCTTTTGTCAAAAAACATAATTTTTGTTATTAACGGCATAATAACAACATGAAAAAAGAAAACAGCAAAAAACCTGTTGAAGACGCAAAACAGGCAAAAACAGCAAAAAAAACGCTTAAAACGCAAGAAAAACCTGCAAAAATGGCAAAAAAATCAAAAGGGCAGAAGGGCATACTTTGGTTTTTGGGAGTGTCGGCAATGAGTGTTGGGCTTTTGATTGTCTGCCAATTTTTCTTTGAAAACACCATCACAGGCAAAGAAAGGTTTTATTCTGGCACGCGCATCAACGGCATTGATGTCAGCGGCATGAGCGTGGCGGAAGCGGAAAATGTGGTGCTGACAGACATGCTGCAGGCAAGAAGCGACATTGAAATTGAACTGGTGGGAAGAGATAAAAGTTGGAGGGTTTTGGGTAAAGATTTTGAGGTTTCCAACAAAATTCAACCCATCATCAAGCAGTTTTCCAAAACAGGCAAAACTGGAAACTTTTTTCAAAACTTGAAGGAGAAAAAAAGAATCTCCGCCGAGGGACAAGATTTTGTTGTGTCTTACACCAACATCTTGGGCAACATGGAGCAGACGATTGATGACATTGTTGAGCAAGTGGAACAAGAGGCGGTTTCTGCCAGTTTGGTTTTTCAGCCAAATGAGGCTGAGGCTTTTGTTGTGGACGAAGGCAGAAACGCTATGCTTGTCAATCGGGATGCGCTTTACAAAGAAATTGACAAAGCTCTTTCCACTTCCAAAAAAGTGAAAATTGAAATTCCAATCATTGAAATTGAAAATCAGATTGATGTGGAAGATTTAAAAAACAGCGTGATTATGCGCAGCGAGTTTTCCACCTCTTATGCCACCAGCTCTAAGGCAAGAAAAAATAATGTAAAAAAGGCGTTGGAGGCGTTCAACGGCATGATTATTCAGCCGGGCGAGGTGGTGTCTTTCAACCAAACAACTGGCCCTCGCACCGAGGCGCAGGGCTATAGCGATGCCCACATCATTGTGGGTGGAGTGTATGTGGATGGTGTTGGCGGCGGAGTTTGTCAGGCTTCCACCACACTTTACAACGCACTGCTTTTGGCAGATGTGGAAATTTTGTCTGTCAATCATCATTCGTTGCCTGCCTCTTATGTGCCTCTTTCCTTTGACGCCATGGTGTCAGGAACTTACAGCGACCTTGTGTTTAAAAATAATTTGGAAAACCCAATTTACATCAAAACCAGCGCAGATGACAGCAATGTTAAAGTGGAGGTGTATGGACAGAAGTTTGAGGAAGGGCTGTCAATCAAGCGTCGCGCCGAATTGGTGAAGGTGCTGCCTCACAATGGCGACCGCATTGTGGCAGACGACAAGGGGGAATATCAAGACAAAATTTTGTATAAGGGCGAATATTTCCGCGTGAAATATCCACGTGAAGGCTATGAAAGCAAGGGGTATTTGCAATATTACAAAAACGGCGAACTGGTGGAAGAGAAAGAAGTGAGGCACGATTTTTATGCTTCGCAGGACGGCGTTGTCATGGAAGGAGTGGAAGACCCAGCACTGGGCATGAGCATCCCTGCCAGCGAAGTGAAAATCATCAAGCCTCAAAAGGTGACCGCCGCAACAGAAGAAAGCGTGCGAAACAAACTTGCCAAAACCAACCCAAGTGAATATAATCCATAAACGGGGCGAAAACTGCGCTGAGGGCTCATTTTCGAGCCATGCTTGAAAAGTATTGCCTTGACGCTTGCTTTCGCCCACTTGGGACAGAGCCGCCGACAATGTCGGCGTGTTGTGATGCGCATCATCCGACATTGACGGGCATTCTTGACGGATGCCCAGAATTTTAGGTGCAGTTCAAACATCAAAAGGAAGCCAGCGCTGTCATGTTGAGCGAAGTCAAAACATCTCGCTGGCGGTTTTGAACTTGAAAGAAGGGCTCCGCAGGTGGGAAGCGGACAGAGATTTTTTCACTCCGCTTACGCTGCGGTTAGAATGATTAGGGCACACGCAAGTCCGTCAGTGGCAAAGCCAGCACACCAGCGGATGTTTTGCACTCTTGCTCAGAATGATAATTAGAAAGCGCACGAGCTGTCATGTGTGCGCTTTGCTTAAGAATGGAAAAATCTTGTTTTTTTTATGTAAAAAAGCAAAAAGATGAATATACTATGAAGGTGGAAGAAAAACAAGAACAGGCAATGTCCAAAAAGAAAAAGATTGTCCGAACAACCTTGGTGCTGATTGCTTTGGCGCTGTTTGTGCTTGTTTTTTATTTTGTTTTGAAGTGGACGGGTGCGTGGGAATACATCAATTCGGTGGACAAGGTTAGGCAGATGATTCTTTCGCTGGGCTTTTGGGGAAGGTTTGCTTTTGTGATGCTTCAGCTTTTGCAGGTGACATTCCTGCCCATTCCTTCCACCATTTCCACGCTGGCTGGAGTGCTGATTTATGGCCCATTGCAGGCGGCCCTGCTAAGCCTTTCGGGCATAATGCTTGGCAGTGTGCTGGCGTTCTGGCTGGGCAGAGTGTTTGGCAAAAAGCTGGTGATTTTTATGGTGGGAAAGGAAACTTGCAAAAAGTGGACAAGATTTTTGACCAATGCCAAATACTCCTTTTTTGTTATGATGCTGCTGCCAATTTTTCCTGATGATGTGCTTTGTCTTGTGGCGGGGCTGACGGACATGAGTTGGACATTTTTTGTGGTGACAAATCTCATTTCGCGTCCTATTGGCATTTTTTTGACTTGCTATCTGGGCAGCGGGCAGTTGATTCCATATCACGGCTGGGGGCTGGTGGCGTGGGGCTTTATTGTTGTGGGCATGGCAACAATCATATATTTGTCCTATCATTTTCAGCCGCAGATTGAAAAGTTTTTGAAAAGCAGATTTTCTTCAAAAAAAGTTGCGCTGGACGCAAGTGATGAGGGCGTCAAAAAAGTAAAAAGAAAGTGATTTGCTTTCAGTCGTTTTTGAGGATTATGAACATGCCTTCTTTGATTTGCTTTGGACTTAGGCTGTTGTCCAGCAAGATTTTTGTGCTGTCTATGTGATATTTTTGGGAGAGAACGCGAAGGTTTTCTCCTTTTTTCACTTGATGAAACAGAAAAGGGATTTTTTTAATCATGTTATATCATATTGCCCGAGCCCTAAAAAAAGAAGAAAAACATGCAAAACAACTTGTCTAATTTAAAAAAGTGGCACATAAAATGTTTTGTATGAAGTCAATTTTTAAAAATGTTGTGATTATAACCGCTTTCACCTTGCTTACGCGCATGCTTGGGTTTTTCTTTCGCATTTTTCTTTCTCGTGCCATTGGCGCAGAGGCACTGGGGATGTATCAGGTGGCGGCATCGGTGTTTATGGTGCTTCTCACCATTGTTTCCAGCGGTTTCACCCTCATCATCTCCCGCATGACGGCAAGTTTTAGGGTGCAGGCCGACCGCAAGTCCATTGGCACTCTTGTCACTTCCAGCATGATTGTGGGGCTGGTTGTCAGCGTGCTTTTGTGCGCCGTGATATTTTTGTTCAGAAACCTTTTTTCCAATCTTTTCACCGACCAAAACTGCATGAACATCCTCATCATCATGCTGCCTTCGCTGATTTTTTCGTCCATATACAGCGTCTTTCGAGGGGCAATGTGGGGCAATGACAACTATTTTGGACTGTGCGCCTCCGAGCTTTTGGAAGAGATTGTCAAAATTGTGGTGTGCGTGTTGTTGCTGGCTTCGGGCATGAGCGCGCTGCAAAATGCCTTGGCGGTGGCTTGGTCTTTCACACTGTCTTGCTTTGTGTCTGCGTTTTTTGTGGTGCTTTTGTTTTTCTTTTATGGCGGAAAAATGGGCAAGCCTTCAAAGATATATCGCAAGGTCATTCGTCAATCTGCTCCCATAACTGGCGTGAGGGTGGTGGGCAGTTTCATTCAGCCGCTGATTGCCCTCATCTTGCCAGCACAGCTGATTTTGTCGGGCTATACAAGTTCGCAAGCCATGAGCATGTATGGCATTGCCTGCGGAATGACGCTTCCTTTTCTTTATCTTCCAACGGCAATCATTGGCTCGCTTTCCACCGCGCTGGTGCCAGACATCTCCATGGCGTTGGTGCAAAACGACAGCAATCACATTCAAAAGCGAGTGTCTTCCTCCATGCTGTTTGCGCTGTTTGTTTCGTTTTTGATTGTGCCTTGCTTTATGGCGATTGGCGACAAGTTTGGCATTTTGATTTACAACGAAGTGCTAAGCGGAAAGCTGTTGCAATATTCCGCTTGGATTATGATTCCAATGGGCGTCAACAACATCTCGTCGGCAATTTTAAACTCGGTTGGGCTGGAGGTGAAATCCTTTTTAAACTTTCTTGTTGGCGGTGTTTTTCTCTTTCTTTCGGTGTTGATTTTGCCAAGATTTATTGGCATCAATGCGCTGATTATTGGCATGGGAATTTCCACGCTCATCACTGCCATATTAAACATCATCATGCTTAAGAAAAAGTTGAATATCAAAATTGAAGTGAAGAAAAATCTTTTGCTGATGATTTTGTTTGCCATTCCAACCATGGCAACAACTTCGTTTGTCAGCTCGCTGCTGTCACACATCATGCCGCTGTTTTTTGACCTTGCATTTTCTTGCTTGATTGGTGTGGGAATGTTTGCCACTTTGTGCGTGGTTTTTGATGTCATAAAACTTTCTGTTTATTTTGTCAGGTTTAAGGAAAAGTTTTCCAAAAAGGCAAAAGTGACAAAGTTGCGAAAGAAAAAGAAAACGGCAAAAAGTTGAAAATATGTGAAAAACACCCTTTTTTTGGTGTTTTTTGTGTATTTTATGAAAATTTAATCATACTAAACCTATGCTTACCATTGTTGTTAGAGCGGTGATTATCTATCTTTTGGTGCTGTTTTTATATCGGCTTATGGGCAAAAGGCAGTTGGGAGAAATGCAACCTTTTGAGCTTGTTTTGACGCTTATCATTGCCGACCTTGCCACCATTCCCATGGCGGAAGTTTCGGTGCCAGTGCTGCACGGAGTTGTTCCGCTTTTGACGCTGGTGATTTTGCATTACATCTTGACGCTGCTTTCCAAAGCCAGCAGCAAGTTTTCATGCTTTTTGAGTGGAAAGCCTGTGATTGTGATTAACCCTCAGGGCATCGACCACAAGGCGCTGAAAGACCTTGACATTTCGGTGGACGACGTTTTTGAAGCAATCAGAGGATGTGGTTTTTTTAAGGTGGAGCAAATTCAATATGCCATCATGGAAACCAACGGCAAGATGAGCGTGCTGCCAAAAAGCCAGTTTGCGCCAGTGACGGCGGGCGACATGAAAATTAAGGCAGAAAAAAGTGCCATTCCAATCAACCTCATCAGCGAAGGTAAGGTGAACAAAAAGAACCTTAAGACGGCGGGCGTGGACGAGATGATGGTGCAAGACTTGCTTAAAAAAGCGGGCGCAAAAAATGTTAAAGAAGTGCTGGTGATGACCATCGACAAAGCTGGCGCAGTGTATGTGCAAAAATATGGCAACAAATATCAAACCTTTCAGGTGCAGCCGCTGGGGAGGGTGCAAGAATGACAAAGTTTGGTTGGTTTAAACTTGCTTCCATTTTGATTTTGGTGGGCGCTTTGATTGCAATTTGCTTGGTGGAGGACCGCCTTGTCATTTCTTCTTTGGATGAGGTGAACAGATATTGCTATGCCATTGAAACAGCGGTGAACGAAAACGAGGGCATTGTGAATGGCGAGGTTGCCAGCCTTGTGGACAATTTGGAATATGCTTGGCAGAGGTCGGAAAGCAAACTGTGCTTTATGGTTAATCACAAGTCCATTGAAAATCTTGCGGTGGAAATTGTGCGACTTAAAACCTATATTGACGAAGAAGAGCCCATTGAGTTTTATGTTTCGCTGGACATCATCAAAAATTATGTTGAAACCTTCCAGCATTTTATGGGCGCAAGCTTTCACAATATTCTGTAACAAAAAAACGCACAAAAGCGCGGGGTAAAAAAGTCTTAAAAGTGCGATAAAAATTGCAAAATTGCGTGAAAAAAGTGTGGCAGAAAATCACCACACTTTTTCTTTTTTCTTGCGAACAATCATAACCACGGTTGCCACAATGCCAATGGCAAGCAAAACCAAAAGCACAATCAACAAAATCAGCCACCACTTAAGGGCTTTGTGAGCTTTGAAGGTTGAAAGGTTTTCAATGGTTGCAATGCAAACGGCTTCGCCATCCGATTGCTCCAAATACAGCGAAACATTCCAGTTGCCCTCGATGTTGTTGCTGTCCAGCACAAAATTGGTGCCTGTCTTTTTTTCGTTTGGAAGAGGAACGGTGTAAATGAGTTTATAGTTGCCATATTCCATCTTTTGTTGCATTTCTTCATCAAGGCAATAGTTGATGCTGTCGGCGTCCTTTCCAACAACTTCCCATTTCAGCCTTGCAGGGTTGACAAATTTGAGGGCGTCCTGCGCGATGGTTGGCAGGGTGATGTTGTAAATTGTCATCAGCCTTTTGGAGCCAACGCTTGGGTGAAGTGCAAAGTTGTTTGGCAGTTTTTGCATGGCTTCTTCCACAGTGTCTGGCAAAACCGCAACAAAAACGGCTTTATGAACGGTGGTTGGCACCTCTTGCTTTAAGAAGGTGTAAGAAAAATCAAATTTATACAGCCCAAAATCTTGCCCGCTGGAAGAGTTGGGATTGTTTCGATTTTCATCGCCGCTGTCGATGTAATAAAAGAAGTTGAACGGCAGGAAATTGTGTGATTCATACAGCGTGCTGGTGGTGCCTTCGCCAATGTATGGCAGCAGCGTTTCAGATTTGACATGCGTCAGCAAAAAGCTGTGAGAAACGCTTTGGCTGGCGTCGTTTGCCGTAAAGCGGAAGGTGAGGCTTTCAAGCTCTCTCCACTTAAACACATAATATTGTGTTTCTTCGCCAGTGGTTTCGTTTTTTTGTGTGACTGTTTCAAGGTTGAAATTGGTGTTTTTGTTTCTTAAGTTTGCCGTCATGCGCATGGAAAAGCCAGCAGAATCTGTTTGGTCAGAAATTGGAATGTCCACAAAGTTGTCGGCACTTGCGCGCTGGCTTTGAGGCGCAAAAAGCAGCCCCGCAAAAAAAAGCAGTGCAATTGCCAAAAATGCAAAAAGAAAATTTGTTTTTGTTTTCATCAAAGTTATTTTATCATATTTCAAATTTTTTTAAAAATATTTTGCTGACAAAACTTGTCAAAAGCAAACAATTTTTGCTTGGCTTTGAAGAAAGTGCGCAAAACATAAGCAAAAACACTTTGAAATTTTGTTTGTTTGGGTTATAATTATGCTATGGTTATTGATGAAGAAATTGAAGCAAAAGTGGAAGAAAATCAAATCAGTTTTGATTTTTTAAGCGATGTTCAGCCGCAAAATGATGCAGTGGTGCAAACTGAGGCATCCACAGAGTGGGTGACAGAAAACACGCTTGTGGTTTTGGTGAGGGCAAACGATGGCATTTCGCCAAACTTTGATGTTTGCGGCAAAAAGATGATTGAGTGGATTGCGCTGGCAACCTCGGGCTGTCAACAAAAGGTGATTGACATGCCAAGTGAAGAAAACTTTTTGCAGACAATCAAAAACTTGGCGGACGAGCACGAGTTTGTTGCCGTCTTTTTCAGCGACACTCCGCTGTTGAAAAAATCCACTTTTTTGGAGATTATGGAGCACTTTTCCAAAAACAGAATGAATGTTTTGAAGCTTTCACGCGGGTTTGTTTTTCGCGGGGAATATTTAAAAACCGCTCTCATGCTTTTGTCAACTGCGGTGGAAAGTTTTGGAGAAGAAGATTTTGTGCTTGTCAACAATGCGGCATCGCTTTCTTTTGCCTTCAAGGTTTTGCAAGAGCGCATCCTGTCTTATCACAAGCAAAACGGCGTGGTGTTTTTTGGTGAAAACACCATTTTTGTGGATGCCGATGTGGAAATTGAAGAGGGCGCGGTGATTTATCCAAACAACATCTTAAAGGGCGAAACTTTCATTGGGCGCAACGCCATTTTGGAAAGTGGAAACTATATTTTGGACACCATTGTGTGTGACGAGGCATTTGTGTGCCAAAGCTATTTGGAAAAAAGCAAGGTTGAAAAAGGCAAAACTGTTGGGCCTTTTGCGCGTGCGGTCAATCAAAAAATTTGAGGTGAAAAATATGGTGATTGTTGTCGGGCTTGGCAATCCAGATGCAAAATATCAGCACACTTTTCATAATATTGGCTTTTGTGTGGTGGACGCACTTTCAAAAGAGCTGGGCGTGAAGGTGGACAAAAAAAAGTTTAAGGCGCTGGTGGGCGAAGGCATTTTTGAAGGAAACAAGCTTTTGCTTGTGAAGCCGCAAACTTACATGAACAACAGCGGGCAGTGTCTTGCAATGCTGAAAGAAAAGTTTAAGGATGCGCGCATTATTGTTGTGGTGGATGACATCGACCTTGCAAAAGGAAACATTCGCTTTCGTGAGCATGGCTCTGCTGGCACGCACAACGGGCTTAGAAGCATTGTGTCTTTCATTGGGCAAGATTTTCAGCGTGTGAAGGTGGGCATTGGCAGAGATGTCACAAAAGACCTTGCCGATTTTGTGCTGTCAAAGTTTGATGAAAAAGAGTTTGCACCCATCATTGAAGCAGCCAAAAATGAAGTGTTAGCGAGAATTTGAAGATGGAAAATTTTTTGACTTTTTTGAAAAAAAATAGTTTGCCAAACTGCAAAGGTTTGGGAGGCTTTTTTGTTGGCGAAAAAGTTTTGATGGTTGCAGCACAAAAAAGCTTTGTATATCTTGCCTCAGATTTTGTGTCTGCCAGCAAGCTTAAGAGAGGGCTTGTTGCGCTTGGGAAAAAGGTGGAAATCATCTCTTGCGGAAGAGAAAATGAAGACGAGTTTGATGTCAATCTCTTTCCTTTTGCAAGGGCAATTTCTTCCTTTGAAAATGGGCAATTGGACGGACTTATCTTTTTGCCATCTTCTCTTTCTGCAAAGTTTGATTTGGCGTTTTTGAAAAGTTCTTTTTCAGTTTGCCTTGCACAAAGTTTTGATATTCAACAGCTGTGCACAAAACTTTCAAGCTTTGGCTTTGAAAGGGTGGATTATGTTTCTGTGCAGGGGCAGTTTGCCGTGCGCGGAGATGTGTTGGATGTGTTTGTGAAAGAGCATCCAACGCGCATTGAGTTTTTTGATGACGAAGTGGAAAAAATCACAACTTTTGACTTTTCCACCATGAAAACGCTGGAAAAATGCCAAAAAATTGATGTTTTTCCCATTTTTTTGAAAAATGGCAACAACACGGTGCTGGACCTTTCGTGCGAAAATATGTTTGTGGACGAGCCACAAAAAATTGAAAACGAGTGTCATCTTTTGCAACAGGGCTCTGAAAACAATTCCAAATTTTTGGCAAAGTTTGAAGAGTTGGATTTTTCAAACTGCACCATTTTTTCCAACACACAGCCCATGCAATATGAAAACAAAACGGTGGGGCAAAAAAGCTATATCACCGATTTTCTTTCGCTGAAAAGCGACATTGCAATGTTTTTGAAAGGCGGGGTGAATGTCTTTTTGTTTGGCGGGGAGTTCAGCAAAATTTTGGAGGAATTTTTGTCCACCAACAGCATTGCTTTTCAGCACTTTGATGGCACGCTTTGTCCAAGCGCGCAGGTTTATGTTTGCAAAGATTATTTTCCATATTCCTTCAGCTTTTTGGATAAGCAAATTGTGGGCATTGGCACGGACGATATGTATAAATCGCGCCGCGTGGAATTTAGGGGAAAGCGGCAAAGTTTTTCTTATCTTCCAAAGGTGGGCGACTTTGTTGTGCATTCTTTTTATGGCGTGGGGCGCTGCAAAGACATTGTCAGGATGAAACTTTCCAATTTTGAGAAAGATTATTTTGTGCTGGAATATAAAAACGGCGCTCTGCTTTATCTGCCGTCTGAGCAAGCAAATTTGGTTTCGGCATACATTGGTGGGGAGGACCCAAAACTTAACGCTTTGGGCTCCAGCGAATGGACAAAGCTTAAGCAGAAGGTGAAGGAAGACTTGAAAGAGGTTGCCATCACGCTTGCCAAAATTTATAAAGAGCGCGGTCAAAAGAAGGGCTTTAAGTTTCAGCGAGATGAGCAGCTTGAAAAGCAATTTGCTGACGCCTTTGCGTTTGAATTGACGCCCGACCAAATGCAAGCGGTTTTGGATGTGGATGCTGACATGGAAAGCACCAAAATCATGGATAGGCTCATCTGCGGGGATGTGGGCTTTGGAAAAACGGAGGTTGCCTTTCACGCCATATTTAAGGCGGTGTATAACGGCAAGCAAGTGGCATTTTTGTGCCCAACCACCATTCTTGCAGAGCAGCACTTTCGCTCCACAAAGCAGCGCATGGAAAAGTTTGGCCTGAGAGTGGAAATTTTAAATCGTTTCAAATCGGACAAAGAATGCAAGGCAATTTGCCAAAGGTTGCAAGAGGGCAAAATTGACATCTTGATTGGCACGCACAAAATTTTGAATGAAAATGTGAAGTTTAAGGATTTGGGCTTGCTGGTGCTGGATGAAGAGCAGCGCTTTGGTGTGAAGGACAAAGAGAAAATCAAACAAGTGAAAACGGATGTGGATGTTTTGACGCTTTCGGCAACGCCAATTCCAAGGACACTTCATCTTTCGCTTTCGGGCATCAGAGACATAAGCGTGATTGCCACTCCTCCAAGGGACAGGCTGCCAATTCAAACCTATGTTTCGTCATATTCTGACCAGTTGCTGCAAGATGTTTGCCAAAGAGAGCTTTCAAGAAACGGAAAGGCTTTGATTTTGTTCAATCGCGTTTCGGAAATATTTCAATTTGCAGGGCATGTTTCAAGCCTTTTGCCAAATGCCAAAATTGGCATTGCGCATGGGCAGATGCAGGAGCGGGAACTCTCACGCGTGATTGACGACCTCTATGACAACAAGTTCAACATCCTCATCTCCACCACACTGATTGAAAATGGCATCGACCTTCCAACACTCAACACACTTTTTGTGGTGGATTGTGACCTTTTGGGCTTAAGCCAACTTTATCAAATCAGAGGGCGTATTGGGCGCTCGGACAAACTGGCATATGCATATCTTTCTTACAACGGCGGCAAAGTGCTGACGGAAGAGGCTTACAAGCGTTTGGAAGCAATCAAAGAATTCAGAGAGCTTGGAAGCGGCTTTAAGATTGCAATGCGCGACCTTGAAATTCGCGGCGCGGGAAACATCTTGGGCAAGCAGCAGCATGGGCAGATGCAAAAGGTGGGCTATGACATGTATGTCAAGCTGTTGGAAGAGGTGACAAAAGAGGTTGCAGGGCAAACAAACAGAAGCGAGAAGGAAATCAAGCTTGAGCTTATTTTGGATGCTTACATCAGCGAAGCATACATCTCTTCTCAAGAAGAGCGTATTTTGTTTTATGACAAAATCAGCAAAGTCAGCACAAGGGCAGAGTTTGACGAAGTGACCACGCAACTTAAAGAAGTGGGTGGCGATTTGCCAGACGAAGTGAAAAATCTGTGCAAGATTGCCTATCTGAAAAACTTGGCAACAGCTTTTAATGTCAAAAAAATCAAAATCAACAATTCGGAGTGCTTGATTTATTTCTATAAATCAGAAGGCATTTTGGACAAAAGATTGTCGAAAATCATCGGATTGTATGATTGTTGTTTAAAATTTGAAGAATTACCAATTCTTAAGGTGAATGCCAAAGGAGGCGTTTTGTGCCGCGTGGAGCTGGTTGTTGAGATGTTTGAGCGCGCCCAAAAAGAAAATTTGTGATTTTGCCCTCTTTTTGCTTGAAAAATTTGAAGGGTTATGATATTATATTAAAGTTAAAAATATTACTTACTTTTGGAGATGAAAGGTGAAAAAGAAATTCTTTGCGTTGGTTTTGTGTTTGATGATGTGCGTGTCAGTGTTTGCTGGCTGTTCTTTGATTGAACGCAATGACAGAAAATATTTTGAAGCCGTGGTTTGCACAATAAGCTATGTTGACGGCACAAAGGAAGAGATAACCAAAAGAGAGCTGATTATGGCTTACAACAGCTATGGATATAACTATGTTCAAAACTATGGTTACACCAAAGAGAAGGCTGTCAACACCACCTTGGACACCATTGTGGACAAGCGCCTCACCATCAAAGCGGTGAATGAGCATTACAAAAAACTCAACGAAGGGCTTTTGGAAACTGATGTCAACTTTCAACCTGTCTTGAATGGCAGAGAAACCACCTATGTTTGGGATAACACCTATGCTTCTGTCAGGGACAATCTGAAATCATATTTCAACGAAATTGCTGGCATCAAAGAAGGGGAGCAAAGCGAAACTGAGGCAGAAAAATCTGTTTACACCCCATATGCAAAGGCGGCATATTTGCAAGAGAAAGACGGAAAACTTGTCATCAAAAAAACAACAACTGCCACCACCATTCGCGACACCTATGAACTTCGCGTGGAAAATGGCGCAGTTTATGATTTTGAAAATGACTATTTTAAAGAAGTTATGTATAACAAACTCATCAGCCTCACAGAGGGCAACAGCACCGGTGCAAAAACTTGGAAGAGTGCACTCAACAAATATTTGGCTGATGTGAAAGAAAACTATTCCTACAAAAAATTTGCCACCGACAAAGAATGCTTTATGTTTGAACTTGACAGAGTTTACAACATTTTGAAAGACAACTATTTGGTGGAAAAATACACAGCAATTTACAACAGTGAAGCGCATCAAGATGCTGACACTGCAAATGTGGCAGTGAATGATGTTTTGAAATATTATTCCTCAAAAGTTAGGGCGGGTTACACCAACTATTGCATCAATGGCAATTCAAGCGCTTTCCAAAGCAGCATTTTAAGCGAGCCAGAAAAAGTGGATTACATCATGGAAGGCGACAACGCAACTGATTATTTTTACACTGGCTATGTGAAAATTGCCATGACGCAGCAGCAATCCAATCAGCTTGCCAGCATCAAGGCAGACCTCAACAAAACCGACAAGCAAAAAGACAAAGAAATTGACGAGCTTTATGCCTCACTTCAAGCAAAAGTGAGAGATGCAAAAACAGGCAAAGAAACAGAACAGCGCATTGGCGTGGAACAACTTTTGCAAAAAATTGAAACAGATTTGGATGCTTGCCTTCCATACACTGGCGATGCAGCCACAGACAAGCAACTTGGCTATGACAGAGCGGAAGCTTTCAGAAAATATCTTTATTTATACAACGATGACAACACCATCAAGGGCGCAGAGCGCAACCTTGTGTTTGGTGTTTCCAGCACTGGCGAAGTGCTTTCAAAAAGCGATTATTCCGAAAAAACGGACATTTTGGATGCAATCAAAGCGCTTTACAATGGTGGCAATGCCAAAGTGGGCGACATCACAAACTTGGTGAGGGCAGACGACGGGCTTTACATTTTCTTCTATGCCGGCAAAGTGGAAAATCCTTTTGTTGGAATTGACGAAAAGTTTGATGCTTCCACAAGACAAGACAACATCAAAACCCTTGCTTCCACAAGGCTTAACATTTTCTCAGAAAAAACCATCTTTGACAGCATTTATGAAACGCTGACAACTGACAACTTTTCAGTTTTCCAAAACATGGACATGAAAAACTTGAAAGAAAACTTGGTGGACAATGACGGCGTGGTTGCAATCAAAAACAACATCAAGGATTTGTATAAATAAGCCTTAAAAAAAGTGAATAAAACTTGTGTTTTGACATAAAACATAAAGGTGAAACAAAAATAACAACCCAGTTTGTTTGACACGGGTTGTTTTTTTTTGTTAGAATGAAATGTATATGAGTGAAAAAAAGCAGCTTGCAAAGCCAGAAGAAAAAAAAGCGGAAGCGCTGGAGCCAAGTGGTGGCTCTTTATTTTCACGACTTATTTTTAAATATAAAGCCAGAAAAGCCAAAAAACTTGCGCAGATTGAAAGCATAAAACTGTCTGACGAAGAAAGCAAAAAGATTATTGAAAGAATTGAAGAGGCCAACAAAGAGGTTTCGCATTCAAACAGCAAGAAAAAGAAAATTCAAAACATATGCTTTTTTGTGTTTAACATTGTGCTTGTGGCGGGCATCTTGCTTTGGAACATCTTTTCCAACAACGAAGATTTTGAGCCGCTAAGCCTCAAAAACATGAATTTGCTTTATGTGTTTTTTGCGCTGCTTTTTCTTTTCTTCATTGTTTGCTTTGACGTGCTGACAGTGCATCGGATGATATATCGCAAAACGCTGCGCTCGAGGTGGTTTTTGGCATATAAGGCAACTGCCACACTGCGATATTATGATGCCGTCACGCCGCTGTCTGCGGGCGGGCAGGCGTTTATGGTGACCTATCTCACCGGCAGGGACATTCCAGCCACAACCTCCCTTTCTGTGCCCATTGCAAAGCTGCTTTTTCAACAGATTGCATGGCTTATTATATCGTTTGTCTGTCTGATTATTTCGTTTGCAAAAGGCATGACAACCCTTGTTTCGGCTGCCAGCATCATTGGCTTTGTTTTGACTTTTTGCTTGGTGGTGATTATTCTGTTTATGTCCCTTTCAAAAAAATGGGGTAAGAAGGTGATTTCGTGGGGCTTGAAAGCGCTTGTGAAGATGAAAATCTTGAAGAACTATGACAAGCACTATGCCAAGGTGATGAGCTTTGTTGAAGACTATCAAAACATCATGAAAGAATACAGCAAGTCCAAAATGGATGTTGTGTATCAGGTGATTTTAAGCGGAGCAAGGTTTGTTTTGCTGTTTTCCATTCCTTATTTCATATATATGAGTTTTCCATATCAGGGCGGCAAAATTGGCTCTTTTGACGAGTTTTTTGTTTACACCGCATTGATTGACCTTGCTTCCAGTTTCATCCCTCTGCCGGGAGGAACGGGTATGAATGAAATCACCTTTACATTTTTGTTTAAGGAATATCTTGGCGGCTCCACCTTCTGGGCGCTGCTGCTGTGGAGATTTTGCTCTTATTATTTCTATTTGCTGCAAGGCATTGGCGTCATCACATACGACACCCTTATTGGCAACAAAAAATATCGCTGGACAAAAAAGAAGTTTGACCTTCAAGAAGAAAGTCAGGTGTTTAGAAGGATGCAAATTGAAAACTTCCGCTTTGCAAGAGATAAGCGGCGCAAAAAGCAAAAAAAGATGGGATTGGATGCTTAAAAAAGAGTTGATGAACAACTCTTTTTTTTGTTTTTTAAATATTTCTGCAACTTGTGACAAATAATATTTGCATGAAGAAAAAAGATATTGCATGGTTTTTTGCGGTGATTGTGCTGTCGGCACTTTTGGCAGTTTCCATAATTTTGGGCGTGACGGGATATTTCTCTTCGGTGACTTTTTTGAAGTCTGCAGCAGATTTGAAGGTGGGCGACACAGTGCAAATTTCTGTTTTGCCAAATCAGGCAAATGTGGCGTCATATTCTTTTGACGGGGCATATTTCCCCAACGAGCTTATTCCGCAAGTGGTGCAAATTGATGCCAAAAACCTGAATGCAGATGTGTTTGTGCGGGTGAAGGCAAAGGTGTTTGGCGAGGACGGCGTGGAGTTTGGCTTTGTGACGCCAGAGCATTTTGAAAAGGCGGAAGATGGCTATTATTATTTTGATGACGTGCTGACAGGTGGCAGCAAAATCACCTTTTGCACCTATCTCATCACCCCAGAAGAAAACAAATTTGTCAGCAATGCAAAATATATCCTGTCATTCATTGTTGAAACGCTGGAAAGCAAATATGACATCAACATCTGGAAAGCTTCGCTGCAATAATGTTTTTTGCAATTTTGTTGGACTTTTTTTCTGTTTTGATTTATACTGAAATCAGATTTGGAAAGTTTTATGGAAGAAAAAAGACCATTTATGCCACCTCCACCACCTCCAGCCTTAAGAAAGCAGGTGACGGAAAATCAAAATTCCTCTTCGCCTCAAACAGCGGCGCAGGGTTTTTCTCGTCCACAAAACCCAGCTTCAGTGCAGCCGCTTTCCCATCCTTTGGATGAAAGTTCTGCCCTTTCAAATGCAGCCGCTTCAAAGGCTGAAAGTTCAAAGGTTGCCATTTCAAATGTTGGCAGATCAAGCTCCACTTTTGGCAGTTCAAGTTCCGCAAGCCAAAATTTTGCAAATTCAAATTTTGCAAGTCTCAATCCTGCAGCTTCAAGTTTGGCGGGCTCAAATTTTGCAAGTGACAGTTCTTCAACTGTCAGCAGCGTTTCCAGCCAAATTGACAACACACTTGCTTTAAATCCGTCCAGCGCTGCTTTACAAGACGGCACTTCGTTTGCGTTGCCACGGGCTGATGGGGGCAGCGGAATGGTGACAAGCTTAGATGCTGGGGCTGATTTGAGTGAGCCAATGCAAAGGCAAAAGGTTAAGGCAAGAAAAAAGCCAACGCTTTGGGAAATTTTCAACTTTTTGGGATTTTTTGCTTCGGCAGGTTTGCTGGGGCTGTTCTTGTTTTTGCTTGTTAAATAGGCAAAACAATCCGTCATTTGTTATATAAAAAGCGCTTATTTGCGCTTTTTTTTGATTGAAAAGCAACGGATTTGTCAATGATTGCATTTATGAAAAGACTTATTGTGTTTGTTTTGCTTTTGTGCTGTGTGGCAACCACGCTGCTTGTGGGATATAAATCCAACCCGCTGTTTAATTTGGAAGGCGTGGAAAGGGTGTGCTTTGTTTCCAACAGAGCCTATGATGATTTGGAGTCTGTCAACTGCGGCGACCTTGTGTTTAACTTCTGCACCATGGAAACGGCAAAGCAAAACCTGAAGCGCTATACCGATGGGGCAAAGGCCTTGCAGTTTTATTTTGAGGATGTAAGCAAAGAAGTTCTTCTCAAAAAACTTATGGCAACGGTCATTTGTGAAAGTGAAGTTGAAGGTGTGACGGTGATTGTTGCTTACACGCCATATTATCAAGATTGCATTTTTGTGGACAACAAAAAAGCCAACTTGCAACTGGCAGAAAAAGATGGGCAGCTTGTGGCAGGGTTTCCTGCAATTTTAACTGGTTTTTGATGGAAAATATGAAAAAGCGGCGCTTTTGCAAAAAAAAATTTGAAAAACATGTTTAAAACGCCGAATTTCCGTCAATTATCATGCCGTGGAGGTTTGATATGGAAATCAAAAAAGAAAGCAAATTCAAGAAAAATTTCAAGAGGTTTGGCTCGCTGGGGTTGGCGGCAGTGTTTGCAGTTGCCATTGCACTGACAATCACTTTTGCAATCCCAAGAAACCCAAGTGACCCAAACGAGCCTGCAGGAACAACTCCAATTTCGTTTGACCTGCCAATGAACGGAGCTGTTGTTGTGAAGGATTATGCCGAAGACAGATTGCAGTTTAATGAAAGCTTGCAAAGATGGGAAATCCATTTGTCTGTGGACCTTTCTTCTGAAAACAACAATGTGTTCTCTGTGGCTGATGGCGTTGTCACCTCAGTGGACTCCAACTCTCTTGAAGGTTGTGTTGTTGAAATTCAACACAAAGATGGATTTGTCAGTGTCTATTCCTCACTTTCTGACGAGCTGAAAATCAAAGAAGGCGATTCAGTTAAGAAGGGACAGGAAATTGGCCAAGCTTCTGACAGCGCAGCCAACGAATCCAAAGACGGCGGACACTTGCATTTCACGTTGTTTAAAGACGGCGTTGAAGTGGACCCAAACAACTATCTTGATTTGCAAAACAAATGATTGGCAAAAAACTGTCAAACAAAGCGTAAGCACAAAAGCTTGCGTTTTTTGTTTTTGCTGCAATTTAGTTGCCTTTTTGCGCGGGATTTGATAATATATCAATATGGAGGTTTCAGATGATTTTAGAGAAAGTTAAAAAGTTGGTGGCAGAGCAACTTGGAATCTCTGAAGAGGAAGTTAAGCCAGAGTCAAACATCATTGAAGACTTGGGCGCAGACTCTTTGGATGTGATTGAAATGCTTATGACATTGGAAGAAGAATATGGCATCACAATTCCAGATGACCAAATTAATCAGGTTAAAACCATCTCTCAAATTGTAAGCTTGATTGAAAGCTTGAAAGACTGATGTTAGCAAAAAGCTGAATTTGAAAAACTTGTGAAAGCAAAAATTTCACAAGTTTTTCTTTTTTTTGTGCAAAAAAGCTGAGGGCAAAACAGTTTTGCAAATTTTTTGAAACGACAATTTTTGTCATATTGTGACAAAATCTTTCATACATTTTCTTAAGACAAGTTTGGTCTAAAGGGAGAAAAAATGAAAGCGTATATCAAAGAAAGAACTCTTCAAGTGGCACAGCATATTGCTGCCACCAAGGACACAATCAGAGAAACAGCCAAGGTTTTCAACCTAAGCAAAAGCACCGTTCACAACGACCTCTCCAAAAGATTGCAGCGCGTTGACGCAAAGATGTATGAAAAGGTGAAGGAAGTTTTGGATGTCAATTTTGCCGAAAAGCACTTAAGAGGCGGAGAGTCAACCAAGCAAAAGTTTCAAAAAGCATCCGAAAAAACGCTGTAAAAAAACAAGAAAAATTGTGTGAAAAATTGAGTGATAATTGTGAAAAACTCAAGTGAAAAAGCGTGATGTAAAACAAAAAAAATAAATAAAAATAAATTAAATTAAATAAAAAATGCGAAAAAAACTTTATTTTTTTGCATTTTTTTATTATTTTTTTGACAATTTATTAATTTTTTTTGATTTTTAATTATTTTTAATTTTGCCCATTTTCTTGCCAAAAACATTGTTTTTTTGATGTTTAGAAGTGTCGCATTTTATGGGAAGAAAAATTGTTTTTGCCGCAAAAAAATTATGAGAAAAAAAATTGCTTTTAAATTAATTTTTTTTAAATTTTTTTAAATAATAAAAAAAATAATATTTTTTGAAACTTTTTGTCAAAATTTGACTTTGGATTTGGCGCTATTATATAATATATATATCTTAAAAAATATGCTAAAAATTTGCTTATTGCAAATATTAGTTTTGGAGGAGTCATGAAAAAGTTTACTCTTGGAATTTTAAGCATTCTGTTTGCCTTTGGCGGCTTGGTGCTGTCGGCTTGTTGCGAAAAGAAAGTTTTGCTTTCTCTCTCCACGCAAGAGGTGACAATTTTCACCAACGACAGTTCGGCTGAAAATTATTTGGAGGCAAGCGTTGGACTGACTTTGGAAAACTCTTCTGCAGGAGTTTTGGTGGAGGTGGTGTCTGGACAAGACTGCATCAACGCCGATGCCTTTGCAACCCATCAAAAGGGCAATGAATATTCCTTCACAATTTCTGCTGTGAAAAGCGGAGAGGCAAAGGTGCGTGTCAGCGCGGTGGATGATGCCAAGCAAAGTCACGAAATTGCCGTGCATGTGAAGACGGTTGTGGAAAGCTTGGACGCCACACAAAACAACAAGAGCGATTTGTTTGTGGTGAAAGGCGCATTTAAAGATTTGCCAGTGGAGGATTATTTTGATTTTAAACCAGTGACAGCCAACGTGACTGGCGCCACTTGGACTTTTGAAGAAAGTGGAACTTCGACGCTTTCAAACGGCACAGCTGAGATTGCCCGCATTGAAAACAACAAATTGTTTGTTTCTGAAAATTGCAGCCTTGGACAAATTACACTTAGGGCAACATTTGTTTATAATGCCGAGGTTTTTGCCAATGTCACATTTGATGTGTTGGAAAACTCCACCATTGACAGCATGAAAATGGAAAACTTCTTTCTTGGCGAGCAAGTGCTGATTTCAAACGGCAGTGTGCAAAAAGAGGAAGTGGAGTTTGAACTTAAGCGCAACGATGCCAGAAAGTCTTCTGTCACTGGCAACATTGTTGTCAATTCAAAATATGCCGTCACACTTAGGCCAGTTTTGAAAACTTTGGACGGTGTGCTGCTGAGTGAAGCGGAGTTTGCGGATTATTTTAAGTTTAACATCACCAAGGTGGAAAATAACGAACTTCAAAACACAAAGGCATACAGCTTTGAGTTGAACGCTCAGGACGAGCGCAACATCAAAAAGTTTGGACAGTTTTTGTTTGGACTGCAAGTGGTGTATAACGATTATAATTATTCCATTTCCACCAACGCGCTGAAAATTGGGCTTAATGCCAAGTATGCCGTTCAGGGCGTGGAACTTATTGGCGCAAATGGCGACAGTTTGAATTCCGGGCTTGTGGATGTGTTTTCAAACTACACCAACGGCTATGGCTTTGAAATTAACACCATTTTAAATCCAATCGATGTGGCTGTGGACAATGACATGTTTTACATCAATGTGGATGTCAACCAGTTTCCGGGTTGGACGCGCAGCAGCAAGGTGACAGATTTTGTCAAGTTTTATGTTTCGGGTAAGCCACTGCAGTTTTCGGAAGTGGAAATTGGCAGCGCGCTTTATGCCTCAACGCAAGTTGCTTCGGGCACACACGTCTATGCGTGTGCTGGCGACGCAGTTTCTGGCATGGTGAGCGCTGTTGAGTTTGGCATTGTGCCCGTCAGCGACCCAACCAAGCAGGCATCGCTGTCCATGAATTTATATAAAACCTCTGCAGGAGAAAAACTTGAGGTGTCAAGCGAAGATGGGCAAGATGTTTCGCAGGTGTTTGTGTCTTCTGGAAGAGGTCAGGCAAACAGAGCGGCAACATATCGTCTTAAACTGGAGGGGATTTCTTCCAAATCTGGACTTCAGCTTAAAACAGACGGAAATCAAAGATTCAACTTCTCTGCCATGAAAGAAATTTCTCGCAGCACAAACGATGAAGACCCTTTTGTTGTGGTGGAATTTACGGCATCTTTGATTGGTTATGATTTTGAGGCAAAAACTGAGTTTTGGTTTGAGCATATTGCTGGAAAAGTTTCTGACAAGTTTTCACTTGAGGCATATGTTCCATTAGACTCGGCTTCCATAACAAATGCCAATCCTCAATCTTCCAACGTTTACATAAGTCGCAAGGCGCTGCAGTCTTTTGTGCTTTTGGACGGCGTGATTACAACTTCCGATTCTGGAAACGAAAGCTTGTCGCACCTTCTGATGGAAAATGGCTCCACACTTCCAATAAATTGTGACTATCAGTCCATTCAGCAAAATGGCGTGGAATTTAAATATATGTCCTATCAGCTTTTTGTGAACAACATGTCTCTTTTGGGCGATTTTAGAGATTTGACAGAAGAAGAGCTGAAAAACAAAGCCAACGAGTTGTATAACAACGATGGCTGGCTGAACTATATTCCAAGCTTTTTTAACTACTTTGAAGGCATGGGAAGCCAATATTTCACAATCAGCGAAGAGCGAATTTCTTTAACCGACACAGGCTTTGGCAATCGCGGGTTTGTGTGCGCATTGTTCAATGGATTCACAGACGGGCATCAGCCATACACCCTTGCAAGATTTTTTGCACTTGAAAGCTTTTATGCGGTGAATCATCTTTCTTCAAATGTTTCCGAAAAGCTGCTTTACACCACAGAAACACTGACGGAAAGCGAAGTTGCACGCGCCCGCGCTGATGTTTCCATTTCATTCAGGTCGGACGACAAAACCCCAACTTACACCACCAGCCTTTCTTGCTTCTCTTTCATCTCCGCATTGGGCGAGGACGCTTTTCAGCTGAAAGCGGATGGCAGTTTGGACAATGGATATTACACCATCAGCGATATTTCTTTAAACAAAAACAAAACAGTGCCACTTGGAAAATATTTGACATTCAGAATCACTGCCAACAGCACAAAATTGCAGCAAGAGTTCCATGACACCTTGACGATTTTATATTCCGACCCAAACAGCGCGCTGGTGCGCAGAACGGAAATTCAGCTGGAAATCAGAAATGTAGCAAGAATTGAAAATGTGGACTGGGTGAACAAAACGCAGGACGGCGAGATTTATTTGAATCTCACATCCAACAACCTCAGCGAACGGACGGCAAGCATTTCAACTTCTGTCATTCCTGCCCATGCAAATGACAAAGAGCTGACATATCAATTTTTTGCTTCCTCTGGAAATGCCAACTATCTTGGCATCACCTCTGTTGGAAAAGGGCAAAGTTTCAACCTCAGCATCAACACCACTGTGGGCGGCGTGGGATATCTTTACATTCTGCCAAAAGACATGGTGAAAACCGTGGACAATGTGCAGAAAGTTTTGCTTTATCGCTATGCCTTTGAAGACGGACAAAATGTTGCCAAGGCAACTTACATCCGCTTGGACGAGCTGCATCAATATTATGACGACATTGTTGGAAATGGCGAGCAAAACGAAGACGACGGCGAATTTTTGAACTTCTTCTTCAACAACAATGGCGACAAAATTTATAATCAAAACATCTTGCTTAAGATTAAGGTGACCATTGCGGACGGCTTGAACGAAGAGAGGGCAATTCGCATTTACAACGCAGACGAACTTGCAAGAATTGACACTGCAAGATATTATCGCGTGATGAACAACCTTGTTTTGCAAGATTGGAAATCCATCACCAACTTCTCTGGTATGATTTTTGGCAACGACGAACTTGTCACGCTTTCCATGCTTGGAAACAGCCAAACCTTTGTCAAAAACAATCACGGAACGTTGAAGGACTTGACATTCAACGGCTTTGTTTCAAGCAAAGAGAGGGCGGCAGGCTTTGTTGTGGGCTCCAACTTTGGCACGCTGCAAAACATTGTGGTGGATGTTTACAGCAACAACAAACAGCACCAAAGCAGCCAGCTTGTGATTTCGTGCGACACGCAAGACGCGTTTGCGGGCGGAATTGCGGGGCAAAACAATGGCATACTTGAAAACTGCTTCACATATGGGCTGTCAATCAAGGCGCAAGGGTGCCTTTATGTTGGCGGAATTGCGGGGCAAAATGAAGGACAAATTGAGGGTTGCGGAGTGGAGTTTTATGACTTTGCATCTTCAGAAGCTGGCACAGCCTCTTGCAACAGCATTGAAGCAAATGCTGCTGTTGGCGGAATTGTGGGCTATGCAGCCAGCGGAAGCAGAATTGTTAAATCTTATGCCTTTGCATATCCACTTGCAGACGAAAACAAAAATGTGAACCACAAGCAAGTTTTGAAGACTGGCGGAGTGATTGGCGCGTTTATGGCGTCCAACGAAGCTGGCGCAAAGGTGAGCGAAAGCTATGCTTATTTTGGAGATTTGAAAACTCCAACAACCCCAGCCAACTCTATGGCAGAAATGGCGCAATTTGAAAATTCTTATTTGACATACTTCACAGGCTCCACCTTTGAAATGTGCGTGTATGTGAAGACACAATTTTCTTTCTCTCAAGCAGATGGCTCTTACAACGCCTCTTTCCCAGATGGCACATTTGTTCGTCCACTGTTTTTAAATGGCAGCCAAATTCCAACATCTGGAAGCGTGCCACAAAGCGGCTGGACAAGCGTTGCAGCGCTTTTGTCAAGCGACATTTGGGAGTTTGGAAACATTGACGAAGCTGGCGTTTGGACGCAAAACGGCATGGATTCCACCCTCAACTTTGGATTTATGCATCTTAAAAATGTCAGCCACAATGTTGCGCTGGATGTGGACAGCCTTTTGGTGAACTCTGTTTCACTTGCAAATGGCAACATTCAAAGCTTAAGCGTTGATGAAAGCAAAGGCATTGTGTTCTTTTATGATGTGTTGCAGTCTGTTGCCAACGCGTCAGAGCAGAACGCCCTGAACAACCTCAACACCATCTCTTTGGCAAAACTTTTTGGCATTTCTGCCAAGCAGGCAAGAACGATGCTGATTTCAACCACATCCACAGATGTTTCTGTTGACACCACCAGCATTAAGATGAGAAATGTCAACCTCGCTGGCTTTAAGTTGACCGTTTATTCCAAAATGGACTTTACAAAGTTTAAGGAATTTGAATTTGTTGTGCTTAACAACATGCCAAAACTTCTGACATCCATCAGTGAAACTCCACTTGTGGACGGGCAAAACATTCGTCTGCAAAAGGATGGACAAATTGAAATTACGCACACCTTGGACAACAATATATATCTTGGCTCTGCACAAGCATATCAAACTCAAAAGAGTGGATATTCCTTCCTTTCCACCTTTGTTGACCAAAATGGTGAAGTGCTGGAAAGCAATCAGTTTGCAGCGCTTGGCACTGCAAATCAATCCCTTTATTTGACAGGCTTGAAAAGTGGTGGCTCGGCTGATGTGAAGTCTTACATAACACTTAAAAACTTTGAAAAAGACGGCTTCAAACAGGCGCTGGAAGAGGCAATTCAACGCAACTTCAGCGTGAGTGTCTTTGACGGCGCAAAAAGCTTGAATGTTAAAAACACCACTGCGGTTTCTTTCAAAACGTCAGAATATGGCGTTGTGAATGTGGAGCTTGTTTCGGACGACGAACAAGACAACCTTGTGTTTGGGCTTAAGTTTGGACAGAGAAGCTGGTCGGCTGCTTCCAACAGCAACACCCGCGCTGTTTCCTTTGTTGTGGACAACAAGTTGACATTGGATGTTTCTTGGACACTAATTTCAACCGATGCAAACAAATTTGCGTATCGTGTGATTGTGAAGGTAAATGCCGAAAAGCGTCACCTTGTTGATGCTGATTATGAAGGGCTTACGCTCACCATTGGCGCATTGACAAATTCTGCGCTGAAAGGCAGCGTGACAATCAACGTCAAAAAGCAAAATGTGGAAGACATCAATGTTTTGGCATATTCTGTTGGCAGCAGAAACATCCAAAACGGAGTGATTTATTATCGCGTTTCTGACAAAATCATCAACACGCTCACTCCTGCATCGGATGCTATTGTTGCTGTGGATGTCAGCCCAGCATATTCTGTGATGACACATTTTGACCTTGTTTACAGCGCCATTGCCGAGGAGGCTGGCTCTTCTGGCACAATCAACATTTCAAGATTGCAATTTAATGAAAACTATGGCTTCTTTGTTGACAACTCCAGCACGCTTAACATCGAAAACGGCATTAGGGTGAATGTCACAGAGGCAGACAGAAAATCCAGCGGAAGATTTTATTTCAGAATTTATGTTTCCAGTGCTTTCAAAAAAAGCAGCCTAAGCTTTAAAGCCACCTTCTATAACAAAGAAGAACAAGTGCGCTTTGGGTTGATGGATATGTCAGTTACATATCTTCGCGAAGCCTCGGTGAAAGTGGACAAAAACCTTTTGGTGAAGGGTGAATCCACAAAAGTGACGGTGACAGTTGAGGCTGGCAAAAAGTTGAATCGTCTGTTTTTGAAAAACGACGGCTCCAACATCACTTTAACGGCGCCAGTTGCAACCATGGACGAAAGCGGACAAATGACAACATACACGGCCTTTTTAAGGGCGCGCGTGAATGCCACTGTGGCAGATGGAAGCGGAGTGTTTTATGTTTGTGCTGAGGTGCAAGACATTGTCAACGGCAGCGCTGCAAGAAAAATCAGTGAAGTGGCAGTCAGCCTTGTGGACTTCTCGCTGGGTGTGCAAACCGATTCTGCCAACAAGGTGACTTCTGGCATTTCTGTGATGGGCAGCAGCGGGCAGGCAACTTACAAAAATGGCAACTCTTATGACGTGCTTTATTCTTACATTGGCGCAACCGACAACCTGATGTTTGACTATTCCCTTCTGCCAGAAAACTATGATTACAACTTCAACAACCCAGAAGAAATTAAGGCTGTGGAAGAGATTGAAAAAGAACGCACAAAGTTCTTAAGAAACAACAACTATGCCAACTCAAAAATTGGATATTATATAAATTATAATTACGATAAAGAATATGGCATATTTAATCCTCTCACGCTGAAAATGCAACTTTCTTATGCAGAAAGTGAGCTTTCATCCAATGCAATTTTCAATCAGCAGACGGGCACTTTTGTTAAAAATCCAAGCAACAACATTTTTGATATTGCAGAAAAAGAAAACTCGGATGGAAACATCTTGCAAATCACCGGAAGAAAAACCGGACAACAACTGATGAAGTTGACAACCACGGTGTATTATCAAAATGAAGAACATTCCTTTGATTATTATTTCTTGATTGTGGTGGAATTGTGGTCGGATGAAGAAACTCCAACCATCATCTCAACTGCCCAGCAGTTTGTTGATTTTGCCACAAACTCTGAAAAGCCAGACGATTACATTCTTATGGACGACATTGTGCTTGACAATTACACACCGCTGTCCACTGACTTAATCAAAAGTTTGGACGGAAATGGCTTCACCATTCACATCAACAGCTTTGCAATGCCAGAGGGCAACGCACTTAAACTTGCGCTTTTTGACACCGTCAAAAAGGACACCATCTTGAAAAATGTGCGCGTCAACCTTTATGAAGGTGGACAGCTTTCTGTGGATGTCAGCCAATATCGCAACATCAGCATTGCTGGCTTTGCCATTCAAAACGAAGGCATCATATATAACTGCGAGGTGCTTTCATACAAGAGCACACATCAAATGGTGGACAGGGCAGTCAATGGATTGGTGGTGAAATATTCGCTTGGCAAGGGCATGGACAATGTGTCACTTTCGGGTGCATATGTTTTGGAAAATAACATTCAAAGCACAATTGCAGGCTTTGTGGGCACCAACAATGCCTCCATCATCAACAGCCGCGTGGGCGGAGAAAGCTTTAAGAGCATCATTGGCATTGCGGGCACAAAATATTTGCAAACAGAAAAACTTGGCGTGTTCAGCATTGTTGGACAAGTGGATGTTGCTGGCTTTGCAGCATCAAACGATGGGCAAATAAGCGCTTGTTTTGCAAAAAATGTGGACATATTGAACGAATTTGCTTCCACAACTGGCAAAACAGCTGGTTTTGCACTGACAAACACCAAAAGCATTCAGGGCAGCTTTGCAGAAGGCGCGTTTGAGGAAAAAACGCCAGAAGAGGCAGCAGTTGTTGTGGCAACAAAAACCCATGTTTCGGGAATTGGCGTGGTGTCGGCTTTTCTTCACACCAACCGCGGGGCAGTGAAAAACTGCTATGCAAACCTTGCTGTGGACAACAAAAACAATGTTCCTGCTTTTGCTTCTGGCTTTGTTTACATCAACGAATCTGGCGAAGTTGACTTGTGTTACACCGCAAGTGAGGTTTCGGATGTTGATGTGCATCAGATGCCTTTCACAGGGGTGGATGCGGCAGTAAACTCGCTTAACACAGGAAAAATTTCAAATTCTTATTTCTTCACTCCAAACCCTTCAGGTGGCGGCAAGGAGACAAGCGTCACAATGGGCGTTACGGCAGTGACAAACATTGTTTCAAAACCAGAAAACGCGCTTTATGGCTTTAACTTTGCAACAAGTGAAGATTCTTATGACGGCATTTGGAAGGCAACCGACAACGGCATTTCGCTTGTTGGAGCAAATAAGATTGCAATTTCAAACAGATATGCCGTAACTGACAAAGACCAAATTTCAATTTTCTATAACAAAACCCTGATTGATGCCACCACGCTTCGCTCGGTTGACATCTCATATGGCGGAGAAAACAATCCAATCATCATTCGCGATGCTTATGATTTTGCAGTGGCAACAGGAAAGGCAACCACAAAAGAAATTTCGGCATACAAAGAATATTACAACAACACACAAGTGTTTGGGCACTATCGCTTTGTTCAAGACATCGACATGGACGACATCAATCAAGACGCCTTGGAAGGCGTGGCTGTCACACTGACAACCACAGAAAAAACCTTCTTGGGACACTTGGACGGAAACGGATTTACGCTTTCAAACATCAACTTGGGCACCACGCTTGCTTTGGACAGCTATGGCTTGTTTGCAAGGCTGAAAGGCGCCGTGGTGATGAACTTGCACCTTGTTGTGGAAAGCGTGCATGACGCTCACGCAATGGTGGTGGGTGCATTGGCAGGCGTGGCAATTGACAGCAAAATTATTTCCATTTCAATCGAGCCTTCGGGCGAGGACAACGAAAGCACTTCCATCATGGGAAGAGGCATTGTTGGCGGCGTGGTTGGAATGTTGCTTGGGCGCAGCGTGCTTTATAATGTCACAGCAGGAAACATCAAAATTGACTCTTCTTACAATGGCGACAAAGATGTTGGAAGCAACAAAATTTACACCAGCCAAATCAGAAACTTAATTAGAGATGATTCTTCTCTTTCAAATGTGGTGAAATACCTTTCTTATGTTGGCGCACTTGTGGGCTATGTGGACATATACAATCCTGCAAACGTCGACTATGTCAGATTTTCCAACACTTTGGAAGTGAGTGACTATGACATTGTCAACGCTCATGTGGAAGGTTCTGTTGGCGTTTATGGCGAAGTTGCCGGCGGACTGTTTGGATATGTTGGCGACAACACCTATGTTTATGATGCCAGCCTTGAGGCTGCAGCATCATCCTATATCATTGCAAAAAATCTGTATTCGGGCGGGTTGATTGGCGAAAACTATGGCGGATTGTTTGCTGTGAGCGCAGAGTATGCAGAAAATCAAGACGAAATTGAAAGCGGTGAGTTTTTGTACTATGCTTCCAATGCCAACGTAGAGCGCGGGCAGATGGACATCTTCTCTCACAAAATCAACGAAAAAGACGCACCTCTGTTTGTTGGCGGAATTGCTGGATATATGGGTGGCGGCTATATTTACACGGGCTATAACAAACTGAACGTTGTGTCTTTGGGCAAAGAAACCAAAGCCGTGGGCGGAATCATCGGCTTGGCAGACCATAGCAACACGTCATATCAGCTCACCTTTGTGCACGAATCGCCAACAGCCAACATATTGATTCACGATGTTTATGCTTCGGGAGATGTTCAAACGGCGGGTGGCGTCAGCGGCGGAATCATTGGTATGATTGGTAAAACAGATGGCACCATGCCAACTATCGCAATGAAAGATGTTTTGGCAATGAATTATTATTCCTATGAAGGCACTTCGCTTGCTGGCGACAGCTCTTATGTTGTTTCGGCAGACGACAATGTGCTTCAAAGCAACAATCACTTTGTGCTGATTGGCGCTTTGCAGGAAAACAAACTTTTGTCCACAATTTACATCATCAACAGCGACAACGACGCCTTCGACCTTGCCAGAAACCACATGCTTTCTGGCGGAAAGACTGGCAGTAACACTGTTGGCGGCTATGGTCAACTTAGGCTGGGCAATGCAAAACTGAACTTGCATCCATTTGGCTTTGATGTTGATTGGGCAAAATTGCCAAGCAAAGAAGCAGACGCATCTGATTATGAGGCTTACAGAAACAGCGTGTTTAAAAAGGTGATGAATGTTCAACATATTGGAAATCTCTCTTCCATGCCAGCGGCTTATGTGCAGTTTAACAATTATTTCCTTCTCAATGGCTGGGAAGAAAGCTTCTGGGGGCACACTCAAGACAAACTTTTCCCACACATCGACCTCTTCCCTAAGGACAAAATTGTTTATTGGGATGCCACAGAAAAAAGCACGCAAAATGTCATTCAAAAAATCAGAGATAACCCTTCTGTGACGGTGGTTGTCAGAGGCAGAACAAGCGAAGATGACAACAGCAAAGAATTTGCGGATATTGACCTATCAAGCAACTCCAGCTATGCAGCCGAGTTTGACACCATAAAATCGTTCAGCGGCACCCTCATTTCATATTATGCATATCACGCTGTCAAGATTGGCACAGTGAATTCAAAAATTCAAAGTTATGGCGGAGCGCAAGGCGCAGACCCTGGCATCATTGTTGACAAGGCACTTTTTGAAACCCTTTCAAGTGGTGCCGTGGTTGAAGGCTTGAACATATATCTTGTTGCACCAAAAGCGCAAGAAGACGCACGGGCAAACGAAGAAATTGGTTTCAGTTTGGTTGATAAGGATGTCAACGAAACTGTGTTTAGGGATTTAAACATTGTCTTCAACAACAATGTCAAACTTACAGCCCAGACAGTTGTGCTTGATGGGCAGTCAGAAGTTTTTGCTGCAGCAGGCGCAATTGCTCCAGCGGCGCTGTCAACTTCTTTCCTCAACATCAAGCTGACAATGAGGCAAAACGCTGGCAACTTCACTTTTGAAAATCCAAATGGCACTCAGCAAAGGGATGCATATTTTGGCGTGCTTGCGGGCTATATGGAACAAAACAGCAACTTCACCAATGTGACGGTGGAAGGAATTGTCTTTGAAAATGTGGACGCAAATGACAACGCAACAGCAGAAAGAGCAATCAACATAAGCTTCAATGTGAAAGAAGCGCAAGACTTCTGTGGCGGACTTTATGCTGGCGTAATCAACAAGCGCTCGGCAAAAATGAATGTCATCTTGGATGTCAACAAGGTGGAAAACGTCAACATAACTCTTGAAAATGGCGAAGAGGGCTGTGACATTGATGGAACCACTCACCTTGGCGGTTATGTGGGCTTTGTGTCAGGCGTGGACTCTGTCACCTTTGATGGAAAGGCTTCCTCCGCAGACGAAAAAGGCATAACCATCATTCAAAATGCAAGTGTTTCTTCTTTAAACGCGGGCTTGGCATTTGGATATGTCAATGCACAAATTTCCGTTGTCAACAATCAAACTCTGACAAAACTTAAGGGAGGGATATATCAAGGAGCGGATGCTTTCACTGGCGAAGCAAAAATTGGCGGCTTTGCAGGATACACAGAAAGCCGTGTCAACATTCAAGGGCTGACGGTGGAGCTGAACGTTGCAAAATTGAAGAAAGTTGAGGACAAAGATGTCATTCCAACTTATGTTGATGCCGATGGAAAATCAACTGTGTTTGACGACAACAAGTTTGATTATGAAACTGATTTAAGCTCTTTTGTCACAAGCGATGCTTTGGACAACTCTTTTGGCGGAATTATTGGCTTTGCAGGTGGCACGGTGGACATCTCTGGCATTGTCACCATTGAAGGCGTTGTGGATGTGGAAGTTAACAATGCCACCAGCGGTGACAAGGCAGAAATTGCTGTGGGTGGATTTGTTGGAAAAATGCGGGGAAGTGCAAACATTGCAACCAACTGCACAAACAAACTCAACGTTTCTGTCAGAGAAAGTGTTCCTGCAGGAGAAACCACAGCGCGTCAATCCTACAAACAAATAACGGCAAATGTTGGCGGAATTGTTGGGCTTGTGGATTTTAAGGGCAACTCTGGACTGACAATCAAAATTGGCAGCGAAATTTCTTACACCAACTATGTTGGAACAGTGCTTTCCAATGTGCACACTCTCAACTTTGGCGGCGCAATTGGCAATTTGGAAAGAGATGGACAACCTTCAATCACAATCACAAAAACCGCTTTTGGCGGCGCAGTTAAGGTTTATGGCAAAAACACCAACAAGGGCGTTGTTGCTGCTGGCGGTGTGCTGGGATATTCGGATTATTTGATTGAAAACTTTAAAAGCACTTACAACACCATTTCCGATTGTCGCACCTATGGCGATGTGTTTGTGATTTATCCAGAATCGGACACCGACAGGCTTGCAGCTTATTACTTTGGCGGAATTGTGGGCAGCGCAGCATATTTTGACATCAAAAATTGCTCCACAATCATGACAACTTTCAACAGCCGCTTTGCTGTTTCATACACAGATTCCAACACAAAGGGCACCAGCAGTGGCAACAACTTTGTTGGTGCGCTTGTGGGCGGAAATCGCGAAGCAAACACATATCTTGGCAACAGATATTCTTCTGGCGTGATTATGGCATATCAGCAAGAACTTACAGAAGATGAGCTTAATGACGGCGGTTTGGATTGCAGCTATGGCGTGAGTGGCACAAAATATCAGGGCTATACAAACAAACTTGAAGCCAACAGCAATCCTTCCGAAGAAGAAAGCAGTATTCCTGACATTTTGGAAGATTTTGACAACTTCAGAACAGAAGCGGGCGCAGGACACAAATTGAATCCAGCAGAGTGGAAGAGTGTTGTGGAAGATTCCAACAACCAAAACACACAAGCCTTCAATGGCATAAATTGGTATGTCTTAAAAGACAACAAAGAAGTTTCAACCACAAACACAGAGTTAGACAAATCTGCGGCTTTGTTTAAAAACTTCAGCAATGCAGCATTTGTTGGAAACGGCTTCACCCTCAAAGTGCAAGATTCACGAGATGCAACGGGCAGTGCATTTGGCAGTTTGGTGGACAGCATGGGAAAACTTGACTCTACACAGCCAACTTTCAACCTCATCTCAGGCTTGATTTTGGATTTGAATGTTTCTGCAGACATCTCCGCGAATGAAAATGAAACCTATGCTTATGGCGGAGTTGCAGGTGAAACATATGGCAATTCGTTCATTTATGGCGTGGGCGTGAAGGGCAACCTTTCTGTTGGCGGAAAGAACAATCAGCTTAAGCTTGGCGGAATGATTGGAAACATGTGCGGCGGCATGATTGCCGAGTGCTTTGTTGATGCCACAATTTCTTATCGCGCAGCACTGAATGGACATGTTGCAGGAATTGCCAACCTCAGCCAACAAAACAACACAATCAAGGCAACCTATTCTTCTGGGTTGATTGAAACATATGTCAATGTTCCAATTTACACCTTTGCTGGTGTCACTGGGGCGGATGACACGCAAACTGGGGCGGATGACACGCAAAATGGCATTTATTTCATAGATTGTTATTCCATCTCTCAAACCAAGCGCATGGATGTAAATCAAACAAACATTGCAGACTTTGTGCAGACGGCAACAAAAGGAAATTATTTCATCAGCGTGCATAATCCCGATGCAACAGCAGATGCAACAGCAGGTGCAATGTTTGGACAAGTGGTTCATGGTTGCGATTCAGTAAAAGGTGGCAAGGATGTTGAAAATGGCAAGGATGTTGAAAATTTGTCATTGCCATACGGCAGTGAAGACCTAATCAGAAAGGGCAGCATTTTTGTGAAAAACGACGAGGGAAACGCTTATGACATGAATTGGTATTTCAACCCTTATGTCAACTATGGCTTTGCTTCACATGGCTTTGGGTATCTCAAAAATGTGACAACTTACACCCGCACTCCAAAAGATAAGGAAAAGACGGCTGAAGTGGAAGCAACGGCGGAAGAGGAAGAGAAGAAAGACGCTCTCACTTTGGAATATGATTACACTGCTGTGGACTATGCCACAATTTTGAAAAATATGACGAACAACAAACAAGCTAGCGCGGTGAATGGAGATGGCACTGTTGAAGATAAAAATAAGTGGTTCATTGGCGTGCCAAACCTTGGCAAGTTTGTTCAAATGGTGAATACTGTTAAAAACGATGCAGGCAACAAATATTCTTACCAATATCGTTTTGTGTTGACTTATGACATCACCATGAAAAAATCTGATGTTTATAATCAAAATATAGGACAAACAGAAAAAGATTTGATTATTGATGGTGCGGGACACACCTTGGATTTCTCATTCACAGAAAGCAGTTATAAAATTACAGCTTCAACCTCAACTGACAATGAAACAACATACACTGGAAGTTTAACCGACGACGAAGTATTGACAAACCCTGTGTTTAACAATGTGATTGGAAGCATTGAAAACCTGCGTCTTGTGGATTTGACGGTTGGCAGCAGCACCACAGCAAGAGGCACGCTGGCAAACACCGTTGAAGGCAATTTAACCAACCTGACAGTGATTGGAAATTTAACAACATCATATATTGACACCAATCAAACCAACAACAAGAACACTTTAAGTGCAATTGGTGGCGTGGCAGGACAGGTGACTGGAAATGTGACAGCAGTCAACTCTGCAGTGAATGTCACAACAACTGCAAGTGGTGTTGTTGGCGGCATTGTGGGACAAATTGCAGGCGGACAAATTTCTTACTGCTCCAACAGCGGGCAAGTGGTTTCAACGGCTTCAACAGACAACTATTATGTGGAAGAACTTGAATTTTTGCCAATTGGGCCAGATGGCAAAGTGGTGCAAGAGGGTGAAGAAACAAAGTATAATGTTGGTGGCTTTGTTTATAAAGCTGAAAATGGTCACCTTGTTGATAATCATCTTCAAACAAACACTGCCATTGCTTTGGTTGCAAACCTGACTGTTGGCGGAATTGTGGGCTATGCAAACAATGCCACCATCACAAATTCATACAACGCAAATTCCGTGCTTTCGGGCTATACGGGCGAAACGGCGCACAACTATTTTGCTGGCGGCATTGTGGGCTTTGCAAATAATTCAACCATCACAAGTTCATATAACACTGGCCTTGTTGGCGCAGGAAATTATGAAGGCACAGACGAAAACGGTGAAAGCCATTCATATTCATTTGCTGGCGGCATTGTGGGCTATGCAAAAAACATGAATGAACTTTCAGACTGCTGGAATGACGGCCACGTTGAAGCTTTGGGCAAGATGAAGAAAAACAAAAATCTCAGCACAAGCATCGGAAAAGATGCTGGCAACCCTGAAAAGTATGAAAGGTATGATGAGACTGACGTGTTTAAGTTCAATGCAACTGGCGATTATTCAATTTTGATTGAAAAGCAGAATGAAGCAGCGGAGCAGATGACGGAATTTGCCTCCAGACCAACAGACCTGAAATATAATGTGACAATGGTTTACAATCCTGGCAAAAACAGACAGGTTTATGCGTATGGCATTGGTTTTGTTGGACAGAATGACAAAACGTGGACGCAGCAAGAAAACATTTCTGGCAACATCAACACCTCCAAAAACATCAAAAATGATGGCAATGTTGGACAAGTGCAATCCACACAAACGATGACATTTGACCGCCTTACAATGCTTCAACAGATAGAAGAAACTGGCTGGTTTGAGGGTGGCGGCACTTGGAAATATGAAGGAAAGTTTAATGTTGAGAAAAACTTCTATGTCAGCGGTTTGGACGCTTATGGAATGCCAGCCCGAATTTATATCAACGACACAATGACAAGAAGGTTTAGTACAGACAGCAGGTTGTATAATATGCTTAAATCTTGGGATGGCTATGAAAGACAAGGTAGACATGGTTATCAAAGTTGGAGCCAGAAGGGCATGATTAACACAGATTATTCCTTCGTTGCTCAGGCAACATTTGGTGATGCAAATTCTTTTGGTAATGAAGAACCTAGTGGAAAAGGGTATATACACCAAAATGATAGAGAGCACAACATTGGTGCAAGTTTTATGAAAGAAAGTCATGATGGGATAAACCACTTTAATAAGTTTGAAAATTATAATGCAGCTGATTATTATCAACTTCAGCATCAATCCAAATATTATTCCTCTGTAAGCTTTGTTGAATATCAAAATTTGGTTAAGCATGTTTCTGACACTAAGAATGTTGCTTTGTTGAATGCAAATGACACCAAAATTGAAGTTGATTCGGCTTCAAGCAATGGAAAAATTGAGGAGAAAATTGAAGAAATTGACGATAAGTTGGAAGCAATCAGCCCTCAAGCACAGATTTTGAATGTGAACGGAAACAATGTTGCAATTGTTAAAAACAAAAACAACCTTATGAGCGTGTATTATCCATATTCTACAGGTTTTTCAGCAGAAATTGCATTGACTAAGGAATTGCCAGACGACATGAAGATTGATTGGAATACTGTAAGAAAAGACTATGTGACAGTGGATGCAGGGCAAGACTTTCATGTCATTTCAAGATTTGTTGTGAACAAAGATGCCAAAATAGTTAATGTTGAGGGAACATTATATTTTGCCACCAAGCCATCAACAACCCAAAATGTGAACGTGACCTTGTTATATAATTCTGAACTTAAAAACTTTATTTTGGGCAAGAACAACTTTAAGGATGGAAAATTTTATATTGACACAGCATCCTCAGACCTTGAAGAGGGCGACTTGGACGAATTCTGGAAAGGCTTGTATGATGAGGGAAATTATGAAAAATATCAATTCTGGATTGCTGGTGTCAAGCAATTGGAAGTTGAAGAGCGTAATCGAGATGAGGGTTGGCTTAAGTTTGTCGGAATAGATGCAAACACCCAAGGCTTGGATGGAAAAGTTTTGAATGTTTTAAGAAAAGTTGAAGTGGAAGTTCAAACAAGTTTGGAAGCAAAATTCAGCTCAACTTCGGAAAACAAAAATCAGACATTGCAAGCACTTGGTTCAAACAGCGGCTCACAAGAATCTTTGCAGTTTGCAGCTTTTGAAAATGGCACAGTTGGAAGCAATGTAGATTCTTCACACTTTGTGGACAAAACACAGGCGCTGGGTGCAGATTTGGCTGTGGTTGAAAAGACTTTGGCTTTAAGCACCCTTTTGGCTGACTTTGGTGGGACAAACAAACTGGCATTTGGAATTGCCAACGATGGGCAAATTTCTTCAACAGGATATGGAGTTTCTTATGTGAATGGCACTTGGACAGCTGTGGACAACAACAAAACAGACGGTGTTTTGCTTTGCATTGAAGGGGAAAACCTTGTGATGAAGTTGTCAAAATATGACTCCGCTTTGGACATGGAAGTGCCATTGGAAGAGGCAGAAATTTCTGCGGCAAGCAAAGATGTGCTGGACAACTTTGTTGGCAAGCTTTTGGCTTGGAGTGCTTATTTCAACAAGACGGGTGAAATTGTTGCAACAGATAAGATAACCTTGTTGTCAAAAACCAAAACCTCAAAAAATGCTTCGGGAATTGACTATGAGATTATTGTTGGAATTTCTGACAGAGAAAACTTTGTGCTGAATAATGAGGGCGAAGATATTGGCTATTCCGCAACTTACACAGGCACAAATCTTGAAGCAGAAGACGGAGAAGAAACATTGACCACCTTCTGTGGAGTTGACTTTGTGACAAAAACAATTGCGTTTGATTATAACAATTTGTTGGAGGTTAAATCCATCACACTTTCAGGGAAGCCAAATGTTGGCTTTAACATAAAAGTGACTGACTCTGCAGGCAGCCAAACAAAATTGATTAGACATGGCGTGATGAATGGTGAAAAGGTGACAAACACCATCTCAAACGGAAAGGACTTTGAATATGGCGATGTGATTTCTGTGGAATATTTCACAAGCAATTTCACAGCAAATGATGGCGCACAACTTTCCGCCTTTAAACTTGCTGATGATGTTAATCTGCTTTATACAGAGAAAGTTGGCAAAGAGCAATATGTTTATACATACACATATAATGAATATTCTTATGAAAACATCGAAGAAGAAAACATTGAAGAAGAAAACAACGAGCAAGAAAATCAAAAAGTGAAATGTAAATATTGCGGAAACATTGATGACAAAGAGAACTCTCATATTCACCAAACAACCTTCACTAAATATCCAAAAGACCAAGGAGCGGACAAATATTTACAGCGTTATATATATGCATTCTATGATTGCTGCGGAGCAATTGAGGTGACCTATGAGTTTGGTGATGGAGAAACAATGGGGCAATCAACCATAAAAGAACTCGGAGAAAATAATGAGATTGTATCAACCAAAACAATTGAGTGGTATAAACTTGATGCAGCTTCCAGAAAGTTTGTGATTAAAACAGATGCAGACGGCAATTATGTTATGGAGGAGTGGAGGCTTACTTCACCAGCGGCTAGTGTTGAGTACACCAAAGGAGACAGTGCAAGTAAAGAGGCAGCTTTAAAATTATTAAATTACAGATGGGAGAACAAGACTGAATCGGCACCAGATTGGAGCAAGCTTGAAAGCCATGAAGGTTTGAATGTCAACCTGATTATTTCTGGATTCCAAAAATCTGAAGACGACAATGTTGGCTTTATGGTTGCAAAAAACAACGTTTCAAACATTGGAGATTACACCTTTGATGCCTTTGTGTCGGGCAAAGAAATGCAGCAAAGACAAAACAAGATAAACCTTTATGCTGGGCGCACAGAGAGCTGGGATTACAAAATCATTGACAATGCATCCTTGTATATTAATGAGGAAGAAATTACGACAGGTGGCTCGAAAAACTGTGCCGACGATTATTCTTCTGAGGAAATCCAATATGGTTATATGTTTAGCAGCAGTAATAAGCAGAAGCCGCCGACACTTGGCGACATTGAGGCTTCTAACGATGAAGCAGGTCAAGCAATAAACACCATTGTTTTTGCAGACGACATTTCGCTTGGGCAATATTCACACGACACAAACAACAAAAACATGGTGGGACAAGGCTTTATGCTTAAATATTTGACAACAAATGACAAAGCGTTGTTTACAGAAAATGAAGCAGCAATTTCAAACCTCACATTTGTTGGGCAAGCCTATGGCAACACAATTGATTCTGGGGCGTTGCTGTTTAAGAAAAACTTGGGCAACTTGTTTAACATCAAGATGTTTGGAACTTACAGAAACATCAATCATCAGACAAAGACGGAAGAAAATTCATCAACAATCTCCAAGCCAACTTTTCCTTTTAAAGACCAGATGTTTCAGACGCATTTAAGAGCCATTGCTGACAAGGTTGACAAAACCTCTTCGGTTATTGGCACTCACACCAACGACAAAATTTTGGATTTTGTCAACAGCAGCACGCTTCTTGGGGCGGACTCTGAAAATAAAGATACCAATGTCACAAGAATCCTTAAAGATTTTGATGAAATAACAAAAGGAAACAACACTGTCAGAAATTTCACTAACCAAGGCATCATCATTGCTGGAGATGCATCAAAAGGTGCCAATGGTGCAGATGGAACGAATAATGCAAAAACAGGGAATACTGGGGTTTCAGGAGGCCAAGGTGGAAAAGTCAACTTAAAAGTGCAAGCAAAATATGCAGTTGCTGGAAGTGGCAGCACCGGTGGCTTTGGCGGCAATGGAAAACATGGGGCATACTTTGGATATGGTGTCGGCGGCGGTGGCGGCGGCGGCTCTGGAAGCTGTGGCAGCCATGGAGGTGTGAAAGTTCCTAACCAAGAGGCTGTCAAGCCAATTGTCAACACGGTAATCGTTGACCAATATGTTGGACAAGGCGGAATTGGTGGAATGGGCGACATTGACATCAGTGGTTTTATAAATGGCGATGGTAAAGTTGGATATATTAAAGCCACTCCAGCTGGTGGTGGCGGAGCATCAGGTGGGCTAGGAGCAGCGGGTAACCCTGGCACTGCCGGCACAAACAGCAACAAAAACAATGTGACAAACCTCACCAATCAATCAAATGGCTCTTTGCATGCTTATTCTTTGATGACAAAAGAAAACGCCATGGACAACAATGACAGCAAAACAAATCATATAAAAAGTGAATATGAATGGGAAACTGCTCACTTCAGCGATGATAGAGTTCACAGAGAACTTTATATGGGATGGCTTTCCAACTGGATTAATTCAGGAAGGCTTATAAGTGAAGATAAGAATAGTGGCAACTACTATAATGGCGGCGGAAACCATTTTGAAAAAGTGACGTTTGGAGATGCTGAAGTTTCTCTTAAGACTCCTGGTGGTGCTGCACAGAATGGTGGAAATTCTGGTGGTGACACAGAAGCCAAAGGTTTGCGTATTAGATGTTACATGTATTTGACTGCAGGCAGCCATTGGAGTTGGGGTATTTATGGAGTAAAGGCCGATTCTTACAGATATGTTTGGACAACGGGTGAAGAGTTTAACAGTGCGGGTGCCTATGGACAGGCGGTGCGAATTGATGCTGCCAAAGAGCAGGTGCATGACAATGAGGCTGAGGAGGGAACCTGGATTAAACCTCCAAAACCTGCACATGACAATGCTTATGAATTTTAAAATTTAAAGAATTAAAAGGATGAAAAATTATGGACACAAAAGAAAATGTTAAGGCTGCAGCTGGGTCTGCAAAAAAGAAAAAGTGCATTCATGATGGCCACAGGGCTAGGTTGACTGACCTTGCAATTAATGCTGGGTTGGAAAACATGAGCCAGTTTCAGGTTTTGGAATATTTTCTTACTTACATCTTTCCGCGCGGTGATGTCAACCCTTTGGCACACCGTTTGTTGGACAAGTTTGACAGCTTCACTCATGTTGTGGAGGCAAGTGTTCAAGATTTGAAAACTGTGGATGGCATTGCAGACCGCTCTGCCAAGATGATTCATATGTTTTGCGAGTTGTTCTATTATTTCACCGAGTCTAAGATGGGCAAAAAGTGTGTTGTTAAGCACAAGCTGGAACTTGTGGACATTGTGGAAGATTTGCTTCGCTTCCGAACTGCAGAAACGGCTTTGCTTTTGGCGCTCAGCCCTGCCAAAGTGATTACTCACAGGCGAAAGGTTACCATTGACAGAAACAACGAAGTGTCCATATCTTTTCTGGAAATTGGCAACTTTTTGGCTTCGTCCAAAACCAGCACTTTGGTGATTGCGCACGGGCATCCTTATGGAAGCGCAATGCCTTCATCTTCTGATTTGGAATCCTACGAAAAAACTTCTGAATTTTGCAAAACTTGCGGAGTGCACTTGTTGGACTCTTACATTGTGGGAGAGGACGGCGTTTACAGCCAAGCTGACAAAAAATTGCTTAGAAAATATTATGATGTGGCAGACCTTAAAAGCGCTTTTGTGGACGCTGCAAATCAGGCAAACTGAAAAACAAAAAAAAGCTCAGCACTTGTGGCTGAGTTTTTTTGTTGGGGAAAGTTGAAAAGTTTGAGAAGAAAAAAGGGATTTAAAACATTTTCAGGACAAAATAACAAATGACAATTCCAACTGCTGTGCCAAACAGTGCGGAGATGAACGAGAGAATTATGGTGGCGGTGTTTAGGTTTTTTTCTTTGGCTTTGGGGCGGCTGATTTTTTTTGGCTTTTCATTCTCCAAAATTTCAAAGCCATATGGCAACACGGCAAGACAAAAGACATCGTCGTCATCATATTTGACGGAGATGATGTCTTGGCGCTCTAAATGCGTCAGGATGTGTTTCACAGCCTCGCTGTCCATGCGATAATGTTTGGGAAGTGACATGATGATGTCAGAAACTTCCACAATTTTATAGCTGCCATCTTTGCCTTCCTTTGCCAAAATGGACAGGACAAGCTTGGATTTGGTGTCAATCATACACTTATTTTTTCTCAACTGAAAGCTTTTTATGTCAGAATATTTAATATTATTTGACAAAAACTATATAAAAACACACACAGTGTGACTTTTTTAGGAGGCGAAAAACTTTTGTTATGACAAAAAAAGAAAAGCTTGTTATGTCATATCTTTGCAATCGCTGTCAGCAGAAGCGGACATATCTCATTTCGCCGCAAGAAATTACGCAGGCGCTGTCTAAGCGCTTTGTGCTTTCGGTGGAAGAGATTGACGAGATTATGGTTTCGCTTTCCAACGAAAATTACATTGATTTTGTGGTGTCAGAAAGCAAAAAAGGTTATTTTTATTGCGTAAACCTTAAAAAATGTGGGCAAACCTATAATGCCGACACCAAAAGAAACCGCCGCACTTTTGGATTGCTTGTTTTGCGAAGTATGTTTTTGGCAGTTGTCAGTTTTGTGTTTGGCGTGATTTTGAAAGCCATATTCAAGGGATAAACTGCGCTTTTGGCTTGTTTTCGTGCTTGCACGAAAAGCTGCGCTTTGACGCTTGTTTATCCCTTTCGCGGCCAAACGAAAGTCGCATTTCGCTTATGCTTCATTGGCGACTTTGCCGCGACTCTCTCGCGAAGAAGGAGAGATTAAGCATTGGCGGAAAAATTATAAAACTGCGCTTTTGGCTTGTTTTCGTGCTTGCACGAAAAGCTGCGCTTTGACGCTTGTTTATCCCTTTCGCGGCCAAACGAAAGTCGCATTTCGCTTATGCTTCATTGGCGACTTTGCCGCGACTCTCTCGCGAAGAAGGAGAGGTTAAGCATTGGCGGAAAAAATTATAAAACTGCGCTGACTGCTTGTTTTTTTGCAATCTGCCAAACGCAAATCGCACTTCGTTGGCGACCAAAGCGCGACCCTATTGCGTTGTTGCGAAAGCAGCCGACGCTGCCAGACCCGCGGGTGCCAAAGCCCAACATCTCGCTGGCGATTACAAAAAGCGGCGTTGCGGGGAGGTGCGCCCGTAAGCCCGACAGCAAGAAAATGGACAGAGATGGTTCGACTCCACTTCGTTCCGCTCAACATGACCGCGGGTGTACTTCGTTCCGCTCAACATGACGATTGGAGGCACCCGCTGTCAATTATGAAGTGATTTTTTAATTTTGCAAATTTTTTATGTTTTTCTTCTTTTTTGTGTTAGAATATATGATATGGAACAGAAATTTAAGTTGGTGTCAAAATATAAGCCGGCGGGTGACCAGCCCGAGGCGATTGAAAAGCTTGTGGAAGGCATTGAGGATGGATTGAAAGACCAAGTGCTTTTGGGCGTGACGGGCTCTGGAAAAACTTACACAATGGCAAACATCATTGAAAAGGTGCAAAAGCCCACATTGGTGATTGCACACAACAAAACGCTTGCCGCTCAGCTTTGCAACGAGTTTAGAGAATTTTTTCCAAACAATCGTGTGGAATATTTTGTTTCTTATTATGATTATTATCAGCCAGAGGCTTACATTGTTTCGTCGGACACATACATTGAAAAGGACATGAGTGTGAATGAAGACATCGACAAGCTTCGTTCCTCTGCCACATCTTCGCTTTTGGAGCGCAAAGACACCATTGTGGTGGCGTCTGTTTCTTGCATATATGGCTTGGGCAGCCCAGAGGAATATCACAACCTGCACATTGCCTTACGTGAAGGGGAAGAGTGTGACCGTGACGAGCTTATCAATCACCTGATTGCCATTCAATATACGCGCAACGACATTGATTTTAAGCGCACCACCTTCCGTGTGAAGGGGGATGTGGTGGACATTTTTCCTGCCAACCAAAGTGAGATGGCAATTCGCGTCAGGTTTTTTGGCGACGAAATTGAAAAGATTTTTGAGTTTGACCCTGTGAGCGGCAATATGCTTAATGAGGTAAGTTTTGTGGCGGTTTATCCTGCAACGCACTATGCTGTGGGCAGCGCTCGCTTGCAAAATGCCATCGAGCAGATTGAAAAGGACAGGCAAAAGGCGGTGGCGGATTTTACGGCACACGGCAAGCCGCTGGAGGCGGAGAGGATTGGGCAGCGCGTGGCTTATGACCTTGAGATGATGAAAGAAGTGGGCTATTGCAGCGGCATTGAAAATTATTCGCGATATTTTGACGGCCGAAAGCCGGGAGAGGCTCCTTACACGCTGATTGACTATTTCCCAAACGACTTTTTGACAATCATTGACGAAAGCCACATGACCATTCCGCAGGTGAGGGCAATGTTCAATGGCGACAAGGCGAGAAAGAATTCACTGGTGGATTTTGGTTTTCGATTGGAGGCGGCGCGTGACAACCGTCCACTGAAGTTTGACGAGTTTGAAACAAGGCTGAAACAAACCATCTTTGTTTCGGCAACGCCGGGGCCTTATGAGCTGGAAAAGGCG
>CAMRSX010000010.1 GCA_947053595.1 uncultured Clostridia bacterium
AAAAATTGTTTGTAATTTTATTTAAGTTATGCTATAATGAAAATGTCCAAAAAGTGACAAAAAGCTTCATGTTTCGCGCGTTTTACATGATAAATATGAAATAAAGTCAGTTTTTTGGAAAATTTGGTTTTTAAATTGTTTTTCAAATTTAATGCGGTTTAATTAATTTAATATTTAATTTCAATTAAATTAAAATTTAATTATTCAAAATTTAAGTTTAATCAGAAATTAATTTAATTTACATTTTAAATTAATTAAAACCAAATTAAAAATCAAATTAAATTGAAAAATAAAAAAATTCCAAAAGCCGTTGAATAACATATGCATTGCTTTTCAACAGAAAAAACAAAAAAGGAGGAGAAAAATTATGGAACAAAAATCAATTATGGATATGGAAGCTATGAGAAAAATCATCAAACTTGCTTTCATAAGAATTGGCGTGAGGTGCGACCTCATTGGTTTCAAGTATTTGTGTTATGCAGTGGAACTTGTCATTCAATATCCAGAGCTTGTTCACAACCTGTGCAAAGGCTTGTATGTTGAAATTGGACAAAGATTCAATGCCGAAAGTTCTGGCAGTGTTGAAAGAAGCATTCGTCATGCAATTGACAACACATACATCAACAAAAGCTTTTCAGAACTCAACAAAATGTTCAAGTCGCAACTTTACACCATTGATGACAAGCCAACTGCAGGAGAACTCATCAGGCTTGTTGCAGAATATTATTTGCTTGAACTTTACAAAGAAGCATAAAAAAGAACAGATTTGCCGTCTTGTTCTTTTTTTCTTTCAATTTGAAAAGCAAAAAAGCTTCCCTCAAAGAAGCTTTCAAAAAGTTGTTTCACTTATTGTTAAATTTTTAATACGGTTAGCCTCAACAGTTTTGATGTAAACGGGCTCAACCACTACAATTTTATTAAACACTTTTCACCTTAATTTAAATTATATCACAAACAGAGTCGTTGTATTATTTTTAACAAAGTTTTCTTTAATAAGTCCACACTTTTCTTTTAGGTGCTGTTGAATAAGGTTAATGCAGTATAATTTTGCAATATCTAGCGTCAGCTTTCAGCTTTCAATATTTTACAAAATAATTCAAAATTAATTTTATTTAAAAGTTTGCAGCATATGTCCCCTAAAAAGAAAAAGTGCGTCCAAGTTGAAATTTTGTTTTAAAAAATTTTGCTCTTGCAAAATCATGTCGGTTGCGTTCAAAAAGTCAATGAAAATGAAATAAATAGCAACTCCATTTAAAAGTCGTCCTCTGTTGCAATATTTTGCAAAACTTTTCAATATTAAATTTGCAACAATAAAGAACTCAAAAAGCGACGCGCTGGCTGACATAAAGAAACGCGGCAGCTTTATCTCAAGCGCAAATCACTTCAGCTGCGCCGTCTTTCAAAGAGAACGTTTGAAGAATTATAAAAAAGACCTGAACGAACATGATGTTCTTATTTCAGGCCTTTTTGGCGGAGAGCAAAATTGTTGAATTGTACCTTCTAAATTTCCAAGTAATTCACATTTTTTCCTGTTTTTGTTGCATATTCGATTTCCAATTTTGTGTTTGTTCCAATATATCCATTTTTATTTATAACAAGAATTTCATCAGCCAATTTTATTCTTTTAAAGTGTAAATCTTTTAATATCTTAGCCTTAGAAGTATCTATTTCATCGTCGGCAAAATCAAATATAGGCATTAGTACTATATTTCCTTGCAAAGTAAGTTTTTTCATTTCGTTAATAAAATCTTCTTTAAACTTTGCACTTCCACAAAGCGTGATCACTTTTACTTTTTCCAATTTAGATATTGACATAGTTTTTTCTCCTCATCTAACCTTTTTTATTATATCATATTTATTTTATAACAAAATTCAAAATAGTTCAACAAAAAACGCACCACCGATATTTGGTACGTTAAAAGAACTTTTGGCGGAGAAGGAGGGATTTGAACCCTCGCGCCAGTTGCCCGACCTAACACCTTAGCAGGGTGTCCTCTTCGACCTCTTGAGTACTTCTCCATTTTGACAAATTGACTATGCTTATCTTAACATATTTCAATTTGTCTTGTCAATATTTTGACCGCGTTTGCTTGAAATTTGCAAGAAAAAGTTTTTAAAGCTTGTCTTTTGCTTTAAAATTTTTTCTTTTTCTGTTGTGCAGTGCGGCAAGTTGCTTTAAATGAGGAAAGTTTGGTTATATTAACATAATTAGAATTCCTCATTGTAGATTTCAAAGTATGCTTCTGGGTGATTGCAAACTGGGCAAACTTTTGGAGCGGATTCGCCAACATGAATGTGTCCGCAGTTTCTGCAAATCCACATTTTCTTTTCTGACTTTGTGAAAACCTTCTTTTCTTCAACCAGTTTCAAAAGCTGTCTATAACGCTCTTCATGTCTTTTCTCGATTGCTCCAACTGCTTCAAATTTGTAAGCGATTTCGGTGAAGCCTTCAGCTCTGGCTTCGTCAGCCATTCTTTTATACATGTCTGTCCATTCGCCATTTTCACCAGTTGCAGCGGCAAGCAAGTTTTCGGCTGTTGTTGGAACATCGCCGTCGTTTAAATATTTAAACCAAAGCTTTGCATGTTCTTTTTCGTTGTTTGCGGTTTCGGTGAACACTGCAGAAATTTGCTCATATCCCTCTTTTGCAGCTTTTGAAGCAAAATAGGTGTATTTGTTTCTTGCTTGGCTTTCTCCAGCAAATGCCTCCATGAGATTTTGTTCCGTTTTTGTACCTTTTACACTTTTCATATTTAACCTCCAATAAAAAGTTAATTATATTCTATATAAAATGCATGGGCTTTGTCAAGTTTATGATATAAATTAAAAACAAATTCTTAGGAAAAGAATTTTTATGAATTGTGTTTGTAAAAAATGTTTCACGTGAAACAAAATTGCTGCAAAAAGTGTGGGCGCAACCTAAAATTGGCTAATATTTAAAAAAGTTTAATAAAAAAATGTTTCACGTGAAACATTTTTTTGTGTTTTTATTTGCCATTTCTTCTGTTATAGTTCTGCAAATCTTGCAATGTCATTTCTTTTTTATTTAACAGCTCCAAAAGCTCTGCAATTCGGTCTAAATCGTCACGAGAATAATAGTCGATGTAAATTCTTCCTTTGTTGTCATTTCCAATGGCTGAAACTTTTGTGGCAAATGTCTTTTGCATTTGGCTGATGAGTTCTCTCAGTTCAAGTGATTGCTCTTCTTTAATTACAACTTTTTTGGTTGGGTTTGTATATTCTCTTACTGCCTTTTCGAGGTCGCGTACACTTAAGTTTTTGCTTGCAGTGAGCTGCGCCAAGCGAATTTGCTCTTTTGCGTCTTCCACAACAACCAAGCACCTTGCATGGCCAGAGGAAAGTTTGCCAGTTTCCACCATGTTGATTACGTCTGGATATAATGTAAGCAATCTCAACGTGTTGGCAACATTTGAACGGCTTTTTCCAATTCGTTCCGAAACAGTTTCTTGGGTTAAGCCATATTCGTCCATAAGTTGCTTGATTGCTCTTGCGGCTTCAATTGGGTTGAGGTCTTCTCTTTGCAAGTTTTCAATTATGCTGATTTCCTTGATTTGCTTATCGGTGTAATTTTTCACTACAGCCGGCACAGTTTGAAGCCCACACAAATTTGCCGCTCTCCAACGTCTTTCTCCGGCAATGATGAGATATTCTCCATTTGGCTGCTTGTTGACAACAATCGGCTGAACGATGCCATGAATTTTGATGGATGATGCCAGCTCGTTTAAGGCATCTTCGTCAAAGTTTTTTCTTGGCTGATTTGGGTTTGGCTTAACCTTTTTGATATCCAACTCCAAAACTCCATTTGAAGTTTGAGACCTTTGAGAATGTATGTTTTGATAACCTTCTTCCCCATCTAAGCCAAACAAAGCGTTTAATCCTCTTCCCAATCCTTTATTATTGTTCATCTTCTCCTCCTTTGTTTTCTGGTTTAAACTTAATTTTTCTCACTTTGGAAATTTTGGAAAACGGCACGCTTGCGCGCTTTAAAATTTCCTCCGCCAAGCTTAGGTATGCTTCTGCGCCCTTGGAATCGGGGTCATACAACGCCACAGGCAAGCCATGGCTTGGAGCCTCTGCCAAGCGAATGTTTTGAGGAATGGTTGTGACATACACCTTCTTGTTGAAAAATTTGATAATTTCGTTGCTGACCTGAGTGGTGAGGTTGTATCGTTTGTCTTTCATTGTCATGACAACGCCTTCGATGTCCAAACTTGGGTTGAGATGATATTTAATCAGTCGAATGGTGTTCATAAGCTGCGTCAAACCTTCCAGTGCAAAAAACTGACACTGGATTGGCACAATGATGCTGTCCGATGCGGTGAGCGCATTGACGGTTATGAGCCCCAGCGAAGGTGGGCAGTCGATGAGAATGAAGTCATAGCTTCCTTTAATCTCGTCCAAGATGCGTTTAATCACCTTCTCGCGCTGTGGAATTTGGATGAGTTCCACTTCGGCGCCAGCCAAATCCACTGTGGAAGGAATGATGAACAGGTTTTCCACAATTGTTGGCTGAATAACCTCGTCATAAGAGCTTTCTCCGCCAATGAGGTCGTAAATTGTCTTAAGCTCTTTAACCTTGTTGATTCCCACAGCCGTGGTGGCATTGCCTTGAGGGTCAACATCCAAAATCAACACCTTTTTGCCCATAAGCGCCATGTAAGTTGCCACATTGATGCAAGTTGTTGTTTTTCCAACACCGCCTTTTTGGTTTGCAAATGCAATAATCTTTCCCATAGTTTTTCCTTTAAAATTGCTTGATTTTATTAAAGTATACAATATATTTAATAAAAAAGAAAGAAAAATCGCATTTTTGCAACTTATTTTTAAAATTTATGTATTGACTAAAGCCTAAAAAAGATGTAATTGAAACAACTTTATGGCTGGCTGAAGCTTGAATTAAAACAAAAAACTCAATCACAACTGATTAAGTTTTTGTTATTTGATTGGTGATGTTTTTGGCTTGTTTTGCCCGCGTGGATATTTTGCAGGTGTTGGATTGACCTTTTTTATAATCAAAACATTTCTTTCCATCTCTTCAAAACCCGCCTCAGCAATTTTGAATTTTTCAATTTGTGCAACCTTGCCACCAAGTGTTTGAATGGCTTTTTGAGAGGCGACAAGTTCTTCTTCAAGTTTTGCTGATTTGTATATGATTGCCTGTCCGCCAATTTTCACAAGGGGCAAAAGATATTCCACCAGTGTGCACAGAGGTGCAACAGCACGCGCCACTGCAACATCAAACTTTTCTCTGTTGCCTTTGGCAAAGTCTTCGGCGCGGGAATGTGTGGCAGTGGCCTTGTCAAGCTGCAAAAGTGAGATTGTTTCATTTAAAAAGTTCACTCTTTTGTTGAGGCTGTCCACCATGCAAACCTCAAGGTTTGGGCGCACAATCTTAAGCGGCACTGCGGGAAAGCCTGCACCACTTCCAACATCCACCACGCTTGCAAAGTCTGGAAAAAACTTGGCGGGAAGTGCGCTGTCCAAAAAGTGCTTAATCCAAACTTCTTGCTGATTTGTTATGGCGGTGAGGTTGAACTCTTTGTTTTTTTGAATGAGATATGAAAAATATAAATCAAACTGCTTTTCTTGATTTTTGCTGATGTTTATGCCATATTTTGAAAAAATTTGAATTAAACTTTCCATTTTTTCCTTTTAATCAAATGAGATTCCTTCACTTCGCTTTGCTCCGCTTTAGAATAACATAAGCCTCGGCGTCATTCAAATGTTATGCTTCAACTGCTTTATTGTTTTTACTGAAAAACACATCTCTTTGTTTTTCTTATTAGGATTGAAAGCACAGAGATGTCGGCAGGGGACACTCCCGAAATTCTGGACGCCTGCCCAAGGTTGAGTGGCTTGATTTGGTTTAACTTTTCTTTTGCTTCTTCGCGCAGGCCGAGGGCTGTGGAATAGTTGAAGTCTGGTGGAATTTGCACTTGCTCGTTTGCAAGCATGCGCGCCACTTCTTCCTCTTGCTGTTTTAAATAGCCTTCATATTTGATTTTTATGTTGACAATTTCCAGCATCTTCTTGTCTTCGCCGTCAAACAGATGATATGCCTCATCCAGTTTGAACAGGTTTATGTTGTTGCGCTTCATGAGGTCGCAAAAGCGCAGGTTTTCTTTTGGAATTGGCTCGTTGTTTGCCTCCAAAAGCGCAGTCAGTTTGGCATCCACCACCACTTTGGCTTTCAGCGCCTCTTCAATTTGCGCAAGTTTTGCCTCTTTTGCCTTAAATTTTTGATATCTTTCGTCACTTACAAGCCCAACTTGTCTGCCAATTTCTGTCAGACGCATGTCGGCATTGTCTTGCCTTAGCAGCAGACGATATTCTGCGCGGCTGGTCATCATGCGATATGGCTCGTTGGTGCCTTTGGTGACAATGTCGTCAATCAGCACTCCGATGTAGGCATCGCTGCGCTTTAGAACAAGCTGCTGTTTTCCTTTGTTATATAAATTGGCGTTGATGCCAGCAACAATTCCTTGCGCAGCAGCCTCTTCATATCCACTTGTGCCGTTGATTTGCCCCGCAAAGAAAAGCCCACCTATATTTTTAAGTTCCAGCGTGGCATTAAGCTGCGTTGGCTCGATGCAGTCATATTCGATGGCATATGCATCTCGCATAATCTCCGCTTTTTCCAGCCCAATCACAGAATGAACCATCTCTTTTTGCAAGTCCGCAGGCATGGAAGTGGAAAAGCCTTGCAAATACATCTCTTGCGTGTCCAGCGATTCGGGCTCCAAAAAAAGCTGATGACGCTCTTTGTCAGCAAAGCGAACAACTTTGGTTTCAATGGAAGGGCAGTATCTTGGCCCAACGCCCACAATCTCACCCGAAATGGCAGGCGCCTTGTCTAAGTTTTGCCTTATGATGTCATGGGTTTTGGGAGTGGTGTATGTCAAATAGCACACCGCTTTGTTTTCCACCTTGCCTTCAGTCAGCGTGGAAAAAGACATCACATCCTCGTCGCCAAGTTGAAGCTCCATTTGCGTATAATCCACACTGCGTGCATGCAGCCTGACAGGCGTGCCCGTTTTGAAGCGCAAAAGTTGAATCCCCAGCTTTTGCAAACTTGCCGACAAGCCTTGACTGTTTTTGAAGCCGTTTGGCCCAATGTGCTCTCGGCACTGACCAATGATTATGTCGCTTTCAAGGTAAACCCCCGTGGCAAACACCACACTTTTGGCTTTGTATTTCATTCCAAGGCGTGTGGTTATGATTTTATAACTTTCATCCAACTGCAAATCAACCACTTCGCCCTGACGCACAAGCAAGTTCTGCTGATTTTCCAAAGTTTTTTTCATTTGGGTGTGATAAGCATTTTTGTCCGCCTGCGCACGCAAACTTTGCACAGCAGGGCCTTTGCCGCGGTTTAAAAGTCGAATTTGAATGGCAGTTTTGTCGGCAACAATGCCCATCTCTCCGCCCAGCGCGTCCACCTCTGCCACCAGCTGACCCTTGGCAGTTCCGCCAATGGAAGGGTTGCACGCCAAAAATGCAATGGCGTCCAAACTTATGGTCAGCAGCAGCGTTTTGTTTCCAGTGCGTGACAAAGCAAGGGCGGCTTCGCACCCCGCGTGGCCAGCGCCAACAACAATGCTGTCAAATTCTTCAAAATCTTTCATTTCAAACAACATTATATAAGATTTGTGTGAATTTTTCAAGCAATTTGGGCGCACAAAATGAAAAAAGCCCTCTCGGTTTTTGAAAAAGGCTGTTTTGAATTTGTTAAATTTCAAAGGTTTCCAAAATTTCTGGGATGGTTAAAGGTGGTTGCTTTGCAGGAGAAGACCAAAAAGGGGTGTAGATGTTTCAACACACTTGCTGGCGGCTCAACATGACAATGAGAATGGTGTGTCAGCGTTGTCATTCTGACCGAAGCGTAAGCGGAGTGGAAGAATCTCGCTGGCGATTGAAAATTTGAAGGCGGTGCGTTGCGGGGAAGAAGTGGACTGAGATTCTTCGACGGCGTGCCTAAAGGCACTTGCTTGGAATGACAATTGGAAGGTGGAGTGGTTGGCGGGCGCCAACGCCTGAACATACCAATCATTTGCCCAAGCAAAATTTTGAGAAGATGAGGTTTATGATGTCTTCGTTTTCGGTGTTGCCAGTGATTTTGCCAAGCGTTTGCCAAAGGGCTTTAATTTGCATTGAAAGCACATCCAAGGTTGGAGATGAAGTGCTTTGAATGGCTTTAATCTGATTGTGACTGTCTTGCAAAATTTGATGTTGTCTTTCGTTGCTTAACACCAGTGCGTTGGGGTCTACCTGTTCTTTTAACACCATGTCCACAATTTTTTTCTTGAGAGCGTCAATGTTTTTGCCAGACAGCGCAGAAATTTCCACTTCGTTTTGCTGCTTTGCAAGAAGGCGAGTTTTGTCTGTTTTGTTGACAACAAAAATGGTTTTTTGCTTGTCAAGAAGTTTTTCAATTTGCGCGTCCTCTGCGTCTTTGTTGGCGCTTCCATCCAGCACAAAAAGCACAATGTCCGCCAAAGCAAGCTGCTGTTTGCTTTTTTCAATGCCAATGCTTTCCACAACATCTTCTGTTTGGCGAATGCCCGCGGTGTCAATAAGGTTGATTTTGACGCCGTTGTGCAAAAAACTTTCGGTGATGCTGTCACGTGTTGTACCCTGAATGTCTGTGACGATGGCGCGGTCTTCTCCCAAAAGCGCATTCATGACGCTGCTTTTGCCAACGTTGGTTTTTCCTACAAGCGCCACATTGATGCCGTTTTTGAGATATTTGGCGCTTTCCGAATATTTCAAAAGCTGCAATATTTCTTCTCCAATGTCAGCCAGCACGCTCAAAACATCCGTTTTCAGCGCGGCTTCTTCGGTTTCGTCGGGATAGTCCATGCCCACCTCCAACTCTGCCAGCAAGGTTGTCAGTTTGCTTTGTTGTTGACCGATTGCCTCGGCCAGCCTGCCGTTTGTCACTTGCAGGCTGCTTTTAAGCTCTCCCTCCGTTTCGGCATTGATTTCGCCAATGATTGCTTCCGCCTTGTCCAAAGAGATTTTGCCATTCAAAAATGCGCGCTTGGAATATTCTCCCGGCTCTGCCATTCTTGCGCCCGCGCCAAGGCACGCTTCCACCACCTTTTGCGCCAACAGCACGCCGCCATGGATTTGAAACTCCACAATGTCCTGCCCAGTGTAAGAAAATGGTGCCTTGAAATACACCATCAGGCACTGTTCAAACACTTCGCCAAGGGACAACTGCCCAAAATACATAAAGCGCGGCTGCACATTGCTGGCGTCCAAATTTTTGGAATGAAAAAGTTTGAGGGCAACTGTCAGGCTGTCCTGCCCGCTGAGGCGTACAATTGCAACTGCACCTTTGCCAAGCGGGGTGGAAATGGAAACAATGGTGTCTTCTTTCATGTGGACATTGTATCAAACTTCAAGAAATTTTGTCAAGGCATTTGCCCAAAGCCTGAAAAGCTTTTGTTTGCATTTTTGCTCTTGACAGCGGCACTCAAAGGTGTTAGAATGAAAGCACAAAAATATGTGCTTAAAAAAGGAGAAAAGGATGTCACTAATTTTGAAAGCAAAGGAAATTTTTAAGCGGGGCTATGTGCCAAGCCGCGGCGATGAGGCGTATGGAAAAGAAGGCTTTTGTTACACATGCTTTGCTCACGCTGCTTTCAACTTCACCAATGGGCAACTTCAAGAATTTGAGAACATCAGCTCCCACGAATTCTTTTGGAAAAGCCCATTTGCAAATTTCAGTTTGAAGTCCATTGAAGGCGCAAAAGCCGACATGTTTGCCCTATTGAAAAACGTGGGCTTGCAGGTGGAACACTTTGAAAAAGGAAAGCTTTTGAAAACAAATCAGTGGAAAGTTGCGCTTTATTTTTCAGAAAGTTTCAAGCGGGAATTTGGCAGAAGAGATTGGCATCTTTTGCTGCAAGAAAAGGACGGAAACTGGAGCGGCAAGTGCGGAGCAAGCCCGCTGGTTGAAAAGTTTGAAACGCTTCAACAATACATTCCTTGGGGGCTTAACAACAGATATGAACTGAGCGACGTGCTGGTGCTGACAAATCCAAATGCAAAAGACAATAAAAAAGAAGATTATGCAAAGTCATAATCTCTTTTTTTTGGTTTTTTGTTTAATCTCTGTCTGAATATTCCTTTGGAAATACAATGAGATATCTTCTTGGTTCTTCGCCCTTGGAAAGGGTTGTCACACGGCTGTCCTCTTGAAGCGCGGTGTGAATCACCTTGCGCTCGCTGGCGTCCATTGGCTCCAGCTTGTAATATCTTCCGCTTCTTGCCACCTTGTCTGCAATGCGGTGCGCAAGTGCGGTGAGGCTTTCTTCTCTTTTCTTTCGATATCCTTCCACATCCAGCACAATTCTTTTTCTGTCCTCTGTTTTGCAAGTGGAGTTCATGATGTAAGAAAGTGAAAGCATGCAATCTCCATGATGTCCAATAAGGTCGTTGAGATTTTCACCCGTCAGATTGAAGCGCACAAAGCGCTCGTCTTCAACCTTTTCAATGTTGCCCTCAAGCTCCAGTGCCGAAAGCACGCCTTGCAAAAATTCTTCGCCCGTCAACTTCTTTTCAACAGCTGCCTTTTCAGCCTTTTCCTTTTTGGCAGGGGCACTGATTTCTTCGTCAGCAAAAATCTTGTTTTCTTTTTTCTCAGCCTTTTCAGCCTTCTTTTCAGTTTTCTCTTCAGCCTTTTCTTCTTTCTTCTCTTCTTTTGCTGTTTCTTTTTCGGCTTTCTTTTCTTCTTTCTTCACGTCTGAAACGCTGTTGATTTTTTTCTTAAGAAACTCTTCGGCAAAGTCTGCATCGCTCTTTTCTTCTTCGGCAGCAAGCACCTTTTTCAATTTATCCTTCTTTTCATACTTTTCGCGCGCATCTTCCGAAATTGTCACCAAAACTTTGGCTTTCTTCAAAAAGCCACCTTCATTCAAAATTTTGATGTCCACATCCTCTCTGGACGCCCTCAGCTCGAACAGCGCATTTTCAATGGCTTGCTCGATGTTTTTTCCTGTTCCTTCACATGACAGCATTTTTCTTTTCCTCCTTGTTTTAAAAGTGCACTGAATTAAAGGGAAAATAAGGGAGGCACTTCCTAAATTTTTTTACAGATATACTTTAACACATAAAGCGCATTTTAACAAACAATTTTTCTGCATTTTGCAAATTTTGAGAAAAACTTTCAAAACAGTTTGAGAATTTTCATAGTGCGTGCTATTATATTTTCAATAAGGAGAAACTTTCAAATGATTATTTCTTTAACAGGAAAGCCTTGCAGCGGAAAATCCACCATCGCCAAAATTTTGGAGCAAAAATATGGCTTTAGGCGCATCGGTGTTGGGGACATCTTTAAGGCGGAAGCGGCAAAGCGCGGCATGAGCGCCGAAGAGTTTAACGCCTTTTGCATTAAAGACCCAGCCTATGATTTTTTCATCGACAAAGAAACCCAGCGTTTGGGCAAAGAATTGGAAGGGCAAAACATTGTGTTTGACAGCCGCCTTGCATGGCATTTTGTGCCAAAGTCTTTCAAGGTGTTTGTGGATTTAAGCATTGAGGAAATGACAAATCGCTTGGTTAATTCTGACCGCGAGGGCAAGGAAAAAATCACCGACGCTAGGGCGGCAAGGGCATCTTTGTTGAATCGCTTAAAACTTGAAAACGAAAGATATAAGCAAATTTATGGCATCGACTGCCTCAACATGCAAAACTATGATTTTGTGCTTGACTCCTCCACCAAAACCCCAGAAGAATTGGCAGACAAACTTTATGAAGCATACATAAAGTTTTCGCAAAAATAAGGCAAATGCAAAAAATTCAGCATAAGAAAACACGCATACAACTGGCGTCAAAAAACCGCATTTCAAAATTTTGAAAGTGCGGTTTTTTTGTGGCTGTGCGGTTTGTTTTTTTGCAAAGTGACTTTTAAAAAAATGATTTTTGTTAAAGAAATGTTTGATTAAGGTTTCTAAAAAAATGTCACTTTTGCTTCACTCTGCCAAGAGTGACATTGTCTTCTCTTCGATTTTGAAGCTCTTTCACAGGGTTTGGCTTAACTTCAAAGCGATAGTCCTCGCCAAAGCGGTTTTGGTGGTCTGCAATCACCTTGTGGCTGGCAACCTGCTCTGGCTTTTTAAACAACTTGTTTTGATATTTAAAGAAGTTTGCAGAGTCCTCCAAGTCTTTTATGTTCACATAGCCTTCACGATGCGCGGTGCGAGTTGCTGTGCTTCCCAAAATTTTGCGGATATAATCAATGTTGGAGTGCAGCTTGATAAGCTCTGGAAACTCGCCGTTTGGAATCACCTCTTGCCACTCTTTTTTCTCAAACTTTTTCAAGTTTTGAGCGGCAGCGTGAAGATGCGCAATCTCTTGCTCCAAAAGCATCTCCCAAATCTTTTTAACCTCTTTGTCGCTCTCGTCTTGCAGCATGGAATAATAGAGATAGCACTCAATATATTCGTGCATAAGGCACATCTCAAACCAGCTTGCCGTTGGGTCAATCAAACTGCCATATTGCGAAACGTGCTGTTCTTCCACCAAGCCAATTTCGGTGTAAAGTTCGCGACCCTTTTGATTTTTATAAAACCCACCAAGGTTCATATAATAGTTCATCGTTTGCTGCTCGGCCGCGGTGATTATGGAAACGGCACATTGGTCAAATGGCGTGGCTTTCTTGTTGGAAATTGGCGCCTTCACTTCGTCATATGGGTGACGATGATGCGCAACCGTTGGTCGCCCAGGGGTGACTTCGGTGTAATCGCCAACATAGTCCTCAGCTTTTGCACCCATGTCTGTTTCCAGCAAATTGGCATAGCGATATAAATGGTCAAAATCTTCCAGAAGCGCAAAGTCCAGCGCATCTTTCACATGTTGGTCTTTCACATGCTGTGCCAAAAACGCCGTGAGGTCCACCGCCAACTGCTCATAGCCAATGGTGGTTTCCAAAAGGTTTTCATCCACAGGCTTCAAGCCCGCAATCAACTTTTGCTGTTGCTGCTCTTGACGGCGCACCATGGCAAGCGTGCGGCGCAAATCGTTGTCAGAACAATGCCTGTGAAACTGATGCCCAAACCACACCGATTCATATTCTGTGCCGTTCATCAAAATGCAGCGAACGCGCGTGTATGGGCTGGCTTCGTTTTTGTCATAAGGCTTTGGGGCAAGGTCTTTAAAACTCATCACACATGCTTCCAACTTCTTTGGTTTTTCCAAAAATGGATTAAATTTCATAATTTCCCTCCAAGAAGATTTGTTGACAAATGTCAAAAAAATATACAAAAAAAACACTGCAAAAGCAGTGCATAAATTCATTTAAGGAGTTCGCCGCGAATTATAACAACCAGAAGAATTATTGCAGCAATAAACAAATGAACAAGCAGCGACGCAATGCAACCCTCAATGAAAGATTTATACGCTCTTGACTGATATGGAAAATAGCTTACGCCAAACGCAAACCCAATAACAGAAGCAAAAAACCAAGCAAAAAATCCCAGCCAGAACCTAGACTTGCAATTTTTTTTATTCAGTCTTTCCAGCGGGCGCCCACATGAAGGGCAGGTAACTGCATTTTCATCCACAAAATTTTGACAATTAGGGCATTTCATAATCTTTCTCCAAACTTGTTATATCATATATTTTATCAAACTGGGGGGGGGAGTCAAGCAATTTAAAAAAAATTATAATTTGTTTGCAAGCAAACATGGCGTTATGCTATGATGAAGGCATGAAATCAAACATTCTGTATGTTTTGTATGGAACCTTTGCAAGAGACATTTTGTTTTGGATTGTTGTGAACAATCTTTTTTTGACAACCGTGAAGGGCATGAGCGAGTTTAATGTCATTCTAATCACAATCTTGGGGCTGGCGTTTTCTTTGGTGCTTTTTCCGTTTGTTGGCTGGCTGTTGAAAAAATTTAACAATCACGCTTCCATCATCATTGGTGAGGTGCTAAGTATTTTGTCAATCGTCTTCTTCACTGTTTGCAATTCCGTATATCTGTTTGCTTTGGCAGAAACCATATATTGTGTTGCCGCAATGTTCAAACAACCTTCTGCCGTCATGCTTAAAAACAACCTCTGCTCTCAGGGCAAAGAAGACCAGTTTGTCAAATGGGAAAGCTTTGCAAAATTGGGCTATGCCATCATCACCACCGCTGTTGCAGCAGTCAGTGGAATTTTCTTCAATATAAGCCCATATTTGCCTATGTATCTTGCCATTGCCTGTTCGTTTGTGGGTTTTGTGTTTGCCTGCCTTTACACCCAACCAAAACAGACAGAGGCAAAAAGCTGCACGCAAGTTCAAAAGCCCATCAGCCTCAAAAAAGTTATCTTCAACAAAATGATGATTCTGATTTTCTTGATGAACCTCATCACCGTGGGCACTTACACCTTCTTCCACACAAAATCCACACTGCTGCTGCAAAACATCTGCCAAAACGCCAACCTCTCTCTTGCGTCCATCAGCCTCATCGTCAGCGGCGTGGTGCTGGCATCCAGAATCATGCGCGTGATTGCAAATTTTGTTGCGCCTTACATATACAAAAAAACCAAAAGGAAATCTCATCTGTTGATGGGCATAAGCGCTTGCATTGTTGTTGCGGGCGTGCTTTTTGCGCTGGGCGGAAACTTAAAAATCAATGTTGCTGCCTCCATCAGCTTCATTGCTTTGGGGCTCTTGATTGTCATCTCCATCCGCGATTTATATTCCACTTTGGAAAAGAAAATGGTTGTCACCAACCTTCCAGAAGCATCTCAATCACAGGGCTTGCTTTTGGGCAAAGTTTATGGCAACTGCGGCAGACTTCTGCTCAACTGTGCAACACTTTTTGCGCTTTCGCTAACATCCCTAAATGTGGCATATCTCTTTCTGCTGATTTTTGCCGTGGGACAAGTTTTCATCAGCCTTCCACTGTCAAAATTCCTAAACACGGAAGCACCCACAGACACAATCAACAACGCAAAACAAGATGACAGTGTAAAACAGATGCTGGATATAATCAAAAGGCAATAAAAAAATTTTGCCGCAAAATAATTGACAAAAGCAAAAGAATCTGATAAGATAATTGTGCCTAAAAGCACAAAACAAAATGGAGAGTTGGCTGAGCGGTCGAAAGCGGCGGTCTTGAAAGCTGCTTGATTTCAATCAGTTTCTCTCGGGGATTTATATTTTCGGACATTTGCTAAATCCCTTATAAATAGGCACTTGTAGCGATTTTGAGTTTCAAAATATGTCTACCAAAAGATGTTCGTTTTAAGCGAATGTCTACCAAAATGTCTACCAAATTTAATAAGACAAACAATAAAGCAATTTATTGAAATGTCTACCATGGAGAGTTGGTAGAGTGGTCGATTACACCGGTCTTGAAAACCGGCATACCGAAAGGTATCTGGGGTTCGAATCCCTAACTCTCCGCCACCTAAAAAGCACCAAATACGGTGCTTTTTTTCATATATTTCTCAATATATTGTGGTTTTGGAGTATTAAGGGGGATATTAAACCATCATGAATTTACACAAAAATGTCTACCAAATTATCAAAATGTCTACCAAAATTAAGATTTTTTGATTAAAAAATACAACAGTTTTTTGCTAATTTTTGTCTACCAATTTTGGTAGACAAGTTTATAGTTGAAAATCTTTCTTTTTCTGTAATAATTGTTCTTTCATTTTTATCAGTTTGTCAAATTCTTCAATCTCATCATCAATGTTTATTGGTGTTTGTTCCACCTGTATTTCCATTGTTTTGGGATTATCTCTGTGCTTGTAAGATAACATGTGTCTTGGCTTTGCCAACTCAATTTCTTCATCACGATTTTCAAGTTCTTTTGGCAAATCCTCATCATCATAATCATCATCTGAAAAAACTTTGTTTATGATGTTTCCAACTTTTTCTTTTGAAGAAAAATCCAAATGCGAATATATATCTGCTGTTGTTGTGTAGGTGGAATGTCCGAGCCACTCTTGAATTTCTTTCATTCCGACTCCTTCATCCAACAGCAAACTTGCACAACTATGTCTTAGTTCGTGATATTTAATCTTTGGCAAATTATTCCTTTTGAGAACAAGTTTAAAATGAGAGCTTATAGTGTCAGGATTTCTTCTGTATCCTAAATCATCAACAACGATATAATCATCATATTTGTGTTCGTATTGATCGGCATAAAGTTTTTTGTTTTGTTCTTGCTTTTCTTTCAATTCAACAAGCAATTTTTTTACTTTTGGAATAAGTGGAAGCGTTCTCAAACTTGCAGTATTCTTCATTCTATCCTTTGCAACAATGATAGATTTCCCGTTTAATCGTGTTTGAACAACTGTATGGCGTAAAATAATGCGATCCTTCTTTAAATCAATGTTAGACCATTTTATACCCATCATCTCACTTCGTCTAAGTCCATAATATGCTGTCATTTTGTAAATGTAGGCATAATCATCACCTTCCAAACAATCAAAAAGTGTGTCAAGTTGTTCTCGGTTGTAGTATTGGGCGATATGCTTTGGGCTTTTTGGTCTATCAATTCTGTCTGCTGGATTAAATGGGATCAGCCCTGCTTTAACTGCTGTTTGTAAGGCTTTTCTTATATTCACATGGTAGTGTTCGCATAATTGGTTTGTTTTTCCTTGCCTTTGCAAATAGATATAGAAATCTGCAATATCCATTGGCTGCAAATTCAGCAAAGAGATTTTTTTGCTATTAAAGTATTCTGCAATCTTTTCAGCTTGTCCCAAATACGTTGCATAAGTTGAGATTTGCAAATTTGGCTTTGCTCTTTCAAGCCATTGCAATAAAAAATTTCCAAACAGTAAATCCGCACTTCCTTTTTCAATGTAAGTATGGGTTTCTTGGAAATCTTTTAATTTTTGTTCTTTTAAGGCTTCGGCTTTTTTTCGATTTTGTCTTGTATCGTCCAAACCGGTGCCATACCATTTTTTCTTTGTATTGTTTAAGTCATCTTTGTAAGTGATAACAACATAAAGTTTTTCGCGTTTACACATTACCGTTGCGTGCATTATTATCCTCACTTAAAATAAATTTGATAAGATTTGATTTTGCAATAATCCAATTGTGTCCTAATTTCTTTGCTGAGATCTGTTTTGTTAAAAGCAGTTGATAAGCAAGATTTCTGCCTATTCCTAAGATTTCACGCACTTGTTCAACATTCAACACGTCTGGATAATTGCTTAAAATTGATTTTTCATTTACCAAAGAATTTTCTGTCATTTTTACCTCACATTTTCTGCCGATTTCAAACTTTTCAAATCCTCTCTCACGACATCTATAAGCTCGTCACACAAATCCTTAAAATCGTCAATGCCGATATTTTCCAAATTGCCATAAGCATTAAGTCTATACATATCAGATGAATAGGTGTCACCAATAAAAAAGCGCAACCTGTCAAGATCGTTATTGTTTCGTTCAAGCCAATATTGTATATCATCTTCATCAAGGAATCCATAGTCGTGGATACGGTCGCACAAATACATGTTGCCATATTCATTGTCAATGTCAACACAAGCGTTGTAAATATCTGTATAGTTTTTTTGATAATCGTAAGAGAGATTTTCTTTAATTTCTTTTAACTTTCGTATAAATTTTCTTTTGTCGGAAACTTCGCTCATTTTTTACCTCTCAAAAATGGATAGATCCTTTCAGCGACTCGTTTTATCATAACGGGCGGAACGCTCATTCCGCACACATACGAAACATGATCCAAGCTGTCACTTAAAAAGTTGTAGTCTTGTGGAAAAGTTGAGATTGAAATAATGTCTTGTTTTGACAAAAAGGTTTTTGTGTCCCACCGAATATTGTTGCAGTGGGCGGTTATTGTTGGGGCGACTTGTTCGTCATATACAAAACAGTAATTGAAAAAAGAACTCTTGCCACGCGTTTTGAAGCAAGCGTTCTCTAAATTTCGATCACCATATTTTGCATGGCTTACAAGTTCTTGCAAAGTATCATATAAAGGCGTATTTGAGCCATATTTGGCTTTTATTTGGCCGAAAGGGATTGGTTTATAGTTGAATGTTAGATTGATCTTGTTAAGGTCCAAATCAAGTCTGGTGGCAACAAAGAACACTCTGTGGCGTTTCTGTGGTATTCCCATGTGTTCGCCTTTTAAAAGCCAATGTTTTACTTCGTAGCCAATTTCGTGAAAATGTTTGTAAATGTTTTGCACATACTTCCAAGCATTTCCTTTTGTAAGCCCTTCAACATTTTCCATGACAACAAACTTGGGGCGTAGTTTGTTTACTGTTTCAATAAAAACAAAAGCCAAATCATCAAGAGTCTGTTCTTTTTGTCCTTCACGAAATTTCTTTTTCTTTCCCCAAGTTTTTTCTCGTTTACCTGCCATAGAGAATGTTGTGCATGGTGGACTTCCGTCCAAGATGTCAAGTTCAAAGAGTTCTTGTGGCAGCTCATTGTTTGGGATATTATTAAAATCTCGAATATCCATGACAAAGTTGTGTTTAGGATTATGATTTTTCACATAAAGTTCGTTCATGCGTTTATCAATCTCCAAACAACCAACAACATCAAATCCTGCGAGTTTATATCCCATTGTGCTGCCACCACCACAAGCAAAACAACTAAAAACTTTCAATCCGTTGCTTTGTGGATAATCTTTGAAACTCCAATTCCAATCAGTGCTTTCTTTTGCCTTAAATTTTTCACCTTCGCTACCCAACAAATCAAAGATTGATTGTTGCATAGTTTTCTTCCTTTTTTACATTTCGGCATTGTTTTGTTTTTCAAGTTTTTTAATTAAAGAAAAAATGCTTTGAGTGAAAGCATTTCTATCTTTAACTAAGGCTTCGTTTGGATCTTTGTATCCACAATTATCAAACTCCGCAAACTTGATTTTATTTTCTTTAAAATATTCTTTTAATTTCTGCGACCATTTTTCACCTGCGTCATCATTGTCGAGTGCGATTATAAATGTTTTGTTTTTATCTTTTTCACTTTCAATAAAAAGATTTACATTGTTTGCACTTCCAAGCCCAACGCAATTTACATTCAAAGCTTCAAAACTTAGACAATCAAGTTCGCCTTCGGTTATCACACATATAGGCTTTTTGTTTGTCATTGCTTGCTTGTTGAAAAGTTCAACATCACAATGTTTTGGCTTAAAATATCTCATTTCTTCATCTGGATAAATATTGCGAGCTGAAAAGCAACTGTTTGAAATGGGAATAACAACAGCGGCCATATTCATATCCTTTGATTTAAAACAATTAAAGCCCAATCCAAAGCGATTTGCAGTAGGCAAATCAATCCCACGAGAAAGCAAATATTTTTGTGCTTCAAAATTGTCTTTTAAAGCATTTTGCCAATATTTATATGCTTTTTCATAGTTTTTTGCAGTTTTTTCTTCATTTTTTATTGTTTTTTGCCTAAGAATCGTTTCTGGCGTTAGAGTTTTTCTTCCGTAATATTCAATTGCTTTTTTAAATGCTTCCTTATGATCCAAGTGTTCAATTGCGGAAATTGCACCAATCAAATCATAAGTGACGCCACAACCAAAACAATGGACATGATTGTCGTCATAATACTTCATTGACGGATGTTTGTCAGCGTGTTCCGGATTTATGCAAGTGAAAAATTTATCAGTCCTATATCCTTTTGTTTCGAGATAAGTTTGCAAGTTCGATTTGATGTTTTCAATTTCATATTGTTCCATTCTTACCTCACAATTCGCTTTGAGATTTATATGCCTTAGTTTCATATTCCAAAAAATCATATAAATCTTCCTGCGTCAAGTTGTAGTCTGTTTTCATAAAGCAGCAATAGAAATGATCCAATATGTTTTTTGTTGGAAACCCTTTAATGTCATGATTTATAGCGTCATTGCATAGAAAATCATAAATTTCTTCATAAGCGTGTATTTCATAAAATCGTTCATATACATGGATTGGCGCATTGTTGCACACTTCTCGTTTATATTCTTCGATTTCTTTGTCAATTGTCTTTCTGAATTTATCATATTGTTTTTCTGTCATATCGCACCTCAATTCATTTCAGAAATTTTTGCTATTTTATCTGTAAGTCCACTCCAAGCAGCACTTTCAAGATATTGATTGTAAAGTTCATCTCTCACATAAAATTTCTCAACATTTGCTGGGAAAGAGTTGCTTTTAATTTCAACAACAGAGTTTGCGTTCAAAATCACTCTATTAAGGCTTGTGCAGCCTTCAAAAGCTCTTGCATTGATTGTTGTCAAAGTGGTTGGAAGATTAACTTCTGTCAGCGCAGAACAGTTTTGAAATGCTCGTTCGCCAATGGTATAGTTGCCTTCTTTAAAGTTTACTGTTGTGAGATTTGGGCAACTTGTTATTGCATAATTGGCTATTGTTGCTAAGTTCTTTGAAAGAGTTATAGTTTTCAAGCCTGTCATTCTGTCAAAACTACTGCCAGAAATTCTTTCAACACTATCTGGCAAGATTATCTCTTGTATCTTAGGACATTGTTCAAAAGCTTGTCCGCCAATATATTTTAAAGTGCTTGGCAAGACTACTCTTTCAAGCATAGATGAGTGGAAGCAAACAGCATTTTCGATTGTTTCAACACCTTCTGGAAAAACAAGTTCTTTGTGTCCGTGCATACCCGAAAAGGCGCCATATTCAACCGTTTTGACAGTGTTAGGAATTGTGATTGTTTTTACACTTGACGAGTTAGCAAACAAATCTTTTCCTAAAATTGTTGTCGTATAGTCTGTTCCTGTTATTGTCTTGCGTGCTTTAAAATCCATTCTGTATCTTGTTCTATAATATTGATAATTTCCATTTTGGACATAACCTGAAATATCTGTTATTGTAAATGTTTTCACTTTGATTTTTGTGGCAAAGTTTGTAAGTTCGCTTATACTTCCTGATTCCATTTGCATATCTACCTTTGTGGCTGTAAGTGAGTAGGTGTGCGGAATGTTTATATCTAAGCCATAAGATTTTTCACTGTTGAAATAAGTCAAAAATCTACCTTCGTCATCAAAGTAATAATTTGATATTTCTGGATTTGGATCTGGGGGAAGTGTTGAGCCACTCCCGCCAGTTATTTGTGCCAATCCAATCAAAAAGCCAAAGCCTACCACAATCGCAAGTAAAATCATTGTAATTGATAGACTTTTTGTTTTGCTTGATTTATTTTCTTCCATTTAGGTCTCCTTTACATGCTCATTTCTTGTTGCTTTAAAAGTTTGTCAAAAAGAAAACCAAACTTTGAGTCTGTTTGTTTTTTCATTTCATCCAACATTTCTTTAAAATCATTAAGTGCGAAAAAACTTCGATTTTCAACAATGTTATCGTTTTCGTCTGTGATTATATATTCAAAGTAAGGCGGATCTCCAGTCAGCCATTTATCATATTCTTTGACTTCTTCTTTAAGCATTTCTTCAACTTCTGGATAATCTGTTTCGGGATTAAGTCCACTTTCTTCAACATCTTTCTTTGTGCAATAGATATAGCCAACTTGTCCGCTATCCCATGGATCATTGAAAGATGTCGTTGACATTGAAAGCCCAGAATGATCCAAAAGATAAAGCGGAAGAATACAATAAATTTCTTTTTTATTGTTTTCGACATATTGTTGAAAGTCATATGGCTCTTTAAAATCGTGATCATCTCCAAGTTTGTATCTTCTGTGAAAGCAAATCATTTTACCTAAAAGCATGTCATCACATTCTCTTGGATCAGCCATTTCAGCTTCTGAAATTTGCAAAGTATAACCTTTGCGTTTAATAGTCCACATATCTGGTCTCCTTAATCACATCACAAGTGTTTGTTTTTTAAACTTTTGTGCCTGTGCTTTCATCAAGCTTTCAAGAATAGGAAAATCCCTATATAAATCCATTCCGTCTGGAATTTTGAAAAAGTCTATATATTTTTTGCAGTCAGCAATTTGCTTGTCGGTTATGCTTACGCTTTCACCGGTTTCTTGATCGTAGCCCACCATATAGCAAGTGCCAACAACACAATCTTCGTATTCTGGCAACCAAAAATTTCCTTTTAGGCCTTCAAGTTTGCCTTCTTCATTGACAAAAAGGTCAATGTTTTTCCCAATAGGCATTTCAACACATTCAATATATCCGCCAACGATTTTTTGCAGATTTTCAAGTGTGTGTTCAACTTCCTTAACATAAGGCTCTTTATTTGGCTCTTTCACCAACAGCTTTATCGTATCCATGTTCACTCCTGTATTTGCAGAAATTTTTGTATCTCATAAGTTCCCATTCACTTGCATAAAACGCTTGCTGAATTGAGACAGCCAAGATTGGTCGCAAGTTAGCTTTTTCTTCCTTTGAATAATCTCGAAGATCCTCTCGGATATGGCGAAGCCTATCCAAAAGGTCCTTCTTTGAGTTGTAGTCAATGTCTTGCAATACAAATGCAAGTTCTCCACCAATGTTAAGCATTATTGCACCTCTCTTTCAGTTTCTTTGGATTTTGTTTTTGCTTTCGACTTTTTTGGTGTTTCTTGTTCTTTGGATTGATCTAAGTTTTCTTCTTGCTCTTGCATTTTCTTGTCAAGATTGCGAATGGCTCTTTCGATTGAGCTTTCCACATTTGAAAGCATTTGTTTTGTGACAGAACGCACCTTTTGAAGATTGCCTTTAAGTTTGTTCAAGCCTTCGTCATTCAAGTGTTCAACTGAAAAATCATATTCTGGCAAGTCGAGTCCAAGTTTTGAATTTACTGCATAAATAACAGCATTTCTTTCAAATTCACCAATGTTTTCCAAGCCTTCATTTTGTCTTGTTGTCAAAAGAACAGCGGCAACATCTTCAATAAGTTCATTGATGACTTCATTGACAGAAAGTCCGTCTTTGACATACACAACTTTGTTTTCCCAGTCAATTTCGCTTGCACTTTCTTGGTTGCGATATTCAAAAGTAAATTCTTTTGCAGTGCTTTCAAGTGCTTTCTTGACGGTTTCAAAGTGGGCGGCAATACTTTCTTTGTTTGAGTTGAGATATTCATACTCTTTGCCTTCTGTTTGAGAGATGTCAAACACAAAGCCAACATCACAAACGAGTTTTGGCATTTCTTGTGAGTATTCGTTGCCTTTTTCATCAACAAAGTCTTGATTAAAGTTTTCAATGTGATGAGAAACAACTTTGATTGCTTTTTCCGCTTTCTTCACAACGCGTTTATAGAAATTCCATTCTTTCATACGCTTAACACAAATTGCTTCTGGCTTTTGAGAAAGGATAAGAACGTCGTTTGTGATTGTTTGGTCTGGAAACAAGCCAATGGCTCTAAGCAGGTTTTTGATTTGATTTTGCTTTAAGATTTCCATATATTTCTCTTGTGAGAGTGCTGTGAGATCTTCAAGCGTCATAAATTTTTTATCTTCCATTTAGATAACTCCTAATTTTCAAAAATTTGTTTTACTTGTGGGGTTGCCACAATTCTTATATTTGTTCTATTTGCTGGTCCTGTGATTAAAAAGGCACTTCCTCTTGGCAAGTTGACAATATTGTCCGTTTCATTTTCGTTGATTTGTCCTGCTTTCTCATAAAGAGTGCAAAGGTCCGACATATCATTTGGCGAAAGTGAAAAGATAAAGGAATATTGGCTGACATTGATGATTGCGGATGATTTTCGTGCAATCTCTGGACTGCCAACAAAGTCTTTGACATTTTGTGTGATGACAATTTGCATTCCGTTGTATTTTCTTATTCGCTTTGCAAGTTGATACATAAAGTCAAGCGCGATAGGAAATTTCTCGTCAATAAAGACATGGGCTTCGTCAATTGCAATAACAATTTTTCGGTCAGTTCCATTGAGTAGGTTATAGTCCCTATTTTTGATAACTTCATTGTCAAGCCATTTCAAAACAAGTAGCATTTGTGCGTTTCCAATGACATTGTTTTTGTTTGCCAACAACTTTTGAAAGTTGAAACAAACAAAGTTTTCAGTTGGATTGAAAGTTGTAAATCCATTCCAAAGTGCAGAGTTTCTGCCACCACGTCTGAATTTGCTTATATAGTTTGAAAGCACTTTGTAGCAAGACAAGTTGTATTCGTCTTTTTCATTTTCAATCCTTCTGTCAATTTCTTCTGCCAAGTCTTGAAAGATTGGATAATCTTTTGCCTTCAAAGTGTTTAAGTCAGTTTTTGCAGTGATTCCTTTCTTGTTGTAGATTTCCACAATGATTTTGTTTAAAAGTTCCAAACTGTCTGGATTTATTCCCTGCAAGATAAGTCTGAAAAACTCTTCCAAAAATTGCAAATGTGAATAGAAAGAGTTGCTGCTTCCATCTTGGTTTTCATCGTCAAGACTGACAATGATATGAAATGGGTTTATTCTGCCATTTCGAGAAGAAGAAACATCCAAAACTCTTCCTTTAAGATTGTTTGCAAGATTGCAATATTCGTTTTCTGGATCCAAGATAAAAACTTTTGCATTGTCACTTGCAAGATTAGCAAGTAGCATTTTTGTTGCGTAAGATTTTCCACTTCCGGACTTGCCAATGATGACTGTGTTTGAGTTTACTCTTTCGTCATCTCGTCTGAAAAAGTCAACAAAGGTTGGCAATTTATTCTCGCCGATTAAGAGTCCATTTTCGTCTAAGATTGCATTGCTTACAAATGGAAAAGAAGAAGCAATGACAGATGAGTTCAGTCCGCGTGAAATCTTGGTTTTGTTGTAAGTGTTGATGTTGCTTGAAAAATAACTCTCAACCTGTCTGCCAAACATTTCGCTATACTTAAAGCCAAGTTCTCGCAGTTTTCTTCGCACATATTTCTTGTTTGTTGTGTCTTTTCCGTCATCGTAGGCGGTTATTATCAGTGTTGTGTCAAAGAACACTTCATTGTCATTCTGCAAGCCTTCCAAAAGGATTTGTAGGCTTTCAAGATGTGTTTGCTTGTCAATCTGTGAGCTTGCCTTTCCAAGAGTTCTTTGCGACATAAGTTCGTTGATTGCGTTATCAATTCTTTTGATTGCTTTATATTTCTCAACGGGCTTTGCTTTCAAGATAACTTTTGTGTTTGGAATATCAAACAAATCTTGTCCCCAAGCGTTATCAACTTTCAAAGGATAGTCTGTGATAACAAAGTGGGTTAGGGTTTTGTCATTTTGCTTTGTTGAAAGAGCTTTAAATTGTGTCGTCTCTGGATAGATGTTTTTGATATAGTCCTTTTCTGCGATTGTATCAAAAGTTCGTTCATCAAAATCCTTGTCATAAGAATATTTCAAAAAGATTGCAAGTTCTTTGCTGTTAAGTCTTTTTGCTTCGAGATTGTTGTTTCTCAAAGTTTGTTCAATGATTTCAAGTGAGTTGTTTAGACTTTTCTTGTCAATATCGTGGATTGCAATATAATAAGCACTTGCAAAGATTTTTTCGTCAGAATTTATGCTGTCAATAACATTTATTCGATCCTCAATGATTTCAACACGCTTTCTAAATTCTTCCTCTTTAAGATTATTGTTTTCATTTTCAGCAATCAACTTTTGAACGCGAGTAAGTTCATTCTTCAAATATCCGTCAAAGATGATTGGCTTTTCAATTTTAATCAAGTTGTATTCTTGCATAATGCCAACATTCTTTAAGGTGTTTGAAATAACTCCGTCAATCAAATAGTTCTGTTTGCTTTCGCTCAACATATTAAACTCAATAGGCTTCACTTCAATGACGCCAGTAATGCCATTATCTTTTTGATAAATCAAATCGTCTTTAATGCTTGAATAAGGCACAATTGCACTGATATGTGAATTTCCTTTTTTGTGTATGCTGAACGTCTTTTGTGCAATTCCAAACTTAAAAGCATAGCCAAGTGCTTGATAAAGTTTGATGTCTCCAATAGGAATATACATTGGTGCCACGATCACCAAAATCCCTATTGCAAGAAAATATTTGTTTGGTAGGTTGCTTGTAGCAGCCAAAGCTATAAAGGCAAGGGCGATAACACCAAGTATGATGTCATATATCCCAATGCCTTTATAAAACTGCATTTTAACCTTCGTGTTTCGCGGTATTATTCGCATTGTTTGGCTCCTTATTTAAAACTGATTTACTTTGTGCATGGTTGACAAAACTGTCACCCTGTGCAATATTTCTAACTCTTGGAATAAAGTTTTTGCCCATTCCAACAAGTCCGCCACTTGCCAAGTCTTTCATCATTCCAATAGGCATGGTTGCAATTCTTGTGCCCATACCACCATATTTTGCAAGTTTACTTGGCTCAGAAGATTTGTTGATATATTGTTTGCTTGGGGTGTCTGTAAATGACTTTTTAAGTCCTGCCATAGTTGATCTTGTTGACTTTCTTGTGTCAGTGAATTTCTTTCCACCAATAATCGCACCACCAACAGCAGCCCCGGCACCCAAAGTCGCTTTTACGATATGTCCGCCAGTCTGCATATTTCGTAGCAGTTGTTGAGTTTCGTTTTGTCCTGCTTGATTTCCTGTGAGTTGTGCAATAACAAGATTTGCTTTTGTGACTGCAAAAGCGCCACCGATAAGAAACAAGATTTTAACAATTCCATTTTTAAAGGCGTTGTCGAAGAAAACAATTGATGAGACTTGTGGAATGATAATGAAAAACAAGTTCATTGACAGAATAATTCCATACGCACCCAAGACTTTTGATATTGTCATGTCGCGCCAGATTTTAAATCTTGCACCGTCATCAACGGGGATTGTGCTTACACTTACGGGCGAGATGATATACAAAAGAACAATATCAAATATTCTTTGTATGAAAGTGACTGCACTCATAACAAACATCACCATAATCACAACAGAGCCAAAGATTCCAATAAGGAAATCCAAGTTTCTCAAATTGTAATACTGACTGACAACTCCCATATCAAAGTAATTGAGTTCGCCAGTCAAAAACATTCTTTCAATTTCACTTCTTATGCTTTCGTCTCCAATATACGCGTGTTGTCCGCTTGTGACAAGGATCTGTCCGCCAATCGTTGCTGTGCCACCAGTTTCCAAAACAAAAGGATTCATGCTTTGGTTGATCGCACCCATAACAACGTTTGTCAGTGTTATTCCTGCAATCAAAATGAAAGGCACCATGAGAAAGATTGCAAAACTTTGAAAGGCTTTGCCCAAAATCAATGCTTTTGATTTTTTGTTTTCTCCGTTGGCGTATTCACTTCGTATAATTGCAATAAGGACAAACACAACAAGCAATATGACTGCAATTAAGAAGATATAAAAGAAAGTTGTTTTGACTGTATCAGAAAGAATAAAGTGGGATAGTAAATCAGTTTGTTTTCCGTCTATTGTGACGGGCTTAATGCCTGCAAGTGTATAGAAAATCTCTCGTATGAAATCAATGACATAACAAATTGATTTTTGTAAACTGTATAAAAGTTCAAAAATCCAGTTAGTCATCCAATCCATATTTTAAGCCTCCAATTCCATAAAGAACAAAAACGTGTCAACTGCAAAAGTTGTATCTTCAGAGAGAGTGACATCAATATAGAATTTGTCAGAAGCTGAAATTTCGGTTGGATTTTCCAAACTTAAATTTGCTGTTGCGGTCTGTCCGCTTTCCAATGTCAGAGTGTCAGATTTTAAGGCTTCATCATTTTTCATAAGTGTAAAAGTGATAAGTGTGTTGCTGTCAGATTTGACTGCAAAACCAACACCCAAACTCTTTAAATCTTGTGTTTGATTGATGACAATTTTTGTATATTTTCTGCTTGAAATATTTGTGTCAAATTCAGTCTCGTTTGTTATGGTTGAAAGGTCATAATCAAAGTTTCCCTGTGTTTCAGTTTCGCAAGTAATGCCAGTAATGTTTTGTTTAAGATTTTCTTCATCTGGGATTTTGTTGCTGCCAGAGCTTCCTGCCAAGATGAAAAGAAAGATAATGAAGATTGCAAGAACAATACCTGCACCAATCAATATCTTTGTTTTTGTTGATAGATTTTTCATGTTTCAATTTCCTTTTTTTTGTTATGATTGAATTTGTGTGCTTACCCAATCTTGCAAGATAGGCATAGCGATTTTGAGTGCCAATATCAAAACAAAGATGACAACAAATCCAATGATTGCGCCAATCAAATCTTTTTTGGCTTTTTCTCTTGATCCAGCCTCATCTGCTTTGGCAACTTTAACACCAAGAATAATACAGTAAATCATTCCGATTGATCCGACAAGCCCAATTGCTGGCCAAAGGATCGCGTTCAAAACTTCCAACACCGGTGCTAAAACGGGGTTGAAATCAATTGCAGCTAACATGCTCATTTTTAATAATTCCTCCAATTTTTATTTGTTTTGTGTTCTATGCTTAGTCCTATATTTCAATAAAAAAAGAAGTGGGTTTCACACTTGCTTTCGGAAAAGAGAGATGAGGCAAAATCGCATCACACCATGTTTAAGTGTGAGGCAGCCAAACCCCTTTATTTTATGGGTTTGTAGGCGTTGCGATTTCGATTTTGAGTCTGCTCTTATCCTGCTTGCTATAAATTTGTATAAAATCCCTATTGATTTTCATCAATTTGGGCATTTTCATCATTTTCAGATCCAATATCTTCTTCGATAGTGGTTTCTGTGATTTCTTCTTCAATGTTTTCATCTTTGTAATAGTGATGTCTTGATTTCACAAGCAAGATGATGAGTAATAAAATTAAAACTCCAAATCCTGCAATAACTCCAACGCTTGCTGCATTGAGAGAATATTCTCTTTCAAAAGAATATTCGGTTTTATTGCCAGCTTCGTCAAGTAGAGTTATTTGAAATCTTCCACACTTTTCAATTTCGTCTCCAAGTTTATATTCAAACTTTACTCCGTCAACGAAGATGATAAGTTCATAAGGTGTTTCGGAAACGTTTTTCAATGTGACAATCTTTTTGGTTGTTCCACCATTTTCAACGCCTGTAATTTCAAGTGTCGGTGGGGTGGTGTCAATTGTGATAACAAAGGAATATTCTTTATTTGTTTTGTTGTCTACAACTTCAACATTGTAAGTGCCTTCATCAAAAAGATAAAGGTTTCCGTCTTTAAGTTCATATTCAAAATCTTCATCATTCTTTGTAATGTTTTTGATTTGTATATCTTCTTGTAGGATGTGATTTAAGTTTTGTTTGTTCTTTTTTATGATTGTGAAAAATCCAATTTCTTTGTTTCCTAAATCATCAAAAATCGTGTAAGAATATTCGCCTTCGTCATTAAGAATTTGCTCAAAAGCATAGTCAAAATATTGACCGTCTTTTGTCATATAGATTTTCAAATTTTCATAAGCAACAATCCTAACTCCACCATTTGAAATTCCGCCACGATAAGTGTTTATATCATAGGAAATTGACCGGTCTATTTCAAATTCAAATGTGGTCAAGTTGTTTGCTTGATCTGAAATGCAAACTAAATATTTTCCGCTTTCAGTAAGTTCTTGCCCAAGACGATAGACGTCTTTATATTCGTCATTTACAAGATACCAACAAATAAGGTTTGTTTCCATCGAAGTCACCCATGCACTTTTATTTGTTTTGCCATATTCGGCAACACCGTATAAGGTTGCAACGGGCGGCGTTTTGTCAATCGTGAAAGAGAAGAAGATTGAGTTGTTAAACTCATCAATAAGTCTAACTTCATAAAAACCTTCTTCAGCTATCATAAGTCCAAACTCATACTCAAAATTTTCTTTGTCTTTTGTCATGGAAATTGTAAGTGGCTCTTGATCTATAATGCGTATATCAAAGTTGATATTTTTAATTTCTTCAAGTGAATAAGTGTTTCCGTTGACATCTGCTAATGTAAAGTCAATGGATTTGTCTATTTCAAAATTTACTGTTGTAAAATTTCCTATTTCGTCATAAAGTGTGATTTCATATTTTCCGTCAATAGTAAGGATTTGTCCTTTTCTATATTCTTGTGCTTTGCCATTATGGGTGTAGGAAGCGGTGTATTGTTCCTCATTGTTTTCCCACATGGCATAAACTGTGCCACCAGTTTTTCCACCATTTTCAACTCCGAAAAGATTGAGAATAGGTTTTGTTGTTTTGATTGTGAAAGCATATACATTGTAGTTCTCATTGTCAGATCGATCTATAAGTTTTATAGTAAAATTGTCAATTGAATCTTCATTTGGGCTGAATGTTAAGGTTGTCAAATTTTTATCAGTTTGTTCTGTTGGTTTGTAAACTTTTCCATTGTTTTCAATGGCAACAATAAAGCGGCCTGTGTTGTAAATAAACTTCACTTCGCTGTTTGTTTTTCCATTGTGCTTAACGCCAACAAGATTGCCAATTGGCAAGTCTTTCTCAAATTTATATTCATACGAAACAACTCGGCCAAAGTTGTCTGTGATTTCAACAACATAATTTCCGCCTTTATTGAAAAGATAGGAAAGGTTGTCAGCATTGATAAAAATAAGAGAGTTGGTGTCATCATCTGGAAATTCGTCATATCCAAATTCAGAGTTTAAACAAACGCCATTGCGATAGATTTTTAATTCAGAAACCGAATTATATTCATCGTGGCAAGTGATGTCAACTTTCATTTGCATTTTGGCATTGACATCAGAAAACTTTGCTTCGGGTGCTTTTCCAAGTAAGCAAACTTTAAAAGTAAAGATGTTTGAAAGTCTGTCAGCGGTTGTAATTGTATAAACGCCCGGCATTGCTCCGTCAAAGCTTGGCAGTTCGTCAAGATAGGTGTATCTTGAAATCTGTCCATTTGGATCTTTGACTTCCATAATCCACCACTTATCATCTTCAATCACTTTGTTTATTTTGAAAGTTTCATAATAGAAGATAAGTTCGTGATTCTCTGGAATATCTTTGTCTGAAATCGTCTGCGAAATTGTTTTGTCCTTTCCATATATTGTCGCTTCAATATCAAGCATGGGCGTTTGTAAGTCTAAGAATACAAAATAACAACTTTCATGTTCTGCAAAGTCAATCTCTTTAATCATATACAAGCCATGTGTATTTGCTTGGCTTGCAAAGGTTTTGTTGTATTGCAATTCTTTCCAATCTGCAATGTCATCTTCTGCAAAGTCATAATAAACTTTATAGCTTTCGTTTATATCCTCAGATTTGAAAGCAAAATTATTGACATAGTAGGCAGACAATAAGTTTTTGAAAATAATATTGCTATACATTGAGTCGTCAATATGCGTGCCATAATTATTTGGCGAGAATGTTGAGTTTATTTTGTATTTTTGTTCTTGTGAAATAAAATCTTTGCTGTAAAACTCTATTGCTTCGTTTAATGAATTTTCATCAAAATAATAGACAAAAAGTTCAGGATTGTTGATTGACTTATAATACCAATAGTCACCAAGCTTGACAGTGTTTCCACTTGCAACCAAATGCGTGTTTACAAAGTCATCAATATTGTCTAAGTGATAACTTGTCACGTGTGTGTTTCTTTCAGCCTGCATTGCAAAATCTTTTGCAAAGTCCAAGATTCCAAAAGAATAAGATCCTGCGTCTTTGTATCCTGTTGGGACATTCACAAGCCACCATCTGCTGACTTTAAGTGATTTGTCATTTGACATTCTGTCAAGATTTGCTGTTGGATAAGAGCAGTCAATATCAAAGGTGCTTATTGTTTTGTTTCCTGCCAAATCTGTGACAGTCACTTCATATCTTCCTTCTTGTGAAAGCCAAGTTCCGCTTGTGAGATTGTAAGTTTTGCCATTAAATTTGTAGGTGGCAGTTTCTGGGCTTTCATTTTCGGCAGTGCTAAAATTGACTTGCACTTGATCGCGGAAAACTCCTTCATATATTGATTGTTGTTTAGCACCGCTTGCAGTTGTTGTAATGCTTCCAACGCGTCTTAATTCGGTTGCATTTGCATTGTGATATGAATAACTGACATCGGGCAATTTCGTGTCAACAAAGCAATAATATGGGGTGTAAACGTTTTCTGCACCATTTTCAATTTCAATGGTTGTTATGCCTTCATTTGAAATGCTTATGTGATGTCCGTCTTTGAAAGGCACAACATCTGTTCCGGCTTTTGGTGTGGCTTGCACGCCATTGACTTTAACAAAATTGTTTAGATTGCTCGCAACAACAGTGAAAGCCTTTGGCGAGTAATAAGCGGTTTGTCCTTTGTAAAAGCCTTTGTTCGTGTTTGCTTTAAGAGTGTTTGACCAGTTTCGATTTGCTCGGCTTATATATCCAGTCATATTGTCATCAAAGCTTACATAGTCAAAACAGCCACCCCAAAAACAATTTTCCCAATAGCCTTTTCCTTTTAAGCTAACAGAAAACATAGGCGTATCAAATCTATGAATGTCCGTCAACTTGAAATAATCATATCCCGGATTTATTCCATTGTTTTTGTAAGGGCCTGCACCATAATTGTTTAGATTTTCATCTGGCATAATAAAAATCACAGACTCGTTGACAGTGTTTCCGGTATTCCAACGAAGCGGAAAGCTTCCGCTTTCAAATTTGTCATAAAGAACAGTTCCGCAAAAGCCATTCCAAGTGTAGTAAGCCATTTGAGTTTTGATATATAAGTTCGCTGCATAATCTACAACTTCGTCAGCGGCAACTGCTGTGTTCCATGAGACATCTAAAATTCCGTCATCATCATAGATTGGGCGCTTGTCAGTTCTTACAACTTTGAAATACATAACAACTGATCCATATCTTCTGTCTGGGCTGTAAACTTTGAAAAATTTATCATTTTTTACATATAACGATGAGTAAGATTTTAGGCTGCCGTCAGCGTTTGGTTTTGCCGCTGGAACACCAGTGCTGTTGGACCACTCCTTCGCAACAGGTTTATCATAGTCCGTTCCAATACCCGGATTGACTATATCATCGGGCATAACAATCGGGCCAATAATAACAGCGTCAGCAATTTGAGTTGGCATAAAATTTATTGACAATATTGTTGCGGGAAGAATACAGAACACAATACATAAAAGGGCAATAAAAGAGTGTTTTAATTTTGTTGTCATGTTTTCACCAACCTTTTTAATTGTTCGGCTTTCATAATTAAGTTTGTGGCATTGCCATAATCGTCTGTTCCACATTTTTCAAGCATTCTTGAGATGTCTTGCACGCGTTTGCAAACCAAGTCGAAATCTTGATTGTCAAGCGCTTTGAGAATTTCAAGCTTATATTCAAAACAACCCAAGCTTTCAAAATCAAACTTTTCAATTTGGACTTTAAAGCTTTCAACAAAAGGCGTTATGTCAAATCTGTTTGTTTCAAATCTTTCTCTTCTTAGCACACTTTTATTTCTTTCAAGCATGTCATAGAAAACCTGTTTTTCATTGAAATATTTGCCTTCGGATAAAAGCTGATTTGTCTTTTCCAAAACAAAATATCTGCTTTGATAACTTGGCGTAAATTTGCTTTTGATTGGCGAAAAGCCAAAGACATTGACAATTGCATTTCCCATGTTGTCTGGGCTGTTGAGTTGTTGCAATTCTGTTGGATAAATAAGGGGTCTTTCTTTGACACTTACAGAACTTCCAACATTGTCATTTGATGAAGAAAAGCTGACATTTCGCTGAATTATTGAGAAATTTCCGCATTTTTTTGAAAATTCTTCAATAGTTTTCAAATCTGTTGTTCCAATAAAGATTTGGATATTGCAGTTTGACTTGATAATGTCTGCACTTTTGTCATCATAAACTTTGGCAAGTTGGGCATAGGATTGCACAACAAGAGAAAGCCAGATTTTTCTGCTTCGACCAACAGTGATCATCTGTTCAAGTTTGTGGACTTTTGGCAGATTGCCAAATTCATCCAAAAGAAAATATACACTTCTTGGCAGTGCCAAATCTGGATACGTGTTTGCCTTCGCTACGAGTGCTTTGTAGGCTTGCAAAATAACCATAGCAGCAAGTGTATGTCTTGTTTCTTTTTCGTCTGGAATCTGCAAGAACAGTGCTGTTGGCTTTGTCGCAATTTCACCAAAGTTGATTTCATTTGCACTTGTTAAAGAGCAAATACTCATATCGCTAAACATTGAAAGTTTGTCAAAGATTGTGGAAAGATACGATCCACGAGTTTTGTCGCTGGCGTCAAGCACTTGTTTTGAAAGACTAACACTTTTAGAAATCGGGCTTCTATTTTTGAAATAGTCCATGAGATCTTCGCAATCGTTTTGTGTGTTTGTGGCAATCTTCATAATGTTGTAGAAATTGAATTTGTCTTTTGTCATGCCCAATTTAGGATTTTCACTATCTTCAAGCATGGCAAGAGTGATCGCAAGAATAAAGTTTTTGGCGCCACTTTCCCAAATAGGCTCACTCTTATTTGTGACGGGGCAGAGAACAGAACAAATGTCATTCAAGTCCTCATACACTTCATCAAAGATTTCTTGTTTTCGCACTTGCACAGCGGCATTTTTTTCTTCTTCGCTGTAATAGATTTTTTCTTCAAAAACATAATAGCCTTCTTCTTCGTTTAAGTGGACTTTGTCATCAAGTGACAACATCTCTTGATACATTTCAAAAGGCCTTTCAAGTGGATTCCAACGTATTGAGCAGTAAGGATTTCGTAAGTCAAGCACTTTGACATCATAGCCACGATTTATAAGGCTTTTGGCGTGCAAAGCATAAAGTTCACCTTTTGGATCCGACAAAAGCATTGAAGGCTGATTTTGAGTGTGAGATAAAATTTGCACGACAGGATTGATGAATGTTGTTGTTTTACCAGAGCCTGTTGTTCCAATGACAAGAGTGTGTGCTGGCTTTGCAAAAGTGATTTTATATCCTTTTGCTGTTTCTTCAGCTTTGACAGGGATTCCTTCAATGTCTGTCTTTGGCAAGTTTATATAGTCAACTGTTTTAAAGTTGTATTGAATTTCTTTATCTGTTTGAAAATGTGCCTGTTCAAGTCCCGTGTAAATATCTTTGTCTTTTTCTTTTGCTTGCATGATTGTCTTTGGATTTTTTCCAATTCCTTTAAACCAAGCAAACAGCCACATAACAAAGAAAATTGACACAAGAAACAAAGTGTAAAGCCAAGTTTTTCCTGCAACAAGCAAAGCAGGATTAAACTTAAATTCAAGTGCAAAATTGTTTGAAACAAACATATTGACCAAATATCCACAAACAAAGCAAGCGGCAAAGATAACAAGCCAAATAATGACTTTTTTCAAAATCTTCAATCCAAAAGACCTTCTTCTTTCATAATTTTGAAATTTGCTTCTTCAAGCTTGTCCAAATATTCCTGAAAGGCAGAGACGATTTCTCGATTGACAAGTTCGCTAAGTTGCATACACTTTTTGATAAGTGCTTTTCTTTTAAATTTGTCAATTCTCTTTCTCACAAGACGATTTCTTGTTTCATAGTCCAGTTTTCTTTGTTCCATGCGGATTTCTTTAACTGTCAGCAAAACAAGATTTCCAAGTCTGCGATAGATGTCATTTATGCACTTATCATGCAAGAGTTTGTCCGTATAGTTGATTTTCAATTTGGAATAGGCTTTCAAAAGCTCGTTGTCTCGAATAGACAGAATTTTGTCAAAGTTATCAAACTTTTGCTTTAAGTCTTTGTTTGAGTGGATAATTGAATTTACAATCAAATCAATTTGTGGCTTGAATGGCTTGATGTTCTCACTTTCATAACTTAACCTTCCTTTCTCTGGAAGAATAAAGATGAGAGATCTGATATTTTTCATAAATGCTCCTAAATTTAGTCCTTCTTTCATTGAGTTTGTGAGAGCGTTTCTGTTTTTACCTATTTCTTTGTAAATGTTCAATAGGTGTAGTTCAATAGATACTTTAAAGCGGCGTAGGGCAGTTTTATATAAAAGTCCCTGTGAATAGAATTTACCTTTGCGACCTTGTCTCGTTCTTAAAGGGGCTTTCTCGAAGAATGAGAAATGAATATGCTTGTTGTCAGTGTTTTCATGCAAGCCTGCAAACCAGATCATATTGTCTGGATTTAGTCCTGCAAATTCAAAAAACTTTGGCAACTGCGTTTTCATAAGGTTATATGCCTTTTCATAATCATCACAAAAGTTGTCTCCAAATTCTTCTGTAAAGGAAATAACACCATGCCAAATTGTGCTGTCAGTGTCTCGTAGTTTTGTTCGCAATTCTTGTATTTGTTTTTCATTCATAAGGCCATTTTCATTAAAAATGCCTTTACTTTTTTCTTCATTCCCAGAATAGTCAACAAAATCTATTTTTTCTTTACTTCCATTTTGCACATATTTGACATAGTCATAGTCTTTGCCTGCGCTGTAAAATCTTCGTGCTTCAAAATTTTCTTTCACATATCTGTTTTGGCTGTTTTTACCTTTCAAACAATCAACATAGCCAATAAACAGATTGACATTTGGCACACTCATTTATTTGAAAAATGTTGTATGAGTTCTGTCAAAACATCTTCCAAGCGAGCAGGAAGATTGTCGCACCAACCACCGTCAACTTCTTCTTTGCTTTTAGGCTTATCTTCTGACAGCCCCAAAAGCATATTGTAATTGCAAGATAAAAGTCTTTGATTGATTTGAATATTTGCAATGCTTTCTTTTGCTGACTTTTCGCAAAGTTTCAAAAGGCTGTCAAGTTTTTTGACAGTGAGTTTAACTTCGTTGTAAAGTTCATCAACATTGTCAGTTCCACTTGTGCCAAACAAATCCTTTTCAATGACTTCCATGCCTCTCACCAAGCAATCAACCATAAATGGATTTTTTGACGTGTAGATGTCTTTGCAATTTTTGTAGAGTTCTTCGACCTTTGAAACAAGTCTCGCGTCATAAACTCTGATCGTATATTGTTCGTTCATTTTTTCTCCTTAAAAATTTGTTTTTGAGTTTTAGTCAACATCAAAACTCAATGAAAACTTTTTTGCCCCTTCATACTATATAGGGACATGTTTTTCAAATCGTTTACCGGGTTTTTGCAAAATTTTTTGAAAAAACTTGAAAAATTTTTAATTTTCAGTGTCTCTTATATAAATTTTGATGTTTTTCTTTGCTTTTTTAAATCTGCTTACCACAGCGGTTTTACTGATTCCAAGTTTCTCTGCAATTTCGTTGTAAGAAAAGTTTTTCATAATCATTTCAACGACAATTCTTTGTTCTGGTGTAAGGCAGTCCAATGAATTTTGGATAAGGACGCGATTGTGTTCAATTTCAAATTCTTCAATTTTTTCTTTTTGTTGCTTTTCTTTAATTGTTTCGTAATCAGTGTCGGGCGCGATAAGGAAGCGTTCATTGTTAGGCTTGCTTGGCATAAACACTTTGTCAAATTGTTTTGTATGGTGTTCAAACTTGTCCTGTTTTCTTTTTTGTTGTTTGCGATTGCTTCCCATAAATCTCGCAACTTCCTTTGTGACGGGCAAGTCAATCCATTCATTGTGGATCCTGTCGTGGTATTTGATAACAACAATGTCTTTGCTGTCATCTTTCTTTTCGACTGCATTTTCAAATAATTTTTCGTTCATCTTTTTGCTCCTTTTCTATTGGCAGAGAGAATCTTATGATTAAAGAATTTAATGTTGCGCTGTCAAGTTCTTCGCTTTCATTCTTCTGCAAAAGAGTGAGAGCTTTATTGATGAGTTGCAGCTCATCATTTGACAAAGGTTTTCCTTGATAAAGATAATTCTTATCCAAGCAAACTCCGCCTCGATTTATGCCACCACAAAAAGTTTGGATTGGATAGCGATATGAAAGTGATTGAATATGTCTAACAACGGTTTTTCTGGAAATTTCAATTTCGTCTGCAATATCTTGCATTGTGTGGACTTTGCAATCCGACAAAATATTAAGAATATCTGCTGTTATGCTTGATTTTCTTAAATCCATATCGCTATTCACCTCCTTTTACTTTTGTTTTGACGGGCATACTTTAACATTGTCGCTGGGACACCGTCTGTCCCAGCGGGAAAAATTTTTTGATTTTTTTCAAAAAATTTTGGCTCAAATCATTTCATAGAAAGTCGCATTATCGTGGATTTTGTCGAATAAAAAATCCCAAGAGTTCCTTTCTCGATTTTGAGATAAGAACGCTTGGGGTTCCTTTAAAATTTTTGGGGCGCTTGGCTCGCTTATTTAAATTTTTTAATCTATAAATTCCATTAAGATGAAGATTTCGTTTTTACATTTAACGCATTTCATATTATGGATAAAGTGTTTTTCTTTTGTATGTGCTGGTGGGTTAGCCAAGACACGCGTTATTCCAGAATTATCACTTGATATGCTTTCACCAAGACACCTTCCACAATGTGGGCAGAATAATTTGGTTTTCAATTTTTTACTCTCCTATAAATTAAAAATTGTGGATATTGTGTTTTACAATTCCCTGTATAACAAGACTTTCTGGATAGATGTCATCATACTCTGGATTTTCGGGGTGTAAGACAATCTTTCCATTTCTTTTGTAATAGGTTTTAACTGTGGCAGAGTCGTCAATAAGCGCGACAACAATGTCTCCATTTTTGGCTTCGCTGCATATCTTGGCAACAATCAAGTCTCCGTCATAAATTCCAACGCCAGTCATGCTATTTCCTTTGGCATGCAATGTCATAATTGGCTCATCACCAAAAATAGCGGTTGGAAGCTGATATGTAGCTTCAATATTTTGGATTGCCAGTATTTGTGGGCCACAAGCAATATCTCCGACCAGTGGGGCTACAACAGTTCGGCCTTTTTGCAAGTTGAAAGGAACAGCAATTTTGCCAGAGTCGCATTTTTCAATTTCACCACGACTTTGAAGAATGGCAACATATTTGTGGGCAGTTTGCAAACTTTGGAAACAGCAAGCCTTTGCAATTTGTCTAAATGACGGTGCACGTCCTTCCTTTTGTTGAAAATCCTTTATGAAATCTCTTACACGTCCAACTTTTTCTTCGCTAATCACTTTCATCTTTTGAGCTCCTCGCATTTCATAAACAAACGGTGTGTTTGTTTATGAAAGCATTATAAAACACTTGCAAAAATAATGCAAGTGTTTTTATCAAAAATTTTAAACTTTTTTAATTAAGTTGATAGGTTTTCCTTTCAAATAAGCTTCGATATTGTCAATACAAATATCAATTCTGTTCTTTTCAGACTCATTTGTATCAAAAGCTCTATGATAAGAGCAATAAACTCTTTCTGTTCTCAACAATTCTTTTGGATATGAAAGTTGGTCAATATCATCAAGCCCAATTCCGAAAAACTTGTTTTCCTTTACCAGTTCGTATAAATCATTTAAGTCAATGATTCCACCTGTTGTTTGGGTTAGAATGGCGTTATCTTTCATAAGTGAAAGCTTCTCTTTATTGAGCATGTTTCTTGTAGTGTCTGTCAATCTGCAAGTCACACAAACAATATCACTTGTTTTTAACAATTCGTCCAAAGAGACATCTTTAATGTTTTCAAGATTTTTCTTTGTTGGGTTGTAAGTAAGGATCTTCACTCCAAAGGGCATAAGTAATTCCGCAAGTCTTTTGCCAATATTCCCTAATCCAATAATTCCAATAGTCTTGCCACTTATTTCCACGCTTCGTTTAAATGGCACCTTTTCATCATTCAAAAGAAATTTATTAAAATATGGGATTTGTTTTGTTGCTGTCAAAATCAATCCTAAATGATGTTCAGCAACAGCGTTTGTCGAATAATTTGGAGTGTTGGAAATGACAACGCCATTATCCAGTGCTTGCTTTAATGTTGTTATCCAATCAAAACCTGTGTATGGCAAGCAAATAAATTGTCCTTTCTTCATATTTAATAAAATATTTGTAGGATCTATCCAATCCAAAAGAATAGGTCCGCCATTTGCAACAGCGTCATCAATTTGATTTTGATCTGCTTTTTCATAATAAACAACATTTCCAAGAGATTTAAGTCTTTTCATTTGTTCTTCACTAAAATCAAAATGTTCAAGCACATAAATATTTTTCATTTTCTATTCTCCTTTTTACTTCAATGTAAATCCACCGTCAACAGCAAGAATTTGTCCAGTGATAAAACTTGCTTCATCAGAAAGTAAGAAAGCGATTGCATTTGCAATTTCTTCTGGCTTACCCATTCTTTTAATAATTGAATAGTCAGTTGTGGCTGCCGGATCTTCACCAGCAGTTGCTGTGAGTGGGGTGTCAATAAGTCCCGGTGCAACTGCATTTACACGAATGTTCTCACCGAAATATCTTGCGTAAGATTTTGTGAGTGAAATTATGCCTGCTTTTGTTGTTGAGTAAATAACAGCGTATGGCTCACCAATAATTCCGTCAACAGATGTTGTGCAACAAATCGCACCTTTCTTGGCAGTTTCTTTGATAAGATTTCCAAACACTTTGACAGTGTTGAAAGTGCCAATAAGATTGGTGTCGATTGTTTTGTGAATGTTCTCATCTGTTATAGTGTCAATTCCACATGGAAGCGGAATAATGCCTGCATTGGCAGCCAAATAATCAAGCCTTCCAAATTTCTTTTTTATCCAATCACGCATAGTGACCAAATCTTCTTTGTTTGAGATGTCAGCTTTGTAAAAATAAACTTCTGCATTTTTACCAAATTCTTTTTCAATAAAATCCTTTCCAACTGCTTTGTTGCTGTTGATGATGACAATATATTTTTTTGCCAATTTTTTTGCGGTGGCAAGTCCAATGCCCATTGTGCTGCCTGTGACCAATGCAACTTTTTTCATTTTTCTTCTCCTTACACTCATTATATCATAAAAACGATTTATTTTATATCGTTTTTTCAACTTTTTATTTCTTTTAAGATTTCAACAATTTCAGCTTCACCAATAAACAAAATTTCTTTTGCTTTTGTTTTTGATTTTTGATCTTGCGACCAAAACTTTTCAGCAAGTTCTTTGTATTCATTAAAGGAAAGCCCCGGCCTGCCGATTCCAAAATCTCTTACACAAAAGATTTGCCCAATAAGCTTGACTGCCACAGCTTGATATGTTTTGTCAGATGTTTTCTTTGCCATTATATCAATATTTTTAAAAACATCTTCTTTGCACTCTGATAAAAACATACATTTGAAACGAGATGGCAGCTGTGGAAATTTCTCTTTTCTGACTTCTTCCAAGGCAATTTCTCGCATAAACAGATCATAGTTTTGTAGGGCAATTGCCATATCCATTTGAAGATGTTTGTTTTTGAAAATCCCTTTTTGTGCAGTTTTAAACCCTAATTCATGTAATGGCTTGCCATTTTGATTGAAAGAGAAATCAAAGATTTTCATTTGTCCGTTAGGCGTTTCGCCAAAATGAATTTTGTCGCCAACTTTATAATTCCTATCTGTTGCCACTTGATATAAAATTAAATCCTTTACCTTTTGCATTTTATAAGTTCCTTTTATTATTTTACAAACTCTAAAATTGCTTTTGCAAGTTCTTTTTCTTTGTTTCTGAAAGTGTGCCCAGCATTTTCTATCACTGCTATAACATTATTTTTGTTTTTGCTGTTTGCATTTATTGTTTGAAGATGATCAAGAGTGTTTCCAAACGCAAAACCGTCCTTTTCGCCCATGACAAAAAGACCTGTTTGTTTAATCGTTTTAAGTTGTTTCCAGTCGCCAATCTTTGCATATATTGGCAAGTTCTTTGCATTTTTATTATTGATAAAATCTAAAAATGCTCTTGCAGTAAAAAGATTGTAATTGTCAAATGCAATAGGCAATAGCTCGTCAAGTTTGTTTTCTTTTTTAAATTTGAGCGCAATTGGCATAAGTTCATCTGCCGACAATTGCTCATGATCTTTCAAACAGCCAGTATCAGTTGGCGAAATCAGAATGTATTTATCAATTTTTTCTTTTTGACTTTTTGAAAGATAATAAATGACTTTGTTTGTTCCGTAAGAATGTCCGCCTAAAACAATGTGCTTAAAGCCACTTTCTTTTGCGAAAGTCACAAAGGCTTGCAAATCTTCAACGCAATTGTCAAAAAGTTCGTATGTGCAGCCATTAGGCTTGCCATTTGCTGTTTTAGAGTCCATTCTATGAAATGCTCCGCTGTTGTGGGCGTAAACAAAAGAGATTTTGTTTTTCTCTAATTCTTCACCAACAACTTGCAAAAATTTATTTTCAAAGATATTTCCACAAGTTCCATTTGTTATTATAACGCAGATGTCTTTAAATTGTTCGCCATATAGGCAACCATATAACACATCACCACGCTTTGTTTCAACTTCAAAAATTTTCATCTTCAACTCCAATTATATTATAGCATAAATTTCACAGTTTTGTATTGTTTTTATAAAAGTGTTTTTAATAAATATAAAAATACACAAAATTTGTGCTATACTTGAATTAGGAGACTTTGGAATAAAGATGAATGAGAATGAATTTAGAATAGAACATTTAAAAAGTAAAGATATTCCGTCAACAATCAAAGTGTTTAATTCTCAATTGGGAAAGAATTATATAACAGCAACATTTTTGAGAGATGTTTTAAAAGAAAAAATGTTGTATTGCAAAGTTATAAAAGAGAAAGCCAGTAATATCATTGTTGGCGCATGTCTATATGGCATTATTGACAATTCAGCAACAACAGAATTGACAAAAGGTCATGAAATTGATAAATTTAAAAATATCAAACAAATCGGTTTTATCAAGACGATAGCAGTGCTTAGCAAATATCAGAATTTAGGGCTTGGCACAAAATTGCTGCAAGATGTTTTAAATGAGCTGAATAGAAAAGTGGTAGACATGTTTATATCTACCGCTTGGGAACATTCTGGCATTACGAACGTTTCAAGTTTGTTGAAAAAGTTTGGATTTGTTGAAAAGTTTAAGATTTGCAATTATTGGTATGAAGATAGTTTAGAAAAGAAATATCAATGTCCAGTTTGTGGCAATCCGTGCCATTGTAATTGTGTTGTTTATATAAAGTAGTTTATTGATTAAAAATATTGTGGGAGAAATGTTATGATTGTGAAATGTGTTTATTATGAAAACAGCAGAGATGTTGAAAAAAATATATTTAAGCAGTTTTCCAAAGTGCGAGCGTGTTGACTTCAAAAATTTTCATCTTCAACTCCATTTTATATTTATTTTAATTAAAATCGCATTTATCAATGCTCATCTTTTGTTTTTTATATTTTCTTGTCCAGTTTACAAAACCATAAACATTATTGATTCCAAATATCGCAAAAGTGAGTGCCATTGGCAATAATCCAATATCACCAACTCCGCCTTCAATTATTGGCATAAGCCAAAGCACAATAATTACAAGATTTTGAATTATGTATGCAGCGAACTGAAAAACACTTCGCCTAAGGGTTAGATAATAAGATACTATTGGGATAATAAACGTCACAACGCTTATAATTAAATAATTTGTGTTGAGTGCTTTAAGCATAAAATATACAGGTGCAATCAAAGCGGAAGCAGTTGCGAATATGCAAATCCACTCTTGCCAAGCAAGTTTATTGACTTGTATTTCTGAGTTTTCTCTTTTGTTGCGAAACCAACTTATCGCAGTCACAATTTGGATTGGAATTAAGATAAATAGATTTAAAATGCTTTCGCCATATAGTCCATTGAAATAAGATTGCACCACATATATTCCGTCTGAAATAATTTGATAAATAGGATAAAGATAAACACTTTTTGATAGGCAAAACATAGCAAATATTGCAGAAAGGGAATAGACGATTGAAAGCCAATCACTTTTAAAAACAATTGAAACAGTAATAACTGTGATTAAACTGAATGTGAGAAAAAGAGTTTCAAAGAGATTGAAACTTTTAAAAAAAGCAATAAGTGAATTTGTAAACTTTCTCATAGTGTTCCTTAATCTCATTATATTTAAAATTGGGTTGCAAACAAAGTGAAAAATTATAATTTACACAAAAAATTGAAATTTTAATGTTGTTGTTTTTAATTGTCAATCAGTTCTATATTTTTTATTGTGGGGAAAATAATTTGGATATAGTCCATGAAAGTTTTTCCGTCAACATCACCAAATGCAAGATAAAACATTTTGACACCATTCCAGACAAATTTATATTTTCCGATATTAAATCCATTTTTCTTATAAAATCGGAGCCTTTTAATTCTCTGTTCCGCATTTTCTGCACTCTTATCCACATTTTCAACATCAACAGCAATTGGTTTGTTTGAAAACTTTTTCTTGATCCAACTTAGGATTGCAGATCCAATACCTTGGCCACGATTCTCTTTTACAACTGCAAGATAATTTAGGTGCACGAAATCCATTGTGTCACATAAATGTGCTATTCCCAATAACATGCCATGTTCATAAAAAGCAAACATTTTAAAATCTTTAAAAACACCTTTCCACAGTTGTTCAAGTTCAACGCGTTCACAGGGTGGAAAACTATCCATATATATTTCTTTGACTTTGTCTCTGTCTTCAAAGTCAATCATCTTTGATACCATAAATATTTACCCATTTCCTTTTTTTGCATAAACACAAACATTCTTTTCTTTATTTGCTGTGCCTATATACGAAAGCATGCTTTCTGCCATGTGTTTTCCTTCATTTGAAACTGTGATCGCAACCAAATTTTTCTTTTTGCTGCCTTCTTTAAGCAATTTCTTCAAAAGTGGAACGCAATATTTTCGATATTCTTTTGAGACTAATACCGACGGGATATAAAAGAGATTTGATTTCACATTAACTTCGCTTTCAGGGAAAGCATAATCTCCGTCATATTTTAAACTTAAAATTTCGTCAAACAGTTTTTTTGAAATAGAATAGAACAGAAAATAACCAACGATTTTGCCTTCGACGGTCAGCAAAAATATATCATTTTTGTCTGAATAGCGCCTAAAATACCAAGATTTTTCATTGTCATAGTCAAAATTAAGATAAAATTCTTTATCTATCTCGATAATTTGCTCTATAATCTCATGCGTCATCTTTCGCTTTATGACTTTGACTTCCATTTCTTCTCCAATTGTCTTGATTTGTCAGAAAACACTGCTTCATCTATAAGCGGCACAATGTCAATTGCTGGCTCTTCATAAGGGTGGGCTTTGCGAAGTGCAGAAACAACTTTTTTGACTTTGTCAATATCGCAAATGACTTCCAATTTTTCTTCATCAACAAATTCTAATTTGTTTCTTGTGCCAATATGTGGATTGGCATTGTCATTTGGAATAAACGTTCCAACACTTTTGACAGATGTTGTGCAAAAAGAGTAATTGCCAATGATCCCTGCGCCAGCTTCACAAATTGCGTTTCGCACTTCTTCAACATTTTCAAGTGGCACAGTCACAAAAATTTTGACTTTGTTTACATCAACCAACATTTATAAACTCCTTTATTTTCACTTTACATACATTATAACATATTTCAGTTGATTTTTGAAAAGTTTTTATTATTTTTTTGTTTTAAGTGCAATTTTTAAGCAAATATGCTATAATCAAAATATATTTAACAATAAGGGAGAAATAATTGATTTCAAACGATAGACAAGCTCACATTTTGGCAGTTGCACAACTTATGGAAAATAAAAGCAAAACACTTGGGAAAAGTGAGAATTATGCACAAGAAATGTTTTGTTTGGGTTTTGTGCATGATATTGGCTATGAATTTGGCGAAAACAAAAATCATGAGTTGATTGGTGGGGAAATTTTAGAAAGAACAAACTATAAGTATGCAAGCGAAATCAAATATCATGGGAATCCACATTCGCCATATCATTCATTTGAACTTGACCTTCTAAATTGGGCGGATATGCACATAAATTCAAAGGGGGAATATGTTGAATTTGAAAAACGTTTGAAAGACATTGAAAAGAGATATGGCAAAACAAGTGAAGTTTACTTAAATGCTTGTTCATTGATTGAACAAATTAAGGAGAAAAACTTATGAAAAACAAGAAAATCAACTTTTTGGAAATATTTTTTGACATTCTTCCTATATTGGAAACTATCTCAGCAATACTTGTTGCAATTTTTATCAATGATTTGCCACTTAGAATTGTTATGATTATTTTTGCAGTGTTGGGGGTTGGTCTATCAATTCGTTCTGTAATTGACATAATTTCCAGAACATCATATAAAAGCAAAAATAACGATGAAAAAGAATAAGCAAGCATATTTAATGAATATACACATCATAAATCTTCACATCAAAAAAGTGCCTTAAATTTTAGGCACTCTTTGGTTTTATATTATAATTCTTTATTGCTCCAACTCTTGTTTTTTGTCATATCTTGAAGTCATTTTTTTAAGGTCGTCGGTCGTAATTGCACATTCTTGTTGAGTTAAGTAATATCCTTCGTTATCTTTCTCTAAACTCAATTCTTTTGGCAAATGCTTTGCAACATATTCTGGATCATATTCTCTTGTGACAGTTTCATATTCTCTTTCATATTGTGCACCGCGTTTTCGATAGTCTGCAATGCTTTGTGAAACTCTTCTATAAGATTTCTCTTCTTCTTGATAGGTCAAATTCAAATATGTTCTCTTTTTGCCACGAGAAACTTCCAAAGCAGCAACATTGCTTATATTCTTTTGGATTCCGCTGGAAAGGGTTTTTCCGTCATCAACAAATTCACTTGCTTTTTTCATAATGTCTGCCATGTATTCTTTGCAGCCTTCGGAATTAAAGCAGTCTTTTGCTTTCTTATCGAAAATTTCTTCAATTTGAGAATAAAATTCTCCTTCGCCATAGAAAGCGTCTTTTACTTTTCGCATATTGCTCATAAAGTGTTCGTGTCTGAAACGTCTATTGATGATTTTGGCGTCAAACAAAGAAAGGTTATCAATACAATCTTCTCCAAGCCCACCAACAAGCATTGTTTCGTCATAAAAATCTCTTTCAACTCCAATAAAGCGCATTAAGTTTACAAGCGATTCATCATTCATTTTGCCACTTGTATATACATGCAAGATGTATTTCCAAACTTCTTTTCTTGCGTCTAAAAGAATTTTCACATCACAACGAGAGCGGTCAAATTCATAAAACAATGTGTCGGCGAAATTTATCAAATTCAAGTCCACAACATCTGGGGATATTTCCAAATAAGATTTGATATATTCTTTTCTTAATGCTTGCAATTGTTCATTTCTTTCTTGCCAAGTCCCTTTCACGCCCTTACAATTCGCAACATATTCCTCTGTCAACTTTTCACGCACATCAAAAATTCTTAATTGTTCTTGTGCTTTTTCATCAAATTTAAAAACAACAGCCATTTTATTTCTCCTTTCTTTAAGTATAACGCAAAATAAGATTTATGTCAATACTTCGCAATCTCTATAAGTAAAATTAAAATTATTTTAACTATTCAACTTCATAAGGATTGAAAATATCGCAAGCATTATCACTAAATTTTTGAATATTGTCTAAGATGACAACAGCCTTGATATAGTCAAGCTTTTCAACCCAATAAGATTTTATAATCATGTCGATTGAGTATTTACCATAAATAAGATTTTCTTGTTCGCCAGTTTTAAGATATTTTACAACAGCGTCAAAATACTCGTCTTTCATGTTGTAAACAATAGGTGCATAAATAGAAATATCAGAGTGAGATGTAAGATTTCGACTATATGTCATAAATAAGCAATTAAAATCAACAAAACTCATTTTTTCTTTACTTTCTTTAACTTTCATATTTTTTCTCCTTAAATTTCTTTATTTTCAATTTTTTCAAGCATTGTTTCGTAGATTGGTGCCGCATTGGCATACATATCAATATCTTTTATCATTTCAAGCATTGCTTTTGTTGTAAATTTTTCGCTTTCTCTTAACTTCGCCAACTGATTTAACCAATCTGCCCTTAATCTGTTAAGTTCAACTTGATATAGTTCTTTCTCTTCTTTCAGTTTGCTCATCATCTTATCAAATTTTTCAGTTAGGTGGAATGGAACAAGAATATCAACATCTTTCCAAACTTCGTCATTGGCAGTTATCAGACATACAGTGTTTATTTGCACACCCTTTTCTGCAACAATATCATAAAAGAAGCAAGCCATGATTTTTCTGTCTGATGTAAAAAACATTAGCGATACAAATTTGCCTTTTGCATTGTTTGTTCTCGCAGAAATTTCAGTTTCAGGTATATCGTCTTTAAATAACAACAGAAGTCCGGGATATTGTTGTTCAATTTTCTTTGTCTTTAAATTGAAAAGACAAGAGTCCGCAATTTTATTTTTTTCGCTGGCATTAAAGTTATAGCAAATATATCTATCTTCATCTGCTTTAAAAAGTGGCAAAATTTTTGCTTTTGCAAAAACTTCATTTGGTTTTAAAATTTCATCAAGAGTGAGAAGAATATATCTATTCTTTTTCCCATCAACAACAAGAGTTCTTTCTCTCATGCAACTCACAACCAAAGCGGTTGTGGCATCATGAATTTTGCCGCCATAAATCTTTTCGATAGCATTAATTTTTCTTTCATCAAGTCCATAGGCAAAAATATTTTCAAAAAAATCGTTTATTTTCATTTTCTTTCTCCGTGATTTAATTATAACATATAAATTATTATTTTGTATCCTATTTTATAAAAAAAATAAGAGTAAAGTGCAAAACTTTGCTCTTATGGCTCTATAATTTCGATATTCAGTCCTTTTTGTTTTGCGTATTCTATGGTTTTGGCTGTTCCGCCGGGCTTTCCGTCAAACAAAGCAATAACCATTGATGAATTGTTTATCATATAACGATTTCTTTCAAGCATACATTCGGGACCGATTTCATCATAACTGTCATATAAGCAACGAATTTTGTCAGCTTGTTTGACAATGTTCCTATATCTCTTTTGCAATTCGCTGTTCCACTTTTTCTCTTGGCCTTTGCATGGGATTGCACATTCTAAGGATATATGCGGATATTTCTTTTTCAACCCCAAAACAATTTCTGCACAAATCATGTCAAATCCAATTGCCATGCCAGAAATAAAATGTATATAACCCTGCAAAATTGCGTTTTCAACTTTCTGTTTTGCTGTTTCTTTCATTTGTTTGCAGCGTGGGTGTTTTTCATTAAATCCCCATGGCAGTTTTTGACTTCTGTGTCCTGTAAAGCAAAGCGTAAATTTTCGCCATTCTTCAAGAAGATCGCCTATTTCTTCTTTCATATTTTCCAATTGTTTGTTTTTATTAAAAATCATGTTTTTCTCCTTTTGACTGTTTTACAATACATAATATAGCACATAATTCTCAAAATTCAAAGCGTTTGGCTGTTTTACACTACTTATTTTTACAATTATGTATGCTAAAATGTATGTAGTGTGAAATACACCAGTATGGAGAGATTTTATGATGACTTTAAATCAAGCTTTTGCAAAAAGAGTCAGAGAGATTATTGACGAAAAGAAAACAACTCAATACAAAATTGAGCAAGCAACGGGACTTTATCACAGCACAATGAATTGTCTTATGAATGGCAAATATAAAGCTTCAAACTTTAAAACAATGGCACTTGTAATAAGAGCGCTTGGACTTTCTTTAAATGAATTTTTCGACAGCCCATTGTTTGATTTTGACAATCTTGAAATAGAATAATAGAAAAAACTCCATGCTATTTCTTTAAGGGGTATTATGGAAATCAATAAAGCATTGTCATTAAGAATAAGAGAGATTCTAAAACAAAAACACATGACACAATATCAATTGGAACAACAAAGTGGACTATATCATAGCACCGTCAATTGTTTGTTGAATTGTAAATATAAAAGTGCAAACATAAAGACTATCTTTATAATCATTGATACTTTAAAGATTTCAGTGTTAGAGTTTTTCGACAGTCCTTTATTTGCTGACTTAGATAACATCAATCTATATTAAAAAATAGGCACAACAAAACGTGTGCCTATTTTTTATAGTTCGCTTATTGCAAGAATATTGAGTTCTGGATATTGTTCTTTGTATTGTTCAAGCAAGTCATCTGGAACATATATTTCTGCAAGATGAGAAACAAGTTGAGAATAGTCGTAAGACAAGTCAAAAACAAAGTTAGGTCGCAAAATCAATTTCTTTAATCCGTCATAACAATTCCAGAAAGTTATATATTCGGTCAAGCTGCTTGGAATATCCATAACTTCAAGAGATTCTGTGACAAAGAAAGACGCGTAGGCAATATATTGCAAGTTGTCAGAGAATGTCACTTCTTTAAGTCCAATGCAGCCCCAGAATGCAGAGTCCTCGATCCTTTCAATGTTTGATAAGTCAATGTCTATAAGTTTTTCACATCTGTCAAAACAACCAATTGAAATTGTTTTAATGTTTGCTGGAAGATTGATATGTTCCAATTGTGTGCCAGAAAAACAAGAATTTCCAATTGACATTAAACTTTCTGGCAATTGAATCTCTTTTAATGTTGAGTTGTAAAATGCCATATTGCCCAAATGTGTTATACCTTCTGGCACAACAACTTTTTTAATAGTTGCATTTTCAAAAGCTCTGTCAGCAATAGATGTCACTTGAAAATCGTTGCCTTCAACAAACACTTCTTTTCTTTCTTTATATATAATAGGAAAGGCGTCATCAATATTTTCAAGTTCCGGCAAAATGTTTGATGAGTTATAAACAACATAATCTTCGCCATTTGCAAGTTGAATAGTTATCTCTTTGCCTTTCCATTCAAATTGTTGTTCATGATACCATTCATAAAAATTCCAAATATTCTCAAAAGTTGTTTCTTCGGTTTTATATCCGCCAAAGGAATAAGATGTTGGGATTATGATTTCCGTATCTGTTCCGTTATAGCCAGTTATAGATCCGTTATTAAATGAAAGTGGAACAACAGTGCCAACAATCACTTCTTCTTTTAGATCCTCATCTTCTTTTGGGGTTTCTGGCGGAATGTCATCACCGGGCTTTTTATCTTCTTCATCTTTGTCAGTCGGGTTGTCGTCTGGCAATTCCGGTGGTGTTTCTGGATCCACAGGGATTTCAATTGCGGGTCCGTTGTTGTCATTTTGTGGTGCAGTTTTTGGAATACAACACAAAAGAATAGTGGTGCCTACAATAAGCACAAAGGCTATGGCACCAATAATAATCCAAAATTTTTTCATTGTTATACTTCCTTATTTAAAATTTAAAAAAGGATAGACTGCTTTTGTCTACCTTTTATCAAATAAAAACTGTTGGATTGTCTACCAAAATGTCTATCAAAATCGCTATTTTTGTTGACAATCTTTCTTAATCTATGCTAATCTATAAAAGTAATTATGCGGGCAAGTTGGGGAAATAAATCAGCAGTTTTGCCTTTAATTTAGGGGCATTTAGCAATCAAAGATAATCTTTCTTGGGCTTACTTAAAAAGTATCGGGAAAAACTTGAAAACCGTTGAGGTGAAAGCCTCCTGGGGTTCGAATCCCTAACTCTCCGCCATTAGGGAATTGTACGAACACACGCCAAAGTGAGTTCGTACTTTTTCT
>CAMRSX010000011.1 GCA_947053595.1 uncultured Clostridia bacterium
ACAACGGCGACCTTGGCTCCGTTCCCGCTTTGTCCCTTAATCTTCAATCTTTAATCTCCGCGCGAAGCGCGCCCTTCAGCGAAATTTTTGAGACTAAAAAGACAAAAAGTGAAAAAGAAAAACATTTTTTGAAAATTGGAGAATATCCAAAGACAAAAGCAACTGACGAACTTCAACAAACGCTTGAAGAAATGTATAATGGCGGAAATTTGCAAAAAGGTTTAATTTGCACAGGCAGGCTTTTCACGACGAATGGTCAAAGAGAATCTGGAAAAGACTTTTTATCAAAGCAAAATCCAGAATTTGAACATAATGGCAAAAAATATGTCAGGACAATTGTTTGGAACGACAACAACATAAAGTTTGCAGATGGAAGAGCTGTGCCAAGAACTGGTGCTGTAGTTTGGTTTGAAGTTGAGCCAGTGACCTTTGAAATTACAAATTGGGATCGTCTGCCAAAAAGCGTCAATCCAAAAGGAAAACGCTTTGGTGCAGATGAGACAATCGAACTTGAAACAGAAGAATCAATTCTTTCGGGCTTGCCATTTTATCCAGACTGGAATCATTCAAATTGTTCTATGTGGCAAAATAGTTTGCAAAGATGTTTTTTGAATTCTGCAAAAAGTGAAGAATTGGATGGAAATCCAGAATTTGAGACGCCATATAAATGGGATTTTTCAAAAAGTGGTTTTTTGTATCAAGCACTTGACCTTACGCGTGAACCAACAAGAGAATATATCATCCCAGAATATGAAAAAGAGATTGCGGACTATGCTTTTGCGGGCTGTGTAGGGATTGAAAAGGTTATTGTTCCGCAGCAAGTGACAAAAATTGGCAGCGAAGCTTTTTCTGGATGCCAAAACACTCAAATTGTTTTTGAAAACCTAAACAGCAAAATGCGATTAGATTACGGTGCTTTTTGGGGCACAAATTTTAAATATATTTACCTTTCAAAAGAGGGAGATAAAACAATCTTTTCTCCGTTTGTTGATGCTGAGCTTGAAAAGACTTGCATTCGCAGAGACTATGTTTTTGATGTCGTTTTTAAGATTTTCAATACAAATTACAGACGAAACATTGTCAACGTGACAACTTGGAAAGCAAGCGGAAAGATTAAATTTATTCCACCAGAATACACATTGCAAACTTTCCCTGAAAGCCAAATGGAAAAATATTTTGTCAACAACAATAACCAGCGTTGGGGGAAGCTTGTTAAAACTCTTGGATTTGACACACTGGAAGGAACTGAGAAAAACAATTCACTTGTTGACCTTATGAAAATTTACTATGCAATTGGTGGCTTTTCAGAAAATCAAGGTGAAAGTGAAAAGGCTTTTGAATACATTTTGCAAAATGTTGCAAAAACAAACAAAGAAGATGCCACTCCAAACATAATTGGCGCTGAAATTCATGCAAGATTTTCAAAAATGAGATTGAAAGGCGCTTACAATAAAGCCTTTGCTCAATTTTTTATGAAATATTATAAAGACAATCCTGATTTTATGAATTTCCGTCTTCGTGATAAAGATGGCGATTTAATGGATAGCCAAGATTATTTGTGTGCAGCTCACAACGCATTTGAAAGTATTTTGAAAAACTATCCAAACAGAGTTGTCAACGGAAATGAAGAGCGCGCATTACTTTCTCCAAGATTTGTTGCCGAACATTCATCTTTTGTTGAATATGAAGATGTGGAAGAAGGAAACGAAATTTTGGCGGAGTTGCTCGGAAGATATGGCTATGACCAAGAGCAATTTGACCATATTCAAGAAGTTTATGAAATTGCCAAAAAGCTGAAAGACACTTACATCATAAGAGCCGACAAAGCAAAGGAAGGCAGTCCGGTGCAATTTAGAGTGCTTGAAAAAGATGACCCTTTTGGCTTTGTGCTTGGGGACGTCACAAATTGTTGCCAAGTGCTTGGTGGAGCCGGAGAAACTTGTGTTGACGATGGATACACAAATCCAAACGCAGGATTTCTTGTGTTTGAAGAAAGTATTTTGGATGAAAATGGTAATCCAACTGGCGAGACCAGAGTGCTTGGACAAGCATATATTTGGTATGATCCACAAACTAAGACGGTTTGCTATGACAACATTGAAATTTCAACAAAAGTTCTTGATGAAATGCGAAAAGGCAACAAACACGAGGAAAGCAGGCTCACTTCCAAAACGCTTATGGATGCAGTTGAAGAGTCGGCTGTTGCCATTATGACAGCAATGAACAAAGATGGTGTGAAAGTTGAAAGAGTGACAACCGGCGAAGGATACAACGACTTGACACGTGAACTTTCAGAAAAGTTTGAAAGAGAGTCTAGTCCAAAAGCACAGCACAGAGGATATGGTGGATATTCGGACGCACGAAGTGCACAATACATCATCAAAACCTATGATGAAGTGACAAGAATGTATAGCGAAGAAACTAGACAAACTGCACAAGAGGCAAAAAAAGTCATTCGAGAAATTCGCGAGCAAAAAGCCGGAATTCAGCATGCATTATAAGGAGTGTTAAATGGAAAATCTTGAAAAACAATTAAATCAGTTTGAAAAAGCTTTAGACGAAAAGCTTAAAACTCTGGATGCGTTGGAAGCGGAAAAAATTGACATAATGGAAAGATATGTGGACACAGATAAAAACTCAAGAGCCACAATTGAAAAAGAAATGAAAGCAAGCGAAGAAAAGTTTAAAACTCTTGCTGAAGAAACCCTTGCACTTAAAGAAAAAATAAAGCAACTTAAAAAGAATTGCTGATTGTTTTAGGAAAATTATTTGTTTGAAATTGTTTGGGGCAAGCCAAATTTGGCTTGTCTTTTTTTTGTTACAACGAAGCAAAGCGAAGCGCAGCTTTTGCTTGGCGCGATAATGAAAAGACAAGGCAAGCAAGCGAACGTTGCCACTTATTCCGCAAGTTGAACAAATGCTGAAAGAAGAGAAGCAAAAGCAAGAACAAAATCGCAAGCTATGTGGAAAGAGTTATAACACAAAATATTTGGATTATGTTTGTGTTGACCCTTTTGGGAATTTGCTAAAACCCAATTTTTTATCTCAGCATTTTAAAATCATTCAAAACAGGCACAACCTAAAACACATTCGTTTCCATGATTTGCGACATTTTTGTGCAAGTTTAATGCTTGCCAATGGCGTGCCAATGAAACAAATTCAAGAGTGGCTTGGTCATTCCACTTTTCAAACAACAGCGGACATCTATGCCCATTTGGACTTTTCAAGCAAACTCTCAAGTGCAAATGCAATTTCAACAGCTTTGGATTTCGAGGATAAGGAAGAAACTAATTTAGACAATGAGATTGAGGAACTTGAAAAGTTGTTGGAAGAAAACGCAAACTAAAACGCAAACATGATTTTGAAATGTAAATTTACTGGCATAAAACGTTGATTTTAGAACTTTTGTATGATAGATTTTGACTGACGAAAGGTTGAAGATAGAAATTTCTTCAACCTTTTGCATTTTAAGAAAGGAGTTGAAAGAAAATGAAAAAATTTACAATCAAAGCAAACAAATATGTGGATAGAGATGTGACAGGCTATTATAACTGTGATTATGTTGGTTATCAAAAACAGGGGAATCCAGATTTTATCAATCGACTTAAAAATATGAGCAAGCAATACAGCGAAACTGATTTAGTCGAAGATTTTGTCACAGTTTGTGAAAAACTTTCAAATGATTTAAAGTCGATTGTGCAAAAAGAAAATTTTTCTCGTGTTGTAATTTGCATAATTCCAAGATCTAAAACTGACAAAAGTTATTCTCAAAGTCAGCTGATGTTTAAAAAGGCGGTTTCAAGTGTTGCCGATAATCTTGGGTTTAAGAATGGCATAAACGCTATAAAAAGAGTTAAGAATACAAAAACGACACACAATTGGAGACTCGAAAATAATACTGGAGATGATCCATATGTTGGCATAACAATAGACACCTGCGAAATCAATAAAAATACAATAAAAGATGCTAACATTATTCTTGTGGATGATATTTACACTGAAGGTGTATTTGTTGCAGAAGATTGCATCCAAACTTTGTTTGATTTTGGTGCAAAAGATGTTATACTTTATTGTATTGCAAAAACAAGGAGTTAATAATGTATTCAAAACTTTCGCTAATACTTTATGCTGCTGTTTGCGAAGGAAAGATAAAATCCAACGCAAATTTTTGGAAAAATTTTTCATCGCGCGAAAAAGTGGAAGAGATTGATGTTGATGTTGAAAAGTATGAAAAAATCCTAAAAAGTGCAAATTATGGTGTGATTTGTTGTTTTGACGAAAACTTTCCGCAAGTTAGTGAAAGTATAAAACAAAGCGATAAGCCATTTTTGTTTTTCTATCGTGGAAACATTAATTTGTTGAAAGACATAAGCAAAAATGTTGCTGTTATCGGTTGTTTGACTCCAGACGAAGATATTGAACAAAGAGAAAGGAAAATTGTTGAACAACTTATTGAAAACGATATGACGATTGTCAGTGGACTTGCGAATGGTTGTGACACAATTGCACACAAAGTTTGCGTTGAACACGGCGGAAAGACTGTCGCATTTTTGCCAACAATTTTGGACAGCATTTATCCTTACAAGAATATTGATTTGGCGAACGAGATTGTTGAAAAAGGCGGACTTGTCATAACTGAATATGTTGCAAAGCCGAAAAGCCGAAACGAGAATATCAAAAGATTTATTGAACGAGATAGACTGCAAGCAATGTTTTCTAAGGCAGTTGTTTTGATTGCAAGTTTCAAACAAGGTGAAGGTGATAGTGGCTCAAGGCACGCAATGAACAAAGCAAAAGAATATAGTCACAAGCGATATGTTATGTTCAATGAAAAAACTGACAATGGGAAATCAATTTTTGGCTTGAACAAGCAATTTTTGGAAGAAGGTGCAACTATGCTAACTCAAAAAACCATGAAAGAACTGGTGAGTATGAAATGATAATAATTTCAGATTTAGACGATACACTCGTAAGTTCAACAACCTTAAACAATGATGCATATAATTTCGCTTTAGAAAAATTTGGATATCCAAGAATTGATGATGAAAAGCGAATAACGCGGAACGATTTAAATAAAATATCGTTGCAAGAATTGAAGCAAATCATAGAAGAAAAGCAACGATATTTTTCTTTAAATTGGATGAAATATAGGTTGGTTTTAAACAACATACTTTTTCAGAAATTGAAGCAAAACGGGAAACGCAATTGTATTTTATGGACAAAAGCAAGCAAACGAAGAGCAGATGTAATTATAAAAGAATTTGATTTAGATAAAATTTTTCAAGGAATCATTTATGACGATAAAACAAACTTTGTGAAATCAATAGAAAAAATAAAACACTTGACAAATGTAAATAAAGTTTTGATTTTTGAGAATGATGAAAGCAGTTTCCAGAACTATAAACAAATTGAAATTGTTGATGTTATGAAAACTGATATTTTTGATGTTAAAGGATATTTAATAAAAATCTGAGCCGAGAACTTTAATGTTCTTGGCTGGTTTTTGTCTATTCAACATTAAACAGCATTTTAAAATCTTACTTAACATTTAATAACACGAAATAAATTGTTAGACGATTGTTAAAAAATTGTTAGAAAAATTAGTTTTTATATAAATTCAGAAATAAGAAACAAAATGAAATTTTGCAATGACTAAATTGAAATTGTTAGAAAAATGTGAAAATTGTTAGAAAATTTTTAAGAATAGATAAGTTATAAAAAAAGTACCTAAATGTTCGGTATTTAGGCACTTTTGATGGTGCCGAAGGTGGGAGTCGAACCCACATGAAGTTGCCCTCGCGGGATTTTGAGTCCCGTGCGTCTGCCATTCCGCCACTTCGGCATGTATTTTGTTAACCGAGGCTATTTTATCACACTTTTTTTTATTTTGCAAGTGATTTTATACACTTTTCTTAATTTTTGGCCTAGGTATTGCCTTTTTGTCCCACTTTATGCTATAATTGTGTCAGGTTTGTTATAACTTGGAATATTAATTAAGGAGAGTTATGAAAACAAATTTAAACGAAATTGCTTGTCAACTTGATGCCAGATGCAAGATGAGAGGGCTGCCAGAATTTTATGCTGCTTTGCAAACAAAAGCTCCAAACTTTTTGGATGCGCTGGGCAAAAATGTTGAGCAAGTGGATTTTGATGAAAAAGATGTTGCAAAGGTGAATTTTTCTCTTAAGGGGATGATTGCACTGGCTTTGGATTTTTATAAGCAATTTGACGCCGAAATTCATGACAAAATTTTGAAGGTTTTGCTGGACGAGCGGCTTATTAAAAACTTTTCCGAGCCTGCAGAACAGTTGGGAGCGAACAGTGTCAGCGTGAATGTTTTTGAAAGAAGAGATGTGGCTGGAGGGGTTTGTGAGCATAAGGTGACGCGCGTGCTTAACTTGAACCCAAGCAACAACTGGATTGGAGTGTTTATGGTGCTGCACGAGTTGGGGCATATGGCGGAACAGGACATTCAAGAAGGGGTTGTTTTGAAGAACAATCTGAACGAAATTGCACCACTTTTTTTTGAAAAAGTTGCGGGAGATTTTTTTGAAAACTGCGGGCTTATTGATGCAGAGCAAAAGGCTGTTTTGTGGAAGGGGCGCAAAAAAGAATTTGTGGCAAATGTTCACACGCTTTTGGAAGAGAAGGAATTTTTTGAAAAAGTGAAAATGCCAATCACGGCAGAGCAGTTTGGCGCATTGCAAAAGACAATGGACGGCAAGAGTTTTCAAAAGTTGATGAAACGGGCGGAAATTATGCTGCACGGATATGGCGACGCCAGAAAATACATTGACGGAAAGAGGCAAGTTTTGTATGTTGTGGGTGAGCTTGCGGCAAACCTTTTGTATGAAGATTTTCAAAAAAATTCACACAGCGCTTTGGGAAGGCTGAAAACATTTTTAAGCAAAAGCGCAGCGGACGGAAATTCAGCAGGGTTGCTGCAGCTTTTGGGCGAAGGATTTGAAAGCAGAATTTCAGCTTCGCTTGGCGAAAAGAATTCTGAAAAAACAAAATAACAAACTTTTGGCCTGTTTTTTGTTTGAAAAAGGGCTTGTAAAAGTTGATTGCTTTTGTTATAATAATGTTTGAAAGGAGCATTGTTTTGGAAATTGTTTTGAGAGGCAAAAAGCTTTGTGTTGAATGTGTGGACAAGAGAGCCATTCCGCTTTCGATGTTTTTGCCAAATGCAAAAGAGAGGCTGAAAAAGTTTGCGGCTTCTGGCAAGACAGTGAATGATTTGAAAAGCGGAGAGCCATTCTATGAATTTGTGTCCGGCAAGAGGGTTTTTGACGAGCAAACTGGCGAGAAACTTTCCACAGAAGAGAAGTTTGCGGCGATTGGCATTGAAAGGCCTTCCAAGAAAGAAAATGTGTTTTTAAAAGGCAAGCGATTGTTGGATGCTTTTGTTGATGCTGGCGGAAATGTGGACGATTTGACAACAAAAGATGCGGAATATCTTTACATAAAAGACAACAAGTTTGTTTTGAACGGCAAATTGCTGAATGTGGAGCAAACCTTTGCGCATCTTGGGCATCCAAGGAAGGCAAAGAAAAGAAGTGATGTTAAAGAGGCTCTTATTGAAGAAGTTGATGCTTATTGCAAAGCAGGTGGCAGTTTTCATGTTGAGAGAAAAACTTTTCCCTTTTATGAGCGTGTCAGAACTTACATAAACACTTTGCCAGAGCGCATCAGTTTTGAAGCGGCAATGAAGGGGCTGGGTTTTAAGCAGTTTTCTGACGCGTATTTCCGCTTTTTGGGCTTGCAGGATTTGAAGAATTATCGCGATGAGAATGGCTTTGTGGATGCTTATCGAAAGGACAACAAAATGCGCACATATGTTTATTCTGCGGCAGAGGCGTTGGATTTGCCAGTGGCTTTGGTGGTGACATTGCTTTGCGATGAAAAACTGAAGGAGTGCTTTGTTACACTTAACTATTTTGGATATGTTAAAGCTCAACTGGAAAAATTTGCGGAAGAAAACGGCAGCCTTGTTGGATTGGAATATAAAAATCCGAGTTTGTATGAGAAGGTTAGACACACTGTGAAATATGTTTCTGATGGCGCAGGAACGGGAACTTCCAAATTGGATGTCATCAAAATTTTTGGACTGGAGAAATATGCCCACAACTTGTCAGATGCAAAAACTGGCATGAAAAATGTTTCGTTTAAGATGGGAAACTTGATTGAACTTGCAAAAGCAAATGATGGCAAGTTGCGCAAGAATGACATGAGTGAAGCTGATTATGTTGCAATTTGCAAAAATGCTGCAAAGTTGGGCATCAACACCGATGAATATTTTGCAATGTATGGCATTGACTATGTTGATGCACGCAAAAACCCAAGAATGTCCAAAGTTCTTGTGAAGGAATTTCCATTTTTGAAAGAGATGAAACACAAGCGGGACGAGCTTATTGCCGCAAGTGGAATTTCTGCCGAAAACGGAAATTGCGAAGAGGAAATTTTTGAAAACAAGTTGTCGTGCGCGCTGGAGGCGTATTCTCAGTTTAAGGACAAGATTGTGGATGCAAGTTTTGAGCGTTTAAGCGAAAGTGTTGAGCCAGAAAAAGAGTCGGGCAACTGACAAAAAAACTTTTTTTGAGGCGGTGAAAATGTTTCACCGTCTTTTTTCTTCTTTTTGTTTGGAGTTTGGGAAAAAATGCGTTATAATAAAACCATAAAGTTTGTTCTGGGATTTTGAAAGAGATGATTTTTAAGAAGTTTTTTAATAAGGACGCATCACTTGTGGAGGAGTATGCCAAAGAGTTTGATGTTTTGCCGTCCACAATGTATTTGATTTTGTCAAGAGGTTTGTCTTCAAAGGAAGAAATTGCAACCTATTTGGGCATGGGTAAGCTTTTGGACCCATTTCTTATTGCCGGCATGAAGCAGCTTTGTCAGCGCGTGAGTGTTGCAAAAGAGGTGGGGGACAGGGTTCTGATTTTTGGCGACTATGATGTTGACGGCATTTCTGCCACCGCAATCATGCTTAAAACCCTTAAAAAGCTGGGAATTGACGCCGATTTTTATCTGCCAAACCGATATGTGGACGGCTATGGGCTGACATGCGACACCATTGACAAGGTGGAGAAGTTGTTTTCGCCAGACCTCATAATCACGGTGGACTGCGGCATTTCTTGTGCAAAAGAAGTGGAATATGCCAAAAGCAAAGGCATTGAAATTGTGGTGACAGACCACCACGAAATTCCAGAAATTTTGCCTGACACGCTGGTGCTTAATGCCAAAATTGAGGGACAGGAATATCCTTTCAGAGAGCTGTGCGGAACGGGCTTGGCATATAAAATCAGTGAGGCGCTGCTTGGGCAAAAGAAGGCGGAAGAGTTTTTGCCGATTGCTGCCATTGCAACCATTGCGGACATTGTTTCGCTGACGGGAGAAAATCGAAATATTGTCAAACGCGGTTTGAAAAGCTTTGACAAGCTTCCCTTTGGGCTGAAAATGCTGTTTAAGGAAAACAAGGTTTCGCTTTCAAATCCAAATTCAACCGACATTGCCTTTAAGATTGCGCCAAAAATCAACTCTTCAGGCAGAATGGGTGATGCTAAGGACAGCTTGGTGCTGTATATGAGTGAAGACCCTGTGACGGTTAACAAATATCTTGCCAAAATTAAACAGCACAACATAAAGCGACAAGAGCTGTCTGCCAAGGTGCTTGCCGATTGCGAAAAGGCCATTTCAAAGATGGACCTTTCCAAAACGCGCGTGATTTGTTTGGCCTCCAAAAAGTGGGACCAAGGCATTTTGGGAATTGCTTGTGCGCGATTGGTGGAAGAATTCAACAGGCCAGTTTTTCTTTTTTCGCAAGTGGACAATGTTCTGCACGGCTCGGGAAGAAGCATAAACGACATAAATATTCACGAGCTGCTTTCTTCTTTGCAAGATATTTTGGAAACCTTTGGTGGGCACACCATGGCTGCTGGGCTGACGCTTAAGCGGGAAAAATATGAAGAATTTTGCAATCGGGTGAACTCTTTTGCTTTTGAAAAAGTGAGTGACAAGGTTTTCATTCCAATCAAATATTATGACCTTGAAATTAAAAACGAAGATTTGTCGGACAGATTTTTGAAGGAGCTGGAGCTTTTGGAGCCTTTTGGCTGCGACAACGCGCGTCCTCGCTTTAAGATTTCGGCTGAAAATGTGGAGGTTTTGCCAAGAAAATATTCGCCACAGCACTGCGATGTGAAATTGGGGGATTTGCAACTGGTTTATTTCAACTTCACAAAAAATTACAACGCGCTTAAGTTTGCGCGATATAAAACTTTCATCTTTGAATTTCAGGGCTCTGGCAAAAACGGAGTGGTGTGCGATTTTGATATGGGCACCTTCATTGCTCCGGATGCGCATCTTTTCACATATCCATTTCAATATCAACAGTTGCAATATTCCGCAAATGGTGGTTGCAAGTTTTCTTATTATCCTCAAAGCGAATTGCTTTCTTATGTGGCAAGCACGGTTGGCACTGTGTTTGGCACGGCGTTTGTGGCATATTCGGCTTATGACTTTGTTAACTTCTCGCGCACATTTTCCAAAGACAACATTTTTCATTTGGGCGTGTTTGACGAGCTCTGCACGGGTTATAACAGTCTGCTGCTGTCGCCGGTGGGCATAAATTGGGCAAAAAACTTCAGCCGAATTGTGTTTTTGTCGCCATGTTTGGACGAGGATTTCATTTCGCGCTTGAATGAGGTTTCGGGAGCAGAAATTTTTGTGCCAATGGAGAGGCAGTTTGACACCCAGCGCTTTGCTGCATTGGATTTGTCCAGAGAAACCTTTGCGCAGGTGTTTAAAGCGCTGACGGGCAGAAATTTTTTGAAAAACTTTTCGTTGATGGATATCTTTTGCAACAAGATGAAGGGGAAGGTTTCTTTTGACACATTTTTGGCAGCATATTTGGTGTTTAAAGAGCTGGGGGTGATTGATGTCAAAAAGGACATTTTGTTTGAAATTGTTCAGGTGCCAAATGTTAAAAAGCAGCTTACAGAATCGGTGCTATACAACAAACTGATGCTGCTTAAAAATTCGTTGGAGAGAAAATGAAAGAGAAAATTTTGGAAAAAATATATCAAAACTTCAAATTGTCAGACAAAGAGAAGCGGATTGTGGAAAGCGCACTGACAGAGCAAATCAATCTGCCAAGGCTTTTGACGGTGATTGAAACCATGATTGAATATCACATTCAAGACGAGGTGCTGGTGGCATATGTGCTGTTTCAGCATTCCAAAACGGATGTTAAGGCGGCTGACGAACTTAAGTTGCAGTTGTCAAAAAGCCAGCAGAAGCTTTATGACATCTTTAAAATTTTGTGCGATGTGAGAGCCCTCACAAGAAGCGGTGAGGTGGAAGAAATCAGACAGATGTTTGTGGCAATTTGCCAAGATATGCGTGTTGTCATTGTGAAGTTTGCCACCATTTTGTTTGACTTGAAACTCATCAAAAACCCAATGTCAAAAGAGGATGCCGATTTTGTCAGCATGGTGAACGACATCTTTGCTCCGCTGGCAGAGAGGCTGGGGTTATCCCGCTTTAAGAACGAGTTTGAGGACACTTGCTTTGAGCTGCTGGAGCCAGAGGCGTTTGAACTTTTGAAAAACAACGCCCTCATGAAGACGGAAGACAATCAAAAACAAATCAAAATCACTGAGCAGAAGTTGAGGCAAATTTTGAGCGAGCTTGGCATTGCGGGCGAAATTCAGGCAAGACAGAAGCACTTTTATAGCGTTTACAGAAAACTGGTGAGGCAAAACATCACCCTTGGCAAGGTTTATGACCTTGTTGCCATGCGCGTGCTGGTGCCAACGGTGGACGATTGCTATTCTGTTTTTGGAAAAATTCATGCCATATACAAGCCCATTCAGGGCAGGGTGAAGGATTATATTGCATATCCAAAGCCAAACGGATATCAAAGTTTGCATACCACCATTGTTGCGGACAACAATCGTCCGCTGGAAATTCAAATTCGCACATTTGAAATGCACAAGGCGTCGGAATATGGTGTGGCTGCGCACTGGATTTATAAAGAGAAGAATGCGCGCGCAAGAAACAAGTTTGACCAAAAATTGACATGGTTTAGGCAGATGCTTGAAAATGCCAAAGAGCTTTCTTCTGAAGAGTTTTTGGAAACATTGAAAACGGATTTGTATGGGGAATCCATCTTTGTGCAAACGCCAAAAGGCAAGGTGCTGGAGTTTCCGCTTGGCTCGTCGGTGATTGACTTTGCCTATGCCATTCACAGCCAAATTGGAAACACCTGTGTGGGCGGAAAAATCAACGGAAAAATTGTGCCAATCACCACCGAGCTTTCCAATGGAGATGTGGTGGAAATTTTGACAAATCCAAACAGCAAAGGCCCGTCCAGAGATTGGCTTTCGCATGTGAAAACCAACAGCGCCAGAAGCAAAATCAGAGCATTTTTTAAAACTGAACTGAAGGAAGAAAATGTCAAGATTGGGAAGTCAATGCTGGAGCAAGGCATCAAAAACAGAAACTTAAACATCACAAAAGCCACAAAGGAAGAATATCTTTTTCAGATTGCGCGCAGCATGATGATTGAAGATTTGGATGTGCTGTATGCCGAAATTGGTGCTGGAAGTTTGCCGCTTAACAGCGTTGTTGGCAGACTTGTCAACATGTATAACAAAGAAAAGACGCTGGACATCAAAGACAACGTCATCACTGTCAAGAAAAACAAGGATGGCATTTTGGTGGATGGCGACAGCGGCCTGCTTGTGAGATATGCCGGCTGCTGCAGCCCAGTGACAGGTGACGACATTGTGGGATACATTTCTCGCGGACGCGGCGTCACCATTCACCGCAAAGAGTGCATCAACTTAAAATATTTGGAAGAAGAGCGCCTCATTAAGGCCGAGTGGCAAGATTGCATGGTTTCCAACTTTATGGCGGTAATTAAGATTGAAACGGAAAACAAAAACGAAGTTGTTACAAATCTCAACACCACAGCTCGTGGGTTTAGAAACAAACTCAAGGGCTTTGGATATAAAGAGGTGAAGGGCGATTTGCAATTTGAGATTGCTGTGATGATTTCCAGCAAGGCAGAGCTGGAAGAGGTTATGCGTGCCTTCCAAAGTGTTAAATATGTGAAAAATGTGTATAGGAGCGCCTAAAAAATGAAAATAACTTGTGTAAATCAGCACGCACGAACTTGCAATGGCAAAACAGAGTGCAGCGCAAAAGATATTGCGCAAAGCGAAAGCTTTGGAAGTGGCAAAGCTTTGCAGGGGCAGATTTTAAGCGGCAATAACGCTGATTTTGAAAAGGATATGCAAGACCTTGTCAATCTTTTTTATGAAGAGGAAGATTGTCCTTTTTCCATTTTGCACAAGTTTGCTTTGGAAAATGGCGTTGTGACAAGCACCATTTCCATTTTGGACGCACAAGAAAAACAATTTTCAAAGACCTTTCAACTTCCAAGCGGGGTGGATAAGCTTTTGGAAAAGAGTTTGCTTAAGAGGCACTTCAAAAATCATCTCTATGAAGTTTTAAGCGTGATTGCAAAAAAATCGCTGCCTTGGGGCTCGCTGACAGGCGTGAGGCCAACCAAGTTTGCTCGCGACCTTGTGGAAAGAGGAGAAATTAAATCGCATCTCATTTCAGAGACGCTGATTAGAGATTATCATGTTTCCAACGACAAAGCCCGCCTTGTGGTGCAAACGCTGAAAAATCAAAAGTGCATAATCAAAAACGACAAGCTGGTGGACCTTTTCATCAACATTCCAATTTGCCCCACAAGATGCAATTATTGCTCTTTCATTTCCAGCGAGTTTTCCCGCGTGAAGGACAAGGTGGAAACCTATCTTGACTGCGTGCTGAAAGAGTTGGAAGCGGCAAAAAAAATGATTGCCAAAAATTGCTTTGTTGTGCGCACAATATACATTGGCGGAGGAACACCAACCGTTTTGTCCGCGCAGCAACTTGAGCGCCTGCTTTGTCAAATCAACTTTCCGGTTTCGGAGTTCACTGTGGAATGCGGCCGCGCTGACACCATAACGCGAGAAAAATTGGAAGTTTTGAAAAAATATGGCGTCACCAGAATTTCCATCAACCCTCAAACCTTTTGTGAGGCAACCCTCAAACGCATTGGCAGAAAGGGCACAAACAAAGAGGTTTTTGACGCATATATGCTGGCAATGGAATTTGATTTTGTGGTGAACATGGACATCATTGCAGGGCTTTCTGGCGAAAGGTTTGGCATATTCAAGCGCACCGTCGGCACGCTTTTGGAACTTTTTCCGCAAAATATAACCGTGCACACCCTTTCGGTGAAAAATGCAGCGCAAATTCGTGGGGAAGAGATTAAATATGTTTCTGACATCACCAAAATGGTGGACTATGCGCAAAAGACGCTGATTGAAAACGGATATAAGCCATATTATATGTATCGCCAAAAGCATCAAGTTGGCGGACTTGAAAATGTGGGATTTTATAGAGATGAGCATGTGTGCATATTCAACATTGACAGCATGGAAGACACATCTTCTGTGGTTGCCATTGGGGCAGGGGCAATTTCCAAGCGGGTGATGAACCTTGAAAACCGCATCGAGCGCCAGCCAAACTGCAAATTTATTGAAGATTACATCTCTCGCATTGACGAGATGATTGAAAAGAAAGAAAAGTTTTTTGAATGAAAATCACAAGTTTTTGTGATTTTTTTTGTTTATTTTGCATTGAGTTGTTGCATCTATGTCTGTTATGTCTGTTTAGGCAATGGGACAAGCATTTTGAAAAATTTTTGAAATTTTATATAAATGGGCTTTCGGTTAGGATGAGAATTTGTCCGTCAGTGAGGCTGTAAAATGTCATGTTGAGCGGAACGCTGTGAAGTTGAAACTTGTTATTTTCAAAGATGAAACACCTCTTTTGTGGAAGAAAAAATAAAAAAATGCGGCAAATTGTTGCAAAAGGTTTTGCAATGTGCTATAATGCAAAGGTCGATAAGTTCTTTGAACGCAGTTTTGTGGAGTCCTTCAGACCCGTTGCTTCGTTCTTGGAGAAAATTTTGTATGGAGGGAAAACATGGAAAAGCAAGTTAAATCTGAAATCATTTCAAAGTTTAAGCAGTCTGAAAATGACACTGGCTCTGTTCAAGTGCAAGTTGCGCTTCTCACAGAAAGAATCAATCATTTGACAGAACACTTGAAAGTGAACAAAAAAGACAATCACTCTCGCCGTGGGCTTTTGATGATGGTTGGAAAGCGTAAGGGCTTTTTGCAATATCTTAAAGACAGAGACATTGAAGCTTACAGAAAGTTGATTAAAGAATTGAACATTAGAGAAATTAAATAATTTTAAAGAGGGGAGGATGTTTTTTTTGAGCACTTCCTCTCTTTTTTTGTTTAATTTTTTTAAACAAACATCCATAATCTTGCTTGGGCGGCTTTTTTACATTTTAAGCTCTTTGGCCGCAAAGCACGCAAAATTGTTTGGTGAATTATTTTGAAAAAAGAAATGTTTGTGTTATAATGCACTTTAGGAGAAAAAATATGGAATATAAAAAATATGTTATGAATGTTGCAGGCAAAGACATCATTTTTGAAACAGGAAAGCTTTGCATGCAATCAAACGGCTCTTGCACAGTTCGTTGTGGCGACACCGTGGTGATGGTGAATGTAACCATGAGCGCAGAGCCAAAACCGGGAATTGACTTTTTCCCACTTTCAGTTGAATATCAAGAAAAGATGTATTCTGTTGGAAAAATTCCGGGCGGCTTTAAAAAGCGTGAAGGACGCCCAAGCGACAAAGCTATTTTGGTTTCTCGTCTGATTGACAGACCTTTGCGTCCTCTTTTTCCAAAGGGATTTTTCAATGATGTGGTTGTGGTTGCAACTGCGTTGTCCATCGACCCAGATGTCAGCCCAGAGCCTCTTGCAATGCTTGGCTCTTCGTTTGCGCTTGCAATTTCTGACATTCCTTTCCTTGGACCAACAGGTTCGGTTGCCATTGGCTTGGTGGACGGAAAATTTATCATCAATCCAAATCAAGAGCAGCGTGAAAAAAGCCAGCTTAACTTGACAGTCAGCGGAACTGACGAAGCTGTGCTTATGATTGAAGGTGGCGCAAATGAAGTGCCAGAAAGCATCTTCCTTGATGCCATCATGACAGCTTTTGAAGAAATCAAGAAAATTGTTAAGTTCATCAAAAATGTCAAGGCAGAAATTGGCGTGCCTGTCAATCCTGAAATTCCTTATTATGTCATTCCTGACGAAATTGACAAAGAAGTGCGAAGCTATGCCGACAAACTTTATGATGATGTGTTGAAAGAGTTTGACCGCCATGCGCGTGAAGCAAAAGAAAAGGTGGCAAGGGCTGACATTATGGAGCACTTTGCAGAAATTTTCCCAGACAAGCAACGTGAAATTTCTGACGTGATTTACAAGGTTAAGAAAGAAAAGGTTAGAGCCAAAATTTTGAACGACGGTGTGCGTCCTGACGGCAGAAAGCTGGATGAAATTCGTCCAATTTGGTGCGAAGTTGGCATGCTTCCAAGGGTGCACGGCTCGGCGGTGTTCACAAGAGGTGAAACACAAGTGCTGTCTGCACTCACACTTGGCACTGTGGGCGATGTTCAAAAATTGGAAGGCTTGGATGATGAAGATGTGAACAGATATGTTCATCACTATAACATGCCTCCTTATGCCACAGGCGAGGCAAGAATGATTAAAAGCACTGGTCGTCGCGAAATTGGACACGGTGCTTTGGCAGAGCGTGCGCTTGAGCCTGTTGTGCCAAAAGAAGATGTTTTCCCATATGCACTGCGCATTGTTTCGGAAGTGCTTTCTTCAAACGGCTCTTCTTCAATGGCCAGCGTGTGCGGCTCCACCCTTGCACTTATGGATGGTGGCGTGCCAATTTCTGCACCAGTTTCTGGCATTGCAATGGGCTTGATTAAAGATGAAGCTTCCAACAAAGTTGCTGTGCTGTCTGACATTCAGGGCTTGGAAGATTTTCTTGGCGACATGGACTTTAAGGTGACAGGAACAGCCAAAGGCGTGACTGCCATTCAGATGGACATCAAAATTAAGGGCATTGACAAGGCCATTTTGACAGAAGCTTTGGAGCGCGCAAGAATTGGCAGGATGCACATCATGGACAAGCTGCTTGCTTGCATTGACAAGCCAAGAGCGGAAATTTCTCAGTATGCACCAAAAATCATCACCTTCAGCATCGACCCAGAAAAGATTAAGGATGTCATTGGCTCTGGCGGAAAGACAATCAACAAGATTATTGACGAAACTGGCGTTAAGATTGACATTGAGGACGACGGCACAGTGTTCATTGCCTCTGTTGATGCCGAAATGAGCGAAAAAGCAAAGAAAATCATCCTTTCAATTGTGGAAGATGTGGAAGTTGGCGATGTTTATGACGGAACAGTTGTGCGCATCATGACTTTTGGCGCTTTTGTTGACCTTGGCGGCGGAAAGGAAGGAATGATTCACATTTCAAAACTTTCCAACAAGCGAGTTGAAAAGGTGGAAGATGTTGTCAAAATTGGCGACGAAGTGGAAGTGGAAGTGATTAAAGTTGACGAAAAAGGCAGAGTTGACCTCAAACGCATCCTTCCAAAAGAAGAAAAAGAAGCAAATGCAAAAAGTGACAAAAAAGAAGACTAAAAAACTGAACGTCTTTTTTGAAAACTAAAGTTTTGTGAAAAGAAAAACACCCAACATTTGGGTGTTTTTGTTTTTTAAAGCAAAAATTTGACACTTTGAAAGAAAATCGACAGCAAATGCACCAAAAGTGTTTTGCAACAAAAAAACTTTGCAATTTTGGGAAAAAAGAACAGGGAAATTAGTTGCAAAATTTTAAGTATTTATGTTATACTATTTACACAAAAAATTTACATTAAGGAGAAAATTATGAAAAAGCTTTTGAGCGTTGTTTTTTCATGCGTGATGGTGCTTTTGGTGGGGGCAACTTTTGCTGCTTGCGGCAAAGGAGATGACGACACGGTGATTTATGACGAAAGCCAAAATGCCATTTCCATGGTGGTGGGCGCAAGCAATGACGGCATTTCAATCAGCCTTGACAGCCAAGAGTCCGAAGTGGGAACAGCCACAGCCAAAATTGTTTCTGTGAAGGCATATCAATATCTTGAAGCAGATGAAATTGTGGGCATGTCTTTGGATGTTGTGAAATCAAAAGACGCCAAAATTGTTGGGGAATATAAGCTTGGCACCCAGCAAGATTTTTGGTTGCAACGCTTTGACGAAGGTTATGACAGGCTGTATGACAAATATTATGTTGTTTATGAGGATAAAATCCTTAAGGGTCCAGTTTACACCACACAAATTGAGGCGCAAAGAAACGCACAGCCTTTGCTTGACATCAAATCCAAAAAAGGTGTTTTGGGTGAAAATGTGGATTATTTCAAAGATTTGAACTGCTCTTATGCAACTTTAAACTTTGAAGTGGAAAAACTGATGTATCCAAATGAAGGTGTTCTTGCTGGAGGGGGGACAATTGAATTTGATGCCCCTTTGGACAATTTTTATGAATTTGTTTCTAATGGCAAAACATATTATTTCAGGAAAGATAGGGTGGACCACTTTGACCGCTATGTTAAAAGTTATTATGACGCTGGCGCTCATGTGACGGCCATCATTTACGCTGTCAACAACTATGACCAAATTTCTTTCCCTCAAAAATTCACTTACGACATTTCAGCTCATAATGTCACACTTATGGGGCTTAACACCTCAAACGAATATGGCTTTGGCTATTTGATTGCAATGATGGAATTTTTTGCAGAGCGTTACACACGCGATGGTTTTGAAAACGGCTATATTGGAAACTTTGTGATGGGCAATGAAATTGACTATGCACAAGTTTACAACAGAATTGCCGATACTCATCAGCCACTGAATGTGTATATGGAAGAATATTCCAGACTTTTGAGATTGACAAATCTTGCAGTGAAAAAATATAACAGCAACATCACTGTTTGCGCTCCTTTCACACAGTGGTGGAGCCGCCGCTATACCAACCTTTCGGACAGCTATGCTCCAAAGGACATGATTGAATGGCTGAATGCCAAGACAAAGATGGAAGGCGATTTTAATTGGGGCATTGCACCTCATTGCTATCCTTATGGGCTTGCGGCTGCGGAAGCGTTTTTGCAAGACACCATCAATGGCAAAAAGGATGCTGGAATGTCCAATGATATTGAAACCACTGGCGCATTGACCTTTTCCAACATCGAACTTTTGGACGAATACTTAAACCGCGACTTTATGAAGTGCAATGGGCAGGTTAGGCCTGTATATCTGACAGAATCTGGCATTTCATCTCAAAGCAACAGCGAACTTGACAGAAGAAGACAAGCTGGCGCGGTTGCCGCAGTGTGGTATAAGCTTTCTCAGTTGGATTTTGTGAAATCTTTCTCTTATTACAGGCTGCGTGACCACATGGGAGATGGTGGCTTGGCAAACTTTGGGCTTTTGGACGCAAATGGAGAGCGCAAGCCAGCTTATCAGGTGTATAAATACATCGACACACAATATTCTGACTATGTTGCGCAAGAGTTTTTGAAAGAACTTTCTTATTGCGACAGCGAAGGCAAAATTCAAAACTTTGAAAACGGCGGAATTGCATCCTATCTTGATGTTTTGGATGTGTTTGGAACAGGCTATGATTTTTCGGGATTTGATTGGCAAAAAGCAAAGCCAGTCACCTGCGAGCGCGTTTATGAATTTGAAGACAAGATGGATTTAAGCGGTGTCAGATTTGACAGCAAAAACTTCCTCTATGACGGCACTGATAAGTCAATTGAAGTGACGGGCTGCCCAGAGGGCGTGGAAGTTTCTTACAGTGAAGGGGAAGAGAGTTACACAACAAAACCAACGCTTCGCGAGATGGGCACAAAAAATGTTGTTGCAACCTTCACAAAAGGCGGAGAAGTTGTTGGACAAAGAAAGGCAAGCATAACAGTTTCCAGACTTTCCACCAACAAAACGGTTTATGAAGCGGGAGAAAAGATTTTTGTGACAGCTCTTCGCAATGATGCGAATGTTCAACTTTCAAGCGACGCTTGGGTGGGAATTTTCAAAAAGGGTGCAACTCCTGGCAACATAGACAACAATGAAATTTCTTATTATTATCACTATTTCAACTCTTACAACGACACATATGCCCGAACATTCTGCCTTCAGGATTGTCATCAAACCACTGGCGTCAGCATGGGCGCTGGCAAATATGTGATTTACTATTTTGTGAATGGCGGATATGATTACATAGATTCAGTTGAAATTGAAGTTTTGCACGCTGGGCAAGACAGCGGTCTGGTGGACTTGTCGGATGTGAGCTTTGAAAGCGCTGAAATGGATGAGGGCGAAGCTGTTTGCATGCTGGAAATTTCTGGAAGCCTTCCACAAGGCGTGAGCGTGGAATATGAAAACAACACCGCTATGGCAGCTGGCTCTTTCCAAGCCAAGGCAATTTTCAAACTTGGGCAGCAAGTGCTGGAAGAAAGATATGCAGTTTTGTCTGTTTTGCCAAGTGATTTTCAGCGTCTTGCAATCAACAAAGATTGTTATTATGAATGGGAAGAAATTTTGGTGACAGTTGTTGCGCCAAATGATTCCACAGAAAAAGGCTGGTGGGTTGGGCTTTATGCCGAAGCAGATGTTCCATCTGAGACACAATCCATTTATTGGTATTATGCAAAGGACGAAAGACACATCAACGGAAAGCAATACAACCTTGTTGAAACTTCTTTCTTCAACACCACGCGTGAAGAGTTTAAGAATGTGCCAGCGGGAAAATATAAGATTATTCTGTTTGATGAAAACAGCACCATTATGATGCAGATTAATTTTGAAGTTGAAAGGCACATAGTGGAAGAAAAGGGCACGCTTTCCATTGAAAAGACAACCTTTTCTGAGGGCGAAACCATCATGGTGACGGCCACAAGGCCAGAATCAGCGCTTGCTGCATATTGGGTTGGGCTTTATGTGGCGGATGACGATGTTGAAAGCACCAAGTCAATTTATTGGTATAATGTTGTGGACAATCTGCATCAAAATGGTGAAGCTGTCAACATCAAGTTGCAAAACTATAACAAAGAGCGTGAAGAATGGAAAAATCTTCCAGCCGGCAGTTATAAATTTGTGCTGTTCAATTCTCCAAATTACACCATTGACGTCACAGTTCTGTTTGAAATTGAGCAGGCGGAAATTGTGGGAGAAGGCACACTTGAGTTAAACAAAGATACATATTTTGAAGGCGAAGACATTTTGGTTACAGCCACAAAACCAGAAAACGATTTTGTCAACTATTATTGGGTTGGCGTTTATGCAGCTGAGGACGACATCAACACCATAAAATCCATATATTGGTATGGCGTCACGGACGGACATGTCAGCGGTCAGGCATACAACATCAAGGCTCAAACCTTAAATCCAGAGCGCGCGGCATTGAAAGGTTTGCCAGCAGGACATTATAAAATGGTGCTGTTTGACACAGAAGGCTACACCATTGCAATGACATTGGAGTTTGAGGTTGTTGCAGTTGAAATCACCGAAAGAGGCACTTTGTCCACAGACAAATTGGTGTATGAAATTGGTGATGACATCATGGTGACTGCCACAAAGCCAGAGATGGATTTTGGCACATATTGGGTGGCAATATATCTTGCAGGCGATGTTTTTGGCAGCGGCAGAAATACTTCAATTTATTATTATTACATTGACGAAAATCATGTTTCGGGGGAAGCTTTCAACATCAGATTGGGCGTTGGAAGTGACGCTCGCGCAGAATATGCTTCTCTTCCAGCAGGAAAATATAAGATTGTGCTTTTCAACACTTCGGGCTATACTGTTGAAACCATGGTGGAAATTCAAATTGGCACAAAAGAGCAGCAACCTGTTTTGGGCACACTTTCCACTGACAAAGCGGAGTATGCAGTTGGCGAAAACATTGTTGTCACAACAAACTGCCAAACAAGCGGGGCGTGGGTTGGAATTTACAAGGCAGAGGACAACCTTGCCAGCGCTTCTTCAATTGATTATTATTATCCAACAAATGGCGAAGGCATTTCACACAACCTTTCCACTTCTGGACTTGAAGCAGGAGAATATAAACTTGTGCTGTTCAGAGATGGCGGCTATACTGTTGAAGACACGCTGACAATCACAATTTCAGACGGCAGCGCAGCATAAAAGGGGAAAAAGAGAATGCTTAAAATTTTTAAAACGCTTTCCGCCTTTATGTTTGCAGGAATGGTTTCGTTGGCAGCTGTGCCAGTTGGCTGCTGCAACGACGGTTTTGCTTTGTCAACCAACAAAAAAGAATATTTTGCTGGTGAAGAGGTGTATGTTTCTGCCCGCGGGGGAGAAGACTCTTGGGTGGGCATATATCTGGAAAAAGATGACATTGCAAAGGTTGAGCCCATCCGTTGGTTTTATGTTGCCAAAAATGGATATCAACCCGGTCAAATCTATGGCTTGCAACACTCGGCGCCTTACACCACCAGAGATGGCGGCATTTTGCGAAACCTTCCGGGCATTGGGAAATATAAGGTGGTGCTGCTGAAAAACAAGGACGACAATCTTAAGGTTGCAAAAACTGTGAAAATCAACATTGTGCCGGAGAAGCTGGAGAAGCCAGCGGCGCCAATAAGTTTGGAATATAACCTTGACAACGCCACCGACGGCTTGGCGGACGGAACACTTAAGATTGTGTTTCAAAAAAATTCCACTGCCCAAGAGGTGCATCTGTTTTGGGCGGACAATCAGCAAATTTTGACGGAATACACCGGTCTTGCACCTTTCAAGGTGACGGAAGAAGTGACCACGTTCAGGATGTATGACAACACCCTCATTCCGTCCAACGCAACTCGCCTTTTGGCGTTTGGCGTCAACAATGCGGGCACCAGTGATGGCTATGCCGAGGCTGTGCTGCCACAGGGGTGCCAATATAACTTTGCGGGGAAAGTTACAAACGAGTTTCAAGTTGTCAGTGATGTGCATATCAGCATTGAAAAGCACGAACTTGCCGATTCTTCTTCAACTTTTGAGCAGCAAAGGCTGCTGCACGACAAGCACTTTCTTGACATGTGCAATGACATTGTGAAAACCAGCCCAAACAGCCAAGGCATCTTTGTGGTGGGCGACATTGCAAACTATGGAAGAACATATGAGTGGAATCAGATGTTCAACTTGGCAAACTCCGTGGAAAATTTGCCGCAGCTTTATTTCTCACTGGGCAATCATGATTTGTATGGCTCGGAGAGCTATGAAATGCAAGTTAAAACCTTTTTTAAATATGCCCAAACCGATTGCGTGTATTATGAAAGAGAAATTGCGGGCATATCCCACATCTTCTTGGGAACTGAAAGCAAGAAAAGCGGCGTGGATGCCGATTTGTCAGAAAATCAACTTGCTTGGTTTGAAGCAACTTTGCAAAGAGTGACAACCGCCAAACCTGAAAAGCCTGTGTTTGTTTATTTGCATCAATCTCTTTATGACACCATTGCAGGCAGCTTTGCAGGTCAGGGTTGGGATGGCATCATGCAAGAAGACAGGTTTAGGGAAATTCTTAAAAAATATCCACAAATTTATATGTTTAATGGGCACAGCCATTGGGATATGAACACCAAGGGCACCATGCACGCACAAACAGACAGTTTGCCAAACATTTTCAATACGGCATCGGTGGCATATCTTTGGGACAGCTTTTATGTTCCTCAAGGGGAATATAAGCTGGGCTCTCAAGGGTTTTACATAAAAGTGTATGAAGACAAGGTGCTTGTGCTTGGAAGAGATTTTGCAAATGGCAAATGGATTTCCAGCGCTTGCTTTGAAGCAAAGTTTTCAAAATAAAACTCTAAAAATTGCAAAAAAAAGCTGATGAATAAGGAAAAAATGAACTTGGTATTTGTTTTTGAAAGCAGAAAAAAGCATATCGATTGATATGCTTTTTTTTGTGCCTTCAAAATTTTTTTGTGAACTAAAACTTTTTTTTTAGAATGCTTTTCTGATGGTTTCAACTGGCTTTTGTTTTGAAACGGACGCGATTGGAAGGATGGCGGAAAGCGTTCCAACACCAATGCTGAGTGCAAGGATAATCAAAAGCTGACGAATGCCAAAGGAAGCAAGTGGGATGTAAAGATTGAGATATGTTGACAAGAACATATTGATGAAGATGCAGCCAACTGCTGAAAGGATGCACGCGCAGACGGCGTTGATTAAGGCAATGGCAAGTGCTTCCACAACAAACATCTTCAAAATGTCCACGCCTCTTGCGCCAAGTGCGCGCAAAATGCCAATTTCGGTGTATTTGTTTTTGATGCTGGTGGTGATGAAGTTTGAAAACATCATGATGCTGAACACTGCAAACACGCCTGCAATAATCAAAAACAGAATGGAAAGTTTGGAGAAGAAATCGCTGTTTGTTCTGATGATTGCAATGGCGTTGATTTTGCATTCATAGCAAACGCCACTGTCTTTAAGAAGCAGTGAGCTTAGCGCACCAATTTTTCCACGGCCAGTGTTGGTTGCAAGCAGGGAGGAGAAGCCGCCTTGCATGAGGCTGATGCCAAGGTTGCTGATGCCGTCATTTGTCATGACAATGGAGTTGGTGTTGGAAATGTTTGGACCAACATAAAAACCAACCACTTTATATTCTTTGTCAAGCACCTCAACTTCAACTGGTTTGGTTGTGCCCGGTTGATATTTGCTGGTGTCATATTTTTTTGCAACAAAAATTCGGTTAAGAAAGTTTTCTGTTCTGTTTGTGCCATTGATTTCATCAGCGGCATCTTGAATGTCTTGCAGTTTTGAAATGGCTTTTTCAAGTTCGTTCATTTTTTGCAAGTTGTTCAAGCTTCTGTTTGTCAAATTTGAAATGCTTAGGGCAATGTCGGCAGAATATCCAGAAAACATTGGGTCGTTGTCTGCGGCAATTTTGAGATAAGAAATCACATCAGAATAAAGAATTTGAAATTGCGAGAGGTGCAACATAACCTCGTGTTGTTTCAATTCTGTTTTGTCTTTGTCAAAAAAGGAATAATAATTTGCATTGCCAGAAGCTTCATCTTTTTCAGTTTGGCTGAGTGCGCTGTGGTTGTTTGAAATTTTAAGCAAGTCGTCAGCGCTGTAAAACTCGGTGCGCGTTGTGCTTGGGGTGCCTGCGTTTGCAGAAAATTCAAAGATGTAAGATTTGTTGACAAATTTGTTTAGGGTGTTGGCTTCTTTGGTGGCATTGTCTGCAAAGCCGGGCTTAACAAAGCCATACATAAACAGACCATTGTTGATGTAGTTTGTAAATTCGTTTTGGTCCAGCGTTGAGTTGTCTTCAAATTTTACTTTCAACTTGTCAAACTTTTTGTTGATTTCACCCGTCTTGATGATGCCCACAATTTTGTAAGATTTTTTATAGTTGGAGTTTCCAATTGTCAGATAAAGTGGCTCTTGCGAAGCATCTGTTTCGTCCACGCTTGCAAGCAACTCTTCAAAGCTGTTTAAAATTGTCAACTCTTTGTTTTGATTTGTGTATTTATAGCACCAATTCACCATGCACATTCCATAATAGTCAGAAATGGCAATTTCGTCATAGGTTTGTGGCAGCCTTCCTGCGGTGATGGAAAATTTGTAACTTTCAAGATTTTGCTCGTCAAATTCCACCACGCCAAGCAGCGATTTGGAGTTGTAATATTTGCTGATGCGATATGCGCTGTTTTCTCTCATCTCTGAAGGAGTTCTTGAAGAAGGTGTGGTGCCAACATAATAAGAGGCAAAAACCCCTTTAACATCATAGCCAGTTTGGGAGGCGATGGAGTTTATCAGTGCGTCACCAATGTTGATGGCATAGCTGTTTCCATTTGACTCTTTAACATTGGAGGTGATGGTGACAGAAGGAGTGATGGAAGATTTTAGGGTGTTGACAGAAAGCCTGCCTTCGTCATAAATTGCCATTGCATCAAACATTCCAAAAACGCAGAAGGCAAGCGCGCACAGAATGATGGTGATTGTCAAGCGAATGCGTTTGGATTTGAGTGTGCTTAAGCCCAGTTTAAGTGTGTCCCAAAACCCAAGATGCGTTTTGATGAAAGGTGAAGCCTTGGTGTATTGCTGCTTTTCAACAATTTTTGTTTCTTTTTTAAGCACATTGATGTTGTCTGTCACATGAACATCTTTGCCTTCTTTTACGGCAGTTTTGATTTTTTTTAGGTCTGCATCCTTCAAATCTGCGCCACGCTTGATGGCAAGGATGTTGTTTTTTAAATCCAAATTCTTGGTTTTTTTGTCATCAATCTTGATGGTGATGTCAGTTTCAATGCGGCCGTCTTTGAGATTGATTATGCGGTCTGCAAATTTTTCTGCCAGCTCCAAATCGTGCGAAACCACAATCACCAGCTTTTCTTTTGAAAGCTTTTTAAGCAAATTCATGATTTGCAAGCCGTTTTCTGTGTCCAAGGCGCCAGTTGGCTCGTCCGCCATGATGATGGAAGGATTTTTCACAAGGGCGCGCGCAATGGCAACCCTTTGCCTCTGTCCGCCGGACAATTCTTGTGGGCGGCGGCTTAAGATGTCTTGCAAATCCACCTTCTGCAAAATCTGTTCAATTTTTTGCTTGTCATCCTTGATGCCTTGCAGTTGAGTTGCAAGGGCGATGTTTTTTTCAATTGTCATGTTGTCAAGCAGGTTGTATTCTTGAAAGACAAAGCCGATGTAAGTGTTGCGATAGCTGTCATAGTCAGATTTGGAGAAATCCTTGGTGCTTTTGCCCTTGATGAGGATTTCGCCACTGGAGAAGTTGTCCAGCCCGCCAATGACATTGAGAAGGGTGGTTTTTCCCGAGCCGCTTTTGCCGGTTATGAACACCAAGCCCTTGTCTTCAAAATATAGGTTGACATTGTCAAGAGCTTTCACTTCTTGGCTTTTGGTGTTGTAAATTTTTGACACATTTCTAAGTTCCAGCATTTGCAGCCTCCTTAATTTATTTTGTTGAATTTTTTCAATTTAATCAAAAAACACAACTGCAAAAGTTTTTTCATAATCTTATATGTAAGATAACACAAATATTAAAAAAATAAAAACAAAAATCGAAATTTGTCGATTGTTTTTTGTTTTTCAGACACAAACGGACAAAATATACAATAAAAGTGTTTATAAATGTTGTTAAAAATTGTATTAATGTGCTAAGATATATATGAAAACATATCTTTGGAGCGAAAATGAAAAACAAATTTAAATTGCTTTGCATGTTGTTGCTTGTTCCGCTTGTTGGCTGTTTTGGGCTGGCGGGCTGTTCTTTCGAGCTGGTGGAATGGGACATCAATGAAGGGTTTGATGATGAGGAATATGTTGAGCCAGAATATGGCTTTGCTGTTTCGGCGGCTTTGGACACCATAACAATTTCTGTTTCAAATGTGGGAGAGCTTGGGCAAACGGCTTCTCTTGTTGCGCTGCCAAGTTATCAATATCTTTATGGCGAAGATGTTGTGGGGCTGAGTGAGCAGGTGAATGCAGACCCAATTTATATTGACGAATATGACTGCGGCACAGAAAAAGATTTTGTGATTGACAGATATTTTGACGACAAAACAGACGGAATTTATTTTAAATATTACATTTTAAGTGAGTTGGAAGAGATTTTGGCTGGGCCAATGTTCTGCTCTGACATTGAGCCGCTTTATAAGCATGAAAATCCAATTGTTCCAATCAACAAAAAGGGCATCATGTGTGAGGACAGATACACCTATGCTGTGAGTGACTTGGGCTGTTCTTACACCGAACTGAATTTTGTTATGGACTATTTGTTTGTTCCAAACGAAATTTACAATTTCTCCACACACAAAGTGGAAAAACTTACATATGTTGAAGGCAAAGACCAATTTGGCAACTTGACAATTTCAAGAAACGGCAAAACCGAAGTTGTGGATTACATAGACTTCAACGGACAAAGATATTATTTCCGCTTGAACGAGGGCGGCGGAGCATCGCTGAGTTTTTATGATTCGGTCATCAAAAAATACACCGATGAAGGCGTGCGCGTGACACTCATTATGCTGATGCACTATCTTCCAGACCAATATATGCAGCCATACTTTTTGAAATATCCTGCCACTGCACAAGTCAACAGAAGCAGATATGTGCAACTTAACACTTCAAACGAATATGGCGCGGGATATTGGGGTGCGTTGATGGAATTTTTGGGAGATAGATATTCCAAAGAAAACGGCACCAAAAATTCTGCTTATGGGCTGGCACAATCGTTTGTGCTTGGAAACGAAATTGACATGCCTTCTGTTTGGAACAGCATTGTGGCTCCAAATCAGCCAAACCTCACGCTTGAGGATTACATGGAAGAATATGAAAGGCAGATGCGAATTGGCAATCAGGCGCTTAAAAAATATTATGACGACAATGTTGTTTTGATTTCGTTCACCGACCACTGGACCAGCAAATGGGAAGGCTACGCTCCAAAGGAAATGCTGGATTACATAACCTTAAAAACCTATAAGCAAGGAAATTACAACTGGGGGCTGGCAATTCATCCATACGGCATAAACTTGTCCAACCCATCCTTCTGGGCTTCCGACACCGCTGTGGCGGGAATGTCTGGCAACCTCAACACTTCTTGCATCACATGGAGCAATTTGGAAGTGCTGCAGCTTTATCTAGAGCAGCAAACCAAAAGGTGCAACGGGGAAGTTCGCCCTGTTTATGTGACAGAAGGCGGCGTTTCGTCTTCTTCGCCAAGCAACAAGGACATGTATGAAAAAACCAAAGAGCAGCAGGCTGCAGGCATTGCTTACATATATTACAAAATTGCGCACCTTTCTTGCATCAAAGCCCTGATTTATTATCGCTTGATGGACAACGCGGGCGAGTCTGCATATTTTGGGCTGTTCAGCGAAAATATGCTGCTGGAAAAACCTGCTTACAGAGTGTATAAATACATAGACACACAGTTTTCTTTTGATGTTTCTGAAGAATATTTAAGGCGCATCGAGTGGGTTTCGGGCGGCGTCTCTCATGGCGTTGACATGATGAATGTCTTCTCATATCTGGACACAATGGCGCTGTTTCCAAGCCGATTTAATTGGGAAGATGTGTGGGATGAAGATTTGATTGCAAATCGAATTATCTCGCAGGAGGATTTCATAAACTGACGTAAAAAAAGAGAAATGGGCGGCATTTCTCTCTTTTTTTGCGCTTTTTTAGTGGGAATGTGGGGTTTTTGAGAGTTTTGCATGCTTGCGCACCTTTTGAAGCAAAAAAGCTGAAACTTAAAAAGTTTTAACAATTTGTCGGAAAATGATGAAATTTGTTTGGTAAAAACTTGTTTAATGTGTATTATAATATTGTGAAGAAAGGAGAATAACATGAAAAAGAAACTGATGACATTTCTTTGTTGCGCAATGCTTGTTGTTTGCGGGGGGGGATTTTAACTCTTGCAACCGGCTGTGGACCTAAAGATGTTGATATGAGTGGATTGAGTTTTGCCGACAAAGAGGTGATTTATGACGGCACAGCGCAATCCATCAACCTTGTTGGAGAGCTTCCAGAAGGAATTGAAACAAGCGACATCTCATATTTTTCTGATGAAGAATATGCAACACAGGTGACTGCGCCAACAAATGTTGGGAAATATTATGCAAAAGCCACTTTCACAGTTGGCAAAAAGTTTAATGCAGTTATGGATATGAAGGCAACTTTAACAATTCTTCCTGCTGACTTTTTGGACGCTTCTGTTGTGATTGGTGGAACTTATCTTGACGGAGAAACCTCCAAAACCGTTGAAGCAAAAACCGCAGCAGACGGCACGCTTTATTTTGAATATAACGAAGGCGTGGCATACAAGCTGAGTGTTTTAAGCACTTTGGTGGACGGGGCAACAGGCTTGACGCCTTCTGTTAAATATTACAAAGAACTGAATGCTGACGGCACAGTGAAGGAAGATTCGTTGGTGTTGACAAACAACACAATCAGAAATGCTGGAGATTCGCTTCACTTGCTCATCACTTTCCGTGACGAAAACCACAACGCAAAAACAATTTTGAAAAGTGTGACGGTTGTTAAGAAAGAAATCAAAATTTCCACATATGAAGAACTTCAGCAAATGAGAACAGATGCAAGAACAATCGCTCAAGAAGTGCGCGCAAACTATGTTTATTCACTTCAAAATGACATAAATTGTGAAGGCGCTGTTTGGAAAACAATTGGCGGCACATTTGGTGGCGCGCAAAACGACACTCCATTTTCAAGCGAATTTAATGGAAACGGACACACAATTTCCAACTTCAAACTCACAAATCAATCTGTTGACCACATCAACGACACAAATGGGCCACACATCGGTTTTTTTGGATACATCATCAGTTCTTACATTCATGATGTAAACTTTGACGGAGTTGAAGCCACAATCAGCACCGAAGGATATGATTGGAGCGGAATTAACCCTGTGTATTTTGGCTTTGTTGTTGCAAGAATGGAAGCAGATGGCTCCAACGGCAATGCAACAAACCTTGAAAACATCAAAATCACAAATTCACATGTGAACGTTGAAGCATACAAAGCCATCATTGGCGGAGTTATTGGGCTTGACCAAGTGAGAGCTGTTGAAGGCGTGAAGAGAAACAACCTGACAGTTGAAAACACAAACATCTTTGCAAAGCCATCTTCAGTTGCTGGGCAGAGAGTGGCTGTTGGTGGCTTGGTTGGCGAAAACAATGGCGAAGATGTTGACCTTGTTTTCAACAACTGCCTTGTTAAGAATGTCAAGATTGGCTATGACCATGAAACTTACACACAAACAAACGACACATCATATCTTCCACAGGACAACAACTTCTATGCAGGTGGATTTATTGGCCGTGCTGTTGGAACAGCTGTAACATTCAACGTTTGTCATTTGAAAAACTTCTTTATTGCTGGTAAGTTGGATAATCTTCATGGTTTTTTTGGCAATGCAACTTTCACATGGGGGCAAACTGAAAGCGGAGATGTTGATTGGGATAATCCAGTTTATATAACAAATTTCAACAACTGCACACATTCCATTGATGCAGAATATGAGGCAGAAAACATTGTTGGCTTTGCATGGGCTTGGCTGCATGAGAGAGATTTTGTGAACAGCCTTGCTGCAAACGCGCCAAAAGGAAACGCTGGCTGGGTGGTTGAAACAACTGACGCAAAATGATTTTTTGTGACTAAATAAATGACCGTCTAAAAATGGATGGTCATTTTAAATTAGTGAGGTTTTATGGATGCTAAACAAAAAAAACTTGCAGTTGCATGGGCACTAAGCACAAACGGATGAAAATAATTTTTATATTGACACAATCCAAATGGGCTTGACGCTGCATTTGGAGCCAAAGGACAATCCAGACCTCATCCACTATGACAGCATTGCAATGCTCAAACTTGGGCAAGCGTTTGGAGAATTTTCATATTCAAAATAAGTGAGGGCGTTATGAAGAAGTTTTTTGCAATTTGCATGATGTTGTTTGCAGTTTTTGCCACCAGTTTTTTGGGTGCTTGCGGCGGGAAAGAAGGGCAGCTTCAGCCATTTACCAAGGTTGTCATCATGTCTGGGCAATCAAACATGGTGGGCTTTTCCAGAGTGGACAGGCTGACAGAGCAAAACATTGGGGCGCAGAGGCTGACAAAGCTTTCGCAGCCAATTGAAAATGTCAAAATTTTGACAGAAAACATGCAAGAGTTTCAGCCGGTCAGGTTGGGCGTTGGGGCATATTATGACATCAGCTTTGGACCCGAAATTGGGCTTGCCGAAGTTCTGTCACAAAAATATCCAAATGAAGATGTTTACATCATCAAGTTTGCTGTTGGCGGAACATCGCTGTTTCAAGATTGGAAAAGCCCGTCAATGGTGGATGAGGGTGAAAATGTCAGTTATTGTTATCATCTTCTCACGCAGTTCATCAAGGCTGGGCTTGAAAAAATTGAAAGCCTCAATCCAAAAATTGTTGGCTTTTGTTGGATGCAAGGGGAGGCGGATGCAGAGAATTTTGATGCCGCATGGGATTATTGTGACAATCTTTCAAAATTTGTGGGCGATTTGAGGCGGCTTTTGGATGAGAAGTCAGTTGGCGGCAAGATGAACTTCGTTGACGCCAAAATTGGCAATCATTGGCAGCATCAAGACATTGTCAACAGGCAGAAAGAGCGTTTTGCAGCCACAAGCAAGCACAATCATCTTTTGGATACGCTTTTGCCCAATTTGGTGAAAGAGGGAGTGGATGGCTTGATTGCAAACGAAGAGCCTTCTGCAACAATTTTTCCCATCGACCCATTGCATTATGATGCCACCAGCATGCTGAAGCTTGGCAATATGTTTGGACAGCAAATTTTCAATGCGCAGTGAAAACAAAAACTCTTTTGCTTTAAAAGAGTTTTTGTTTGGCAAAAGTTTTGTTTTGTACTTATTTTGAGTTGACATTCAAGTTTTTTTGTGATATTATTTAGTGCGTGGAGCAAGTTTGCTTACGTGGCGCAGCAGGTAGCGCACAGCCTTGGTAAGGCTGAGGTCACGAGTTCGAATCTCGTCGTAAGCTCCACACAACAAAAAAGCCCTCTTTTTTTTAGGAGGGCTTTTTTTGTTGTGCAAGATTTTTGCCATTTGAATTGTGCTTTTTTTGCCTGCAAAGAGGGGGCTGTCTGCAAGGAGATTTGTTTTGCAAAAAGGGCTGGGTTGAGATTTGTTTTGTAATGCAGTTTGCCAGTTGATTGTAAAGGGGAGGCATTTTTGAGCGGGTTTGTTTTTTAGGGGTGATTGCTTTAGAATGCTTTTCTGATGGTTTCAACTGGTTTTTGTCTTGAAACTGACGAAATTGGAAGAATGGCTGACACCATGCCAACGCCAAGGCTTAGGCCAAAGATAACCAAAATTTGTCGGATGCCAAAGGCGGCAAGTGGAATGTAAAGATTGAGATATTTTGTCAGGAACATGTTGATGAAGATGCATCCAATGCTGGCAAGCAAGGTGGCGCACAGCGCGTTGATTATGGCAACGGCAATGGCTTCCACAACAAACATCTTGAGAATGTCGGCACCTCTTGCGCCAAGTGCGCGCAAAATGCCAATTTCGCCATATTTGTTTTTGATGCTGGTTGAGATGAAGTTTGAAAACATCACAATGCTGAACACCGCAAACACGCCAGACACAATCAAAAACAAAAGTGACAGATTGGAGAAAAATTCGCTGTTTGCCCTAATCATGGCAAGGGCGTTGTTTTTGCAGGTATAGCAAACACCGCTGGTTTTGAGCAGCAGTTTGCTTAGTGCGCCAATGCTGCCTTTGCCATTGTTGGTTGCAACAAAGCTGGAATATGGCCCTTGCATGAGGCTGATGCCAAGGTTGCTGATGCCGTTGTTGTCCATTATGAAAGCGCCAGTTGCAGAGATGTTGACATCGCAATAGAACCCAACAATTTTGTAAGTGTTGTTTTCAACTGGAATTTCAATTGGTTTGGTTGTGCCCGGTTGATATTTGCTGGTGTCCGTTTTCTTGACGGTGAAGCTTCGTTGAAAGATGCTTTCTTCTCGGGTTTGTCCGTTGTCGCGCACTTCTTGAATTTCTTCCAGTTTTGACAAGGCGTCTGTCAGCAGTTTCATTTTTTCTTGACCAGATTTGGACTTCAACTCGTCCAACGCCTGTTGAATTTCGGTTGAATAGCCGGCAAATTTTGGATATACATGCACGCTGTTGTCGGCAAAAGTTTTGAGGGTTTGGATGATGTCTGAATAAAGCACAGAAAATTGATTTGCATCCAGCAAAATTTCGTTGTCAGAAAGTTCTGTTTTTGTGTTGTCCAAAAATGTGTATGGCAAAAATTGATTTTCTTCCGTCAGTTTGCCATTTACCAATTTTTGAAAGCTGTCAAACGTGTAAAACGAATCTCTTTGAGTTTTGACATTGTTGTTGTCGTTGGCAATAAATTCATATGAATATGCCTTGTTGATGAACTTGCTGAGGGTGTTGTGTTTTGCTATACAGTGGCTGGCAAAGCCCGGTTTTACAAAGCCATACAAATGCAAACTGTTGTTGATGTAGTTTACAAATTCAATTTGGTCCATGTTTGGGTGGTCTTCAAAGTTTTCCTTCATCTTGTCAAACTTTTTGTTGATTTTGCCAGCGTCCACAATGCCCACAATTTTATATTTCTGCTTTGCGCCAGCTGTGCCAAGGGTGAGAAAGAGGGGGCTTGCTGGATTGACAATCTCTTCAATGCTGTCAAGTTCTTTGGGCTCGTTGTCTGCGTTTTTGTATGTATAGTGCCAGTTGAGCATGCAATATGCAAAATATTCTGAAATGGCAATTTCGTCATATTCCTGTGGAAGGCGGCCGTCCAGCAGTGTGAAGTTGTATTTTTCAAGGTCTGCTTTGTCAAACTCAATGGCGCCGCGCAGGGTTTTGTAATAATAATATTTGCTTATTTTGTATGGCTCGGTGTTGTTGAGGTTGAGCTCCGCCGCTGCGCTTGTGCCAAAATAGAAAGAATTGTAAACGCCTTTGATGTCATATCCCGTCTGATTGGAAAGAGTCTGCACAAGCGAGTTTCCAAAGTTGATTTCATAGCTGTTTTTGTTGCTTTCGGTTATTTTGGTTGTCATGGTGATTGCGGGCGTGATGGAAGATTTTAGGGTGTTGCTTGCAAGGCGACCTTCGTCATATATGGCAAGTGAGTCAAACATCCCAAAGATGGAAAAAGCAAGCGCGCACAGAATGATGGTGATTGCAAGACGAATGCGCTTGGATTTGAGTGTGTTTAAGCCCAGTTTGATTGTGTCAAAAAAGCCGAGGTGTGTTTTGATGAAAGGCGAGGCGTCGTGATATTCTTGTTTTTTGTCAATTTTGGTTTGTTTTTTGATGACGTCAAGGTTGTCTGTCACATTGACATCTTTTCCACTTTTGATTGCAGCCGTGAGTGTTTTCACTTCGTTTGCTTTCAGCTGTGCGCCACGTCTGACTGAAATGATGTCGGATTTTTCCACAATGTTTGTTTTTTGGCTGTCATCTTTGGTTATGGTGGTGTCACTTTCAATTTTTCCGTCTTTCATTTGGATGATTCTGTCTGCAAACTTGTTTGCCAGCTCCAAATCGTGCGAAACCACAATCACCAGCTTTTCTTTTGAAAGCTTTTTAAGCAAATTCATGATTTGCAAGCCGTTTTCTGTGTCCAAGGCGCCAGTTGGCTCGTCCGCCATGATGATGGAAGGATTTTTCACAAGGGCGCGCGCAATGGCAACCCTTTGCCTCTGTCCGCCGGACAATTCTTGTGGGCGGCGGCTTAAGATGTCTTGCAAATCCACCTTCTGCAAAATCTGTTCAATTTTTTGCTTGTCATCCTTGATGCCTTGCAGTTGAGTTGCAAGGGCGATGTTTTTTTCAATTGTCATGTTGTCAAGCAGGTTGTATTCTTGAAAGACAAAGCCGATGTAAGTGTTGCGATAGCTGTCATAGTCAGATTTGGAGAAATCCTTGGTGCTTTTGCCCTTGATGAGGATTTCGCCACTGGAGAAGTTGTCCAGCCCGCCAATGACATTGAGAAGGGTGGTTTTTCCCGAGCCGCTTTTGCCGGTTATGAACACCAAGCCATTGTCTTCAAAATATAAATCCACATCATTTAATGCGGCAACGTCATTGCTTTTTGTTTTATATATTTTGGAAACTTTTTTAAGTTCAAGCATAAAAACTCCTTAATAAACTTATATTTAATATATCACATAATACATAAAATTAAAAAAAAATACAGCAAATTTCCCCAAAATGTTTTGTTTTTTGACAAAATTGTGCCAAAATTAGTTAAAATAAACAGCATCCATTTGAATTTTATTTTTGAATGTGATATGATATATATAATTTGTGTGAAATGGAGAAATTTTTTGGAATGAAAAATTTTGTCAAGAAGTTACTTTTGATTTTTATGCTTCCAGTTGTTGCCAGCTTTGGGCTGACGGGATGTTCTTTTGGCGAGTTTGATTTTGACATCAACGCTGGCTATGACGAGGGCGACATTGTTTTGCCAGACTATGACTTTGCCATTTCTGCCACTTTGGACGAGATTGTTGTTTCGGCTTCCAACATTGGCGAAATTGGCGAAACAGCCAAATTGGTGGCGCTGCCAAGCCATCAATACCTTTATGGCGAAGATGTGCATGGCTTGGCTGAGGAAACTTCTGCCACACCAATTGAAATTGATGAATATGACTGCGGCACAGAAAAGGATTTTGCTTTTGAAAGATATTTTGACGGCAAAACGGACGGAATTTATTTTAAATATTACATCTTGAGTGAATCGGACGAAATTTTGGCTGGGCCAATGTTCTGCACCGAAATTGAGCCGCTGTTTAAGCACGAGGTTCCAATTGTGCCAGTCAACAAAAAAGGCATCACCTGTGAAGACATATATGACCCCGTTGTGACCGACCTTGGCTGCTCTTACACCGAAATCAACTTTTTGGTTGACAGCATGATTGTGCCAAACGAAAGAATGGTGAATGGAAAGGTTGTTCCAATTTTGTGGGAAGAGGGCACAAACGCAAACGGCGAGATGACAATTTCGGCAGACGGGCGCACCGAAGTGGTGGATTTTCTGGACTTGAGCGGCACAAGATATTATTTCAGAGTTGGCGCCTTTAAATATTATGACAATTTGATTGGAGCCTTCACAGCCAGAAATGTCATCATGACACTCATTTTGCTGCTTCCAAATGTGACAGACCAATACATCCAGCCATACTTTTTGAAATATCCTGCCACAAAGGATGTCAAGACATATTTGCAACCAAACACTTCCAATCAATATGGCGCCGGCTATTGGGCAGCATTTATGGAGTTTATGGCAAACAGATATTCCAAAGAAAACACCCCTTATGGCTATGTTCAGGCTTACATCCTTGGAAATGAAATTGACTTCTCTTCAATTTACAACGCCATAACTGGCCCCGGTCAACCGCCACTTTCGCTGGAGGACTATGTTGAAGAGTTTGAAAGAGAGATGCGCATCTCCAATCAAGCGTTGAAGAAATATCATGCGTCCAGTCAGGTTTTTGTTTCGCTCACTCATTTTTGGGCGGCAAGACAAGAGGAATATGCGCCAAAGGAAATTGTGGACTATCTCACTCTCAAAACCCTAAGGCAGGGCAACTATGACTATGGCTTGACTGTTCATCCTTATGGCGTCAATCTTGCCAACCCAGAGTTCTGGAAAGGCGATTTGGCAACCGCAGGGCTCAACGGCTCGCTTAACACGCATTACATAACTTGGACAAATTTGGAAGTGCTGCAGCTTTATTTAGAGCAGCCAAGCAAAATGTGCAATGGCAAAGTGCGCTCGGTTTACATAACAGAAGGCGGGGTTTCGTCCTCCTCTTCGGGCGAACTGAAAGAGCTCACCAAAATGCAACAGGCAGCGGGCGTGGCATATTTATATTACAAGGCAACACAGCTAAGCTGCGTGAAAGCGGTGAGCTATTATCGCTTGGTGGACAATGCGGGCGACGGCGCATATTTTGGGCTTTTAAACGGAAAGTGGCAAAAGAAGCCTGCCTATAATGTTTGGAAATACATCGACACGCAATATTCATTTGATGTCAGCAGAGAATATCTTCAATATATCGAGTGGGTGACAATGGACGGTATGACATCAATCCCTCACGGCGTGGAGTTTGATGTAAGCGAATATAAAGACACCATGAAGCTGGTTGAAAGCCGATTTAATTGGGAAGAAAACTGGAATGAAGACTTGATTGTTGTGCGCTGGGTGGATGAAATTCTTACATAACAAAATAAAAGAAAGAAAAGAAGGAAGAAAAAAATAATCTTCCTTTTTTTGTTTTGATGTCAATTCTGTTTGTTAGATTTGCTTTAAATATGTATAATATAAATATGTTTAAGCAAGGAGGGTTTATGAAAAACAAACTTATGACATTTCTTTGCTGCGCAATGCTTGTAATCTGCGGGGGAGGGATTTTGGCACTTAGTGCTGGATGCGGCCCTAAGGATTATGACCTCAGCGCGGTTACTTTTGAAGACATGACGGTGGACTATAATGGGCAAGCGAGGTTCATCAGTCTGAATGGCGAACTTCCAGAAGGCTTGGATGTCAGCTATAAATATTACACAGACAATACATATCAAACAGAGGCTGCAAACACAGTTGATGTTGGCGTTTATTATGTTGTGGCAAGCTTTGCTCCAGCAAAGGGCTTCAACACTCCACAGCCAATGACAGCCACTCTCACAATCAATCCTGTCAACTTTATGGAGGTTGAACTAACGGTTTCTGCGTCTAATGCCAGCTTTGAAAACCCTGTTTTGGCAAAGAAGAATGTTGATGGCTCGTGGTATTTTGAAGCAAACAACAATGTTTATGACAAAATCACCATAACAAACAATCAAAATGCCGCACAGACAGTGAGGTTCTATTTGGACAAACAACACACCACCGAGGCACCAGCAGCGCTGTTAAACTATGGTCAGAAAGTTTTTGTTGTCACCACTTTGTCTGATAAAAATCACAACAGCCTTGAGCTTTCTTTTGAAATTTGCATTGAAAGAAAGACGGTGGAAATTTCAACTTTTGAAGACTTAACCAAAATGTATGACGATGTGCATGGGCAAAATGCGTTAAGCCAAACTGCAAGACAAAACATCAGATATATGCTTATGAACGACATCAACTGCGCTGACGAACAAGGCAATGCAAGGCTTTGGAAGTCAATTGGCAGCGTTTATGGCAACGGACTTTTCTTCTGCAGCGAGTTTGACGGAAATGGGCACACAATTTCAAACCTCAAATACACAGCCGAATCTGTGGACAAAGATTCCACCTATGCAAACGACGGTTTGTTTGTAAGTTTCTTTGGAAACGCTTATGACTGTGACATTCACGATGTCACATTTGAAAACATCAACATTCAAGTCAACAAAGACGATTTTGAACGCGTTGACCACGAATTGTGGGGCGCTCAAAACCCAGTTTATGCCGCTGTTGTTGTGGGAAGGCTGGAAAGCGCTCAAGTGGACTCCACAAAACCTGCCACCTTTGTTCGTGACATCGTTGTGAAAAATTGCAGCATCAAAGTGGATGCGTTCAAGCAATATGTTGGTGGAATCATTGCAAAAGACCAAGTGTCTGACAACGAAATTTCTGTCAGAGAAAATTTGAATGTAATAAATTGCGAAATCTTTGGCATCAGCACTGAGTATATGGATTCCATGTGGGTTGGTGGCATCTCTGGAGTTTGTGACCAATCTGCTGGATATCTTTACAAAAACTGCACAGTGAGCAATGTCAAGATTGGTTTCGATTATGACAGCTATGCTGCTGCCACAACAATGCAAGAAAAAAATCAATATGTTTCACTTGTGAATGAGGCTATTGCCGGCGGCTTTGTTGGCACAATTGGCACAAAGACAAAATTTGAAAATTGCACACTTGACAACTATCTCATTGCAACCACCAGAAAAACAGGCTATTACAGCGGTCTTTCCAGCAAGGTGGAGTTTGAAAACTGCTTCCACATTCAAAGTGACCCAAATTGGAACGGGCATGTTGGAGTTTACAATCGCACCCAACAAATTGACGAAACCGATTTAAATTGGGCAGACGCAACCTATGTCAAACCAACTCCACAGCCACCAAAATCAAGCTTAAGCACAAGCAAGAATGAATATGTTGTTGGCGAAAAGATTGTGGTGTTTGTGACAGCAGAATCTGACTATGTTGTGACAAATGAAAACATGGAAGAAGCAGGCAAGTGGTGGGTTGCACTTTTCAGAAAAGGCTCTTTTGAAACAAATCAAGACAGCTATTTGGCGTATTCATATTTGCTTAACTTTGACCAAGATGGATTGGACGAATCTTTCTATACACACAAAAACTTGCAAGGCAAAAAATCGTTCTTCTTGGTTCAAGAGGCGGGCATGTATTGGAACGGAAATCCTGCCCCAGCCGAACTTGAAGAAGGGGAGTATGAGCTTGTGTTGTTCAATGGATATGCTTCACCGGGAGTTTATAATGTTGAATTGCGCGCAAACTTCGCAGTTGTTGCTGCATGACAACTTCAAAAAAATCCACAAACAAATGTGGATTTTTTTGTTGCAAACAAGTTTCTGCAAAAAAGTCAAGATGGGCAGGCAATTTTTTTTGTTTGAGGCATGGATTTTATTTGACAAAAACTCATATTATATGATATATTATTTTCATAAAAGGAGGGGCTATGGATGTGATGTTTTGGGTCTGGCTTGGCGTGATTATTGTGACTGCCATCATCGAATTTGTCACTTTGGAAATGGTTTCAATTTGGTTCACAGCTGGGGCAATCATTCCGTTCATCATGGCGGCAACCAACGCTGTCAGGTGGGAAGTGCAACTTGTTACGTTCATTGTGCTGTCGGCAATCTTGGTGGCTTCGCTTAGGGGCGTGACAAAAAGATATTTATTGCGAAATTCCAACGAAAAAACCAATGTTGATGCTTTGATTGGGCAAAAAGTCAGAATGCTTTCGCGCACTGATTTTGAAACCATGGGCAGCGTAAAAATTGGCGATGTCATCTGGAGCGCAATTGGAGAAAATCAGCAGACAATCCAAAAAGACGAAATTGTTGAGATTATTAAAGTTGAAGGCAACAAGCTTGTGGTGATGACGGTTGAAGAGCAAACTGAAAATCCAATCGCTGTGGATGAAGGGGTGCAAACAACAGCCAAAAAAGCGGAAGAAAATGCCAGCGGGGCGCAATTGGGAAAGAAAAGTGCGCCAAAAACCGTAAAATCTGCAAATTCAACCGCAAAAACAACGCAAACTGCAAGAAAAACCGCGGCAAAAAAACCGCAGGCTGCAAAAGCATCGGGGCAAAATTCAACGGCCAAGGCAAAACCTAAAAAGGTTGAAACAAAAACAAACAAAACAAATCAATCAAAAAAATAAAGGAGAATAAAATAAAATGATTGTAGGAATTGTATTAGGAGTTTTGGGGGCACTTTTGCTTTTGCTTTTGTGCGTTTCCCTCAAAGTGGTAAGACAGGCAACAGCAGTTGTTGTGGAAAGATTGGGAAAATATCATAAGACACTTGACACAGGTGTGCATATGATTATTCCATTTTTTGACAAGGTTTCAAAACCAATTTCACTTAAAGAAATTGTGGCAGATTTTAAGCCACAACCAGTAATCACAAAAGACAATGTGACAATGCAAATTGACACAGTTGTATATTTTCAAGTGACAGACCCAAAGCTGTTCACTTATGGCGTTGACAGCCCAATCCGTGCGATTGAAAACTTGACAGCAACAACTCTTCGTAACATTGTTGGTGAACTGGAGCTTGACGAAACTTTGACATCTCGTGACACAGTCAACACAAAAATGCGTCAAATTTTGGACGAAGCAACAGACCCATGGGGAATTAAAATCAACCGTGTGGAACTGAAAAACATTCTGCCTCCAAAGGACATTCAAGAGGCAATGGAAAAGCAGATGCGTGCAGAGCGTGAACGCCGTGAACAAATTTTGCGTGCAGAAGGTGAAAAGAAATCCAGCATTCTTGTGGCAGAAGGTGAAAAGCAAGCACAAATCTTGCGCGCAGAAGCTGCAAAAGCAACAGAAATTTTGCAAGCAGAAGCTGACAGAGAGGCCACCATTGCAAGAGCAACTGGTGAAAACAAGGCAATTGAACTCATCAACAAAGCAAATCCAAGCGCTGCATACATCACTTTGCAAGGCTTTGAGGCATTGAAGGCATTGGCAGATGGTCAGTCCACAAAACTGATTGTTCCAAGCGAAATTCAAAACGTTGCAGGTCTTCTTTCCAGCATGACAGAAGTTGTTGGCGCAACAAAAGGTTCAAAACCAGCTGGCAAAACACAACCTAAGAAATAATTAAAAACAGAAGCTGAGCAAAATGCTCAGTTTTTTGTTTAAAAGGTTTTGCGTAATGTTTTTAAAATGATATAATAATATTATAGGAAAGTGGAGGTTTGTTATGAAAAAATTGTTTGAGGTTGTTAATCGTTTGGCACTTGAGGAAATTGAAAAGTTTAGTGCGCCATCTCATGTGAATTATGACATTGCACAAGAGAAAGGTGTTGAACTTGCCAAGGCACTGGGGGCAAATGTTGACCTTGTGAAATTGGGTTGTGCGCTTATGGACATCAAACTTGGTGAGTGCTTCAAAGAAAAGTGCCCACCTGAGCATATCAAGAGAGGAATGGCTTATGCCAAGAAGATTTTGGAAGAGAACGGAGTGGATGAAAAGACAAAAGAACTTCTTTTGAATTGTGTTGAGGCACATCATGGCGGAGCACCATACAAGAGTTTGGAAGCTGAAATTTGCGCAAATGCAGATTGCTATCGTTTCATTCATCCAAGAGGGGTGATTGCATCTGTTCAAAATTCAATGACGCTTGGGCAAAGTTTTGACGGAGCAGTTTCTTTTGTGCTTGCAAAGTTGGAAGAAAAGCACAACATTTTGTCTTTGGAAATTTGCAAGAAAGAGCTTGAGCCATATTATGAGCCAATGAAAAAGATGCTTGAAGAGGCTAAGAAGATTTAATAAAAAACTGGGCGTAACGGCTATAAATTTTGAAACTAGTAAAAAAATACTTTATCTATTTTGATAAAGTATTTTTTATTGTTGAGATAATACTATGTGTTGTTTTTCTCATCGTGTGCGCCTAAATGCAAATTTTTATTATTCCACAATGTAGTAGGATTTTTAGTTAAACTTGTCGAGAAGATTAGAGTTTTGCTTATTTCAAAATGCACATCTTCTGGATTGTCGTAAGGCTCACTAATCATACCAAACTTTTTATAAAGGTTAATTGCTTGTGCATTATCTTCTTCATCCGTGTAAAGCCTTAAAGTTTCAAACCCAAGTTGTCTTGCATAGTGGATAGTAAACTCCAAGATTTTAGTAGCATATCCTTTATGTCTTTCATTTTCTAGGACACCAAACCAACCAAGCCATGCGTCTTTTGGATATGCCTTGTAAGCATATAAACCACTGATACCAATATATCTGTTATTATCCTTTACAAGCCAATATTTTTGTAAGGATTGATGGCTGGGAGCACTATTATTGACCGTTTCTTTCAAATCTTCACTACCATTTTCAAGTGGGAAAATTTCATGCTGAATCTTTATTGCTTTTTCAATATTATCCTTGCTTACTAACTCAAAATCAATATTATAACCTCTTATTTCTTTAAAGTCTTTGCATCCATGGAAACAAACAAGTAAAAAGTTTATAAATGCTTGTTTGTCGAAAGCTCCATGATACATAGAATAATAATACTGCCCCAAATATTCAAATTCAAAATCAGCAAGAGTAAATCCATTTCTTTTATAAAAGTTTATTCGTCTTGTTTGTATATCATTTTCGGAAATGGGCTTTTCAACGCATAATACTTTTGTTTTGTTTTTAAACAAGTCATCAATCTTTTTCAATACTTGAGACCCGTAGTTTTTGTTTCTTTCATTTTTGTCTATAGCCAAGTATATTATATATGCATATTTACCTGATACACTAACATAAGAAAAACCAATTAACTTGCCCTCTTTAAAAACTCCTAACAGCCTGCTGTTTGGAGCTTTTAAATTTTCAACATCTTCAAAATCCATTCTTTCACTTTCTGGGAATGAATCTATATAAATACGTTTTATGTTCTCTGTATATTGAGACTTGGGTGTTATATTTAATAATTTCAACTTTATTTACTCCTTAATTTAATAATAGCATAAACATATCGTCTTTGTATTAAAATTAATCAAATATTTTAAAATTTTTTTATTTGGCATTTAGGCGTGTGCTTGTCTTGATACAAGTGGCTCGGCTTCGCCTCGCCAGACAAGCACACGCCACAAACTCAATTTTGTTG
>CAMRSX010000012.1 GCA_947053595.1 uncultured Clostridia bacterium
TTGTTGCTTCACGCGGTCTGGATTTGCCTCTGGCTTATCCATCTTGTTGATTGCCACAATCATTGGCACTTTTGCCGCCTTGATGTGGTTGATTGCTTCAATGGTTTGAGGCATAATGCCGTCATCCGCCGCCACAACCAAAATGGCAATGTCTGTCACCTCTGCACCGCGAGCGCGCATTGAAGTGAACGCCGCATGTCCAGGAGTGTCAATAAAGGTGATTTTTTCGCCGTTGAACGAAATTTGATAAGCTCCAATCTTTTGCGTAATTCCGCCAGCCTCGCCCAGCACAACATTTGTTTTTCTGAAAGCGTCCAAAAGCGAGGTTTTGCCGTGGTCGACGTGACCCATAACCGTCACAACAGGTGGACGCTTAAGCAAATCTTTTTCGTCGTCCATTTCGCTGGAAGCGTCAAGCAGTTTTTCTTCATAGGTTTTGTCAAGCTTCAGTTCCACAGTCACGCCCAGTTCACCTGCCACAAGTTCGCAGGTGTCAAAATCAATGGTGCTGTTGATGGTTGCCATGATTCCCAAAAGCATAAGCTTCTTCACAATTTCTGCAACTGGCTTTCCAATTTTTTCGGAAAGCTCTTTCACAGTGATTTCTCTGGAAGAAAGCACAGCATGAGTCACCTTTGGCGCAACAGTCACTTGCACTTCTCTTTTCTTCTTAATCAGCTTTCTTGAACCCATAACCTCTTCTTCAAAACCGTTTTCATCCATGACAAGAATGTTGTTTTGCTTGTTTTGAAGACTGCGCTGCTTTGCACTGATTTTTTTGCTTTCATCAATGTTTCTGCGCTGCTTGTTTTTGTTTCCAAAGTTTCTCTCTGGCGTTGCAAGCACCGAGCTGCTTTCCGTTGGTTGAGAGAAAGATTTGAAATTGTTGGCACGCGTCGAAACAAAAGACCCGCTTTTTGGCCTGTTTTGTCCATTCATTGCAGGGCGATTTTGCTGCTGAGGAAATCTCTGTCCAAAGCCTCCGCCTTGCCTGTTGTTTTGCCCGCCGTTGCCAAAATTGCCATTTGGGCGCATTGACCTCTGTCCAAAACGATTATTATTGTTTTGTCCACGGTCTCGGTTGAAATCACGCTGCGAGTCAAACTTCCTGAAGTTGTTGTTCACATTTCCGCCCTGAGAGAAAACCTGCTTTTTTGGCTCTTCAGTCTTTTGCGCAGCAACAGTTTCAGCCGCCGCCTTTTTCTGCTCTTGCTCTGCCTTTTTTCTTTCTTCTTCGCGCTGCAAAGCCTGCAGTTTGGTTTTCTTCTCTTGAAGCGTTTTGGAGAAAGCGTCAACATCCGTCTTTGCTTGCTTGATTGACAATAATAAATCCTGCAAAGAGCCGTCCCTTTGAATGTTGTTAATTGATTTTAGTGCATTAAGTTGTTGTGCCAAATCATTCTCCTTTTACAATCTTTGCGATTGCTTCGCTAAGATTTTTGTTTTTAATTCCGATAACTTTGCAGTTCTCGATTTTCATTATGTCCGAAAGGTTTTCAATCTCCATAAGAGGAACTTTTCTTTTTTGTGACAAAAAGTTCATCTCCCGTGTCAGCGAGCGCCCCGCACTTTTGTCCATCAGCAGCAAATAAAGTTTTTTGTCATATTCCACAAGATTTTCTTGCCCAATAATCACAAAACCCGCTTTTCTTGAAATTGAAATCAATCCTGTCAAATCAGCCAATCTCTTCTCCTATCTTTTCATAAACTTCCATTGCAACATTGCACTTAAAAGCCCTGTTCAACGCCTTTTGCTTCACAAGCTTTTCAAAGCACTCTTTGCTGTTGCAAACATAAGCCCCTCTTCCATTGGCTTTGCCGGTTTTGTCAACAAAAATTTCGCCGTCCTTGTTTTTCACAACTCGAAGCAACTCTTTTTTGTCGCTTTGACCTCTGCAAACCACACACATTCTAACTCGTTGTTTTTGCATATTCTTTTCCTTATTCGTCCTGCCCAAACTCGTTGTCAATTGGCTCCAGTTCTTCCAAATCGCTCATGTCAAAAGAGGTGTCATCCGAAAGTTCTGTCAGCTCATATTCTGTCTCCTGCTTTTCAACTTCGGCTGGCTTTAAGAAGCTTTCTGGCTTAACATCAATCTTCCAGCCAGTCAGCCTTGCAGCCAAGCGAACATTCTGTCCGCCCTTACCAATGGCAAGCGAAAGTTTGTCGTCAGGCACAATAACTTGGCTCATGTTCAGGCTGTCATTGGTTTCAACAGACAGCACCTTTGCTGGGCTAAGCGCCCTTGCAATATATTCAAGTGGGTCTTCAGAAAATTCCACCAAGTCAATCTTTTCGCCATTAAGCTCGTTGACAATGGTGTCAATTCTGCTTCCGCGATTTCCCACACAAGCGCCAATGGCGTCAATGTTTTGTTTTTCGGTGTAAACTGCAACTTTGGTGCGGTTGCCAGCGTCACGAGCAATGTTTTTGATGATTACATCTCCACTTGCAACTTCTGGAACTTCCAATTCAAACAATTTTCTCACAAAGCCAATGTTGCTTCTTGAAACCTGAATTTGAGGACCTTTGAAAGAATCCTTAATCTTCTTCACATAAACCTTAACTCTGTCGCCAACATTAAATTTGTCGGTTGGAATTTGGTCATTTTTCATCATCACGCCTTCAGTGTTTGTGCCAGAAATCTTAACATAAACATTGTCGCCGTCCACGCGCTTAACAATGGTTGTCAAAAGCTCATCTTCCTTTTCAGAAAGCTCACTGATGGCAGTTTGTCTTTCCATTTCGCGAAGTTTTTGCATGACAACTTGCTTTGCAGTTTGGGCAGCAATTCTTCCAAAATCTTTTGTGGTTTCTTCCACAGCAACAATGTCGCCAACCTTATATGATTTCTTTTCCAAACGCGCCTCGGCAAGCGAGATTTCTTTGTCTGGGTCTTCCACTTCTTCCACAACAGTTTTGTAAGAATAAATTCTGATTGTGTTGCGCTCTGGAAAAAGCTTCACCATTGCGGATTTTGCCTCGCCATACATCTTTTTGTAAGCCGATGTCAACGCAGCCTCCAGTGTTTCAATGAAGGTGTTCTTATCAATCTTCTTTTCTGCTTCAAGGTCATCAAGCGCCTTAAAAAAATCTTTATTAACCATTTTTCATTTCTCCTTAATTTTTTTTTAAAACTTAATCACAAGTTTCATGTTTGCAACTTTGTTTCTTTCAAAAGTGATTATTTCTTTGGCTGTCTTCAAAACAACTTCCTCAGCCGTAAAACTTTCCAAAACTCCAACAAAGTTTTTCTTGCCGTTTTGTTTTGAAAAAAGTGTAACTTCCACCTCCTTGCCAACACTGCGGCTTAAATCTCTGTCTGTTTTAAGCGGTCTGTCCAGCCCAGGCGAAGAAACCACCAAAGTGTATGGTTTGCCGTCCGTTGGGTCAATTTCATCCAGCATTGGGTCAAGCTTTTTGCTGACAAGCTCGCAATCGTCCACCGTCACACCCTTGTCACAGTCCAGCGTGAAAATCAAGCTCATTCCGCCGCCCTCTTTCACATACTGCACATCCACAAGCTCAAAGCCCATTTCTTCAACAATGCCCTTCAGCTTTTCTTCGCAAATCTGTTTAATTTTTGCCATATTCCCTCCAAAAATTTTGCCATTTTTGCCTGCACACAAAAACTAACAAAACTGCCCTTATAACACAAAGAGTGAGCAAACTTTGCCCACTCCTTGTCAAGATATTAATATTATAACCCATTAAAATATAAATTGCAAGGATTTTAAGAAATTAATTCGGGTTTTTTACAATTTTTTTTGACTGTTCAAACTCCTGAATAAACTTTTTGTTCGTTTTGCTGTCAGCTTCATAAATCTTCAACAATACATAATTTCAACCTGTGCTTTTCTTTTAAAGCCCCTTCAAAAAATCCCGTTTAAAATGCGCATCAGTGTCAGAAAAGCGATGATAACTGTCCAAAACATAGTCTGATTTAAGCAAATACATTGGCAAAGCATATTCCGTACGAACCTCACCTGTGTAATCTCCCTGCCCCTTAAAACTCACAGCAATCTCGTTTGGAACATCAACTGCAATAATTTTTTGATTTGAAGCATTGCCAAATCCAGAAAACCTGTTATGATAGTTTGGATTTGCAAAAAAGCCAGCCACATTAACGCTTAAAAGAAAAACATAATCGCATTTTCGTTCTGTCAACAATTCATCAATTTCGTTTGGCAAGACATCACTCTCAAGGTTTTTGTTATAGAACTTAAATATTGCTTGCTTTTTTCCAATGCCATTCTCAAACAAAGGAATTTCTTTTGGAATGTCAGCGAAGGTTTTTAAAATTGGCGCCCTAAAATCACTTTTGCTTTTTTTTGAAGAAAGATATTCCTTCCACAGGTTATTAAAGCAAGGATAATTATTTCTGAAAAAAGTTATGTCCTTGACATAATTAAACAGTGCCCCACCAAATGTCAATTTAAGCGGATTGTCATTTTTGATTGCAGAAATTTCTTCTTCGCCGCAAACCCTAAACAGCCTCATTTTCCCTCTCTCGATTTTGATTATATCACATCTCTGCCCCCATTTCAAGAGTCAGTTTGACAAATTTGAAAATTTTTGACACAAAAAAAGAGCATAATTCGCTCCTTTTGTTTGTTTTCATTTCAAAACTTGACCCTTTCCTCTTTTATTAATCGCACAGCAAAAATCAACCATACTTTCTTTGGGTTTCGTTAAGTTTCAAAAGCACCTGTGCTGTGGCATAGGCGTCATTCCAAGCACGATGTGCCCCTTCCAGCGTCAAGCCCAGCGCCTTCACAACTGTGGCAAGGTTAAACCTAGAAATCTTCAGCCTCGCAACCCTTGCTTCGTTCATGGTGTCAATCACTTCGTTGTCAAAATCCAGTCCAGCATTCTCGCCTTCACGCTTGATGAAAAGCATATCAAAGTTAATCACATTGTGCCCGCTTAAGATGCAGCCGCGCGTGAATTCATAAAAATCCCTAATCACATTTTCAATTGGTGGAGCGTCAACCACCATGTCGTCCGTGATGCCAGTCAGCTTTGTCACCTCATAAGGAATTCTCACCGTTGGCTTGACAAAAGTGGAGAATTTTTCCACAATGTTTCCGTTTTCAATCTTAACAGCGCCAAGTTCAATAATTTGGTCGTTCTCTCGGTCAAGCCCTGTGGTTTCGCAGTCAAACACAACAATTTTTCTGCCCATAATTTTGTTGTTATATTTTTGTTGCTGCTCAAACAAGCTGTCCTGCTCCAGCGCCACAATCTTCTCAATTTCAACAACTGGGCCCATTTGAATTTTCTTCACCGGCTGCTCTGGCTCTTTTTCCACCTCACTTGCAAGGGCAAGTTTGTCCACAACAAGCTGCAGTTTTCCAGAAATCTTTTGCACCTGCACATCTCCTTGCACCAGCACATACATAAACTCTTCCAAAACGTCCATGTTCTTTTCTTGAGATTTTGGGCAGAAATAAATGCAATCCATCCTGCCTTTGCCGTCGTCCAGCACAAAAGTGAAATATGCCTTGCTTTGCCCCGCCAACTTTCCTTTCTTAATCACAAACTCGCGGCGCTCCAGCTTTTTGATGTATCCCGCAACAATCACCGCACTCTTTGGCGATTTGATGCCTTTCAAAAATTCCGGCTTTGTTGGAATGTCCTTTCCAATCACTTCCTTCACAATTTGCACATCAAAGCGCTTTGTCACTTTGTAAGTGGTTGAAATTTCCACATTCTCAATGTCAACCTCGTCCACCAACTGCTGATTTTGCTTGAGTGAAATGACAAAATTTGTCAAGAAGTTGTCTTGCAAGAACTTGGAAAGCTCAGAAGCAATTTTGTGCTCTGAGAAGAAATTGTGCATTCTCAAACTCAGCTCAACTTCCACAATCACATCAATGGCAGTTATGTCAATTTTAAAAGACTGGTCAGATATGTAAGTCATCACAAGTTTATATTTTCTTTCAAAAAAATTTGCAATGGCTTTTCTGATAAGCTTTTCTTCCACAAACGCGCGCATAAACTTCACTCGCAAACTCAGCCCTTCCAAATCAAGGGTGTCATCCAGCCACTTAACAATCTCTTGCTTTTCTTGCACAGAAAGCTCTTGGTCTGTGGAAGGATATAAAAAAGTGACGGAAAGCACATCCTCACCTTTTTTAACCACAACACTTTGAAGTTGCAGATTTTTATATTTCTCGCCAAAAGCGGAAGCGAACTCTTGTTGAAAACTCATATCAACATTTTAAGCCAAATCCAGCCTTTTGTCAAGCATAATTTGTGAAACGATAAATCTGTCGTGGTGCAATCATCGCAGTTTTCGCCCCCTACAGGACGAAGTGCAAAATATCCACAATAATAACAAAGCCAAACAAAACGCAAAGCCCGACAAAGTGAATCATGCCTTCCACCTTTCGGTTGATTGGCTTACCCCTAATCCACTCGATAAGCGTGAACAAAACATGTGAGCCGTCCAGCGCCGGAAATGGCAAGATGTTAAACACCGCCAAATTGGCCGCGATTAGCGGAATCAACACCAAAAGATAGGTCATGCTTTGAGAAGCCATTGTGGCAATGGTGGTGATGGTGGCAACCGTGCCTCCCATCTCCTTGATTGGAACTTGAAAAGTGATAAGCATCCACAAACTTTTCAAAAGAACCCAAGCAAAGCCAAACGCAACTTCAAAGCATCGGCAAAAGCCAGCCCAAGCGCCATACACATAATTTTGTGCGGTGATGCCAATCATATATTGCTTTTCTCCATCCACCACAGCTGGATGAACCACAATCACCAAATCCATTTGTTCTTTGTTGCGCTTCACAGTCACATCGAAGGTATATTCGCCGCCAGCATAGTCTTCAGCCTCATAAAAAGCTTTTGCCTGCGCCTTTTGCTGGCTTATGAGGTTTGCATAATCGGCACCAAACGCAAAGTCAATCTTTTGCCCCTCAATGTGCGTGACAACATCGCCAACCTCAAAAGAGTTGGCATATTGTGCATCCACTGAAGCAATCTGCTTGACATCATAGCCAATGGTGCAAAGCAAAATCCAAGAGAAGATGATTGCGGTGATGAAGTTTGCAGTCACACCCGCGCAAAACACAATAATTCTTTTCCAAGGCTTTTGATTGTTGAAAGCCGTTGGAGAAGCACTGTCTTCATCTTCTCCGTCAAAAGCGCAATAGCCCCCCAGCGGAAAAATCCTAAAAGAAAACTTCTCGCCCGTCTTCTTGCTGGTGCGAGAAAAGATTGGAAAGCCAAATCCAATGGAAAATTCAGTAATCTTAAATTTCAAAATTTTGCCGGCAATATAATGTCCAAATTCATGAATAAGCACCATGAAAAGCAAGATGACAACTGCAAGCAAAATGTACAAAACAATCATATCAAATCCTCAAAATCTGTGTAGGTCTTTTGTGAATTAAATTGCAAAAATCCAAAAGGCAATCAAGATGTAAGGAGCCATAAAAATATAGCTGTCAATTCTGTCCAACATTCCGCCATGCCCCGGCAAGATTTTGCCACTGTCCGAAACCTTTGCCCTGCGCTTGATGACAGATTCAATCAAATCGCCGCCCTGCGCAACGCAAGAGCCAATCAACACAATCAAAAGATATGCCCAAATTGGAAACACATCAATAAACGCCTCAAAGGCTGGCATGCAGCCAAAGATGAGATATACGCATGCGCCAAAAAGCACGCACCAAAGCACGCCGCCAACCGAGCCTGAAATGGTTTTATTTGGGCTGACTTTTGGACAAAGCTTTTTGCCCCCAATCACAGAGCCCGTCAACATTGCAAAAGTGTCTGTCAGCATTGGAATGATAAACGCCGTCAAAACCGCAAACACGCTCACCTTGCTTTCAATTCCTTCCAGTCTGCCAAGTGGCATCATGTCAAGATGATTGATGAAGATGAAAAACATAAACAAAAAAGCTGGATATAAAAATGCAACAGCGGTGTGAAGCGCTTTCATAAACGCAAATTTTGTGACAGAATCGTTGATTTCTCTCACAGACATTTCATTCAAAATCTTCTTTTTTCTGCAAAGTCCAAACAAAAATGCGCCAAAAGTGACCAAAACCACAATTCCAAGGTCAATCAAAATGGTATAAAGCACCCAAAAATAGCTTTGCTTCATTTCAGCAATATACATCCCGCCAATATTCATTGCCAAAATCAGCAACGGAAAGGCTGTGGAGAGATATAAATAGTTGTATTTTCCAATTTTGCTTAAAAGTCTGGACATTTCAAATGCAGCAAAGCATGCAATAGCACCAAAAAACGCGTCAAAGAAAAAGTCGCTTACATAAAACTTAAGCACAAACAAAAGCACCAAACTGATGACAATTGCAATGGATGTGTAAACTCTTTTTTTCATCTATTTTCCTCCAAATCTTCTGTTTCTCTTTGCAAACTCTTGCAAAGCCTTCATAAGCTCGGCCTTGTCAAACTCTGGCCAATGTTTTTTTGTGAAATAAAACTCGCTGTATGCCATTTGAAAAAGCATAAAGTTGGAAACCCTCATCTCGCCGCTGGTTCTAATCAAAAGGTCGATATCTGGCGCAGGAGCAGAATATAAGTTTTCTTTCAAACTTTCAATGCTCACCGCTTCGCCTTTTTCAATCAGCTTGTTCACAGCTTGCACAATGTCATCTCGCCCGCCATAGTTGATTGCCAAATTCACAACCAAGCCGGTGTTGTCTTGGGTGGATTTTTCAGCATTTGCAATCACCTCTTGCAAGTCTTCAGGAAGCCGCGAGTTGTCACCAATTGTCCTAAGGCGAATGTTTTTCTTTTCGCAATCCGCCTCATTGTCCTTCACAAAGTTGCGAATAAGCTGAAATAAATATTCAATTTCGCGCGGTTCTCTGTTCCAATTTTCGGTTGAAAAAGCAAAAAAGGATGCATATTTAACACCATCCAGCTCTGCAAGTTGGTCAACAATCTTCTTCATGGCAACAGCACCCTGCTTATGCCCCAGCATCTTGTTGAGCCCGCGCTGTTTTGCCCAACGACGATTTCCATCCATGATAAACGCAATGTGCGTTGGCAAAACCTTAAATTCTCTTTTCTTTTTAAACATATAAACCCTTAAATTTTCGTGTCGGTCTTCTGTGCATATTGAGACGCCACTCTCTTATCTTAAACTGCAAAAGTCAAAAATTGTTTATATTCTTGCATCAACAGCGAAAGAGCGGACAAGGAACCAAAGTTTAGGCGCTTGGCAAAGCCGCCTTGCAACCAAAATCTTTGATGCAGCATCAAACTGTCATAATCTCTTGCTCTTTTTCGTCCGCCTGTTTGTCTGCACTGTCTGTGTATTTGTCAATGTTCTTCTGAACTTCTTTTTCATAGGCGTTGAATTCGTCTTCAGAAATTTCGCTGTCTTTTTTCAAATCTTTCAGCATATCCAAAGCGTCACGGCGTGCTGCACGCATTGCAACCTTTGTTTCTTCACAGATTTTTTTGACATTTTTGACAATTTCCTTTCTTCTTTCCTCTGTCAGCTGTGGAAACACCAGTCTGATTGTCTTGCCGTCGTCAGTTGGAGTGATGCCAATGTCCGACTGCGAAATTGCCTTTTCAACATTTTTCAGCTGTGATGCATCCCAAACGCTGATGTTCAAAATTCTTGCTTCCGAAACCGTGATGGTTGCCATTTGCACAATTGGTGTTGGCACGCCATAATATTCCACCATCACCTTGTCCAAGATGTGTGGATTTGCTCTGCCAGCCCTAATAACAAGATATTCGTTTTGCTGATGCAAATATGCTTTTTCAAGGTCTTGCTTGAGTGTGGCAAAAATTTCTTCAACCATTTCGTTCATAATTTTCTCCTTTTGCACAAATGTGCGATTATAAATCAATTTATTGTAGCACACCAAAACACATTTTTCCAAACAAATTCGCAACAAAAAAGGCAAAGAAAAAACGGCAAATTTGCCGTTTTTAAATATTTAGTTATTTCCTGACATTTGCTTTGCAACTTCTTCAGCAAGGTTGTCGTTTCTCTTTTCCATGCCTTCGCCAAGTTCATAGCGAACAAATCTGCGGATGGAAATTTTTTCTCCAATCTTGAGAGTTGCTTCTGTAAGCAAATCTTTGATTGTTATGTCTGAATTTTTAACAAAGTGTTGATTGAGAAGGCAAACGTCTTCATAAAACTTCTTAACTCTTCCGTCAACCATTTTGTCAACAATGGCAGCAGGCTTGCCCTCGTTGAGAGCTTGAGCGCGAAGAATGTTTTTCTCGTTTTCAAGTTCAGATGGGTCAACCTCTGTTTCAGAAACATATTTTGGTGCAGCGGCAGCAATGTGCATTGCAATGTCTTTAACCAAATTTTGGAAATCATCGCTTTTGGCAACAAAGTCTGTTTCGCAGTTAACTTCCACCAAAACGCCAATTCTGCCACCCATGTGGATGTATGATTGAACAAGCCCTTCAGAAGCAATTCTGCCCTGTTTTTTGTCCACAGCCTTCAAGCCTCTTTCTCTCAAAAGCACAACGGCTTTTTCAAAATCACCATTGGCATCTGTCAGTGCCTTTTTGCATTCCATCATGCCAACGCCTGTTTGCGCTCTCAGTTTTGCAACATCTTGTGCAGTGAAACTCATAATCTTTCTCTCCTTTTGCGTCTTGTTGACGCCCAAAATTTTCTTTTAATTTTTTTTGCAACAAAATCATTCAGCATCAGCGGTTGTGTTTTCGGTTTGTGTAACTTCTTCAGATGCTTTTTCAGCAGCCTCTTGCTTTTTTGGAGCAACCTTTTTCTTGGCAGGCTTTTTTGCAACTTTTTTCTCTTCGCCTGCTTCAGCCTGTTCAACACTTGGCTTAACTTGCCCCAAAAGGCTTTCAAGGTCAACATTTTCTTCTTGCGCTTCTTCTTCATCTTTCTTCAAAGACACGCCTTCTCTTGCCTCAATCACAGCGTCTGCCAAAGCTGCAGCAATCAGTTTTACAGAACGGATGGCATCGTCGTTTCCAGGAATGACAACATCAACATTGCTTGGGTCGCAGTTGGTGTCAACAAGGCTGACAACTGGGATGTGTAAAATTTTTGCTTCGTGAACGCAGATTTTTTCGCTGGATGGGTCCACCACAAAAATAACGCCCGGCAAATCTCTCATGTCTTTAATTCCGCCAAGATTTTTTTCAAGCTTATCTCTTTCTTGCTTCAAAAGAGCAACTTCCTTCTTTGGCAACAATTCAAACTCGCCAACCTTTTCCATTTGGTTGAGTTTGTTGAGCCTTTCAATGCGGTTTCTGATTGTCTTGAAGTTGGTGAGTGTGCCCCCAAGCCAACGAGTGTTGACAAAATACATTCCGCATCTTTCTGCCTCTTCCTTAACAGCTTCTTGTGCTTGCTTTTTTGTGCCCACAAACAGCACATTTTTTCCGCTTGCAGCAACGTCACGCACAAATGTGTACGCTTTGTCAACTTGCTCGGATGTCACTTCCAGATTAATGATGTGAATGTCATTTCTTGCTGTGAAAATGTATTTCTTCATCTTTGGGTTCCACTTTCTTGTCTGATGACCAAAGTGAACACCTGCCTCCAGAAGTTGTTTCATTGAAATAACTGACATAACTTAAATAACCTCCTTGTTTTTGTCTCTTCCCCAGCGCATTCACTCTTGAAATCAACCCAAAAATCCAAACAGATTTTTTTGCAAGACATCCAAATTCGACTTTCAAAATTTAAAAAACATAAGGATGACTGCTTTCAGGCAACAAATTTCAAAATCCACGCCAAGTGCATATTTGTCTCAATGACTTTGATATATTATCATAATAAAAACAAAAAAGCAAGCATTTTTGCTCACTTTTTCAGATTGTTTTGCAAGAAAACAAGTCTATAAATTATACAGTTTAATGAAAGTGTCAAACACTTCATTAGCACCAAACATATATTGCTCATATCTTTCAACACACTCAAAAATAATTGTATCAGCTTGAGCAAATTCTGTTTCATACAGCGCCCCAGCAGCGAAGGAGTTTCTTGTGTTAAACACAGATTTTGTAAATTCCTTTGAAAGGATTGGCACCATGCTGTGTCTGAATGAATCGCCAAGCAAAAACAAATTTTTTCCATTTGGATTTGTGCTGGTGCAATAATATTGCTCGTTTGAAAATTTGATGTCAGCAGAAAACTCTGGTCTGTAATTGACATTAAAATCAAGGTCTTCCACTGGATTGCCCGCAATCATGTTCAGCATGTCACCGCTTGAATATGGAATTTTTTCCATAATAACCTCGCCTCTTTGGATGTTTAAGGCATCCAAAAGCGGCAATGTGCCATAATAACCACCCGCATGATTCCAGTGCGTGTCGCACTTATAATACAATTGACAATTTTCCTTGCTGGCAATAAGTTGTTGCTTTGGATAAATCACTTCCACATTAGAATGCTTTTGAAAATAATCCACAATCATATCAATGCGCTTTGTTGAGTTTTTCACGCTTATCCCATTTGGCAAAAATTCGAAATAAATTTGGTCTTTGTTTGGCGCAATGAAAATCTTAAACTCTTTGCCCTGAGAAACAAAATAATTATTTACTTTCTCAGCCTTTTCAACAAAACTTGCAAGTTCTTCTTCAGTTGGAAGATTTGTGCCCTGATAATAACTTAAGCTGTTGTCGCCAAGAAAAAACAACCAATCTTCCTTCCCAAAAAGCACATTATTTTTTGAAACATAATAAGGCACATTAAGTTTATCCAAAATTTTTGCATAAAGCCCATTCAACCAAACTTCAAAAGCCGAATATGCTTTGATGTAGTTGTTTCTGAAAGGCACATGGTCGGTGAAAAACTCGTCAAACTCCGAAATGAAGCTGTTGCTGAAAGACGGAAACTTTTTGGGTGGACGATTTTCGTTAATTTCCGTTTTGTCCAAAGGAAAAAGCATTGGCCAAGACACCATTGGAAACACTAAAACAAAGATGAATATCACAATTGCCGCAATTTTCTTTTTCATTGTCCCTCCTTAAAATTGAAAATATATGAACGGATTGAAAGTGCTGTTGATGAGAAGCACCACGCAAAGCACCAACAGCAAAATCTGAAAGCAGAAGTCCACCAAAAAAAACCAAGTTTTGTCCTTCACCTTCGCATACAGCTTTGAAAACGCCCTTTGCATTGGCCCGCAAAACAGCATTCCCATAAGCAAAATAAACCACTGCCACAAGTTTATGGTTTGAGGTATGCTTATGGTGCCCGCAGAGAAGTCAAACATCTTGCCAATATAACGGAAGGCATAAAGCACATCCGGCGCGCGGAAAAACACCCACAACAAAATCACAACCAGCATTGTGTAAAGCCAATTTGCAATTTTAAACTTGTTTTTCTGCAGCCATTTTCCAAAAAACAGACGCTCAATCACCAAAAATATTCCATAAAATACGCCCCAAAGCAAAAAGGTGAAGTTGGCGCCATGCCAAATGCCGGTCAGCAGAAAAACAATAAACAAATTTATGTAAGTTCTAAATTTGCCTTTGCGATTTCCACCCAAAGGGATGTAAACATATTCCTTAAACCAAGAAGACAGCGAAATGTGCCACCTTCTCCAAAAGTTCTGCACAGAGGTTGCCATGTATGGATAGTTAAAGTTTTCAACAAACTCAAAGCCAAACATCTTGCCCAGCCCGATTGCCATGTCAGAATAGCCGCTGAAATCAAAATAAATCTGAATGCTATAACACAAAATGCCAATCCAAGCGGCGCCTGTGCCAAGCGCGGACGGGTCATTTGAAAACACCGTTTCTGCCACCTGCCCCACAACATTTGCCACAATAACCTTCTTTGCCAGCCCATATATGAAGCGCTTTATGCCCTGAGTGAACTTGTCCACAGTTTCTGTACGGCGTTTAAGCTGCTCTTCCACATCGCTGTATTTAACAATTGGTCCCGCCACCAGCTGAGGAAACAGCGAAACATACAAAGCCAACAGCATGAAGTTTTTTTGACACTGCACCTTGCCAAGATATACGTCAATCACATAAGACATCGCCTGAAAGGTAAAAAAAGAAATTCCAATTGGCAAAATCACCTCTTTCAGCCCAAAGTTCATGTTGGCAATGTTTTCAATTATGCTTATGAAAAAGTTGGTGTATTTAAAATAAAACAAAATTCCAAGGTTGAAAATCAAGGCAAACGCAAAGATGACTTTTTTGTATTTGACATATTTTTTGTCGGCATGATTAACCCAAAGCGCAAACAGATAGTTGCCCGTAATTGAGCCCAGCATAACCAAAAGATACCAAAACCCACCGCCCGCATAAAACACAAGGCTGGCAACAAGAAGGTTGATGTTTTTGCACAAAAACTTTACCTTTTCATTTTTGATAAAAGAAAAGCAATAGTTCAACAACAGAACAATCGGCAGGAAAATCCACAAGAAAGTCATCGAGCTAAAAACCATAGCACCTCCAATGTATCTCAAGTTTAACATTTTGCGGGCGCATTTGTAAAGCAAAAAGTTAAACATTTTTAATCATTTAGATGCAAATCTGCGCAAACAAGCGGCAAAGTTATGGAAAAAATTTGCGCCTTTTCAAAAAGCAAAGCAAATTAAACAAAGAAAAAGAAAGAGCCATCATTTGTGATAGCTTTTTCCATTCAAAATTGTGAAAGCTCGATAAATCTGCTCAAGCAGCATAATGCGAAAGAGGTTGTGAGGAAAGGTCATTTGCGAAAATGAAATCCTTTCATTGCAAGCGCTTCTCACCTTCTCACTCACTCCAAAGCTTCCGCCCACAACAAAGGTGATGACGGAGGTTTTTTGCATGAGAAGAGACAGCCTTTCGGCAAACGCTTCGCTTGAAAACTGCTTTGAACCAATATCGCACAACACGCAAAAGCCTTTGAGGTTATGTAAAATCTGCTCGCCCTCTTTTTCAATGATGAGGGCAGGATTTTCCAGCTGATTTTGCTCCTTAAGTTCAATCACATTCACCTTACAAAAAGCGGACAATCTTTTTAGATATTCCGCCTGCGCTTCCTTAGAAAATTTTTCCTTCAAATTTCCCACGCACACCAAATTTATTGTCATCTGAAAAGCCCCCAAATGAATGTCATAATTGTCACAATGGCAGAAAGCGCAAAGCTTCCCCACAGCAAAATTTTTGTTCTCAGCTCCATTTTTTCCATTTGCTTACCAAGGTCAGCTGGCTTGCCCTGTGCTTGATTTTCATTCTCCATCTCCTTGCTGACAATGTCAAGAAATTGCGCAAAGTCAACCAGCAGCACATCCTTTTCCACCGAATAGATGTTCTTTTGCACATCTTCGTTGCTTTTGATGCACTCAACCTGTTTAAAAAATCTCTCTCTGATTGCCTTGTTTGTCAGCTCTTTCTGGCGTTTGCCAAAGTTATATTCAAAATTGTCCACAATCATATATTTCACAATTTCCCAAGCCAACATCAACAAAATCAAAAGCAGCACCACCAACAAAACAAAGCCAATCACCGGTTTTGACAACAAGATTTTTGAAAGCCCCTCAAAAATGTTGCCCACTGCCCAGCCCTTGGTTCTGGCAAAAGAAAGAAACACGCTCAGGGCATTGTTCATGAAATGCACAATAATGCAAGGATAGATGCTGTTGCAAAACATGCAAAGATATCCCAAAAATATGCCAATGATGCTGGCATAGAAAAACTGCTCGATGTTCAAGTGCAAAAGCCCAAACAAAAGCCCAGAAACAAGCACGGTTTTTCTTACGCCCAAATTGCTGTTGCCATTCAGAAGCATCCCTCTGTGCAAAGTTTCTTCGCAGATGCCAGGCAAAACCGCTGTCACAAGCAAATTCAAAATCAGCACCCACCACGTGGATGGAAGCGAGCTGCCTGAAGGCGCAGAAGGCTTATATCCCCAAAACTGAATGATGCCGTTGAAAAAGCTGGACACAAAGATGTTAAGCACAAACACCACCACGCCAAGAACAACAGCCAAAATCACCGTTTTTGAAGACACTTTTCTAAAATTGAAGAAAGCAAAAACTTGTTTTGGGGATTTCTTATTTAAAATTTTAAACAGAACAAAGGGCAACAGAAAAATAATTCCAACTTGTGTGAAAATTCCCAGCACAAAGCCTGCATAATCCCCCAAAAAGGCAAACAGCCCAAAGTTGGAACAAATTCTCAGCACAACAAAAATTGAAAGCACAATAAAATAAATGAGATTGGTGTTGAAGCTTATCTTCTTTGACATATCAAAATTCCTTAAAATCAAAACGCAGTATGATATATTTTACGCTCATGCAATGACATTTATAACAATCATAATCACACAAAAAATAATGCCGCACACCATGGAAAGTGGCAATTTGCCCACCATAGCAGCAGAATTTGTTGGCTCTTGCCCCACCTTTTCAACTTCTTGCTTTGGCTTTTTTCTTAAATATAAAAAGTAAATCAGCCACAAAATTGCAAAGGTTGCTGCCGCCACCAAAATTGCCAAAATCCAGCCCCACCACATTGTTGGGAAAGCAACCTGATGCTTTGCAATCAAAAAGCTGAAGACGATGGTGGAAACATTGTTGAAAAGATGAATCAAAATTGGATAAATCAAATTGCCCGTTTTTTCCATCACAAACGAAAGGATGCATCCAAGCAAGAAGGTGTAAAGCAACTGCGTGACATTTTGATGCGTAAGTGCAAACAAAAGGCCGCACAAAACAATGCTGGCACCAGCAGGCAGTTTTTGGCGCAACCCTTGAAAAATCACTCCTCTAAAAATCAGCTCTTCGCAGATTGCTGGCACAATTCCCAAAACAACCAGCCACAAAAACAGCCAGCCAACATTTGAAATTGGCACATCAATGGAAGAGTTAAGCCCAAGTTTGGAATAAAGCCCGCCAAGGCAGCCTTCAAACAGCCAAACAAAGCCAAACACACAAATCACGCCCACGGCAACACAAATGAAAGCCGTCAGCGGATTTGTCTTCTTAAACTGAAGTTTGCAAGCGCTTAAAGAGATTTTTGCTGCGCCGTGATAAGCAAAATATATGCTCAAAAAACAAAACTGCGTAAGCAGCAGTGAAGGCAAAAGATAGCCAATGTGCGTGCTTAAGTTTTCCAGCACATTCTCGCCTGTCCAGCCAAACTTTGGCGCAATCAAAAGCGCCAAAAAGGCATACACCAACCCAACAACAAAAGGCAAAATCAGTGCAAACACATAAACCAGCCCGCTGTCTTTAATTGTGTAAAAATTTCTTTTTGCAAAAACATTCTTCGTTTGTTTAATTTCATTTGAATTTTCCATAATGCAAAGTATATCACAAAATTTTTTAAAACACAACAAAAAGACAACATTTCTGCTGGACAAAAACAATTTTTTGTTTTAAAATATAAAGGACAAAAAAGGAAAACCCCATGGATTTTATGCAAGAAGCCATAAAAGAGGCAAACAAATCTTTAAAGAAAAATGAAGTTCCCATCGGCGCTGTGATTGTGCAAAACGGAAAAATCATTGCAAAAGGACACAATGTGCGCGAAAAGAAACAAAACGCGCTGCTGCACGCAGAAATTGTGGCAATCAACAAAGCTTGCAAAAAGCTTCACTCTTGGCGTCTGGAAAATTGTGAAATGTTTGTCACGCTGGAGCCCTGCCCAATGTGCGCAGGTGCAATTTCCAACGCCCGCATTTCAAAGCTCACCTATGCTTGCCAAGAAAAAACTTCCAATGACAACCTCATGCAACAAATCCTCTCCAGCTCAAGGCTGAATCACAAGTGCAGCTTTGCCCAAGACAAAACGCATGAAAAAGAATGCTCTGCGCTTCTTTCCAATTTTTTCAAAGCAAAAAGAGAGAACAGATTATAAAGCTTACAAGAAAAATATGGTGTAGTATGCACTGCATATCACACCATATCTTGTGTTTATTATATTTTTTTCAAACTATAACAATTCAAACAATTTTTCTTTGTATTCCTCTTCAGAAATCAAGCCATTGTCGCGCATTCTCTTCAAATCTTCAATGCGCTTTTTCTTTTCTGCATAGGCCTTTTCTTCCAAAATTTCTTCTTTCTTAACTTCGCTTTTGGTGTTCATCACCACAATGTCAGGAATGAACATTGAAATGAACAACAAAACCCAAGACACAAAACTTCCAAAAATGACAATAATCACAAAGCCAATGATGTAAATCATCTGAGAAGTTCTGAAATATTTGCCCTTGCTGCGGATGGAGCACAACAAAAGTATGCTTCCCGCAAGCCCTGCCGCAAATGAAATTACGGCATAGACTATGTTGGTTGAATATGTCACAATGTAATATAAATCCAAATATTCCTTGATGGCGTCGTTTTTCACCACCAACAGAATGGACATAATCAAACTTACGGACACCCCAACCAAATTGACAATTGCCGAAGCCAAAATCAAGTTTCTTTTGGTTTTGTTCATATACATACTCTCACCTCCCAACCAACACTGCAGTAAAACTGAAACAATACTAAAATATGATAACATCCTATAAAATATTTGTCAAATTTATTTTGAAAAATACAATAAATATATTATTATATATCATATTAGGGGTGCGTATGAGAATTGAAAAACGAACCATTGTCATCACTGGTGCTTCCAGCGGGCTTGGAAAAGGGCTGAAAGAGATGTTTGAAAAAAAAGGAGATGTTGTGATTGACATCTCACTTGACGGAAAAGACTATGCCATTGATGTTGCCGACCACAAAAAACTTAAGGCAGCCTTTGATGAAATATATCTCAACCACGGCGAAATTGACATGCTCATCACCAGCGCTGGCTATGGCATCAGCGGAGCGGTTGAGCTTTTGGGAGAGCAAGCCACAAAAAAACAGTTTGACGTAAACTTTTTTGGCACGGCAAACGCCTGCAAATATGCCATTCCCATGATGAATCCAAAAAGCAGCAAAATTGTGGTGATTGCTTCTGCCACTGCACTGTTTCCTGTGCCATTTCGCACATATTATTCTGCCAGCAAGGCAGCAGTGGACAGTTTTGCACATGGGCTTAGGATGGAACTTGCCCACACCAACATTCAAGTCACCTCCATTTGCCCAGGAGATGTGAGAACAAACTTCACCGAAAACCGCGTGAAAGTTTATGACACCAACGAGCGATATGGAAAATCCATCGAAACCTCCACAAAGCCAACAGTAAAAAGCGAAAAAAGGCGTATGCCACAGCAATATGCCATCAAAAAAATTCTGCAAGTTTGCGAAAAGAAAAAACTTAAGCCTCGCTATGTCATCGGCAAACAATACAAGCTTTTCAACTTCTTTAAAAAGCTGTTTTCAGACGCTGTCATCACTCAAGTTTCCACAAAAAAATTCAACAAAAAAGAGGGTTAAATTTCCCCCTCTTTTCTTTTTTTCGGTTTTGCCAAAGTTTTTTATTTTTTTGCCCACAGCAAAAATTCTGTGTTGCCGTCGCCGCCCTTGATTGGCGAAGGAATGATTGCGCAACACACAAAGCCAAAGTTTTCAAAACATTCTGTCACGCTTTCCACAATTTTCTTGTGCATCTTTTCGTCTTTCACAATTCCTTTGTGCTTTTTTGCATATTGCAAACCACACTCAAACTGCGGTTTAATCAGCGCCACAATTTCCACGCCGCTTGAAAAATCAGTGGCAAGTTTTGGCACAAGTTTTGTTATGCTGACAAACGAAACATCAATGCACACAAACTGCACGCCTGCAAACTTTTCTTTTGGCAGCGCAAGAAAATTGGTTTTTTCCAGATTGACAACCCTTTTGTCAGTTGCAAGTTGCTGCACCAACTGCCCCTCGCCAGTGTCCACAGCATACACTTTTTTGGCGCCATTTTGCAAACAAACGTCCGTAAACCCACCTGTGGATGCGCCAATGTCCAGCACAGTTTTGCCCAACAGGTCAATTTCAAACTTCTCCAGCGCCTTTTGCAGTTTAAAGCCACCGCGAGAAACAAACTCAAATGGCAAGCCCTGCAAAACTGCCGTTTCGTCAACAACAAAAGAAGGCTTTGTGACAACCTTTCCATTCACCAACACTCTTCCACTTTCCACTGCCTGCTTTGCCTTTTCTCGTGAGCCATAAATCTTTCGCTGGGCAAGTTCCACATCCAATCTCATGTAAACATTTTAGCACACAAAAAATTTTTTTCAAAACTTTGGCACACATTTGCCAAACTCTCATACATTGATAATAAGACAAGGGTTTTTAATTGGTTGCAAAAAAACATCTCAGGTTTTTAAGCAACAAACACAAAGGCTCTTGTCTGTCACAAACTTTTGTGACACTTGGAGGCAAACAAATGAACTACTCAACAAGATATTGCCCCGGTTGTCATCAAGATTTGCGTCCATTTTGTGGATGCTGTCCGCCACCACCTTGTGGCTGCCATTCACATCCATGGTCACCATGCTGTCCACCCCCATGTCATCCCCCTCAACATGGGTGCAATCAGATTTGCTTGAGTGACAACATCCTTTATTTTGCGATTGGATTTCTCATTGCAAATGGCAACTCAAGAAATTGCAGATAATTACAATTTCAGCGCTCTGCCATGAAAATGATGGAACCAAAAAATAGGAGTCTTAAAAACTCCTATTTTTTGCATATTTATGCAGCATTTCAAATGTTTATGCACAGATTGCCATAAGCGTCCTCTTCACAAAAGTTTTTCCCATTTTGAAATGAAGTCGGCACAAATTGCAAAAGCATCGTCAAAAGTTTGCTCTTGCGTCAGGTCGCAATCCGCTATTTTAAGCAGCGAAATTGGGTCTTGACTGCAACCTGAAGAAAGAAAGGCAAGATATTTTTTTGCAAAGCCTTCTTCCTCAAGCAGCTTGCCTGCAATTTTAATTGCACAAATCAACCCTGTTGCATATTTATACACATAAAAGCTTCTGTAGAAATGCGGAATTCTTGCCCATTCAAAGCGCATCTCTTTAATTTGCTTCACTTTTTTGCCATAATAGAAGTTGTTGAGTTGCTCATATTTGTCGCATAAAAGCTGGGCAGAAAGAGGATTTTCTTTTTCATATTCCTCATGCGCAAACTGCTCAAACTCCGCAAACATGGTTTGTCTGAATATGCAACTTCTCACCTCTTTCAGAAAATAGTCATAAAGCCTGATTTTTTCGGCATTGGTTTTTGCCTTTTTAAGCAGCAGTTGCAGCAGCAACATCTCGTTGGTGGTGCTGGCAACCTCAGCAACAAAAATCACATAGTCAGCCGTTTGAATTGGCTGCGCTTGATTGGAAAGAAAGCTGTGCATGGCATGCCCAAGTTCGTGCGCAAGCGTAAACACACTTTCCAAATTGCCCTCAAAGTTCATCAGCACCACAGGTGTTGCGCCATAGGTGCTGTTGGAAAACGCGCCGCTGTCTTTGTTTTTGTTTGGCAATAGGTCAATCCAGCGCTCGTCCTTCGCCCTCTGAATAAGCTTGACATATTCTTCCCCAAGCGGCTCAACCGCCTCTTTAATCAGCTGAATTGCCTCTTCATAAGAATATTTTTTGCTTGACTGACTTGAAACTGGAGCAAAGATGTCATATATGGCAAACTTATCCAGCCCCAGCATCTTGCGCTTGATTTCAAAATATCTTGCCTGCAAGCCGACATTTTCACGCACTTTTTTAATCAGCATGTTGTAAACTTCTTCGCTGGCTTCCTCGTTGTAAATGGCATGCGAAAGCGCGCTTTTGTGCTTTCTTATCTTGGCAAAAACGCAATCTTCTTTCACATCATTGATGTAATTGCTTGCCAAGAAGTTGATGAACTCTCCGCGCTTGCCGTTGATTTGCTTGAAGGCATTTTCGCGCAGTGTTCTGTCTTTGCTTTCAGCAAAAAGCGTATAGTTGGATTGATTGAATTCGTGCAACTTCCCTTTGCTGTCTGATATGGCATCAAACTTCAAATCCACATCCGAAAATTTGTCAAAGTTTTCAGAAAATCCGCCTGCAAACTCGCCCAGTTTTGAAAGCAAAAGCTCTTCATTTTTGGACAATGTGTGCTTTTTGTGGCGCAGAATGCTTTCAAAATATCTTTCATAGTTTTTGAATTTGCCGTCCTTTTGCAGCGCCATCAATTTTTGGGTGCTGAACTTGGAAAGTTCCACCTCCACAAATGTTGTGGCAGTGGAAAGCTTGGAAGCCACCATGCTAACTTTTTCGTTCATCTCGTTTGCCTTTTGATTTGCATTGTCTTCACACAATCTCAGCCCCGCATAAATTGCAATCAGCGAAAACTCTTCAAACACCTCAATTTCAAACTGAAGGCACTGAAAAAGAAGCTTATCGTCTTCAAGCTTCCCTTCAAAAACTTTAAACTGTTCAATCTTTTTGGCAACAGCATTCAGCCTTTCATAAAATTCTTCGTCGCTTTTGCAAAACTTTGTCAAATTCCACTTAAACCGCTCTTCAATTTGCTTTCTTTCTTTCATAAACCCCTCCTAAAAGCCTCAAATCATCTTGAGAAATATTTTTCCATCCTAAATTTCTTCCATGGCTCTTTTGTTTGGTCTGGGCAAGCCCAAAAGGTGAGTTTCTGCTTGGTGGTTGGATGAGAAAAAGAAAGTTTTCCTGCCCAAAGCCCCAACGCACCCGTGCGGCCTTTTTCTTTGCCATATTTAACATCTCCCACAAGCGGAAAGCCGATGTTGGCAAGCTGCAACCTAATTTGATGGCTTCTGCCTGTCAAGATTTTCACTTCCAGCAAGCTTTCAGCGCCGTTGTCCTCCAAAAGCGAATAAACCAGCTCTGCCTTCTTTGCGCCGTTCTCGCCCATTGGCACAATTTTGACAATGTTTTCCTTTTCATCCTTTTTCAAGAAATTCACAAGCTGCTGCGTTTTGATTTTGACAACACCTCTGGTGATGGCATAATACACCTTCTCCACGCTGTGCGTGCCAAACTGCTCTGCCAGCCTTTTGGCAGACTTGGAATTTCTTGCAAACACCATAATTCCGCCCGTTGGCCTGTCCAGCCTGTGCACCAGCCCAATGAAGGCCTCGCCTTGCTTGTTATATTTCTCTTTGACATATGCCTTCACCATTGAAAGCATATCTTCATCTCCACTTGCATCTGGCGCGCTTGGCACATTGTGCGGCTTAATCACCACCACAATTTGATTGTCTTCATACAAAACCGTAAGATTTTCCGTCAAATTTTCCATATCTTAACTCCACTTGCCCCACAAGGCAAAATCAGCCCTTCGTCTGTTGGCAAACCAATTTCGTCCGCCTGCACATTTTCGTTTCCAAACACGCTTTTCAAGATGTTGGCAATCACCGTTGGCTGCAAGCCGGTGGTGTATGAATTGATGAGCACAAACAGCGGCTTTTGCGACAGCACCCCCTTGCAAAGCTGCACAAAGTCTGCCAAATTGTCCTCCAATTTCCACATCTCTCCGCTTGGCCCGCGGCCATAACTTGGTGGGTCCATAATTATGGCGTCATAGGTGTTGCCACGGCGAATTTCCCGCTCGATAAACTTTCCGCAATCATCCACAATAAAGCGGATGTTGGAAATGCCGTTGAGTTTGGCGTTTTCTTTTGCGCGCTCCACCATGCCTTTGCTGGCGTCCACATGGGTCACCAAGCCGCCCGCTTTGCTGCACGCCACCGACGCCCCGCCAGTGTAAGCAAACAAGTTTAGCACCTTAATTTCCCGCCCAGCGCTTTCAATCAGCTGGCTCATCATCTGCCAGTTAACCGCCTGCTCTGGAAAGATGCCAGTGTGCTTAAAGCCCATGGGCTTGACAACAAACTTCATCCCCTGCCAACTCACAGTCCACTGCTGTGGAAGAGTTTTGTTAAAGTGCCAAAGCCCGCCGCCTTCCTTGCGCTCATAAAACGCGTCAACGCCCTTCTTTAAATCTTTCTTTTTGTGCCAAATCACCTGTGGGTCTGGGCGCAGCAAGCTGATGCCACCCCAACTTTCCAGCTTTTCGCCATCACCCGTGGCAAGCACTTTAAAGTCAGTCCAAGAGTCTGCAATCCTCAAAACTTTTCTCCTTTTCTTTTTGCCATTTTGCTTTTGTATTTGCTTTTCTTTTCTGCTGCAAATTTGTTTTTGTTGCAGCAAAGTTTCTTTTTGTGCAAACACAGCCTCAAAAACATCTTTGTCCGCTTTTTCAGCTCGCGTCTGCTTGCTTAAGCGTTTCCCTCATCACAAACTTTTTCAAGTTTGACAATGATGAAGCTTTCGCCCACTTCCACATTTTTTTCAATTGCAGGCTTTGCAATGTCTTCAACCGCGCGCTTGATGAGCACCTCTTGCTTGATTTTTTGCATGAAGTTGTAAAGCATGGTTGCAAGCTGCTCGTCAGCCGTTTCAAAATATGCATAAATTCTGTCGTCAATTTCAAAGCCCGCATCCTTTCTAAGCACCTGAAGCGCACGCACAAACTCGCGATATAACCCTTCCAAAATCAAGTCTTCATCCAAGGTGATGTCCAGCACAACGGTGTTGCCGTTTTCATGCGCAACCACAAAATCCGCCTTTGGCTTTTTCTCCAAATTGAAAAGACTGCTGTCCAAGCCCACAAACTCTGCCACATCCACTTTTCCAGCCTTAAAGCCTTCCACAGCCTTTGTGTTTTCTTCTTCAGAAAGCTGCCCCAGCGCCGTCTTAAGCTGCTGCACCCGCCCTTTAAGCACCGCGCCCGCATTCTTGAAATTGACAGACAAAAACTCGTCATTAAACTTTCCGTCGTCTGTCACCGCTTCCAACGTTTTGACATTCAGCTCTTCCTTGATGATGCCAGAAAAATCTTGCAACACGGCCTGCGTGTTTTCTCCGCCAGCAACATACATCACCCTAAGTGGCTGCTTGATTTTGATTTGATTTTCATTCCTCAGCCTCAGCGCCGTGGACATGATGTCACGCGCCACAGCAGTGTTTTGCAAGATGTTGCCAAAGTCTGCTTCAAATGGCCTTGGAAAGCCCGAAAGCATAATGCACTCCGCCTCGTCCTTTTCCACTTCTCTCACCATGTTTTGCCAGATATATTCCGTCACAAAAGGAATGATTGGACACATAACCCCAGCAATGGCTTTGATGGCGTGATATAAGCACCAATAAGCCGTCAGTTGGTCTTGCTTGTTCTCGCTTTTCCAAAAACGCTTTCTGTTGGCACGAATATAGAAATTGGAGATGTCATCCACCAACTTCTCAAAATCTTTCACAACCAAAAAGTTTTTGTCTTCGCCGTAGTTGTTGTCACTTTCTTGCACAAACTTGTTGATGCTGGCAATCAGCCACCTGTCGGACACACCCAGCTCTTGCAAATTTGGCACAAAGTGTGCAACATCTGGATTGTCAATGCAAGCATATGTGTTGAAGAAAGTGTAAATGTTCCAAAAGCCCAACAGCTTTCTTCTTGCCTCATCTGTCAAGTTGAAGCCAAATCTCATTTCGTTTGAGAAAGAGCTGGAGCAATAGAGATATCTAATCACATCCGCGCCCACCTTGTCGGCAACAGCATCGGCATCCAGCGAGTTTCCGCCACTCTTGTGAAACTCTCCGCCCTTTTCGTCCTTCACATATTGGTATGTCACCACTTTTTTGTATGGAGCCTTTCCCGTCAGCACCACGCTGTTGATGAGAATGGAATAAAACCACAGCTTGATTTGCTCAATCATCTCGCACACATAGTCACTTGGAAAGTTTTCTTCAAAAAACTTCTTGTCAGAAAAATATTTTTTGGTGGAGAATGGCGTGATGCCCGCATCCAACCAAACATCTCCCACTTCACTCACGCGTGAAAGTTCTTCACCGCAAGGGCAAGTTATCTTAATTTCGTCAATCCAAGGCCTGTGAATGTTTGGCAAATTTTCCACCAGCGCTTTGTTCACCGCCTTTGCTTTCAACTCCTCCAAACTTCCAATCACATGCGTTTTGCCGCATTTTTCGCAAACATAAAATGGCAGTGGCAAGCCATAAAAACGGCTTCTGGAGATGTTCCAATCTCCCATGTTGTTAAGCCAGTCAATCATCCTCTTTTTGGCATATTCTGGCTTAAACTCCACTTCTTCAATGGCTTTCAGTGCCATTGGACGAATGTCGTCCATCTTGATGAACCAAGCGGAAATCAATTTGTAAACAAGGTCTGTTTTACAGCGCCAGCAAAATGGATATGAGTGCTTATATTTGTGCGAATAAAGCAGCTTGCCGTCATCCTGAAGGCGGTTCACCACCAAGTCCACCACATCTGTCGTCTTTTTTCCAGCAAGAAAGCCTGTGTTTTCCAGCATAACCCCTTGCTCGTTGATTGGGCAAATTTCAGGAAGGCCCAGCTTTTGCCCCAATTCAAAGTCTTCAGCGCCGCAACCAGGTGCAATATGCACAACAGAGGAGCCTTCCAACTTATCCACTTCATCCCAAGCCACAATCTTGTGCTCAAACTGCTGTTCTTTCAACTCTGGAAAGCATGTTTCATATGTCAGCCCCACAAGCTGGCTGCCCTTGAAGGTTTCCAAAATTTTCACTTCTTTTTTCAGCACGCCAAGGCGGTCTTTGCCCAACACAATGTTGTCGCCATCAAAGTTCACCTTCACATATTCAAAATCTGGATTGACGGCCAGCGCAACATTGGCAGAAAGCGTCCAAGGCGTGGTTGTCCAAGCCACCATCTTAAAGTCTTTGCCTTTCACAGGCAACTTCACAAACACAGCGGTGTGCTCCACTTCATGATAAGAGCTGCTCATCTCATGCTCTGAAAGGCTTGTTCCGCATCGAGGGCACCATGCCATAGGCCTGTTTTTCCTGACAATCCAGCCTTTTTCATCACACCTTTTCAAAAAGTGCCAAATGGAAGTTATGTTTTCGTCTGTGTTGGTGAGATAGGAGTTGTCCCAATCCATCCACTGCCCCATTCGCACCGATTGATTGGTGATTTCATTGGCAAAATATTTCACTCTCTCCATGCACTTGTTGGTGAATTTGTCAATTCCGTATTTCACAATGTCTGGCTTGCCATTCAAGCCCAGCTCTTTTTCGACATTCACTTCCACCCAAAGCCCCTGAGCGTCAAAGCCATTTTGATAGTGGCAATCTCTGCCCTTCAGCGCGTTGTAACGAATGGTCATATCCTTCAGAGTTCTGCCCCAAAAGTGATGCACTCCAAGGCGATTGTTGGCGGTTGCAGGCCCGTCCAAAAATTTAAAACGCTGTTTTCCCGCATTTTTGTTTTTCAGTTTTTCAAAACACTTGTTGTCTTTCCAAAATTTCAGAATGCCTTTTTCCATATCCACAAAGTTTGGCACTGCTTGTTCTTTTTTCATATTTTCTCCTAAAAATGTTTTCTTGTATTTTAAAATTGTGCTTACCCTTCAAGTTTTGCTTTGCTTTAAAACTTTTCTTTTTTGTTGTTGGCTTGTTTGCTTTCTTGTGTTTTTTTTGCTTCTTAAATTGCTTGTTCTTGCTTGTCTTAAAAATTCCTCAAAGCCCCTTTAAAGCCCCCAAAAAATGGCCGCCCCTTTGGCGCCACTTCTTTCTTTTCAAGGCGCAAAGACAAAAATTCAAAAGTTTAATAATCTTCCAAAATGTTGTTAAGTTTCAAGACATCCGAGTTTGTCATGATGCCCAGCGGCTTTTCCTTTGCCCCGCCATTTTTTGTAACCAAAATGGCAAGCAGTTTGGAGTTGTGATGAAACAAAGAAAGTGCCTGTTCCACCGTTATGTCCTTGTTGGCAAAAGCATAATAGTTGCTGTTTTCAATTTTGGACAACATATCCTCAATTTTCACAGAATCCAAATATGCCTGTTCCTTGCCTCCCGAAAGCAAAAACTTTCCAAACGCGTCCAAAATTTTGGCACTGTTTGCCACGCCAATAATTTCGTTTTCGTCGTTAAACACAGGAAGGTTGGAATATGACGACGACGCAATCAGCTTAATCACCTCACGCATAGATTTTGAAGAATGCACCATGAGCACATCCCTTCGCGCAACAGAATCCAACGCCCTTGGAGGCGTTGTCAAAAGCCTTTCAATAAGCTCAATTTTTTCCACCACTTCAATGTGCGGCTCGGCAATCACATAATCCCCATTGTCATGCACAATTGCATTTCTAAGACGACCAAAACTGACAAGGTCTTCCTCATATTTTCTCACGGTGAAATTAAATGCCACAGTTTTGCGCACAACCTCAGAAAAACTCATGGTGCGGTTGAAACCATGGTGGGTTTTGATGGCATAGTCAATGTTGTTAAATGCCGACAAAAACCTCATGGCGTTTGTCTTTTCCACCCCATCCAAGCTTTCCAAATTTGTTTCTTTTTTTTCCATAACAATTCCTTTAATTAAAATATAAATTGATTATACAATAAAAGTGTGCAAAAGCAAAAGCAAATTGAGGTATTTTTTCAATTTTGCAAATAAAAAAAAGAGGATTTTTTTCTAAGAATTTCTCCCATCAAAAAACCTTCCTCTTTTCTTGCAGTTCTTGTTGCTTCAAGACAAGCACAAGTTGCCAAAAAATCATTTTGGACTGAAGTTAAGCACACCACCCGAGCCAAAATAAACCTCCGGCACCTTTCCAACAATCACGCTTTCTGCCACAAGCATCTCTGTCACACTGTCAATGGTGGCGGTGTAAGCCGGCAAAATCATGCTGACACTTGCATACAGGTGAATGAAAATGGAATGATTGGTTTGATTGATGCCCGCACTTACAAACTTGCTTTCAAAAGTGGAGGTCATTGCGCCAATGGGTGTCAGCTTAAGATTGATGTTTGGCCCAACGCCCGAAAGAAAGGGCAGCCCCGTAAAGGTGCCCGCAGCAACATCCAAGCCCTGTTTTCCCATGTTGTCAAGATACACCTGCGCCACCTGATAAAATTTTCTTGCAATCAAATTAAGCCTGATGGTTTGCAGCGAAATCAGGCTGACGCTTCCGTCCTCGGCATAGTCCACATTCACCAAATCTTCATAGGTGACATTTTCTTCTGTCAGCACCGAATATATGGCGTCACTCACGGCAGAGGTGGAAAGCGAAAAAACAGCATGTCTGGTTGCCTCCAACACAATGGGGTTGACAACGCAATAGACATACACAAAAAAGCAAACAAAACACGAAAGAAAAAGAAACAGCAAAATTGCAGCTTTTTTTCGTCTTTTTTTCTTGTGCTTGTTTTCATAAAGCTTAACCTTGGCGCAAGCATTTTTCATATCAAGGTATATATATGTTTCAAGTCGACAAAATTTGCAAAAATTGGTTTTGTCATGTTTTTCATAAGTGCAAAAAACAAGCCTAAAAAAATGTCTGAATAGTTCTATAAAAAAGGCAAACGCCTCACAAAAAAACCAAAGACCATAAAAAAGCGACAAAATTAAAAAGTCAAGAAAAAATTAAAAGAACCGCAAAATTCAATATATTGTGGTGTTATGTAGTGCATAATACACAACTTCTTGCGTAGTATGCAAACTTTGCTTATTTTTTGGTGTGAGAGCGGAAGATGAGCGAAAACAAGAATGCAAAGCCAATGGCGGCGGCAATTCCACCCGCTGTGGCAGTTAAGCCTCCTGTGAAAATTCCCAAAAAGCCATGTGTTTTCACAGCGCCAATTGCCCCTTTTGCCAGCGATGCGCCAAAGCCAATGATGGGCACATTGATGCCAGCCTTAGCAAAATCGGAGATGTAATCATATGCCCCAACAGCTTGCAAAAACACGCCAGTAAGTTCAAACACAACCAAAATGCGAGCAGAGGTTATGTTGGTGAAAATAATCAGCATTTCACCAATCATACACACAAAGCCGCCAATTAAAAACACAATCAGATATGTCAAAAAAACATCCATATCCCCTCCTTAAGATTCCACCACAATTGCATGACACACGCAAGGAATTGAATCCCCTTGCTGAGTTGAGGTTGTTGAAAGCAGTGCGCCCGTTGGCAAAAACAGCACTTTTTTATATTGTCCATCCCTCAGTTTTGCCATGATGTAAGAGTTGAACACTGTTGCACAGCACCCCGCCCCCGAGCCTCCACAAAGCGTTTTTTGGTCGTGGCGAAAATACATCTGCCCACAGTCGCCATAGTTCACGCCCAAGGTGATGCCCTCGTCTTCCATAAGGTCAATCAAAATCTCACTGCCAAGCTTGCCAAGGTCGCCTGTCACAATCAAGTCATAGTCTTCCGGCGTGGTTTTGGTGTTGTGAAAGTGGCTGAGCAGCGTGTCCCTTGCAGCTGGCGCCATTGCAGCGCCCATGTCGTTGACATCCTTCACACCCCAATCCACAACTTTGCCAAATGTCACCATGGAAACCCTTGGTCCCTCTCCAGCCAAAGAAAGCACACATGCTCCCGCGCCTGTGATTGTCCACTGCGAAGTTGGCGGACGCTGATTGCCCAGCTCCAATGGGAAACGATATTGCCTCTCAGCCGTGGAAAAGTGCGAGCCTGTGCAGCAGACAATGTTGTCACAATAGCCGCCGTCCACCAGCACTGCCCCAACAGCAATGCTTTCTGCCATGGTGGAGCAAGCGCCATAAACGCCAAGAAACGGAAATTGAAAAGCGCGAGCTGCATACGACGAGCTGATGATTTGGTTCAAAAGGTCGCCCGCAATCATCATGTCCACATCCCGCGGCTGAAGCTTTGCCTTTTGAATGACGCCCGTTATGGCGGTTTCCAGCATCTTTCTCTCCGCCTTTTCAAATGTGTCCTCGCCAAAGCAATCGTTTTTCATCACATAATCAAAATAGTCGCCAAAATTGCCATTGCCTTCTTTTGGCCCCACAATGCTGTAAGAGCCAATAATTTTTGGCTTTTTCTTAAGCTTGAAGGTCTGTTCTCTTTGCATTTTTCCTCCTTAAACTAAAAAACAACTTTCAAATCCAGCTTCTTAATCCCACAAAGCGCTTTTTCAACAGCCACACAGCCTTCAAATGGGGAAAATTTTAGCCTCTTCAAATTTAATATTTCAGCATCAAAACAAGCCAACAATCCAATAAATCAGCCCCACAATCATGCTGGAAGCCACGCCAAACACAATCACTGGTCCCGCAATTGTGAACATCTTGACACAAATGCCATAAATGATGCCTTCACTTTTAAATTCAATGGAAGGGCTGGTGATGGAGTTTGAAAAACCTGTGATTGGCACAATGGAGCCGCCACCTGCAAACTTTCCAATTTGGTCATACACGCCAATGCCCGTTAAAAACGAAGCAATAAAAATCAGCGTAATCAGCGTCAGCGCCCAGCCCGTCTGTTGCGACAAATTGGGAAAAATCAGCAAAAAAATGTCGTTGATGCCCTGCCCAAACATACAAATCAGTCCGCCCACCCAAAAAGAGTTGAACAACGCTGGCCAAGGCTTGGTTTTGGGGATTTTCGCTGCAACATATTTGTTATAGGCCTCGTTGCGCTTTTTGTCTTCCATAAATTCTCCTTATCAGCGCAATTTTTTCCAAATTTCAGAGTTTTAAACACCAACACCGCTTGTTATCCCACCTTTTTGCATAAAAGGCAGCAAAAGCGCAGAAACTATGGTTGACATATGGAGGAAAAAATGAAAAAAATCATCTTGTGCGGCATTGCCGCCACACTCAGCTTTGCGCTTGTTGGCTGCGGAAACGGAGCAAACAACGCAGCAATCACAAACTTAAGCAATCAGTTGGACGACACATCCAACACCATCAGCAGCGTGCAAACCGTCAGCCCAACCGATTTAAATCTGACAAAATCTATGTTTGAAACAGCCACAACAAGGGACAGCGAAGCGCTTTATGAAAATGTTTTAACCACCCAGCAGACGCTTTTGAATGAGGAATATTACAAAATGAACATCCTCAACAAAACATCCGTGCTTAAAAACAATCTTTCCAAAGAGCTTAAGCTTTCAAAGGCGCAAATCAACGCTGTGAAGGAACTGACAAACAGCCTGTCCAAATACACCAATTCTGTTGCTTATACAAAAAACGAGATGACATCTGCCGTAAAGCAAATTGCATCCCTCAAAAAAAATGTGGACAAAAACGCGGACAAAATAAACGCAAAGCTCAACAAACTTTCTTGCAATTCCAATGCGCGCTCTTCTTATTATGAAAACATCTTAAATACGCTGGACCAAATCAACTCATACATCAACTGCGAAGATTGCCAAAACAATGATACCCAGCAAGACACGCAAAATCAAACTGCCGAAAGGCAAAATCCACAAACAACTCAACGCAGAAACATCGATTCTTTTCTTCCAAACAATCAAAACAACAACTGCGAAGATTGTGAAGATTGCAACAACTGCAACAATCAAGACTGTTGCCCTCCTGCAAATGCACAAAACCCAATCAGCAATCCATACACTTACAACTCAAACAACATCAACAGAATGAACTATTATGGCGGCTTCTATGGCAACGGCATGGGCTATGGCGTTGCACCTTATGGCGCAGGCTTTAGCGGCACACCTTATGGCAGATATGGCGCACCTTATGGCGCTGGATATGGTGCAGGTTTTGGCAACGGAATGTATGGATATCCAAACGGAGCTTATGGCTTTGGACGTTTCAATCGCTTCAACCCTTCACGCAACACCGACACCTATGCCCCACTTGCCAGAAATGTTGACACATTCAAGCTTTCTCAAAACAATCCAAACACAAATCTTCCCGCAGCAAACGCGCCACTTGCTCCAGTGACTGCACAGCCAGAGCAAAGGTTGGAAGATTTTGAAGAAGTTAAACAAGACAACACCTTGCAAAAGCTGACAAAAGAAGACTTTGAAAACAAGCTGGAAAAAGAGGAAGAAAGCACAATCAACAACATCCTTCCAAAACAAGAGGACAACACCACACAAACACCATCGCTTTCAATTTTTGCAAGAGGTCGCAGAATTCAGAAGGATTTAGAGCAGCCAATAATCGCACACTAAAAGTTCTGCCAAAAAGGCAAACAAAAACACAAAAGCAAAAAATAAAATGCAGCATATAATATAAAAACAAAGCAAAAATCAAAAGGAAATAAAAACTTTAAAAAAATCAAGAAAAAAAATGAATAAGAAAAACAAAAAAAAGACGCCATTTTCAGGCGTCTTTTTTGTTTGAAAGCTTAAAATTGCACTTTTGGCACCGCTCTTTCTTCAACATTTTCCAATTCAAAATAGTTCAAGCATTCAAACTTAAACATCTTTGCAATCAGATTTGAAGGAAACATAAGCACAATTTTGTTATAATCTTTCACGCAAGCGTTGTAATATTTTCTGGATTGAGCAATCTCGTTTTCCAATTCACTAAGCTTACCTTGCAAGTGCAAGAAATTTTGATTAGACCTAAGTTCTGGATAATTTTCCGTCACTTTATAAAGCCTTCCAAGCGTTCTTGTTAAGGCTGTTTCGCCCTTAATTTTTTCTGCAGTGGTTGCAGCGTTCATGGCAGAATATCTTGCCTTCATAACACCTTCCAAAGTTTCGTTTTCATGCTTGGCATAAGCTCTCACGGTTTCAACATAGTTTGGAATTAAGTCGTGACGCTTTTTCATATACACATCCATGGTTGAAAAGCTTTCGTCAACTCCAACGCCACCCTTCACCAATTTGTTGTAAATTGCAATGCCCCAACAAACAAACACAAATGCAAGAAAGCCAATCACCGAAAACACAGCAATCAAAACAATTTCCCAAGTTTGCATAAACACCTCCCAATAAGAGAATTATAACATATTTATATTCAAAATGCAAAAAAAGATTAAAAACAAAATCAATCTTTTTTATTTTTTTTCCTAATCAAAAACAGCAGCACTTTTGCAAAAATGAAACCCACAAACACCACCAAAATCACAATGAAGTATGTGAAAACAGCTGAATTTTCAAACAGAAAGCCTTTTGCTTTTTTGAATGAAATCACAACAGAAATTTGCTGCTCGGCACTGGTGGCATCGTTGACAATTTGAAATCTGTTGTCATGAAAGGCAACCCTCTGCCCATTCACCGAAACAAAATCAATGTCATAGCCCTCACTTGGAGTTATGGTGTATTCTCGCGTTTTTCCATAAGCCAAGTCGCTTTGCGCAATTTCGCCAGTTGTGGAAATGCTGCCACCCTTGCCGCATGTGACATACACATTGTTGAACTGCTCAACAAACACCACTCTCACAATCACATCAGAAAGGATGTTTTTGATGGTGTAAACCCCATCATTTGCAGTGAGAAGAGTGTTGTTTGCCATCACGCGCAAAACTCTCAGACCATCTTTTGGTTTGATTGTGAAAGACAAATCGTTCTCGCGCAAAATTTCAGTGGACACCACGGTGTCATCATCCATCAAAATTTCACCCTTGCCGTCCGTTTCAAAAACAACCGAAAGCAGATTTTTTGGCACTGCTTCCACTTCAATCTTAAGCCCAGCGCTGCCCTTTTCGTTCACAAATTCATAGCCCACAGGCGAAAATTCTTGCACCGCCTTGCCGTTGATGACCACGCTTTTCAGCACATATCCCACCTCTGGCTCAATCAAAATTGTATATTCAACATCTTTAAACAACAATTCCATGGCACCAATCGCAAAACCGTCCACAAGCACATTGAAGTGCTGCTTGACATTGAAGTCAACCATAAATGTTTCAGCATCGTCTTCAACAACATCAATCTTCAAAACATTGCTTCTGATTGGCGAAAAGCGATGCGCCTCGTCATAAATTTTCACATAAAGCTGATAAGTGCCCGCCTGCAAGCCGTCAAAATGCAGTTGCAGAGTGGTTTCAAAGCCGTCAGTTTGCTGATTGCCAATTATGCTTTTGGTTGTGGAAACAACTTCATAAGTCACCTCGCGCCCAAAGTATGCAAGCGAAACAGAAAACTCTTCACCCTCTCTCACAATAAGCCTTTTGCCCAAATCTTTGGTGAAGCGCAGCGACAAATCCACAAACTCAATGTTATGCTTGAAGGCAAACTGTTCTGCCTGCGTTTGAGCATAACCATAAACCTTCCTAAGGTTAAGCATTGTGTGGTCTGCAATCATCAATATGCTTCCACCCACAAACAGCTCTTCCACGCCCGAGCCAGACAGTGCGTGCTTTCCAATGTTTCCCACGCTGAAAAGCTCAAGAGTTTTCAAATTTTTGCAATAAGAGAAGGAATAGTTTCCAATGCTTGAAACCTTGGAAACATTAAACTTTTCAAGGTTTGTGCACTTATAAAACGCATAAGCACCAATTTGCGTAGAGCCCGCACCGTCGCAATTTATCTCTCTCAAATTTGTGTTGTTTTCAAAGGCAGACGCATCAATTTTGTAAATCGTGTTTGGCAGATTTAAAACTTGCACTTTGGAGGCATTGAAGGCGTTGGCACCAATGCTGAAAATGCGTAAGTTTTGAAATTTGCTTGGCACAGTCAGCGTTGTCAACTTGCCCTTATATTTTTTCAGCACATAGCCAAAGTTGCTTTGTGAAAACTCAAAATCATAGTTGCTTAAAAGGTCAACATTGTTGAAATAATAAGTTTGGCTGCAAACATAGCTTTGCATAATGCCGTTTGTGCCGCTATCAAGATAAGCTGCCGCAGTGATTTTTGCTGTTTGCGACATCTTGATTGGGCTGGTGTATTCAATTCCATTTGTTTCATCCACATTTGTGGCATATTCGTTGAACGTGTAATAAATCTTGACATTGTCACCTTCCGAATAAGAAAGTGAAAGGAAAAATTCATTTTCATGAAATTCTTCAGTGTTGCTGAAGTTGACATAGCCCTTAAAGGTTATGCCCACACCAGCAATGCAAACACAACCGTGTCCATACAGCGCGTCCCAACCCTCATCGCCGCAATCGATGGCGTTTTCTTTCAGCAGTCTGCAAATTTCATCCACAGAATAAGCTGTGTAAACGGGATTGGAATATAACAATGCTGCGCAAGATGCAACGTGTGGTGCAGCCATGGAAGTGCCACTTAAAGTGACATAACTGGTTGGCGAAAACATCCCCGCGCTCACAATGCTGGTGCCCGGTGCGGAAAAATCCACCGACACGCCAAAGTTGCTGTAAGACGCATCAAACTGCAAGCTTCCATTTTCGTTTTTAAGCGCCGTAACAGTGACAGCCTCTGGCACGTTTGCTGGGCAAGCCAAAGAGGTGTCCAAACAATCATTGCCCGCAGAAACAACTGGCACAATGCCGCAATTATACACGTCCACAATGGCCTCTTCAAGAGAAGTGTTTCGCACGCTTTCGCCATTTTTAATTTCCACACCAATGCTCATGTTCATAACTTTGATGTTTTTGTTTGTTGCCCTCAAAGTTTGCAAATATTCCAATGCTGCAACAATCATGGAAACGCTTCCCTTTCCGTTGCTGTTAAGCACCTTAAGTGGCAAAATCTTGACATTGTCAAGCGTGGTTTCTGCAATGATGCCGCTGGTGTGTGAGCCGTGCCCATTTAAATCCTCATATGCAAATTCCGATTTGTGATTTTCCTCTCTGGTGAAATCTCGCGCATATTTGCTTAAAATTCGCTCTCCCTTTACAAAAAGCTCGTGAGAAGTGTTGATTCCGCTGTCCAAAACCGCCACAATCACATCGCTGAGATTGCCTTCGCTTTGCTTGAACATGGTGTCCGCATAGCTTTTATACCCCACAACCTCTGCGCCCCAAGACTTAAAGTTTTTGCCATCCGCCCAAGGGTTGGAATTGTAAACACTTTCCACAGTGACATCTTGTGCCATAACAACATCGTCATAAGAAACAGCCACATCAAGGCTGGAAAAATAATCATAAGCAAAAGAAGCATCCTGCGCATCTTGATATTGAAAAATGTGCCAATCTTTATATTCCGCCGTTGCAACCGCGCCGCAACTGGAAGAAACCACTGCGC
>CAMRSX010000013.1 GCA_947053595.1 uncultured Clostridia bacterium
TGAAGAAATTGATTCGGAAATGGAAAACTTTTTTAAATTATGTAAATTATATTCAAAAAATAATGATTATAACTTTAAAGAGTTTTTTACTTCGTTATATAATATTTTTCAATCTAAAAAATATGAAAGAAGTTTAAATTTAATTGGGCTCTGGGGAGAATTATATGTATTGTGTTTTCTAAAGTATGAATTAAATATAGATGGTAGCAAATATTGGCACGCAAGCAGTGTGGATAAATATGATTTTGTATTTCCTAATATTCCGCTAGAGATAAAAACAACCAATTCTAAAGAAAGATTATTATCTATTAAACATGATCAAATATTTAATAATCAATTTAAAATTTTAGGAGCTGTTTTTGTTGACAATAACAATAGTGGAGAGTCAATATTAGATTTGATAGCGAAGTTAAATAAGGATAAAAATATTGCTGGAAACATGGACTTTCAGTTGAAGTTGCAGCAGGAGATAATTAAATTAAGTGTAGATGATTTATCTTCGCGTAAATTTACACTTAATGAACTAAAATTTTTTAAATCTTCAAAAATACCTTCTATTAGAGATATTCCTGAAAATATTACAGATATAGAATATAAATATTCTTGTGATAATTTACAAGGGATGTTGAAATCAGAATTAATAAATTTATTAAAATAGGAGTAATTTATGCTATACGTGGAAGAAAAAAAATATAAAATTGATGACAATACAGATATCCTACTAATGGCATTATATCTTTCAAAATTTGATATGAGTGGCGTTTTGGAATTGAAGTATTCGAATAGAAATGAAGCTTTTATAAGAATAAGTCAAATATTTGGAATCAATAGCAATACATTAAGAATGCATAGAGATGAATTTGATGTCTTAACAGAAAGCAACAGAAAAGGTTGGAGAAATCGAGAACCACGAAGAGAGGTAAAGGATATTTACTCAAGATATGGTAATTTAGATATAAGACAATTCACTGAAATTATAATTAATGTTTTGCATAGAGCCGAATTACGAAAAATCAAAATTAGGGAAGAGTTATTAAGTGAAAAAGTATATATTGAAGATACGAACTTAATACTAGAGAGTGTCGAAAAAAGGAGACATTATAGCAAAAGTCCCAAACCTGTTGGAAGGAAAGTGAAAACCGATAATTATACTTATTACAGAGATGCAACAATAGCGGCCGTTGCACTATGTAATGCTAACTATTGTTGTGAAATAGATGAAACTCATAAGGGATTTATAAGAAAAACCAACGGGAAGAATTACACTGAACCTCATCATTTAATCCCGATTAGTTATCAGGATGAATTTAAAAACAGTTTGGATGTAGAAAATAATATTGTATCCCTTTGTAGTAATTGTCACAATAAACTTCATTATGGAAGAGATATTGTCAACGATTTAAAATTCTTGTACGATAAAAGAAAAGACTTGCTAAAACTGGCAGGGATTGATATAGCTTTTGAAAAACTTTTAGAGATGTATACAAAGTAAAATATGTGCAACATGCACATATTTTTTGTTTTTTAAAAACTATTTTTGTCGAACAGGTCAAAAATGGCCTGACGATTTAAGAAAAAATGTAGTTAATAATATGTAGAGAGAAAAATATTTTTAATTTTTTTGTGAAAAGAGCTCAAAACCGGTAAGCGATTTGATGTTTTTTGTAGTTAATAATATGTAGGGAACAAAAAATTTTAAACTTTTTTTAAAAATTTGCTAAAAACCCGTCACCTCTTTAATAGATTTTGTAGTTAATAATATGTAGGGGTGAAAATCTTTTATTATAAAAATTAGAATTCTGGTTAAAAAGTGGTTAACGATTTTGAATTACGAGTGGTTAACATTTTTTACATTATAGGGGATCTAAATTTTATCTCTACGAGAATTTTAAATTTAAAGAAGGAGGTGAATACAAAATTAAAAGAAAAACTAACTAAATTTGTGCTAATTTTTATCAAGCAGGATAAGGAAATGGACTCAAAATCATTTTTGAAATCGCTACAATGCCCAAAATTTCAGGGGGATTAGCTGCATCACCTCAAGTGGTGTGATGATGTGATTTTGACTCACATTTCTCTATACGAAAGCAAGTGGGATACCCACTTCTTTTTTATTGTTTAGAAATAGAACGAATGATGAGAAAACTGAAAAATATAAACAATAAGGAGTAAACATGAACAACGATCAACAACTAAATATTAACAATTTAATACAAACCGAAGTGAATAGAATTTCAACTAAATATGATAAAGATTTTTTGGACTGTGAAGACATTATGAAAATCACAGGACTTGGCAGAGATAATGTGAGAAGCCTTTTGAGAAGTAAAGATTTTCCAACAACTAAGGTTGGCAAAAGGCAAGTCGTGAGTGTGTTAAATTTTGTCACTTGGCTGACTTTAAACAACAACGCAAGTGAGGTGGCAAATGGCTAAAAACAAAGTTGTAAGTAAAACAAGGAGAGCAAATGGTGAGGGCTCAATTTATCAAAGAAGTTCTGATGGCAAATGGGTCGGCTGCATTACAATCGGTTATGACGAGAAAGGCAATCAAAAGAAGAAAAGTGTGTACGGCAATAGTCAAACAGAAGTGGCAAAAAAGCTGAGTGAAATTAGTGGCAGGATTAAAAGTAATTCTTATGAGCTTATTGAGAGCAAAACTTTTGGGGAGCTTATGACTGATTGGTTATTAGTGTTTAAAAAGAGCGCAGTCAGTCCAAGAACTTTTGAGGGGATTATTCGTAACTTTAGACTGCACATTGAGCCTGTAATTGGAAATATGAAGATTTATGATGTTGATACATTTGTTGTGCAGAAGGTTATTAATAAGTTGATTGAAGAAAATTATTCAAATAATGTTGTAAAGAAAAATAAGCACATGATAAGTCAATTTTTTGAGTATGCTATTGATAATAAATGGGTGATGGTCAATCCAACTTTGAAAGTTAAAATTAGAGTGCATGATCGCAAGGTTTATGATAGAAGCGAAAAGTATAAAGCTTTGCCGCCAGAAGTAAGAACAAAATTTTTGGAAGCTTTAATTAAAGACGAGAGCAACTTTTTAAAGCCTATGTGCATAGTTCTTATGTTCGCAGGACTTCGTATTGGCGAAGCTTGTGCATTGAAGTGGAAAAATGTTGACTTTGAAAATAAAACTCTTAAAATTGAAAGGGCAATTACTACCATTCCGAAGTTTGATAGTGAAGGACGAGTTATAAATAGAGTGACTGTTGTAGGAGATACAAAAACCACCTGTAGTGTGCGAGAAATCCCCATTGCAGATATTGTTGTAGAAACTCTAAAAACTTGGAAAGAAAAACAAATTTTAAGACAACAAACAAATAAAGAAGTCAAAGCTGATTTAACAGCGCCGACTTCTTTTATTTTTGCTAACGATGACGGAAGTGTGAGAACCTATTCAGGTTGCAGAATGATTTTTGATAGGTTTATTAGAAGAAACAATTTAAGCAAATATAATATTCATTTTCATGGACTTCGTCACACTTTTTCAAACATGCTTTTTGAAATGAATGAGAACCCAAAAGTTATTCAGCAATTGCTTGGGCATAGAGATGTGAAGACGACTATTACAGTCTACAACTCTGTTGATAGTGAATATGTTAGGCAAACAACTGATAAGTTTAATGAAAAACTGAAAGAAGATCAACTTGTACTTGAGAAAAAACAACGAGATGAAGTATTGCAAGAGAAGAAAGAAAAACTATTGTCAGATATGTCAAATGATGAGTTTGATGATTTATTGGAACAACTAATGCTTGAACGTAGAGAAAGAAAGCGTAAACAAAAAGATTTTGAGATGTAAATAAAATTTACAAATTTATTGAAAAAATATGTGAAATTTTGTATTATATGTTATAATGATACAAAGGAAAATAAGAAAATGAATAGGACAATTTTAATTGAAAAAATTAATTATTATTTATCGATTTTAAATTCTAGTGTAAAACTTAACAATTCACTAAATTTGACAAATGATACTGTTAACTGTGAAAACATCTTTAAAGAAGTTTTAAATCGGCTTTTTGATTACAACTTAGAAAATACAAATTTATTTAAATCAAATTTTGGAGCAATAGATTTAAAGGATGATATAAATAAAATTATATTTCAAGTTACATCAGAAAGAAGCACTGATAAAATTCAGAGCACTTTAGACAAAATCATTTTAAAAAGTTATAAAGAGTATAAATTGTATTTTTTAATTATTAGCGATGGTTCTGTCCAATATTTTAGGCAACAGAATTATTCAAACAAATATTTAGATGTGTTTGATAAGCAGAATATATTATCTCTTAAAGATTTGGCGAGCTTTATTTCTACATTGGAGGTGTTTAAATTAGATAGTATTGAAAAAATATTAGAAGAGAATATAGTGGTTCCTTCACGTAATGTGCAAATGTTGGATACAAATTTGGCTGAAATTATTAATATGTTAGGTGAGGATGAAATTGAGCCGGGAGATAATAATCTTAACAGTTTTGAAATTATTAAGAAAATTGAATTTAATAATTTAAAAGAGAAAGAGGCGGATATATTAGAGTTAACCTCATATTATAGTAAACTAAATGCAAAATATAAAACGCTTAATTTGTTAGGGAAAAATAAAGAAAGATGTGTTTTGCATAAATTGCACAAAATATACTTAAGTATTGTTTCTTTTAATGCTAATTTACCTGAAAGAGATATCTATGATAGAATTGTAGAAGAAGTTATAATATATGTTAAAAATAGTGCTAATTTTAATAAAATTTGCGAAGAAGAGTTGCTATTTTCCGTAGAAATAATAGTTTGCGATGCATTTATTAAATGTAAAATTTTTAAAAATCCAAAGGGGTATTGTTATGTTAATTAATCATGATTTGCCACAGGCGAGTATTTACTATATTTCTTACCTCATTTTAAAGAAGGTGGGAAAGTGCAACACATATGTAGATTTATTTTTAAATTTGAAACGGGAATATGATATTAATTTTAGATTATTTGATCTAAGTTTAGATCTATTATTTATGATGAATAAAATACGAGTAGAAAAGAATGGAGTGATCATATGTTTGTAAAAAGATTAAAAATTTTGAAAGGCTCAGGAATTATCAGAGATATAACATTTAAAAATGGTCTCAATTTCATAGTTGATGAAACCATAGCTATAGATAACAGTACAGGAAATAGTGTTGGCAAAACAACAGTTATTAAACTTATAGATTTCTGTTTGGGAGCGGATCCAAGAATAATTTATACAGACGCAGAAGATAGAAAAAAAGAATATACATTAGTAAAGAATTTTTTGCAAGACAATAATATTGTCGTTCAATTACAATTAGTTCAAGATATTCTTGATGATAATTCATATAGTGTATTGATAGAAAGAAATTTTTTGCAAAGAAATAAGGCTATAAGAAACATAAACGGGGAAAAGATTCCGGCGTGTGATTTTGAAAATAAACTGGCAGAAGAAATTTTTGAATCTGCACATTTAACAAAACCGTCATTTAACCAATTAATAGCGCACAATATAAGATATAAGGATATTAGAATTAATAATACGTTTAAGTATCTCGATGCATTCTCAACCGACCAAGATTATCAATTTTTGTTCTTATTTATGTTTGGTTGTCCATTTGGTAAATCCAATGAAAGGATTCAATTATTAGATAAACTGAAAATTGAAACAAGTTTCAAAGATAAATTAGAGAAAAAAGGTACTCAAAATGACCTTTTGATGTTTCTAGATACTGTAAATAAAGAAATAAGTAAAAAGGAAAAAACTATAAAGAATGTACAGGACTATTCAAAATACAAAATTTTTATTGAACAAAAAAACAACAATGTGGGCAAAATTAATAGATTAAGCACATTGAAAGAAAATCTAAAATTCAGAATTGCAATAATTGAAGAGTCTATTTCTGAATTAAATAATGAAAACTTTATGCCGGATTATAAAGACATAAAGGAGATTTATTCTGAATTTGCAAGTTTTAATGAAAGTATGCAAGTTTCTTTTGAACAGGTGGTTGAGTATCATAATGAAATGATTAAAGATAGAAAGAAATTTATTGGGGAAGAATTGAAATCTCTACAAAAGCAGGAAAAACAATGTAGTGAAGAATTAAAAGCTTTAGTAGAAGAAAATGCTACTTTGGTTAATAAAATAAATGAAATTAATTGTAGAATAGATGTTGAAACCTTACAACTTGAATTGAGTAAGCTTTATGAAAAAAAAGGTGAGTATGAGACATATATAGAACAATTTGAAGAAATTAACAATCAAATAAAAGATATTAACTTGGAAATTGAAAGTATTGATGAAGAATTATTTTCTCCTAAATTTCAAAAAGTGTTGTTAAATAAGTTGAACAATTTTAATGATTATTTTTCAAAAGTTTCGAAAGATCTATATAATGAAGCATATTTAGTAACTTTTAATATTAAAGAAAATAAAAAGACGAAAATAAAAGTTTATGAATTTTCTGTGATTTATTCAAACTCTTATAGTACTGGTAAAAAACAGGGGGAGGTATTATGTTTTGATTTGGCATATTTAGAGTTTGCAAGAAAAAACAATTTACCAACGCTAGATTTTCTTGCTAATGATAAAAAGGAATTGCTACATCAAAATCAAATGATAAAGTTAAAAGATTACCTTTCAAACAAAAAAATGCAGTTTATTTGTTCTATAATGAAAGATAAATTACCAGATGAGTTAAACAAAGAGGAATATATTTGTGTAAAACTCAAACAAAGTGATAAATTGTTTAGAATTGAAAATAATTAATTTAGAAATATTTTTTAAAATTTCTGCACCTATTTGCACCTAATAGGGCAGTATGGGAGAGATTTTGATAGTTTTAGACCGATTTTTGAGTGAAACAATTTTGCTTGAAAGTCGGTCTTTTTTTTATGAAAATTTCTGCACCTAAATAGTGCTGATTTTGCACCTAATATTTTTTAAAGGTAAAAATGAGGTAAATTTTAAGTAAAGAAAAAATCGCTAGAATGCCCAATTTATCGGGCTTTTAGCGATTTTTGTGTGTGGAGCTAATACCGGGATTCGAACCCGGGACCTCCACCTTACCAAGGTGGTGCTCTACCTACTGAGCCATATTAGCATAGGTTATTTTTGCTTGTTTTTTATGAGGTCGTGGAGTCCTCAAAATGTGGCGTTTTTATTTTACCAAGGCTGTGCGCTACCTGCTGCGCCACGTAAGCATACGTGATTTTGGATGAAATTTTATTATATTTTGTGAGGGGGAATTTTGAGCCTTTTTATCTTACATTAAAAATGAACATATTGACATATGTTCATTTTTCTTTTATTGATGAGAGGGGATTTGGGGTGCAAATTAGTCTTCAAACTTTTCTTCGGTGAGGATTTCCACAATTTCATCGGCGGTTTCCAGAATTTCTGTTTGTTGTGCAAGAAGTTTGTTTTGTTTTTCTTTGTTGCAGCTTTTGATGATGACAAGTGTGCCAATTGCAATTCCACCGGCAATCAGCCCCGAAATTGCATTGAAAAGAGATGTGTTTTCCGTTGCGGTTGCTGAAAGAATGGTTGTGTGATGACAATTGCAAAGATGGCAGAAATGAAGTTGCAGCAGCGCAGTGATGAAAGCAAGATGTCATTTTTCTTTTTTACACGCGAAAGGTTGAAAATTGCAACGCCAAGTTCTGCAAAAGAGCAGGCGGCAATGCCAATCGACCAAATCAGACCATAGCGATATTCTCTTGGCCAGATGAGGAGGCTGCCCATATACAATCCAAATGCCAAGCCAGAAATCAGAAGCAGAACGCCCATGAGGGTGCTGACTGTTTCTTTGGAAGTGTTGGCGGTTGTTTTGTTGTGACTTTTTATGAAAATTCTTTTTGTGAAGCCAATCAAAAGGGTGTAGCCGCCGCTGACGCAATATAAATAAGACCTCATGAAAAAACCAAACGCAATTTTGGCGCATGCCCAAAAAAAATTGTACACCATGGTGATGTAGGTGACAAACTTTGTGCGTCTTATGGGTTCTTTAAAAAACCTTTTGATTTTGTCCTTAAAGCTCATTTAAAACTATATTACACTTTTTATTATTCCAAAAGCAATCAAAACTTTAAAATTTTCAATTGAGGAAGTTTTTGTCAGCTGCGAAAAAAAATATTTTATCTTTTCAAAAACACAAACCCATAAAAAGAGGTGTCAATGTTGGCAGCCAAAACTGCAGACAAATAAGCAATAAAAAAAACCAGTTTAAACTGGCTTTTTTTGTTAGTTATTTTCGCTTTTAAGTGCTTCTTCATAAGCAGCAAGAATTTTTTCTTTCAACATTTCGCGCACTTCTGTTTTGATTGGGTGAACGATGTCTTTGAATTCTCCCTCGTTGGTTTTTCTGCTTGGCATTGAAAGGAAATATCCATCCTTGCCGTTGATGACTTTGATGTCATGAACAACCAACTCGTCATCAATTGTGATTGATGCCACTGCCTTGAGTTTGTCACTTGCGTTGTTTACAATTCTCACTCTAATGTCCGTAATTTTCAAGTTCTTTTACCTTCCTTTTAAATAGTTTTCAACCTTGATGGTCAAAGACATTATATCACATTTGTCAGATTTTGCAAAAGATTTTGCAAGGTTGTCAAGAAATTTTTTGAAAGCATATTTAAAGAATATTGAATTTTTTAAAGGAGTGCAAATGAAAACTTTGCGTGGAAAGCGAATTTATTTTTTTGGAATTGGCGGAGTTTCTATGTCCGCCCTTGCAATTATGCTGAAAAATTGGGGCTTTGAGGTTGCTGGAAGTGACGAAAGAGGCGGGCGTGGCACACAAATTTTGCAAAAAGAAGGGATTGATGTCGATTTTCAGCTTAATGAAGATGAAATTAGGGTGGCAGATGTGATTGTGGCATCCTCTGCCATTAAGGCGGACGACCCTCATATGCTTTTTGCCAAGCGCTATGCAAAAGAAGTTTGGACGCGAGGCGAGCTTTTGGGCTGGGTTTCAAGCCACTTTGAAAAGGTGATTGCCGTGGCGGGGTCGCATGGGAAAACCACCACAACTGCCATGATTTATGAAATTTTGTGGCTGGCAGGGAAAAATCCAACGCTGCACTTGGGTGGCTTTAGGGTGCAAGACGGCTTGAACTATCACTTTGGCGGCGAAGAGTTTTTTGTGACTGAAGCGTGCGAATATCACAACAACTTTTTGTCTTTGCATCCGCATATCAGCGTTGTCACCAATGTTGAAAAAGAGCATATGGATTTTTTCAAAACTTTTTCCAATCAGCTTAGTGCGTTTGAGCAGTTTAAGAGGCAGTCTGAAATTGTTGTTGAAGATTGCGGAAGTCTTTGCGCAAAAAACATTCAGCATGACCAAAAGGGTGGCTTGATGTTTTCACTTTGCGACAAGGATGTCAAAATTATGGATTTACATTTGCGCATATGTGAAGAGGTGAACACGCAAAACTGCATATTTGCATATTTGGCGGCAAAACGGCTGAAGATTTCGGACTGCATCATAAAGCAAGCGCTTGAAAACTTTGCTGGTGTGGCAGTGCGCTTTGAAAGCAAAAGTTGCCCACATTTCAACACGGTGATTTGTGACTATGCGCATCATCCAACCGAGCTTGCAAAAGCCATTTCCACCGCAAAGAAAATCTTTAAAGAAAAACAGCTTGTAACCATTTTTCAGCCGCACACATTTTCGCGCACCAAGACGCTTTTGCCGCAGTTTGTTTCGGTGTTTGAAAACTTGCCATGCCCAGTGTTTTTCAAAACCTATTCCGCGCGCGAGCAACCTTGTGAAGGGCTGAGTGGCAGCCAGCTTTGCCAAATTGTTGAAAAAACCAATCAAAATGCCAGATATTTTGATGATTTTGAGGGGCTTTTCCAGTTTTTGCAAGGCTTTTCCAAGGAAGAAACAGCACTTCTGTTTTTGGGAGCAGGAGATTTGCCAGACATCTTACACAAAAATTCTTTTATTGAATAATATGAGAATATGATAACAAAATTTAAAGATGCAAATGTGTTTTATAGATTCTTTGACAAACAAAGCGAGGTGGTTAATGTCTATCTTCATGGTTGGGGGGCCAACCACAAAAGCTTGATGTTTTGTCATAAATACATAAAAAATGAAAGTTCGCTTTTCATTGATTTTCCGCCATTTGGAGAAAGCAAGTGTGACATCAGCGATTGGACAGTGTTCACCTATGCCAACATGGTGGTGTCCATCTGTCAGCGGCTGAAAATCAAAAAGTTCAATTTGATTGGCCACTCTTTTGGTGGGCGCATTGCCATCATTTTGGCGGTGCTTTGCAAAGAAGAAACCAACAAGGTGGTTCTGGTGGACAGTGCGGGCGTGAAGCCGCGCAGAAGCTTGGGCTATTATTTCAAAATTTGGGCATATAAGTTGCGAAAAAAACTTAAGATGGATGTTTCAAAATATGGCAGTTGTGATTATAAAGCGCTTCCGCCCAACATGCGCAAAATTTTCAACAGCATTGTCAACACGCATCTGGACGATTTTTTGCCTTTCATCAAAGCGCAAACGCTGATTGTGTTTGGGCAAGATGACACCACCACGCCGCTTTATATGGCAAAAAAGCTGCACAAAAAAATCAGGAAGTCAAAGCTTGTTGTACTTCCAAACGCTGGGCACTTTTGCTTTGTGGACAGAAGAATGGAGTTTTTAAATCAACTCAAAAGCTTTTTGGATGCTAAGGAGGAAATATGTTTGTTTTGTGGGCACTGATTGCCACGACCGCGTTTTGCGCAGTGGATTTGCTTTACATAAAAACCTTTCAGTTGGAAGGATATAAACTGAAAAACTTTTGGAAAAAAATTCCAGTTCATGTTTTTTCCTTTGGCAAAAAAACACCTCTGGTTTTCACAAATCGCATAAAAAGGCTGCTTTTTGTGAACTTTTTGCTTAATTTTGTCTTGCTTTTGATTGTTTTTGGCGTTGGCTTGCCAATTTGGCTGGCGCTTGTGCTTTGCTTAATTTTGCTGCTTGCAAGCCCAGTGTTGGTGATGGCCTCTTTTGTGCTGTCACTTCCCATTGAAAACAAAATCAAAAACAACTTTGTAAAAAAGGCGCAAAAAAAACTGGACGACATAAATTGTAAGGTGGTGGCAATCACTGGCAGCTTTGGCAAAACTTCCACAAAAAATGTGCTATATCAAATTTTGAAGCAAGAGTTTGAAGTGACGGCTTCGCCAAAAAGCTTCAATACGCCCATGGGTGTTTGTAAAACCATTTTGGAAAATTTGAAAGAAACAGACGATTTTCTCATCTTGGAATTTGGCGCACGGGCAAAGGGCGACATCCAGCAACTTGCCAAAATGGTGCCGGTGGATTTTGGCATCATCACGCCAATTGGCAACTGTCATCTTGAAACCTTTGGCAGTGTGCAAAATATTGAAGACACAAAATTTGAACTTTGCAACGAGGTGAAGGACGCCGTAATTTTCAACGGCGCCAGCAAGTCCACAAAAAACTTGTTTAACCGCTTTGAAAGGAAAAAATTTTTGGTGTGCGAAGAAAACTCATTTGCCTATGCCAAAAACATCTGCGTAACGCCCAGCGGCAGCCAATTTGTTTTGGTGCTGGATGATGTGGAGTTTGAATGCAAAACAAAACTGCTTGGCAAAGCCAACATCGACAACATTGTGGTTGCTTCTGCCATGGCATATCTTTTGGGGGAAAGCGCGTTTGGCATTCAGAAAGGCGTGGAGAACTTGGTGGCTGTTCCGCACAGATTGGAACTCATCAAAGGGCAGTTTGTGGATGTGATTGACGATTCATACAACAGCAACATCAGCGGCTTTGTTGAGGCGCTGGAGGTGTTGTCAGCTTTTGACGGCAAAAAGGTGGTTGTTTCTCCGGGCATTGTGGAGCTTGGCGCCAGCCAGTTTGAGGTGAACAGACAGGCCGCTCAGCAGGTTGCAAAAAAAGCGGATGTGTTTGTGATTATGAACGAAATCAACAAAAAGGCTTTGTTTGAAGGCGCAAAGCAAGGCGGAATGGATGCAAACAAAATTTTCTTTGCGTCCACAAGAGAGCAGCAGAAGCAGCTGCTGAAAGAACTGCTTTCCGGCGGCGAAGTTGTGCTGTTTGAAAATGACTTGCCGGATAATATAAAGTGACAACTTTTTCTAATGTCATGTTTAACAAGTCATCGTCCGCGCCAACGCGCCATTCTGACCGAAGCGCAAGCGGAGTGGAGGAATCTTTGTCTGATTTTGTTGTTTTGCGGTGATTTTGCAAATGCGTGAGAAAAATGTCGCATTTTGCTTGTAAAAATAAGCAAAATGAATTAAAATAAGCATATGAGAAAGTTTTTATTAAGCCTTTTGTGCTTTTTCTTTATATTCACCCTAACTGGCGGAATGGCAGTTTTTCTCACCGCTTGTGGCGCTCAGTCGGAGGGCGGCAATGGGGGGGGGATTTCTGACCCTGAAAATCCTGAAGATGGAGAAATAACAGAAAATCCTGACGATGATGTGGAAGGAGATTCCTTCAATTTAAATTTTAAGATATATGCAGTTATGTATACCTCCTGGAGCACATATTATGCTTGTAATACATCAATCGGTGGTGCAAGCGACAGGGGAAGTGGAGTTGGTCCATATTTTAATATGGATATATATAGCGTTAACAAAGGCTCATCAAGTTGGGGGCATCATGACACATTGGATGTCAGAACAAGTGCATATGGTCGTACATCCGCTTCAAACAGCTCATGGACAGGGCAGTATTGCTCATACACCTATGGAGAATGGAGTTCAACTTCATCTAGAGAAACTAAGTATTTTTATTCATATATTTCAGCAAATGCCGGTAACTATGCCAAGTTTGCAGGGTATTCAATGAACAATGCAAAAAATAGTGGTTTTGATTATACAGGAAGCAGCGTATATGTTGCATACCGTGATACTAACAGTTCCACATATTCAGCTGGGTGGAAATTTCTCCCAAGCAGAAGCGATGTGGTGGATAAGTGGGCATGCAGTGCAAGTCTCAGTGGCACGGTTTATGTTAATTTTAAGAAAAAATACGCATATAGATATTTTCCAAATGGCGGATCTGGTCCCGCATCTGGCAGTTCTGATATTTACTATGCTGGTGACGATACCACCCTTAGACCTGCAATAACAAGGACGGGCTATACTTTCAATGGTTGGTCCACATCTTCTGGTGCATCCTCAGGGAATAGTGCTGGCAGCACTTATTCCACCAATTGTGCTTCAGACCAAGCATTTTATGCAACATGGAGGGCAACTACATACACAATCACACTTGACCAGAATTCTGCGACAACGAATGGGACAACATCTGTGTATGTAACTTATAATACATGGCCTGGAGGATTTTCAATAACAAATCCACAAAGGACAGGCTACACCTTTGATGGATGGACAACAACAAGAAATGGGTCAACAGTTCTCATCAATGCCGGAGGAAGCTTGCAGGGGGTTTCGGGCTACACTGATGGAGGTGTTTGGAGTAAAGCGGGCGATACAACTGTCTATGCAAAATGGACAATAAACCAATATTACATCAACATAAGCATCTTAGACCCCGGAGGAGGTGAGCCGTGTGATGGAACCGCGGGCACAATGACGGTGTATTATTCGGATACTGGGCAGACATACAATGGTTGTGGTGACCAGCCGAAAGCCCATGTTTCATACAATTCAACAATAAGAATTTCAAACATCTCGCCAGGGGTGGGCATGCATTTGTCTTCAGTGAGTTCTTCCAGTGGAAGAGGTTCGTGGAATGGCAGCACCTTCACTTTCACTGTTGCAGCTGCCGACGACAGCATCATAATATACATGGCGTATAACACTTACACAATAACTTACAATCCAAACGGCGGAAGCGGCTCTTCGCAAACTCAGACGGTCACTTACAAAAGTTCTTTCACAACCAAGCCAAGCAACACCTTTTCAAAAACAAGTTACACTTTCACTGGCTGGGGTGGAAGTTATCCAAGTGCCAACGCTTCATACACATACAACACTGTGGGGAACACAACTTTGTATGCTCAGTGGAGCGCAAACACTGCCACGCAGAAGCTGTATCAGATGTATGCCACCGGCACGGGGGCGTCGCCGTCTTACACCATGGGCGGAAGTGGTGGAAATATGTATATGTCTTTCCATTATGACAACAACGGCACTGCCACAGCAGTGAGAGAAAAGCAGTTTGGTGCGGGACCCAACAGTCAGGTGTTTTTGACAGGATATAGCCGAACAATCACAGCAGAGGCTTACACTCCGGGGCAATATATCTTCATGGGGCTGACAACCACCAACACGCCGCCAACAGGATTAAACCCACCAACCACCAACAGCATAACTGTCAGTGGCACAGACACCACCACAGTGTATGCGTGGTATCGGCAGGTGCCAAACTCAGCAGCCATAATCAAGTGGGGTGCTGAAATTGGATATTATTTTGAAAGCGGAGAGTTTCCACAAAGTTATCTTGGCACCAGCGTCAGTGGGCTGGGCAGTGTTTCATACAACATTCCATATTTAAACGCAAATGGGTCAACAGTCAACATTCCGGTTTATTCTTACAGTGGTGGAAAGTGTGCGCTTGTTTCTGGCAAATATTTTAAAGTGGAGCCAATCAAGTGGAAGGTGAACGATGCCGTTTGGGGGATGTATGGCGCATACAACACCAACATAACGGCTGTGACGGCTGAGGTGATTGGCTTTGGCGCGGTGGCGCCTTCGTCGGCTGGCAAAGAGGGCTGGGCATGGACAAGCAGCGGAATGTATTCCAACACCAACACCACAGCGGGACGGATGAGCTTGACAAACGCCAACAACACCAGTGTTTCATATGACAAATTCAACGCCGCAGGCACACAAACCATTGTTGCGTCAAACGCCGCCAATTCTGACGCCAGCCAGTTGCGCGTGGCGGGGCTTTCGGAAATCAAGGCCGCCACTGGCAGCTCGTCGGCAGGCGCAGGTTGGGCAGCAAAGTGCAGCGATTTTGTGGCATTCATGACCACAGGCTCCACAACAGGCGGAGTGTATGCGGATTATTGGACACGCAACCTTGCTGGCGACACGTTTAAGGGATATCACCAAAACGGACTTTCCATAACGGCCAGCGGCTATGAAAGCAGCAAATATCTGTCATATGCGCAAGGCGTTAGATATGCCATGACGCTTTCTTCCGGCAGAAACATGGGCGGCACCGCGGCAAGATATTTGCGCGTTTACAGCAATGGCAGCGACAAAAATGAAGGGAATCACATAAGTTATTTGTCTGTTGAGACGGCTGATGCAGGGGACATTCTGCTTATTGATGCACCAGCAGGCGTGGGAGCAAACAGTTTGATTTCTTGGGGAAATATATATCCTGCAGGGGCATTATCTTATTTTGATGTCGGCACAGAAACCATCCTTGACATTGGCAAAGAGGTGCAAATCTTAAGTGTAACTTTGCGCAGATATTATTCTGATGGCAGACATTACTATCGCTCTAAAGTTGAAGGCTCTCTAACAAACGGAGATGATTGGTTTGTCATTCACAACAGCCACAACGAGGGCAGCTATGGCAATGACATAACGGCAAACACCTATGCTGAAACCTCGTCTGGAAGAAAATTTGCTGTCAATCAAGGGTTGTTTAATGCGGATGATTGGATGAGTTACATCAACTATTGCGACGCAACCAAAGAAAGCAATCAGAACTTTAAACAATATATGTGGAAAGATTTGGATGACAGCTTTTGGTGGGGAGGTGAAACGGTTTACAATCAGAACACTGCCGTCTATTATGATTACCATGTGACCCTTAAGCCGGGGCTATACAGAATGTCATATCATGGGATGAGCACCCGCTCGGACGGCAACACCACAACTTGTGTTCGTCCTGTGGGAGAAGCCAGCTTTAATGGTGAGTGGTATGTCTACAAAGGCAAAACCGAATATTCATACACCTTCACAGTGGGCAGCGGATTTGTGGGCTTCCAAGGAGGTTATTGGTATGGCGATTGGACAAACTTTAAAAACATTCGGCTGGAATTTGTGGCAGAAACAAGCAACAAAAACTTTGCGCTCAACACAAATTTCAGCACCTTCAACACGGGCTTCACCCCTGGCTGGGATACAAGTTTAAACCGATTGCCTTACGATACACACAATTGGGGTATGGCAAATATGGGTGTTCCAAATTCTGCAACGGGTTATCACGCACATTTGGCATATGACACAGACAAGGGTGGATATGTGGTGGAACTGGTTAACAAATCTCCATCTCTTGGCAGATGGATTGGAACTAGCCAATGGTTTGATGCAGGAATATTGCAACCGGGGCGCACATACACCATTCAACTGGACGCAAGAAAGGTTGGAAGTGGAAGCCCACACTTGACAGGCGGGCTTTATTATGACATAAATGGCGCCTATGCCTTCCACAACAATTATTATGACTTTGTCTTGACAGAGGAATGGCAAACCTACACTTACACATTCACAACCTCCACTTCAATGGATGCATCCAAATCAGCATACTTATATGTGTATGGCATGGAAGGCGGCGAAGGCACCTCGTGGATTGACAATGTTTATATATATGAAAGCTAAAAAAAGGAGAGCAGCCGCTCTCTTTTTTTGTTTATTGAAAAGAAAAAAGCGTTGCAAAAACGCTTATTTCTTTTTTGCTTTTTTGATGCATTTTGTGCAAGCCTTAACGCGCTTGCCGTCAATCTCAACTGGTTGAAGGTTGACATCATATTTTCTTGGCGCTTTGTTGTTTGCATGGCTGACTGTTTTGCCATCCATCTTCCCTTTGCCGCAAATTTCACAAACTCTGCTCATTCTTTCATCTCCTTATAAGTGTATTCGCACACAATCATATCACATTTGTCAGAAAAAATCAACTGTTTGGCTGGGTTTATTGCTAAATTTTTTCTGTGTTGCATAAAATGGGGTGTGGGCGGCTTTTGTGGTGCAATGTTGCTTTTGCTTGCATTTTCACGGACAACATTGCAAAAAAATTTGATTTCTGCTTCATTTTGCTTGTCAAAGTTTATTAAAAGTTGTATTATATAATCAAGCGAAAGTATATCGTGCGTGATTTTTCATCCCACATAACTTTTTAAGGAGGATTCCTTGACAGTCGACACAAACAACTATTATGGAAACATCTCAATCAGCGACAATGCCATTTGCACTGTTGCTGGTTTTGTTGCGTTGGATTGTTATGGCGTTGTTGACCTTGTTGCAAAAAACTTTAAGGAAAGTGCAAAAGAGCTGTTCAACAAAAATCATTATTCCAGAGGAATCTCCATCAGCCACATCGACAATCGCATTTTTATAGACATTCACTGCATTCTTAAATATGGCGTGTCAATCAGTGCTGTGGCCGAATCGCTTAAAAAATCTGTTAAATATTCCGTCGAAAATTTCACCGGCATGATTGTGGACACAGTTAACGTTCATGTTGTTGGTGTTTGTGTTTAATATTTTTTAGGAGCCTAAAGATGCAAAAGTCCATTAATGGAGCGACCTTTAAGAAGATGGTCCTTGCAGGAGTGAGCCTGCTTGAACAAAACAAAGAATATATTGATTCGTTGAATGTTTTTCCAGTGCCAGATGGTGACACCGGAACAAACATGTTTTTGACAATGAAATCCGCTGTGGGAGAAATCAACAAGTGCATGAACAGTGACCTTGCTTCTCTTTCAGAAGCTTTTTCCAAAGGCGCACTTCGCGGCGCAAGAGGCAACAGCGGCGTCATCACTTCGCAAATTTTTAAGGGCTTTTGCTCTGTAACCAAAAATTGCAAAGAAATTTCCACCAAAGATTTTGCCAAAGCCATGCAAGAAGGGGCAACCATTGCTTACAAGGCTGTCACAAAGCCAAAAGAGGGCACCATTCTCACTGTCATTCGCGTTATGGCAGAAAATGCGGTGAGCCTTGCAAAGCGTCATGACGATTTTGAAGTTTTCTTCAAAAAAGTGCTGGACACTGGGGAAGAAATTCTTAAGCAAACCCCAGAAATGCTGCCAGTTTTGAAGAAGGCTGGCGTTGTGGACTCTGGCGGACGCGGAATTTTGGTGATTTTCACAGGATTTTATCGTTTCCTTATGGGTGAGGAAGATTTGGAGTATTCTTTTGAAGACGAAACCAAAGCCCAAACAGTGGACGATGTGATTGCTGACATCAACAGTCTTGGCGACATTGAGTTTGGCTATTGCACCGAATATATGATAATCAATATGTTGAAAAAAACCACAGAGGCAGACATCGAAAAACTTCGCGAGAAGCTTATGGAAATTGGCGATTCTGTCATCTGCATTGGCGATTTGTCCTTGGTGAAAGTGCATGTTCACACCAACGAGCCAAACAAGGCATTGGGATATGCGCTTGAGCTTGGCGAGCTTTACAATCTCAAGATTGAAAACATGAGAGAACAAAATCGCGAACTTAAGAAAAAAGCACAGGCTGTGGAAGAAACCAAAGAGCTGGGCATGATTGCTGTTGCACCGGGGGACGGGTTGGCTCAGATTTTTAAAGAACTGACTGTGGACGAAATTATTGTTGGTGGACAAACCATGAACCCAAGTGCGGAAGACATTGCCACTGCTGCAGATAAAGTTCCTGCAAGAAACGTGTTTGTTTTCCCAAACAACAAAAACATTGTGCTTGCGGCAGAGCAAGCCAACGATGTCACCAGCAAAAACCTCATCATCATTCCAACCAAAAGCGTGCCAGAAGGCATTTCTGCGGCAATCACATTCAATCCTGACGCGTCGGTGGAAGAAAACCAAAATGCCATGCTGGAAGCAACCAAAAGCGTGCGCTCTGGCTCGGTGACTTATGCTGTGCGTGACACCCATGTGGATGGATTTGACCTCACAAAGGGCGAAATCATTGGTTTGGATGACAAAGCCATTCTTGCCAAAGGCAATTTGGTGAGCGAAACCACTGAAAAGTTGATTGAGGCAATGTTTGACGATTCTGTCATGAACATCACCCTGTTTTATGGCGAGGACATCCGCGAGGACGAGGCAAATGCACTTCAAGAAACCTTGGCAAGCAAATATCCAGACTGCGAGGTGACGGTTGCTGCTGGTGGACAACCAGTTTATTACTATCTTGTTTCATTGGAATAATAAAAAGGGAGCGAAGCTCTCTTTTTTTTGTTGAAAGGAGAATGTTGATGGGGTTGGGTTGCGCGAGTTTGTTTTGAGGGTGTGCCAGCGAGATTCTTTCCCTGCGCTTGTGCTGCGGCCAGAATGACACCGCTGGCGTGACATCGCCCAACATCTTTCACTAATTTTTTTTGGAAAAACGCAGGAGGGGCACAAAATGCTGACAAAAAACGGCTGTTGCGCAAAAATTTGTCGAAAAATGTTTGTAAAATTCAAAAAAAAGGTTTAAAATAAATTCATGAAGAAACTTTTCTTAAGTTTGTTATGTTTTTTATTTCTTTTCACCCTAACTGGAGGAGTGACAGTGTTTCTTACAGCATGTGGCGCTCAGTCGGAGGGCGGCAATGGGGGGGGGATTTCTGACCCTAGCAAAGACGAAGTTGATTCAGACACTCCAAATGACACCCAAGAGAATGCTTATAAATGGGATTTGCGTATGCATGCTGTTTTATGGACTTCCAATTCCAGCAACAGTCCTTGCAGCACCTCGGCTGGGGCGGGTCCTTATTTTAATATAGATGCTGCAAACCAAAAGAGAGGCGAATCTTCATGGAATTTTCATGGAGCTTTGGATGGTTCCTCGGCTGCCTATGGCAAATCTGTGGGCAGCTATAATTCTGGAAGCACTTGGACTGGCACAAATTGTGCTTATGCCTATGTGTATAATGATTCTTCTGGCAGTGGCACCATAAGATATTTGTATATAAGATTCAGCAGACATGCTGGCAATGACAAATTTATTGGATATTCAGTTGGCAGCGCAAAATTCAACTCCAGTGACATGAGAGCCACCTCTGGTGACTATATGTTTTATCGGGATACCACTCAAAATGGCTATTCTGGAGGGTTGTGGCATTTTACATCTTCTGAAAACACTGCAAAAGCCAATGCTTGTGCATGGTCCAGTGGCACAATTTATTTAAATTTTAAGAAAGCATACACAATCAAATTTAATCCAAATGGTGCTTCTGGCTCCGTTCAAACAAAAACTTATTATGCTGGTGACTCATATTCTCGTCCCTCACTTTTCAGCAGACCCGGTTATACATTTAAAGGTTGGGGAACTGCTCCGGGAGATACCACTGGCTCCACTTCAACAGTTACAAATTGTTCATCAAGTATGATTTATTATGCAATTTGGGCGCCAGAAACTTACACCATCACCTTAAATGCCAATGGTGGAAAAATTGAAACACCAATAAATATTTCTGTGGAGTCTGTCAGCGGAGCGTCATATGGGTTTTCTCACAATGGCTCTTACTATGTCAGTCAAAACAAAGCTGCGCCAAACTCTGCCGCTGTTTGCAAAGTCAATTTCACCACCTTAACACCATATCAGGCGGTGACATTCAATATTATTCAATACGCAGAAAGCAATTACGATTATGGCATTTTCAGCAATCTGGACAGCACGCTTTCAACCTCAAACACGGTGGATTCGTCCAGATATTGGGACGGAAAGGGCAAGCAATCTACGGGTGTGCGGAAAATTTCATATGTTGTCCCCACGACGGGTACCCATTTTGTATATATCAAATTTCGAAAAGACGGCAGTGGTAACACAGGGAACGACACTTTGCAGTTTCAAGTTTCAACATTAAACTCTGTTTATCTTCAATACAACACTGGTTGGTATTATGATCAATACAAGTTTACATCATTTGGAAGTATTGGTGCGCCAACAAGAGCGGGCTACAGCTTTGCAGGCTGGAAAACAAGCCCCAGCGGCGGCACGACGGTGACAAATTCCCAAGGTTTAATCACAGCCAGCAACACGGTTTTCACAGCCAACACAACTTTGTATGCAAACTGGTCGGTGAACACATATTATATGTATTTCGATAACAAAGGCGGCAGCGGTGGACAAGGCACAATCAGTCGCACTTATGGCAGTGCAACGGCGTCAAGCGTCAGTGTTCCAACCAAAACGGGGCATAATTTCACGGGATATTGGACAGCTGAATCTGGCGGCACGCAATATTACAATGCTTCAGGCAACCGTACATCCAGTTGCCCAAGCACCATGCCAGCAACTTCAGTCAATCTTTATGCTCAGTGGCAAGTGAAATCTTACAGCATCAACTTCAATCAAAATGGTGGAAGTGGCGGGCAGGGAACGCTTACTTGCAACTATGGCTCAGCTCCGCCTTCTAGTGTTTCTGTGCCAACAAGGCAAAGCTATGCCTTCCTTGGTTATTACACAGCTGCAAGCGGTGGGATACAATATTACAACAACTCTGGCGCAAGAACAGGAACTTTCTCCTCAATGCCTTCAAACAATGTAAATTTATATGCCCAGTGGAGTGCGCAGACGGTGAATATTGGTGTTGCAACGTATACCCACTATGGGGAGGTAACGTCGCCAAAAGCCAACGAATTTGCTCGTGACACCACAGGTGGCAGGGTGACGATGTATTATCACAGCGCATCCTCAGGCGTGCAGGAAACTTCTCAAGCAGGCTTTATTGGTTGGTCAGATGATGCGCGTTTGCAGGTGCTTGTGGAATATGACAGGCGGTTTGTTGCAACAGCAAACCCCGGATATGTTTTTTTGGGTTTCACAACCAGTCATTCGGTTGCTCCGCAGATGGACATGGAACCTGCAAACAATGTCACAACACCATCAACGCTGATGTGTGCGTGGTTTAGAAAAATAAGCCAAACTGCTAACACACAAGCCAATAAAATCAAGTATGACCTTATGGAAGACAGCTTCTATTTTGAAAGCGGAGAGTTTCCACAAAGTTATCTTGGCACCAGTGTCAGTGGGCTGGGCAGCGTTTCATACAACATTCCATATTTAAACGCAAATGGGTCAACAGTCAACATTCCGGTTTATTCTTACAGTGGTGGAAAGTGTGCGCTTGTTTCTGGCAAATATTTTAAAGTGGAGCCAATCAAGTGGAAGGTGAACGATGCCGTTTGGGGGATGTATGGCGCATACAACACCAACATAACGGCTGTGACGGCTGAGGTGATTGGCTTTGGCGCGGTGGCGCCTTCGTCGGCTGGCAAAGAGGGCTGGGCATGGACAAGCAGCGGAATGTATTCCAACACCAACACCACAGCGGGACGGATGAGCTTGACAAACGCCAACAACACCAGTGTTTCATATGACAAATTCAACGCCGCAGGCACACAAACCATTGTTGCGTCAAACGCCGCCAATTCTGACGCCAGCCAGTTGCGCGTGGCGGGGCTTTCGGAAATCAAGGCCGCCACTGGCAGCTCGTCGGCAGGCGCAGGTTGGGCAGCAAAGTGCAGCGATTTTGTGGCATTCATGACCACAGGCTCCACAACAGGCGGAGTGTATGCGGATTATTGGACACGCAACCTTGCTGGCGACACGTTTAAGGGATATCACCAAAATGGGCTTTCCATAACTTCCAGTGGATATGAGGCAGCGGCTTGGCTCAGTCAAGCAAAAGGCGTGAGATATGCCATGACAATGTCAAGCGGCTCGCAGCTGAACACCGTCAGCGGAACAAACTATCTTACAGTCACCACTCGTGGAGGCTGGGAAATTATTGGGCAAAAGTTGAGTGTTTCCACCAACACCGATTACACAATTTCGTTTGATGTTGAGACGCCATCCTTCCCAGGAGGGTTGCAAGTGATGGTGCTTAAAAACGCACCAGGAGACACCGACAACAACAGCGCATCTTTGGGAACGGCATATCTTTCTTCAAATATCTCCACAAAGCGAACAGTTTCATTCAACTCTGGCTCATTCAGCGAAGTTTGGCTGGTTGTCAATTTTGGATTTGTTGCTGACGGCGGGGTTTACACCTTCAAATTCTCCAATTGGAGAATTGACAATCCAAATGTTTCCTTCAGCTCCAACATGCAAAACTGGACAAAATATTTACATTCCGAGCGTATTGGTGTGGATATCAACATATACAGTCCAACCAATTTCTCTGGTTTTTCTGGAATGACGATTGACGAAAACACAGACATCTTTTCAATCAATGTACATAACACGGGTTCTGGCTGGACATGGTCCAACTTTATGAAGAGATTTTCAAACAGCATTTTCATTCAAACTGACACCACATACACTTTGGTTGTGGAGGCGTTGGAGGTGACAAATGGCGGAACCATCAGTTTCTTAAGCCCTTATGACTATGGTGGCAGCAAAAACGAAGATATTGGAAGAGGGCATGACGCAGATGTGAGTGTTTCAAGCGTGGGGGTTTACACCAAAACGTTCACCTCGGCTTCTGATTTCAGCGCTTGCGGGCATGATTTCAGAAGTTATATAGCCATCCCTGCTGGAGGAGGTAAAGTGAACATGAAATTCAGAATTTCGCTTTTCTTTGGAACAGTGACCATTGAAAACAGTGATTTTGTGTATAGAAAAGCTTAAAAAAGAGAGAGCATACGCTCTCTTTTTTTTGTGAATGGAGAATGTTGAGCTGTTTTGCCAGCGAGATTCTTCCACTTCGGTCAGAATGACGCGCTGGCTCTAAAAAAAGTCATGTTGAGCAAGCGTCTTTAGGCGCGCCGTCAAAACATCTTTGTCCGCTATTTACACCCGAGATGTTGGGCGCCATTTCAGTTGCGGAAATGAATAATTATTAAAAAAAGTAAATTTTTATTAATTATCTTTAATTTTATTTGACATTTTGTCGAAATATGTTTAAACTAATGATATAAATTGAGGGAAATATGTCAGAAAACACTGTTACTGTTGTTGAAATTGGTTCTTCAAAGCTTTCGTGCGTGGTGGCACAAAGGGGGGTTAACGGCATTTTCAACATCAAAGCCAAGGCAAAAGTGGAATATGCTGGTTTCTTTGAAGGGGAGTTTATTGAGCCTTCGCTGTTGGAAGATGCAGCAAGAAACCTGTTTTCTCAAATTCAAACCGTTTATAAGAAAAAAATTGATAAGATTTTTGTGGGTGTGCCAGCTGAGTTTTCCATGGTCACTTCCACAAAAGAGCAACTTACATTTAAGTTTAAGAGGGCTGTGAGGCAAAGCGACATTGATTTGTTGCTTTCAAATGCTTCCAAAAGCATTGATAGCGACGAGATGGAAGTGCTGTCAATCAATCCAATCTCCTTTGTTTTGGACGATAATCGTAAGACAAATCAGCCTGTTAAGGTGAAGGCAAGCAAAATTTCTGCCGAGCTTTCGGTGATTTTGGCGCAAAGTTCGTTCATTTCCGCTTTCAACAAAATTTGGACGCGCATTGGCGTGGAACAAGTGGAATATTTAAGCGAGCCTCTCTGTGAAGCCATGCTGATTTTGGAAAAAGAAGAAAGAGAGCGCACTTGCATTGTGATTGACGTTGGCGCACGCTCCACAAGTGTGGCGTTCATCAAAGGGGACGGGCTGACAAACCTCACTTCGTTTTCAATGGGTGGCTCTTACATAACAAGTGACTTGTCTGAGGCTTGTGGCATTGCTTACAATGACGCCCGACATTTGAAGAAAGAGATTGTTTTGTCTTTGCGCGGTGGCAATGATGACAACTATGAGATTGTGCTTTTGGGTGGAAGGGTTGTCAAAATTCCTCTCAACTTTGCAAATGAAGTGGTGAGTTATCGTCTGGATTTGATTGCAAAAACCGTCAACGAGTGCATCAGGCTGTTTGCAAAAGAATATGTTCCATACTATCCAATTTATTTGTGCGGAGGTGGAATAAGCGAAATTAAAGGCGGAAAAGATTATTTTGCAAAGTGCATTGGCCGCAACATCTCTTATGGGTTGCCGCCAATTCCGGCAATGGACAAGCCAAGAAATGCCAGTATGCTGGGGCTTGTGAACGCGGCTTTGCAGGCAAATCGCTAAAATCTTTGCTTTGCGGCGTGAAAATGCCTTAAAATTCTTGCAAAATTGCGTGTTTTGGGGTAAAATATAAGAAAGATTTGTTTTAATAACATCCAATGGTTGTGAAAGGAGAGAAAAATGGATAATAACAATTCAACTTCAGTTGTGAAAATTAAAGTGCTTGGCGTTGGCGGCGGCGGAAACAATGCTGTCAATCGTATGATTGAAGCAAATGTTGCCTCTGCAGAATTTGTGGCAATCAACACTGACAAGCAAGCGCTTTTGATTTCAAAGGCTGACAAAAGAATGCAGATTGGCGAAAGATTGACAAAGGGTCAGGGCGCTGGCGCTGTTCCTGAAATTGGAAGAAAGGCTGCTGAAGAAAGCAAGGCTTCCATAACCGAAATTTTGAAGGGGTCTGACCTTGTGTTCATCACTGCCGGAATGGGCGGCGGAACAGGCACAGGCGCTGCACCAGTGATTGCTCAAATTGCCAAAGAGCTTGGCATTTTGACGGTTGGCATTGTCACAAAGCCATTCCAGTTTGAGGGCAAACAAAGAATGGAAAAAGCCGAGAAGGGTGTATCAGAACTTAAGAAATATGTTGACACAATTGTTGTCATTCCAAACGAAAGGCTGCTGACAATTTTGCCAGAAAAAACCACTTTGGTGGAATCTTTCAGATATGCGGATGATGTTCTTAGACAAGGCATTCAAGGCATTGCAGACCTCATTGTCTTCCCTGGAATGATTAATCTTGACTTTGCTGACGTTGTGACGGTTATGAAAAATCGCGGAATGGCTCACATGGGCATTGGCCGCGGCAAGGGCGAAAACAAAACTTTGGAAGCTGTTCGTCAAGCGGTGGCTTCTCCATTGATTGAAACAACCATTGAAGGTGCAACAGGCGTTGTGCTTAACATCAAGGGCGGAAGTGACATCACATTGAGGGAAGTTTCTGAAGCTGCCAACATGGTGAGAGAGGTTATTGACCCTTCTTGCAACCTGATTTTTGGAAGCAGCATCGACCCTGAAATGAGAGATGAAGTTGAAATCACAATCATCGCAACAGGCTTTAAAAATCCTGTTGAAGAAGAAAAAGTGGAAGAGAAAGTTGAAGAAGAAAAGAAAGAAGAAGTTGAGGACAAATTCAAAAGCTTCAACCCATTTGGATATAACGCTCAACCTGCACCACAACCAAGAACAGGCGTGGATGTCAACCCATCTGGTGCAACAACATCAAGAGTGGATGTCAATCCAACAACCAATTCCATTCCACCTTGGATTGAAAAAATCAGAAACAAAAACAAAAAATAATAAAAAAGAAGCGCACTTGCGCTTTTTTTTATATGATGGGCGTTGCGGCTGAAGAAAAAGAAGTGCACACCCGCTGGCAAGAACCAACAAAAGACGCTGCATCTGTTTTTTCATACTTCTGCGGCTTTTTCCAACTTTTTGCGCAGTTTTGACAAGATTTTCTTTTCGATGCGAGAGATGTAACTTTGGCTGATTCCCATCATATCTGCCACTTCTTTTTGCGTTTTCTCCTCGTTGCCAGAAAGTCCAAAGCGCAGAAACATAATCATCTGCTCGCGGCTGTCCAGCTTTGAGATAACATCCATCAAAATCTGTTTTTCGGCAGAGGTTTCAATGTTTTTTGAAACGCTTTCTTCATCCACCGGAATGATGTCGGCAAGAAGCAGCTCGTTGCCTTCACCATCTGAAGAAAGTGGCTCGTCCAGCGAGATTTCATTTTTGATGCGGGTGTTTTTTCTCAGTTGCATCAAAATTTCATTTTCAATGCAGCGGCTGGCATAGGTGGCAAGTTTTATGTTTTTGTCGAGGCTGTAAGTTTTCACCGCTTTAATAAGCCCAATTGCGCCAATGGAAATTAAGTCCTCCAGTTCGATGCCCGAAGTTTCAAATTTTTTGGCGATGTAAACCACCAGACGAAGGTTGTGCTCCACCAATCTGTCGCGCGCGGACAGGTTTCCATCCTTTGCCTCTTCCAAAAGCATGTTTTCTTCTTCCACAGGCAGAGGCTGAGGCAGGGCTTTGTTTCCGCAAATATAGCACACAATGTTTTGCGCGCAATTGGCATCTTCGCGATGAAGCAGCTTCCAAATTGCAAGCTTAATTTTTAAAATCAAGTTCATTTATTTTTCACCTCTTTTTGTTTTTTTTGTTGCAAGGCAGTTATGCAATCTGACAGACAATATTGTTGTTTAAAATGATGTCCGAGCCAAACGCTTGATTGAAGTTTTTGAAACACAGCCCCAACACAACATTTTCCAAAACTTTGTTTTGCACGCACAATTTGTCCACCTGAAAAACCAGCATTTTGTCGCCAGTGCCAAGTGTGTTGAAATTGACATAGTGCGCAAACTTCAGTTGTTTCAGTTTTTCCGTTTTGCGCAAGACATCTTGAATGTCAATGTCTGGGAAAATGGAAGAAAACACCCTGTAATTGATGAGGGTGATTGGACTTTCTGTGACGGGGTCAAACAGCATATTTCCGCTGTCCAGAAACGCCTTCCAGTTGGAACTGTTTTGACCACTTACAAGCGTGACATCAAAGCAAAAGTTGTCGATTGCTTGCTTTTTGTGCAGTTTTTTGGTACAAAATTTTATGACAACAAAGGTTGTCAGCACCACCGCCAGCACAACCAAAAGCGAGGCAATGCCAAAAAGCCCTTCAAAGAAATAACACGCGCCGCCATATAGGAAGCTTGTGACAAAATGACACAAAAACAGATGCGCAAATTTTTTTATTGTTTTAAATTTGAAGGATATGCAGGTGGCAAGCATTGCCAAGCCCACTTCCACCAAAAACATTCCCACAGTTGAAAGCGCCAGCGCGGGCAGTGCAACAGTGACGCAAGCTCCCAGCAAAGCGGACAGCCAAAACAACCTTCCTGTTTCTTTGGACAGAAGAGCGGTGGTTTTTAATATGATTAAGTTGATAAGCAAGTTTTCCAGCAAGACATATTCCACAATAATTTTCATGGCAGCTCCTTTTTTTTGCAGCTTGCAAGAACAGAGAAGTTTTCTTGAAAGCATTTTACGACATCCAGCACTGCAAGGGAAGGAAAATAATCGCAAAAACTTGCCACATTTTTGCTTATTTTGCCGAAAGAACTTTTGCTTGCATAGTTTTGAAAGCCAAAGGGAAAGATATCTCTATCTTTGTTGGAGGTTAACATGGCAAACAAAGTTGTGATTTCTGGAATTAACACTGCAACTCTTCCAAAACTGAAAAATGAAGAAGTTATGCAGCTTTTGAAGGCTGTCAAGTCGGGTGACGAGTTTGCGCGCGACAAGTTTGTGGTTGCCAACTTGCGCTTGGTGCTGTCCGTTGTGCAGCGCTTTGCTGGGCACAGCGACAAAGCGGACGACATGTTTCAGGTGGGATGCGTTGGGCTGTTGAAGGCAATTGACAATTTTGACGACACACTTAATGTGCGTTTTTCCACCTATGCCGTGCCAATGATTATTGGCGAAATCAGACGCTATTTGCGTGACAACAACTCTGTGCGCGTCAGCCGTTCCATTCGCGACACGGCCTATAAGGCGCTGCAAGCCAAAGAGGAATACATCCGCACCAACAACGCAGAGCCAACTTTGGAACAAATTGCAAAAATGATTGGGCTGCCGTTGAAGGATGTCATTTTTGCTCTTGATGCCATAAGTGAAACCATTTCACTGAACGAGCCAATATATAATGATGGCAACGAAACCATCCGCATTATGGACCAAATTGCCGACGAAAAGCATTGCGATGATGAGCTTTTGGAAAAGCTTTCGCTTGGCGACGCCATAAAAAATCTTTCCGACCGCGAAAAGGAAATTTTGCTGATGCGCTATTACATTGGCAAAACACAAATGGAAGTGAGTGAAGAGGTGGGAATTTCGCAAGCGCAGGTTTCGCGCCTAGAGAAAAATGCACTGAAAACCATCAAAAATTTCATACAGTAAAAAAAATTGTGACAGCGGGTGCGGGGCAATGTCATTCTGACCGAAGCGCAAGCGAAGTGGAGGAATCTTTGTCTGATTTTGTTGTTTTGCGGTGATTTTGCAAATGCGTGAGAAAAATGTCGCATTTTGCTTGTAAAAATAAGCAAAATGAATTAAAATAAGCATATGAGAAAGTTTTTATTAAGCCTTTTGTGCTTTTTCTTTATATTCACCCTAACTGGCGGAATGGCAGTTTTTCTCACCGCTTGTGGCGCTCAGTCGGAGGGCGGCAATGGGGGCTGACCCTGAAGAAGAAAAGAAAGACGAAGAAGGGCAGCCTAACTGGGCAAGCAATTATGACTATTACACTTTAAATTTGAATGGCGGCACCTGGCACTCGTTTAGAAAGGCGGACTGTTTGCTGAGGCGGACAACTTTTAATTTTTTTGCATGATTTGACAAAATGCGACATATGGTATGCTATGGATACTTCGTTTTTGGAACTGAGATGCAAAGAAGTTGTCAATGTTGTGGACGGGCGCAGGTTGGGACACATTGTGGATGTGGTTTTCAACCTTGAAAACGGCTGTCTGCTGGGCGTGGTGGTGCCGGGTGAAAAAAGCTTTTGGAATGTTTTTAAAAATGGCACAGAGTTGTTTATTCCGCTGTCACAAATTGTGAAGGTGGGGGAAGACACTGTGCTTGTGGAGTTGTTTGCCACGCAAAACAGCACGGCTTACATTGCGTCCTCGCCAATGGACAAAAAGAAAAAATAATCCTTTAGTCACTCAATTTTGAAACTAGCGAAAAAAGAAACAAAAAACCTAAACCAACAAACTGGCTTAGGTTTCTTTTTACCCTTACTCTCTCTTAACTGCCAAAGAAACGAATATTCCTGCCGTTGTCAATGTTGTCGTGAAAATAAATAATCTTCAAATGATAAGACACTTGCCTTGACCTTGACAACAAAGAATATTCGTTTACACTAGAATAATAGAGAGAAGAAAACAAAAAGCAAAAGAGCGGGCTGCGTTATGCTCTGCCAGCAACCGCTCTTTTGCAAAGAAATTAAGTTTTAGGCGTGTGCTTGTCTGGCGGAGCGAAGCGACAGCACTTGTATAATACAAGCACACGCCTAAATGCCAAATTGATAATTTTTTAAATTGTTTCTTTTATTTATATACAAACAAAGAATTTTTGTGATATAATATTTTTGCAAAGGGGAATTTTATTATGAATAAAATAAAAGACTTTTATAGGCAGGCATCGTTTTACACAAACGCAGGAGTTTATAAAGAATATTTTGTTTCATTGACAAATGATGTACACAAGTTGAGGGATTTAGTATGCGACCAGCACATCCATAAGATGCGTGTTTTTCGCTCATTAAAAAAAGAAGATATCAGTAAAAATTTTGTTTGGTATAATTGCTTATATGATGGACTAAACACTGCGACAGCGATGACTAGTGAAATTTTTAGATTAGATGGAAAGGGCTTTTACATTGATAGACCCATAGAAAAACGAATTGTTGTAACTTGTAGATATATTTCAATTTTGTTTGCATCCATTATGAAAGCAAAAGGCATACCTTGTAGATGTAGAAGCGGTTTTGCACCATACATTTATGCTGATTATAATGTCGACCATTGGATAAATGAATACTGGGATGAAAAAGAAAAAAGATGGATAGCTATAGATGCACAAATTCAAGATACAACAAGAACTCATAATAAAAATGTCAACTTGTATGATATTAAAACAGAATTTGAATATCCCGCTGCGTTGTGGTTAAAAGCAAGGAAAGGCGAACTTAAAGATTTAGACAAATATCTTAAGCATACTTCATATAAAGGAATGGATATTCTTGCACATGTGTTATTTTTGGATTTTAATGCCTTAATGAATATTGAATTGCCATATAGATATACGCCAGAATTCGTTTATGACAATAATTTCGACAAACTTTCTAGCGAAGATTACGTCGAACTTGATAACCTTGCAAAATTGATGCTTAACCCAGATCAAAATTTTAACAAATTAAAAAATCTTTGGGAAACAAACGAAAAGTTTAGATTACTACATGGACCATATTATAATCCATATATAAAATATTGATAGGGATACATATAAAACTGATTTTTATAAAAAGTTTAAAAATAAAATTAAACTTCTTTATTTAGTTTAATTTTATTTTCTTATAGATAAGTAATCATTTTGGCTAGAGTAATTTTACTAGTTTCAAAATTTATAGACCTTTGGGATTGTTTTTTTATTTTTGGCTGGCTGTGTTGTTTTTTGTGTTTCGATTTTCTTTGTTGGGTGTTGCGGGGTGTTGACAAATGCTGAGTGTTGATGTATATATATTAAAAGAGGTGTATTTATGAGTGAAAACACAAATGAAAAATATGAGAAGTTGAGAAAAGCTTGGTTTGCCACATCTCAAAGGCGTTTTGCAGAGGAGTTGATTGGACATAAGTGGTTTGTGGAGTTGGTGGAAGATTTGCAAAGAGATTTTCCGCCTTATGAGCTGTATGCCTATGCCAAGGATTTGATGGAAAGAGTGGAATCAGGAAATTTTAAAAGCGCAGAAGAGGTGAAGCATGCTGAGGCAATGATTTCTGCTTGTCTGCTTGGCAAAATAACCACAATTGAAACATCGCACAAGGCAAGCGTTGAAAAAGATGAAGAGCGTGCGGTGGATAAATATGAGAATTCTCAACTTAAGAAGTTGATTTTGAAAGAAGAATTGGTGACAGATGAAGACACTGTGCACAAACTGATTAAAGAAGCAAGCAGAGAAGAAAAAGAGGCTTTTTGGAAAAAACTTAGCGAAAAGTTTGGCGAAGAAGAGAAAAACACCTTTGTTGACGGAAAGAAACTTGCCGAGCGCAGAGACCCAGAGCTGAATGGTGGCTATGGCGGCATTGAAATTTCAAAAGGAAGATAAAAAAAACAGCCAAAAAGGCTGTTTTTTTTTGTGGTTGTTTTTTGCTGATGTCTTTGTGCTGCAAGGTGGTGGTTTTATGTGAATGTTTGTGCAACCGTGCAGTTTTTACATCTCGGTGATGAGTTTGATGAAGTTGGTGACATCTTTAAACTGGCGATATACCGATGCAAAGCGAACATAGGCAATTTCGTCCGCGTTTTTAAGCTTTGCCATAATCATCTCTCCAATTTCTTGGGAAGAGATTTCTTGTTTAAGTGAGTTTTGAATTTGTTTTTCAATGTCGTCTGCCATGGCATCAATTTGCGAAATGGAAACTGGGCGCTTTTCGCAAGCCTTAATCATCCCGCACTTTATTTTTTCGATGTTGAAAGGTTGACGGCTGCCGTCTTTTTTGACAACCAAAATTGGCACGGTTTCCACAGTTTCATAGGTGGTGAACCTTCTGCCGCAGCCAAGGCACTCTCTTCTTCTTCTGATGGAGTTTGTTTCATCTGTTGAGCGAGAGTCTAAAACCTTGCTTTCTTCACTTCCGCAATATACGCATTTCATAATATTTTTCTCCTTACATCTGCATTGTAACACAATATATTGCGTTTATTCAACTGTTTTGACACAATAATTGAAATAAATTTTTGCATACGCATCTTTTGGCGGGCGTAAAATAGAAGCGTGATAAGTTTGAATTTGGCAAAGAAAAACAAAACCTATGTGGTGTGCGGTTTTTGCGGAAAGCTGGACGGCGTGCAAAGGCGCTTTTTGGAGCTTGGTTTTGCGGTTGGACAGAAGGTGAAAGTGGTGGCAACTTCGCTTGCCAAAAAGGTTTTTTTGATTGAACTTAGGGGCTATGTGCTGAGCGTGAGAGCCAGCCTGCTTGAAAGGATTTTGGTGAAGGAATGAGCGAAGTTTTGTTGGTTGGAAATCCAAACACTGGAAAGACAACTCTTTTCAACAGCCTCACGCGCTCGCACGAGCATGTTGGCAACTGGCATGGCGTGACAGTGGAAAGCAAGAAAAAAGAGTTTTCTTTTGACGGAAAAAGCTTTGTGCTGGTGGACACGCCGGGGCTTTATTCGCTTTGTCCGCTTTCCTTTGAAGAAGAGGTGGCAGCCAAAACCATTTTTGAAAACACCGACAAAAAAATAATCAACATATGCGACCAAAACAATCTGCAAAGAAACCTCTTTCTGACGCTGTGTCTTTTGGAGAGAGGTTGTGATGTAATTTTGGCAGTGAATGAAATTGACAGAAAACCAATTTTTAAGGTGGACTATGCCAAGCTGTCCGCTGCCCTTGGCATTGATGTTGTCAGCATTGATGCGGAAAAAAAGAGGGGAATGGACAAGCTGAAAGCAGGTTTGGGCAAGAAAAAGTTTCCAAAACTGCCATCGTATTTTTTGGGCTTGAAAGTGGACGAGGGAAGCTTGAGCCCAGAATGCAGAAAACTTTTTTTGGACAAATATGCCATTTTGAAGGCTTATGAGCGGGATGAAAAATATTTTGAAGGCCTTGGCGTGAAAAATGTGGAAAAAATTTTTTCTTGCGTGCCAAAGGACAGCGTGCAGCAACTTTGTGCGCTGCGATATGATTTCATTCAACAGCTTATGCAATCGTGCAGTGTGCGCACCGATGCAGTGTATGGCAAAAGCAAAGCGGACAAACTTTTTTTAAACAAGTGGCTGGCATTTCCAATGTTTGTGCTGGTGCTTGCGGCGGTGTTTTATCTGACCTTCTTCTCGCTGGGGGCGCTGCTTTCTGATGCACTTGGCGGGTTTTTGGAGCTTTTGACAAAGCCAATCTTGGGCTGGATGGAGACCGAGTTTGGGCAGGGAGCTATTTTTGACCTGTTTAATATTGCCATTTTTGGCGGGGTGGGAACGGTGCTTTCCTTTCTGCCGCAGGTGGTGCTGTTGTTTCTCTTTCTTTCCATTTTGGAAGACAGCGGATATATGTCACGCGTTGCTTTCATTTTTGAGGACATCTTGGGAAGAATTGGACTTTCTGGAAAAAGTGTATACACGCTTTTGATGGGCTTTGGTTGCTCCACCACCGCCATTATGACCTCAAGAAACATGGACGACAAAAACGCAAAAATCAAGACGGCAATCCTTTGCCCTTACATGAGCTGCTCGGCTAAAATTCCAATTTACACCGTCATTGGCGGGGCGATGTTTGGCGCAAAAAACATCTTTGTCATTTTGGGGCTGTATTTTCTTGGCGTTGTGGTGGCAATTTCAATTTCAAAAATTTTGGATTTGACGGTGCTGAAAAGCAAAAAGCAAAGTTTCATTCTGGAGTTTCCGCCTTACCGCATCACAAGCCCAAAGCGCGTGGGCAAAATTTTGTGGAAAAATATGAAAGAGTTTCTCATTCGCGTGGGGTCGGTGATGCTGGCAATGAATGTCATAATTTGGATTCTTTCTTCATTCAGTTTTGGATTTGCTTATGTTGCACAAAGTGACGGAGCCAGTATGCTGGAGTGCATTGGCAAAGCGCTGGCACCAATTTTTGTTCCACTGGGCTTTGGAAATTGGGCAATTGTTTGCTCGCTTTTGGCGGGTCTGGTGGCAAAGGAAGTGGTGGTGTCTTCCATTGCCATGTTCAACGGCATTGATGCAGGGGCAACAAAACTTATTTCGCAATCCATTTTGCTGCCAGCCAGTGTGGTGTATTTTTCCAGCGGCGCCAGCATAATGTCCTTTTTGGTGTTTTGCTTGCTGTACACTCCTTGCATTGCATCGGTTTCCATGCTTATGCAAGAAATTGGCAAAAAGTGGACATTTTTGTCCATTGTCATTCAGCTTTTGACGGCATATGTTGTGGCGTTTGTGATTTACAACATTGCCTTTGCCTTTGAAATCTTTGGATTTTGGAAGGTTTTTGTGACGCTTTTGTGCATTTTGCTGGTGATTTTCTCTTTTGTTTTTATCTTTAAGCGCATTAAAAAGAAAAAACTTTGCCCACATTGCAGTGGGTGCGGGAAGTGTTAGGCGAAAACTGCGCTGGTGGCTCATTTTCGAGCAACGCTCGAAAAGTATCGCTTTGACG
>CAMRSX010000014.1 GCA_947053595.1 uncultured Clostridia bacterium
TATTATTATATTTTTCGTCAATTTATTTGTATTTTTGATGGAGTTTGTAGTAGAATAATTTTGAATAAGAATTTCTTTTTCAGTTTGTGGGGGAAGTATGGTCAGAATTATTCCAAGAAGGACAAAAGTTAAGTCAGAGTTCATCAGGGGCGTTTCCGGCCTTGACTTAATTTTGGGGCTGATTTTTATTGCGGTTGCAATCATCCTTTTTCTTGCAAACTTTTCGATGAACATCTGGGTTGCAATTGCTTGGTGCATTGTGGCAGTTTCGATGTTTTTTAAACTTGCCGACGATGTGAGATTTTATAACACACTGCTTTTCTTGCTGAGATATTCTGCTCAGAAAAAGAAGTTTTCCAAAGGTGACGGGGAAAAGAAGAAATCTGACATTCATGAGATGATTGCATTTGAAAGCATATATCAAGACCGCTTCATCAACTTTGGCTCTTATTATGGTCAGGTGATTGAAATTCAGCCAATGTTTTTCACTTTGCTGACGGAATATTATCAAGACAATGTCATCGAAAGTTTTGCAAATGCGCTTAGAAGACTTGGCGCCAATCAAACTTGCTCGATTGTCAAAATTTCAAAGCCAATGATTTTGGACAGATACATACACAACGAAAACGCAAAATATGAAGTGCTTTATGATTTGCAATATGACGGGCAAATCACTCAGGCGGAAATTGATGCGCGCGCGCCAATCTTTGAAGAGAGAGTTTCGCTGTATGAATTTATGAACCGCCAGTCGAAGGTGTTTAAAGACCATTTCTATCTGGTGGTTTATGACAAAGACATGGAAATTTTGGAGAACACCACTTCCGGAATGATTAGCGCAATGGGCTCTTCCTTAAACCCAATCACTGCAAATCTCTTGCAGGGCACCGACCTTGTGGTGTTTTTGAAAGCAAACTTTGGAAAAGATTTTGACGAGAGAGATTTGGAAATCACTCCAATTTCGGAATATGTCAACTGGGCAACTCCTGACAAAATTAAGTTTAACATTGCCAGATATTTTGTGGATGACAACTGCTTCCGTTGCTTCAACTTGGTGGACTATCCAATTCAGGTTGGAAACGCTTGGGGGGCACAGTTCTTCTTGATGGACAGAACAAGAACAGTTATGAAGTTTTCTCCAATTCCAAAGCTGCAGTCTGAAAAGCAGATTGACAAAGCCATTATGGAAATGGAAACCAAACTTTATAAGGCGGGCAGAAGTTCCGCGCAGATTGAACTGCAAACGCACGTTGAGACCTTGAGAGATTTGCTGCAAAGCTTGAAAAACAACAATCAGCAGTTGTTTAATGTCAACACATACATTGTTTCAGAGGATGCAGCCAAAAAAGATGTGCGCGCAATGCTTAAACAACAGGGCTTTAAATTTTCCGAACTTTTCTCAAGGCAAATTGATGGTTTCATCTCCTCCAACATCTCAAAAAGAGATTCCACCAAAAATGGCTTGCGCGGCATTCCAACCAGCACTTTGGCGGCAACCTTTCCATTCATTTCCAACGCACTGCAAGACCCAAATGGCTTTTACATTGGCGACAACGAATATCCTGTGTTTGTGGACTTCTTTAAGCGTGACCGCGAAAGAGTTAACTCCAACATGATGGTTATTGGAAAGTCCGGCTCGGGAAAGAGTTATGCCACCAAAACCTTGCTGACAAACCTTGCTGCCGACAACTGTAAGATTTTCATTCTTGACCCAGAAAACGAGTATGTTGATTTGACAACCAATTTGGGTGGAAAGTTTATTGATGTGGGCTCTTCCACACACGGAATCATCAATCCTTTCCACGTTATTTCCTCTTTGGAAGCGTCTGAGGATGAAGAGGAAGAAGAGGAGCAACTGGATGATTTTGGAAGGCCAATTCCAAAGAAGCAAAAACAAGCTGTGGTGGACGATTCGTTTCCACAGCACTTGCAATTTTTGGAGCAGTTTTTTAGAGTTATCTTGGAAGGCATAAATTCTGACGCGTTTGAAGTGCTCAACTCGCTGGTTATTGATGTTTACAAAGACTTTGGCATTGATTATAAAACCAATCTGGCAAGGCTGAAACCAAAAGATTATCCAACTTTTGACGCGCTTTATGACCTGATTTTAAAAAGAATTAAATCTGCAAAAGATGAATTTACCCTTAGAAACCTGATGACGGTTGAAACTTACATCAAAAAGTTTGCTTCTGGCGGAAGAAACAGCGCGTTGTGGAACGGCCCAACTTCCATTGAAACCAACGAAAACTTTGTAACCTTCAATTTCCAGTCTTTGGTTGCTGGAAACAACCCTCAAATTACAAATGCGCAGATGCTTTTGGTGTTTAGATATCTCAACAACGAAATCATCAACAACAAAGATTTCAACAAGAAATATCACAAAAACAGAAAAATTATTGTTGCCGTGGATGAGGCGCACATCTTCATCAATCCAAAATATCCAATTGCTTTGGACTTTATGGCGCAAATGGCAAAGCGTATCAGAAAGTATGGCGGAATGCAAATCATCATCACACAGAACATCTCCGACTTTGTGGGCACAGAAGAAATCAGGCGTCAGTCCACCGCGGTTATCAATGCGTGTCAATATTCGCTTATCTTCTCGCTTGCTCCGGCGGACATCAACGACCTTGTTGACCTTTATTCCAAGTCTGGTGGAATTAATGAAGAAGAACAAAATTCCATTGTGACAGCCGGTGTTGGACAAGCATTCTTGATTACTGGTGCAACCTCAAGAACAACTGTGCAAGTTATTGCGCAAGACTATATTAAACAGTTGTTTGGAGGCTAGGGCGAAAACTGCGCTGATTGCTTGTTTTTGCATTCTGCCAAAAAGCTGCGCCTTAACGCTTGTTTTTGCCCACATTTTAGCTTACACGGGCAAAGCTCTTTGTAATGTAAAATTGAAAATTGGTTTTGGAGATGAAAGCGCGGCGCTGCGGGTGCGCCAGCGCGTCATTCAGACCGAATTGGAAGAATCTCGCTGGCAAATTGGACACCATTGGCTGGTGGGTTGCTGGACAAATTAAAAAAGGAACTGTATGGCAAAGATTTTTAAAAACATCACAATAGGTTTGCTTGGCGTGCTGGCATTTGTGCTTGCAGGTTTCTTTTTTGCTGGCTGCAAGAAGGATTTTTCAAAAATTCAGCTTGTGGCAGACAAAAGCACTGTGGAGTTGGAGGTTGGAGAAAGCGCCGAAGTGGTGTTTGAATTTGAAAACTTTAAATCTGGCTTCAGCAATGCTGTTATGCCAAACGCATATGCGGACGGGCAGACGGACATTTTTTCTGTTTCGGAAGTGGAATATTTAAGCAAAAGCAGATTTAAACTTTCCATCACCGCTTTGGCAGGAGGGCATGGAACGCTGAATGTTTGTACGCTGGAGGGCGGCAAAGAGTGCAATGTGGATGTTTCAGTGAAACAATATTCCAAATCGCTTAATGTCAATCGTCCACTTTTGTATGTTTCAAACAAAACCAGCTTTGAGCCAAATGCGGACATGTTCACCTTCGATTCCAACACAACCGAAAAAGAACTTTCTTTCTATTATATTGTGCCAGAGGCTTCTGACGGCAGTTTTGAAAACTGCAAAGTGGAAAGTTTTGATGAAGGCTTGTTAAGCGTGACGCTTAATGCCGGCGAAAAATCTTTTGAAAGAGATGTCAAGAAGTTTGATTTGGCAACTTTGGACGAAAAAAATCAGTTGCATTTAAGTTTGCTAGGGGCTGATGAAAAGATTGGAAACATCAAGGCTTTCAATCTTTTAAGTGTTTATAATCACTCTCTTGCAAATGCAGCTTATGATGAGTTGCTTTGCAAAATCAGCACTGTTCACATTTTGCCAGACTTGCAAGTGAACATCACGGGCGGATATTTGATTGATGGCAGTGTGGCAGAGTTTGGGCAAGTGCCAGATGAAGTTAAGATTGTGCCAAACAACGCGGCAATGAGGGAATATTTGCTGCGCATTGAAACCATCAATGTGAAACCTGACGACCATGTTGAAGTGAGCATTGAAAAATCCAATCAATATGTGGTGGCGGACTATTTTGACTATGACGGCGAAGCGGGCAACTTCTCTTACATAAAGGTTTCTCAAAGTTCGCTGAGAAACGCTTCCACAAACTTGGGCTTAAGCATTTTTTACAACTTGGCTCAGCAAGTTGAAGATGAAAGCGTGAAGTTGCAGCGAGAGATTGTGTTTAACACAGAGATTGCACCAACAGAAATTTTGGTGAATGGCAAAGCAGAGCCAGACCCAATGAAGCTTTATTATGTGAGAACTTCTCCGCTTTTTGGCTGGAATGATGTTTTTGTGGATGTCATCTCTGGGCTGGAAAGCACACCTGTTTTCAGCGAGGTTTATCTTACTTTTGAAAGCACTTTCATTGACGTCACGTATGACAATGCCACGGTGAAAAGCGGGGTTTCAAACCCAAATTATGACCTCTCGAAGCCATTTCGCGTGCGCGCTGTGGGCACACAAGAGGTGAACACGCAAATTGAGGTGCATGTTGTCAGCGACATTGTGCCAGAAGGCGAATTGGTTGCAATCATTGACTGCGAAATTTTGGAAGGCGCCAGAAGGCTGAGGCTGGAAGACCGCTTTTTGAACGAAAACCAAACTTACAAAACGCTTTTTGTGGACTTAAACGCAGGGCAAGTGGATTTTTCCAAACACCTTTATGCCAATGATGAATTTGACGAAGTGAATTTTCAGCGCATTAGTGGTGTGGATGTTGTGGACTTTTCCGTGTTTAAAAACGAGGGAAAAATCTTTACATTTGACCCAATTTCTGGAAGATTTCATCTCAACTTGAAAGTTTCTCCAAAAGCTGTTGGAACGGGAAGATATGAGGTTATTTTGGGCAACGGAACATCCACAGAACTCACCTTCACTTCTTTGCGTTCGCTTAAGGCAGAAACAACCTATGTTCAGCTGCTGGCAGACGAAAACTCGGGCGTGACTTACAGCTCGCTTTCCCGCTTGCCTGATGCAGGCTTTGACAATGTGTTGAATTTGGAAATTTTGAACCCTTCCAAAAAGGGGGAAATCAGCTTTGGCTCTTTGGCAACTTTCCAAATCAATTCCAATGCCACATCCATTGAAACCAGTTTGGACACAAGGTCATTTTTGGATATCAATCAAGGCGCAAACAGTGTGTTCTCAATTTTCACCAAAGACAGCAATGGAAACACAAAAATCACCTTCAATTTGACAGGAATGGTGGTGGATGATTTTGTGACAAGAAGCAATCCGCTTACTGTGGTGGTGAATGTCAGTTCTTACAGTTTGGTGGATGAGTTCTATCTCAAAAATGGCGACAACTATGCTTTGTCCAACACCATATATTATGGGCATTCCAATGTGACTGGCGTTTCAAACACACTCACTTTCACGCCAAATGTGAGAAGTGAGCAGTCAAACAATTTCTATCAATATCAGTTTGTTCCAGAAAGTTTGAAAACCATCTTTGCGGGCTCCAGAAAGACGCAAAACGGCTATGTTTATGATGTTGGGCTTGAAAACTTCAGTTCTTTAATCAGCCAACAGCTTGTTTTGAAAACTTTTGACAAAAAGTTTATATATTTTAAAGCGCTGGATTCATCAGAGCGCACGCTTGACAGAACGGTGACCGAGCTGGAAATTACAAAGTCTTATCGCGATGAGGATGGCTTGGCTCAAAACGAAATTAAAAAAGTTTCTTTGAGAATCAGCGACGGACTTATGTTTTATGCTGAAAATGATGGCGAGTTTAAGTATCAAGAGAAAAACGATTTTGGCGAAGTTGTGGCAACTTACAATGTGAAATTTTCCAATCAGTTCACCATTGGTGGCTATGGCGAGTTTGACATGAACACTTTCACTTTCCGCTATACACTTGAAAGTGAAAATCCACCAGAAATTGTGATTAGGGCAATGCTCAGCCAAAGGGGGTTGAGAGGATGGACAAAATCTTATGACGCGCACATATATCCAACACGTTATATTTCTGTGGAAAGCATTTCGCTGCTTTCCAGCACCAGAAAAGTGAACTTCTCCAGCGAAAGCTTGACGGCGCAGATTGGACTGACGCTTTATCCAACAAATGCCACCAACAAAGACATCAGGGTGGAATATGTAAGCACAAATGGCAATCCTTATGACATTTTGACATGGACAATTGATGACAGCCTTAAAAACACAGGGGTTTATTCCATCACACTTTCTTGCGAAAGGTTTTTCTATGACCCAGACGGCACAATCAGGCGCGGCAAGGACATTGTGGACATTGAAGACTTTTTGACTGGCACCTTGTTCATCTATCCAGCAGAGTGGGGCACCACTCACACTTCCATCATAAATCATCAGCCAATTCAGCTGGATGTGCAGTTCAGAAACGGCTCCAAAACCAATCCTTATGTTTTGGAAACGGCTGACGATGTGCTTAAAATCAATGCAAACGAAACAAAACTGAGAAGCCACTATGAAGTTTCCACTGTTGTGGACATGAAGACGGTGACGGGAAAGGCGCTTCCAATTGGAATTTTGCAAGAGGCAGGCTTCTTGCGATTGGTGGGCTTTTCGGGCACCATTGTGGGAACAACATCTTCTGCGGAAATTGCAAATTTGAGCATTGACAGCAGCAAGTTTTCGGCAGACGTTGGCGGCGTGAAATATGCCGGACTTTTTGCAAAAATCAACGCGTCTGCAAAAATTGAAAACTTGACAGTTTCTGGAAACATCAACCTCTCCACTGCAGGAAAAACATATGCTTCCATCATCTCTTCCATCAACTTTGGAACGCTTGTGAATGTGGGCGCAAAGGTGACGGCTTCTTCAATTGTGGGGGCTTTGGACAGCGACATCCATTTTGGCTCTGTCACTGCGCTTAACTATAACACCATTTTGCAAGATTACACCAAATATGAAGGCACGGGCTATAACTTCAAGCGCTTCAATCTTTCGGATGCGATTGCAGACGGAGAAGGCAACTTGTTTGTTTCTTACATGGGCGAAAGGCTGAGAGTGGATTCTTTTGGCTATGCCATTGACGAATATGGCGAAAAAATTAAGTTTGACGAAGACGGAAGACGCTTGTCGCCAAACGCAGACTTCACTGGGCAAACTCCAAAAAACATGGCATATTTTGATGGAGAGCAAAGCGTGCTGACAATCACAGCCTCTCGGGGCAATGTGTTTGCTGGCGGCGTTGTGGGCATAAACAATGGGCGGATTGAAAGAATTATGCCTTCAATTGACTATAAACTTTATGGCTATTCTGGTTATTCGGCATATGTGCGCATCAGCGTGGTTGGCAGCGGCACAAGCAACAAAAATGTTTGCCTTGGCGGCATTGCTGGCGTTTCGTCATATCATTATGTTGGCAACTTTGTGCCAGACGAAGGCGGCGTGAACGGCGGCGACATTGTTTTGAGAAAACTTCTTGTGGGCGGTGAACTTGACACGCTTGGTGCAAAAGGCTTTTCTGACAATGTTGGCGGCATTGCTGGATATGTCAGCGGAAGGTCTTCTGAAAAACTGATTGTAGGCGTTTTTGACAACACATCTCGCGTTTTTGTGAGAGGAAACGGCAAAGTTGGCGGACTTGTGGGCAGCGATTATTTCAGCACAAAAACTTCAGATTCTTCGGATGTTGACTTTGGAAATGGAAACATTGTGGAGGCTGTTGACGATGGAAGAAGCAGCGTGCTTTCTGCCAGCATCATCAGAGCGGGCGAAATTGTTTTGCCAGCACAAAAAGAGGCTGAAGACAATCAGCAAACCATTGAAGAGAAGGAAAAGAGAGAAAGGCTTTTCTTTGCAATTGGCGACGGCTTGACAAACGGCAAAGATTATGGCACAACTTCAGACCGCTTTGATTTTGAAGTGGTTTCATATCTCAAAAGAAATTCACTGACACCTTCTTCCACTCCGCTGTTTCCACAGACGGGCTCAAGTGCTGACTATTATGGCGACATGCTTTGGGTGTTTGTGGAAGATGACGGCTCGTTTGTAATCCGCGATTGCAGATTCTTTAAGTTCAAGAAGGTGGATTTAAACCTTGAAGAAAACAGCCCATTTGCCATGACAACGGCAGATGGAAGTGCAAATCAAGATGTGTTTTTTATGTATTATTTCCATGTTTCCACAGATGTTGCCAATCTGAAAGGCACCAGTGCTCAGGACGACATTGTTGACCTCAACTTTGTCACCCCAAACACAAAAGGGTTTTATCCTTTTGCAATGGCAAGCCAAGATGTCAGCATCAATGCATCTTCTTCCAACATTCTGTCAGTGGATTCAAATGGCAACATGACAGTGGAAGGCACGGGTTTGACGGCAATTTCGCTGTTTAGTGTGCTGAATGTGACAGAATTCAGAAAAATTTACATCTATGTTGTCAACTATTTTGACAAAGATGTCAAATCTTCCATTTTCTATACAACCCCAAGCTCTCAGAGCGCAAACATCGGAAACGACTTGACGCTTTATGGCGATTCTTTTTCCAGTGTTTATGTTGTTCCAACTTATCAGCTTAATTCCACTTCCAATTTTAATGGTGACAAGTTCTCCATTTCAAAGGACGGAATTTTGAATTTCAGAAATGTGGACTATCGTCTTGTTCGCAACAGCCAGATGACAATTGATTGTTCCACCGAGGATGCAGACCTGTTTTCTTCGGCCGAAGTTAGGCATCAAACGCTCAGCTTCCACAAAACCGAAGTGCCACAAGAGGGCAATGTGGACCAATATACCCTTGTGCCGGTGCTTAAGATTGAAGTTGAAAATGAAATCTATTATTTCCGCTTGAATAAATCTCAAGCTGTGTTGAATGTGTCTTACAAAGAGTCTGCAAGTCAAATCACAACTCAAAAGACGCAGCAAGCCATCCGCACAAATGAATATTTTGAAGACAGTGTGAAAATTGTTTCAACCAATGAGCAAGAGCTTTTGTTCTACACCATTGAAAGCAAAAACACGCAGCTGGAATATGTTCAAGACCGCGTGCCTTCTCAAGTGGATGTTTACAATAGATACATCAACAATCAACTTAAAACCTATGCAACTTATGAAGAATACATCAACGATGTCACAGAGGAAGATTTGTTCAGCCTCATCTTCACAAGAAAGGGCAATGTGTTTGACTATGTTTGCAAAATCAACACCCAAAGCACGGCATATAAAAACCGTCAAGAGACGGGCAGAGGCATTTTTGGCGATTATGTCATCACTTTCTTCTCCAGCGAGTTGAGAGGAGGGGTGCACTGCACGCTGAAGCTTAGGCTGGACGAAGCAGTGCTTAACTATGTCAGCATAAATAACTATTCCAACATCAACAATGTTTCTTCCACCGATTTGATTGCTGTTCCAACGCAATATGGCTTGCTGGAAATCAATCTTGACCCATTGGATGCGGTGTTTGAAAGATTCTCCATTTCCAACGGGCTTGCCAACAGCTTGGCTGGCGCAAGCGAGGCGCGTTTCTCTTTTGCATATCAAAAGCAGTCTGAAAAAGGCGGCGTTGAATATGTGATTGATGAATATTTTGGCGAAATTGTGGGCGGCGCATTCACCTTCACATACGAGCAGCTTTTGAAACGCTTTGAAGAATATGCTTCCAAGCTTTCAGAGGGCGAGTTGGTGCAATTTGGCGGAAAGATTTATATTGCATATTTCTTAAGTTCGTTTGGCGTTGAAGATAACGTGGGAATTGATTTTGATGTGGAAGTGACACATGGCAACAATGGCGCTGAAAAGCTGGAATCCACCATTTCGCTTCGCACAAAACTGAGCAACTTTGCAAGGCTGGAATTTACAAACAAAGACAGAATGGGCGAGTTTTATTATCTTGCCAAAGGGCTTTCTTATGAGCTGGCACTTTCAAGCTATGGCTTCAGTGAAGAGCAGATTTCTTTCAGCATCACTGAAAATGGCAAAGAAGGTGAGCGTCAACAGGGCTTGATTGTTTCGGAATATCTGACGCTTTCAAAAAACAATGGCAGATACACCTTGTCTGTGACAGATGGCTCCATTGCTGCCACCGACAACATTGGCTGCAAGGTGATTTTAAACACCTATGCAAGGAAATTGGTGGACAACATTGAAGTTGAAACCAAAGACACTCTTGAAATTTATCTGATGGAATTTGTGCTGAACTATCAATATACAGAAAACGAAAATGCTGACATTGTCAGTGGAATGCGTGACGGAGTGATTTCTTGCGCCATTGGCAACCCATGGAAATTGCAGCTTTCCATTTGGGATTTCTTGGAATATGATGCAAACATTTCCACAGTCAACTTTGCTGTCACAGAGTTTGTTGAATCAATGACACAAAAAGTGGAGTGGAAAGTTTATGAAAAAGACAAAATTGAAACTCTTGAAAACGGAAAGGTGATTGCTGGTTCTGATTATTATCGCATTTCCTCCTTCACCGTGACGCCGCTTAGAGTTTACAATTTTGAAAGCAACCTATATCACTTCTCGGTGAATGGGCACTACACAATCAAAAATGGCGGCTATCAGTTTGAAAGCGCAACCAATCCTCAGGCAAAGAGATTATACACAGAATTCTGTTTTGACGTGCACGAGCAAAGCACGCAAGACAGTCCAGAGCCAATTTGGGACTATGAAGATTTGCTGGAGATGAAGGAAGGCGGATGGTATATCCTCTTAAATGACATAACCTTGCCAAGTATTGAATATGTCACACAAAATGGCGGAGAGCAATTTATGCCAATTGAAACGCGAATTGCTGGCTTTGATGGCAACAACAAAAAAATCAACTTTGCTGGCACTTATGATTTTGAAGGGTTGTCAAATGTGGGTATGTTTGCCTCTGTGAAGGACGACACCATTTTGAGAAATGTCAAGATTGTTTTGCAATCGGATGTCAACTTCAGAATGAGTGTGGAAACCTTCAACGCTGCGCTTCTTGCGGGCGACAATGCGGGCGTAATCACAAACTGCTCGGTGGAGCCAAAACAACCTTCAACCAGCTTGTCGGTGGGCAGCTCAATTGCAGCAACCTCTTCCTATGTTGCAGGGCTTGTGGCAAACAACTCGGGCATTATCACCAATTCTCGCTCGGGCGTCAACATTTTTTCCAATGTCAACCTTGCTGGGTTTGTTGGGCAAAATGCTGGGCACATTGCAAGCTCTTACTTCCGCGGAGGCTATCTCAACAACAAGACAAACGGCACAACAGAATACACCGCTGGCTTTGTTGTGAGAAATTCTGGAAAAATTTACACCTCTTATGTGAGCGGTGACGAGCTGGGCAACCAAAACAGCATGTATTACACCGGCACTGAGGATGTGATTGAGGCAAGCGGAAACATCTCTGGCTTTGTTTATAACAATGACGGAGAGATTTATGACTCTTATTCCAACATTCACTTGCAGTTCAGCGGCTTCTATGCTTCGGGCTTTGTTTTTGCAAATGCGGGACGCATTGAAAGATGTCTTTCAACCAGCGTTTTGGAAAGTTATCAAACCCGAAACTATGGCTTTGTGAGAAGCAACAATGTTTCTGTGGCAACGGGCGACTTGCAAAACGGCATCTTTGACTGCTATTATTTAAGCGGGGATGTGAATGTTTACAACGCGGACGGCTCCATTGACCCAACACCTCACAGTGTGAATGTCAAACTGGGCGAAGTTTTGCCTGATGACTACACCGATGTGCAGCCTTTGGATGGAGAAGGCTTCAAGGACATTGAAAAGCACTTTGCAAACTTTGTGATTGGCAGCGAGCCAAGAGACATCAATGGCGTTTGGTTCTTCAACGAAAACCCAAACACAAGGCCAGACAATTTTAGACATGCTTATTTCAACACGGGCAGAGTGGAATTGGTTGCAGCAAACATCTTGGCAAACACCGCACAGCGCAAGTTTGACCAAACCATTGAATATGTGGACCCAGAAACAGGCGTGAAATATGTCAAGCATTATTATGTTTACACCGAAGACAGTGAGCCACTTGGGGCTTCTGTTTACAACCCAGTGCTGATTGCCAGCGCACAAGATTTTGAAACCTATTTTGCAAACGAAACGGATGCTTCCAACAATAACTTCTCTTATTTTAGGCTGATTGACAACATTGATTATTCTTCTTATTTGCAAAACAGCAAGCTTTATAAGACAAGGTTTATGGGATATTTGGAAGGGAACTTCTTGACTGTCAGCGGCATGAACTTGGTTTCCAGCGAAAACATCACCTATGCGGGGCTGTTTGCGGAAATTGGAAGCAGCAGCATTTCTGGCGCTGTTGGCACGGTGATGAACTTCACCTTCATGCCAAAAAGTGTGGACTTTGCAAATGCAAGCGTGGTGGGCGCCATTGGCGGAAGAGTTGATGGTGGGCACGTCTTCAACATCAAGTTGGAAGGCGACGACAAGATGGTTTCAGGACAAAACATTGTTGGCGGAATTATTGGTCTGGCAGTTGGGCGCTTTGAAGTGCAAAATGTGCATTCTCAGTTTGGCGCAGCGGCAAGAAAGATTGTTGTAAGCGAAAACTCCAATTCTTTCAATTCCGATTCCGGCACCTATGAGCAATATTCCTTTGCGGGTTCAGTGATTGGTGTTGCCAGCGGCAATGGAAAAATTTATGGCATTGAAACAAACAGAAAGTTGGTTGTTTTGGCTGGCAAGGCGGGCTTGCAATTTGGGCTTTTGGACACCGCAGTGAAGGCAACAAAACTTGCAATCAACCTGAAAGAGGGAATGATTGTGAACGGCTATTCCTATGCCGGACTGCTGGTTGGGGAAAGCAAAGCGCAAATTTCGGAGGTGCAGATTTTGGGCGAGGGCGAGTTTACAAACTTCAGAATGTATCCTGCTGTGCCTTATGCAATTGGCGGTGTTGTGGGTTTGCTTGGCGGCGGTGTGATTGATGACATAACTTATGCTCAATCCATCCTCACCAGCACAGAAAGCTCTTCCAAGGGCGTGGAATATCTTGGCGGCATTGCTGGAAAAATTGCTGGCAAAACCACCATTTCCAATGTGAGGATGAGGGATGTTTCCTTCACTGGCTTTAAATATGTTGGAGGAATTGTGGGCAGCATTGAAGGCAACGAACTTAACACCTTCCAAAACATCCAACTTGAAAAGGTGACTTTGAGGGCTGTTGGCGTTGGGCAAACTGAGCTTGGCGTTGGCGGGCTGGCAGGGCGCGTTGAGGGCACTTCCAGTGTGCTGCTTTGCACAGACACACTTTTAGAGGCAAACGAAATTGACAAGCGAATTTCGTCAATCAAACAGCAGTTGAGTGAAATTGAAGAATGGCTTAAGACGCATGTCGGAGAAACGGGAGCTGAAATGACTGCAAAGCAGGAAGAAAAAAGGCAGCTTGAAAGCAGCCTTGCTTTGGAAGAGGCAGAGCTTGCAAAGCAGAAGACAAACTTGTTTGATGTTTCATTAAACAGCTTGATTTACAGCTATGAAAGCAAGGGTGTGGACATCAATGTGGGCACAATCATTGCAGACGACAACTCTTTGGCAGACCACTCCATCAATGACACTGTGTGCATCTTGAGCGGCTCCAACAATCTGTTTGACCTTGGCGGCAACTTTGTGACAGATGGCGGCAACCTTGTGATTGTGACAGACGAAAGTGGAAAAGTTGTTTTGCAAGAGACGGCAGAAAACCTTTTCAACTGCAAAATCACACCTGTCACCAGAACAACGTTTGAGATTGCCTCTGGGGGCAGCTTTGGGTTTGTAACCTCAAAAAATGCAGAAATGTTTATGAAGCAACTGAATGTTGCCCTATATGGCAGCCCAAAAGCCGCAGTTTCTGCTTAAAAACAAACTTTTTGTTATAAAAAAATGGAATTTGGCAAAAATTTTTCAAAAAAGTGTTGACAAACAGATTGTTTTCTTGTATAATTTATTAGTTAATTAGCGCTATGTTGAAAAATTCACACCATTTTTAACTTAAAACTGGGAAACAATGGAGGTTTTATGCCCCCATGTTTCCTTTTTTTTAATTTTAGGAGAGGATTATGTCAAATATTATGAAAAAGCAAAAATTTGGAAAAACTGAAAGATACACTTTCGCACAATTGAAGGATTTTATTGATATTCCACCACTGCTTGAAATTCAAAGAAATTCTTATCAAGATTTCATTCAAAATGGCATCAAGGAAGTTCTTGATGAATTTTCTCCAATTGTGGATTATTCTGGCAAGGCAAAGCTTTATTTTCTTGACATTGTGATGGACAAGCAGCCAAAATATTCCAAGCAAGAGTGCAAAAGAAGAAGTGCAACATATTCCATTCCTTTGAATGTGAAAACTCGTTTTGTTGTGGAAGAAACTGGTCAGGCTGTGGAAGACACTGTGTTTTTGGGCGACATTCCTTACATGACAGAAGATTGCTCTTTCATTTTCAACGGCGTTGAGAGAGTTGTGGTTAATCAAATCATCAAATCTCCAAACTATTATCTTCTGAAGGACAAAGCAAGAGACAACTCCACACTTCACGGACAAATCATTCCAAAGCGCGGAATGTATATTGAATTCGAGCAAGGCGCAAACGAAGTTTTGAAGGTGGTGCTGGACCGCAAACACAAAGTTACACTTGGATTGTTTTTGAAATGCTTTGGCTATACGGCTGAAGAAATTTCCAAATTGTTTGGCGGACACAGGCTTGTGAAAAATGTGCTTGAAAAAGAAACTGTCACAACTCAGGAAGAGGCGCTTTTGGAATTTGCCAGAAAAACTCGTCCTGCTGACGTTCCTTCTGCTGAAACCACAAGAAACTATCTCAACCTGTGGTTCTTCTCCGAGCAATGGTATAACCTTTCACGCGTTGGAAGATATAATCTCAACAAAAAGTTTTCTTTGGCAAGAAGAATTGAAGGTCACATCTTGGCAGAAGACGTTGTTTCTCCAGATGGCGAGCTGATTGCAAAAGCTGGACAAGTTGCTGAATATGAGCTTGCACAAAAAATTAAGGCAAGCGGTGTGAACGAAGTTTGGATTCAACTTTCTGACCACAAATATTTGCTTAGAGGCAACAACAGAGTTAAGCTTTCTGACGTCTTCCCTTGCGATGAAAAAGAATTGGGAATTTTGGAAGAAGTTTATTATCCTGTTTTGGCTCAACTTCTGAAAGAAAACAAGACAAAAGAAAAGAGAATTGCGGCAATCAAAGAACACGCAAAAGATTTGATGATAACCACCCTCACAATGGACGACATTTTGGCAGGCATCAGCATGTATTTGGATGTTTTGGAAGACATTCGTGGTGTGGACAAAATTGAGCATCTCTCCAACAAGAGAGTTGCTTCGGTTGGTGAACTGTTTTATGACCACTTCCGCTCTGGCGTGACAAAGCTTGTTGCAAATGTTAAGGAAACTTTGCAAGGAAAAGAACTTTCTGAAATCACACCAAGACAAATTGTCAATCCAAAGGCAATCAATAGGGCACTTAGAGATTTTGTGGCTTCCTCTCAGCTTTCTCAGCTTATGGACCAAGTGAATCCTCTTTCTGGAATCACACAAAAACGTCGTGTTTCTGCTGTGGGACCTGGCGGAATTAGAAAGGAAAGAGCAGAAGCGGATGTGCGTGATATTCATTACACAAACTATGGCCGCATCTGCCCAATTGAAACCCCTGAAGGACAGGCCATCGGCTTGGTGAACACGCTGACAAGTTATGCAAAAATCAACGAATATGGCTTTCTTGAAACGCCATATCGTCGCGTGGACAAGGAAACAGGAAAGGTTTCAAACAAGTGCGAATATTTCATGGCTGACATTGAAGACGAGGCATACATTGCTCAGGCAACCGAGCCATTGGATGAAGAGGGCAAATTTGTCAACAAGCGCATTGTTTGCCGTCATAAAGATTATGCCATTGAAGTTCCTGCCAGACAAGTTGATTTGGTGGACGCTTCTCCAAGACAATTCATTTCTGTGGCAACCAGCCTCATTCCATTTGTAAACTCCAACGAAGCTAACCGTGCGCTGATGGGCGCAAACATGCAGCGTCAGGCAGTGCCACTTTTGAGACCAGAAGCTCCAATTGTGGGAACTGGAATGGAAGCCATTGTTGCGCATGACTGCGGCTTCACTCAACTTGCCCGTGAAGATGGCGAAGTTGTGTATGTCAGTGCCGATGAAGTTAGGGTGAAAAACTCTAAGGGCACTGAAGAAATTTACACTCTCACAAAATTTGACAAAACAAACGATGAAACTTGCGTAAACCAAAAGCCTTGCGTTGTTAAGGGCGAAATGGTGAAAAAAGGCGAAGTTATCATTGATGGATATTCCACCGAAAATGGCGAACTTGCACTTGGAAAGAATGTGCTGGTTGGCTATATGAACTGGGAAGGCTTCAACTATGAAGACGCTATCCTCATCAATGAAAGATTGGTTAAGGAAGATGTGTTCACTTCCATTTGCCTTAAAGTGGAAGAACTTAAATGCCGCACAACCAAGCTTGGCGATGAGGTTATCACAAGAGACATTCCAAACCTTGGCGAAGAAGCCCTGAAGAATTTGGATGAAAACGGCATCATCAGAGTTGGTGCTGAAGTTAGACCGGGCGACATCTTGGTTGGAAAAGTCACTCCAAAGGGCGAAACTGAACTTTCACCTGAAGAAAGATTGCTTCGCGCCATTTTTGGTGAGAAGGCAAGAGAAGTGCGTGACACATCTCTTCGCGTTCAACACGGCAAAGGCGGCGTGGTTGTGGATGTTCAGGTGTTCAGCCGCGAAAACAAGGACGAGCTTGAGCCTGGTGTGAATCAACTTGTGAAAGTTTTCATTGCACAAAAGCGCAAACTTTCTGTTGGTGACAAGATGGCGGGCCGTTATGGAAACAAGGGTTGTATTTCAATTGTTATGCCAGAGGCTGACATGCCATTCATGGCAAATGGCCGTCCGCTGGACATCATCTTAAACCCATTGGGCGTGCCTTCGCGTATGAATTTGGGGCAGGTGCTGGAAGTGCATTTGGGTCTTGTGGCTGGTTCGCTGGGCTGGAAGGTTGCAACTCCAAACTTTGATGGTGCAGATGCAGAAAAAATTCAGCAACTTTTGAAAGAAAACAATTTCCCTTATGACGGAAAAGTTCAACTTTATGACGGCAGAACGGGTGAACCATTTGAAAACAAAACCACAATCGGAATGAAATATATGCTTAAACTTAACCACATGGTTGACAGCAAAATTCATGCTCGTTCCATTGGTCCATACTCACTCATCACACAGCAACCTCTGGGAGGAAAAGCGCTGTTTGGTGGACAGAGATTTGGTGAAATGGAAGTTTGGGCGCTGGAAGCTTATGGTGCTTCTCATGTGCTGCAAGAAATGCTTACGGTTAAATCGGACGACGTTGTGGGAAGAGTTAAAACCTTTGAAAGCATTGTGAAAGGGCTTCCAATTGCAGAACCGGGCATTCCAGAATCCTTCAAAGTGTTGGTTAAGGAATTGCAAGCTTTGGCATTGGATGTCAAGATTTTGACAGAAAATGACGAAGAGATTGACTTGCCAGAGCTTTCACAAGACGAGCAAGACAAGATTGGACTGGAAAATGATGTTGAGAAAGACCTCAACAAAGTTACTCTTGACATTGACGACATCATTGCAAACGCAACTGAAGAAGACGAAAAAAGCGAAGTTGAACAAGAAATTGAAGACGCAACCAAGACAGAAGGATTGGGTGACATTGACTTGTTTGACGATTTTGGGGATTTTGATGAGTAAACTCGCGGGCGGCAACTGGAATTTCTTAACGCGGACACGGCTTTGCGCCTGACCGCTGAAATTCGTTTTTCCCGCGTGCCCCATTTCGCCTCTTGAAACAAGCGCTGGACATTTTTCTGCAAGAGAGGTGGCACTTCAATTTTCAAGAGCGGGCGCAGCCCGTTCACTATGAAAATTGAAGGTGCAGATTTGAAGCCTTTTTCAAAACTAATGCTTTGAGAAGGGGAACAATGCGAAAGCGCATTGCTGTGTTGAAAGTGACTGAGCGTTTTATGAAGGGGGAGGAATATGTAAATGGCACAAAAGTTTGAAAGAGACACAAGGCATGTTAATATTGAAGAATTGTGCAAAAAGATTGAACTGCATAACAGCAAGGACATTAACAGTAAAGATTCTAGAAGAGTAATAAATAAACAAAGTAAGGATTTAGGAAGATAATAAATCACTGCAAAATAGCAAGGAGAACAGGTATGTTTGAATTAAACAACTTTGAAAAAATCAAGATTGGAATCGCATCACCAGAAAAGATTAGAGAATGGTCGCATGGTGAGGTGACAAAGCCAGAAACAATCAACTATCGCACTCAGAAGCCTGAGAAAGATGGTTTGTTCTGCGAGAAAATCTTTGGACCAAAAAAGGACTGGGAATGCCATTGCGGAAAATATAAGCGAATCCGCTATCGTGGCGTTGTCTGCGACAAGTGTGGTGTTGAAGTGACAAGAAGCAAGGTGCGCCGTGAAAGAATGGGGCACATCGAGCTTGCTGCTCCTGTCACACATCTTTGGTATTTCCGCAGCGTTCCATCTCGCATTGGCACTCTTTTGGACTTAACTCCAAAAACTTTGGAGCAGGTTGTTTATTACATCAACTATATTGTCACCGACCCTAAAAAGACAGATTTGGACTATAAACAAATCTTGAACGACAAAGAATATCGTGACGCCATTGAAAAATATGGCTATGGCAGTTTTGACGCGGGCATGGGCGCAGAAGCAGTTAAGATTTTGCTTTCGCATGTTGACCTTAACAAAGAAAGCGCTGCTTTGAAGGAAGAAATCAAAACTTCAAAAGGGCAAAGAAAAATTAAGGCTGCAAAAAAATTGGATGTTGTGGAATCTTTCAGAAAAAGTGGAAACAACCCAACTTGGATGGTGCTTGACTGCATTCCTGTCATTCCACCAGACCTTCGTCCAATGGTGCCATTGGATGGCGGAAGATATGCAACCAGCGATTTGAACGATTTGTATCGTCGTGTCATCAACAGAAACAATCGTTTGAAGAAGTTGATGGAGTTGGGCGCACCTGATGTCATCATCAGAAATGAAAAGAGAATGTTGCAAGAAGCTGTGGACAACCTCATCGACAACGGAAAGCGCGGAAAACCTGTTCAGGGCTCTAAGCAAAGAGATTTGAAATCCCTCACTGCCATGCTGGGCGGAAAGCAGGGGCGTTTCAGACAAAACCTTTTGGGAAAGCGTGTTGACTATTCTGGCCGTTCGGTTATTGTTGTTGGTCCAGAACTTAAGATGTATCAATGCGGTTTGCCAAAAGAAATGGCTTTGGAACTTTTCAAACCTTTCATCATCAACAGACTGATTGACATGAATCAATCCAACAACATCAAGACAGCAAAGCGCATGATTGAAAGAGAAAAGCCAATTGTGTGGGATGTCTTGTCAGATGTCATCAAAGACCATCCAGTGCTGTTGAACCGTGCCCCAACACTTCACAGATTGTCTGTGCAGGCGTTTGAACCGGTGCTGGTTGAAGGCAAGGCAATCAAGCTTCACCCTTCTGTGTGTGCAGCGTTCAACGCCGATTTCGACGGCGACCAAATGCCTGTTCACATTCCACTTTCCATTGATGCCAGAACAGAAGCCAGAACATTGATGCTTGCTTCAAACAACATCTTGAAACTTTCTGATGGAGAGCCAATTGTAACTCCTGCGCAGGACGTTGTGCTTGGATGTTATTATTTGACATTGCTCAAGCCGGGCGCAAAGGGCGAGGGCTCCATCTTTGCAAACAAAAACGAAGTTATCTATGCTTATCAAACCAAAAATTTGGATTTGCAAGCAGAAATCACTGTTCGTCTTTCAAAAGAAGTGGATGGAAAAACTTATACAAAGCGCATCACAACTTCTGTTGGCAGAATTTTGTTTAACAACATCATTCCTCAAAATTTGGGATATGTTGACCGCAATGACCCAGAACACATCTGCGACCTTGAAATCAACAAGCCTGTCATGAAGAAAGAGCTTAAGAAAATTGTTGCAGACTGCTATGAAAAGTTTGGCACAACTGAGTGTTCAAAACTTGTGGACAGATTGAAGGATATTGGATATAAATATTCCACATTGGCTTCCATTTCTGTGAACATCTATGACATTCAAGAGCCAGAAGAAAAATCGGAAATCATGAAGCATGCCGAAGAAAAAGTTCTTGAAAACGAAAAGATGCTTCACAGAGGGCTTATCACCCTTGACGAAAAAATCAACGAGAACGTTGCCATTTGGAACGAAGCCGTTAACGAAGTGCAAAATGCTGTTGTTAAGCATCTTGACACCTTCAATCCATTCAGTCTTATGGTGCTTTCTGGCGCGCGCGGAAACAACACGCAGCTCAACCAAGACGTGGGCATGATTGGAATTAAAGCAACAGCTTCGGGTGTGAAAAACGACACCCCAATCAAATCTTCATTCAAGCAAGGCTTGACCCCAATTGAATATTTCATCAACTCGCGTGGTTCACGTAAAGGTTTGTCCGACACCGCGCTTAAAACCGCTGACTCTGGTTATTTGACGCGTCGTTTGGTGGACATTGCGCAAGACGTTGTCATCACAACCGAAGACTGCTTTGCAGACGCTGGCGAGAAGGTTAAGGGTGTGACAGTTTCTGACCTTGTTTCTGACGGATTTGTTATTGAAACTTTGGAAGAAAGAATTTATGGCAGAGTTGCAGTTGAAGACATTGTCAATCCAAAAACCAAAGAACTTATTGTGCCTGCAAACACCATGATAAGCAAAGAGCAAGCTGCTGCAGTTGCCAAAGCTGGCATCACTGAAGTGCAAATCCGCTCGCTCATCACTTGCCGTTGCAAGCATGGCGTTTGTGCAAAGTGTTATGGCAGAAATTTGGCTGGAAAGGATATGGTCACCCTTGGCGAAGCAGTTGGAATTATTGCTGCTCAGTCCATTGGTGAGCCGGGCACACAGCTGACAATGAGAACATTCCACACCGGTGGTGCTGCGGTTGCTGCCGACATCACTCAAGGTTTGCCAAGAGTGGAAGAAATTTTTGAAGCAAGACGCCCTAAGGGTGAGTGCTTGCTTTGCGAAGTTGCTGGAAAGGTTAAGATTAAAGAAGACGCCAAAAACTATTACATCACAATTTTGACTGGTGAAGGCGACATCGATTATGAAGTTAGAAAACCTGCAGTGCTGAAAGTCAAGAATGGCGATGTTGTTGAGCCGGGCACACAGTTGACGGCTGGCGCAATCAACCCATCCGACCTTCTTGTCACAAAGGGGCTTAAAGGCTTGCAACAATATTTGCTTAGCGAAGTTATTTCTGTATATCGCGGACAGGATGTTAAGGTTAATGACAAGCACATTGAAATCATCATCAGACAGATGTTGAAGAAAGTTAAGATTGAAGATTCTGGCGACACAAACCTTCTCACTGGCGATGTTGTTGACATCAGCCGCTGCGAAGAAGAAAACGAAAGAGTGCTTCGCTCTGGCGGAAAGCCTGCCATTGCAAGAAGAATCTTGCTGGGAATCACCAAGGCTTCTCTTTCCACAGAATCTTTCCTTTCAGCTTCTTCCTTCCAAGAAACATCCAGAGTGCTTACTGATGCTGCCCTCAAAGGCAAGGTGGACAACCTCATGGGCATCAAAGAAAATGTCATCATTGGAAAGCTTATCCCTGCGGGAACTGGCTTGAAGAAATATCGCACGGTTGTTCCTGTTAAGGTTGAAAACAACGAAGATGTTGGCTGAAAAAAAATAAGCTAAAAAAAGACCATAAAATTTGGTCTTTTTTTTGTTTTGCTATTGAAATTTGAAAGTATTCATGGTATAATAATGTTGTATTTATTTTTAAAGGGGAAATGATATGAAAATTTTGGATTATGTGTCATTGGAGGATGTCACAAAGGAAGAGAAATATGTTGAAAATGCAAATGCCTATGCAGATGCAATGGTGAAATTTCACTATTTGAAAGCGTGCTTCAACAATCTTACAGACAAGGACGGGCTTGTGAAGGGGAATGCCCCAGAAATGGAAGCTTTTGAGAATGTGCGCCCAGACCTTGTTGCAAATGCAAAGAATGGAGATTTAAAGTCTTTGGCTGTATATCTCAACTTTGCTGAGCCAGAAGACTGGGATGCAGAGCTGCTTAAAAATGCAACCACCATCAAAAGCAAGCTGGAAAAGACACCAGAGGAATGGGCAGTTGTGGCAGCGCTTCATTCGCATGATTTTGTGGAAGTGGAGTTGTCTGAAAGCAACTATTCCAACAACAGGCAAAAAGTTCTTATGACCGTTTCAAAAATGAAGGAAAAGTTTGAAGAGTCGCACAAGATTTATTTTGACCACTATGCCTTTAAGGACACAAAAGAACTTTGGGGGCCTCATTTTATGGATTGCTGCAACATTCACAAATCTTATTCAAACTCTGAATATAATGCGGCAATGACAAAAGCGGCTTTGGGCTTTTATGGAAGATTTTTTAAATATAATTACATCACTGATGCGTGCCAATATCTTGACTGCGTTGACAAGATGTTGCTTCCTCCAAAGAAAAGCGAGCTTGAAAACCTTAGTTTCAACAGACATTTCACAACAGAAGGCTTTGCAAAATTTACACTTTCAGAATTTAAGAAGCTTAAAAAATCGCTTGCAAGTGGAAATAATGATTTGATTTTGGAAACCTCAGACCTTGTGGCAATGGCACAGATTATGGTTCGCAGCCCAAAATCAAACAAGGAAGGCGAAAATCTGTTTGCATCACTTGTTGATGTTGATTGCAAGTGCGCGGACGCAAAAGAAATTGTCAGAAGCAAATAAGAAAAGTTGAAAGAGTGAAAATTTTCCACTCTTTTCTTATATTTTTTGAAATTTAAAAAGGGGAAAGCAAATGAGCAAAAATGAAGTGAAAAATTTGACCAAAATTCATGACGGAAAATACATCAAAACTTTTTTGGCAACTTATCAAACGCCAAAAGGCGAGAAGAACTATGAAATTGCCTCGCGAAAGGACATGCCTGACATTGCATGCACAGAACAGCGTCCGGACGCAGTGAGAGTTTTGCCTTATTTTGTGGACGAGAGCGGAAAAACTTTTGTGGTGCTTATCAAAGAATTTAGGTTTGCCATTGGAAAATATGTGTATGGCACGCCTGCAGGGCTGATTGACCAAGGCGAAGCGCCTGTTGAAAGCGCAAAAAGGGAGCTTTTGGAGGAAATTGGGGCAGAAACGCTGACAATCTTTCAAACGGAGCCGATGTCATACACCTCCGTTGGCTTGTGCGACGAAAGTGTGATTTGCTTTGAAGCAGAGGTGAAACTGTCTGGACAGCAGAAGCTGGATGTGTTTGAGGATATTTCGGTGCTGACTATCTCTTTGGACAAGCTGGAAGATATGCTTCAGCACGAAGATTTTTGCTTTCAATCGCGTATGCAACTTAGGACGTTTTTGCTTAAAAAGCGCTTGCAAGCCGCCACACAACAATAAAAACAATGAAAAGTGTTTTAATATGTTTTTAATTTTAAATAACTGTTAAAAAAAACACAATCCACATAAGGTTGTGTTTTTTAATTGAATTTTGGGAGGTGTCTGCGCGGGCGGCGGGGTGCCAAACAGAAGATGATTGGGCGAGTTTGAAACTGGCGGATTGGGTGAGTTTAAAGTGTTGTGAAGTGAAATGGGGCGCAGTGTATTGGGGTGAAGTGACGCGCTGTGAAAGTGGAGGATTGCAGAAGCGGGGCTTTAGATTGAGCCTTTGGAGGTTGTGGGTTGATTGCTTGGCTGAGCGCTTTTCCAAAATTCTTCCAAACAGCTGTTAAAGGCGCTTGGGGCATCCATGTTTGCGCAGTGTCCTGCATTTGGCAAAATCACCTTGTGGCAGTTTTCGGCTGCTGCCCATTCGTTTACAATTTCAATTTCCATTGGAATGTCGTGCTCGCCGCAGCCCACAAGCAGTGGATATTGTCTTTGCTTTGGCGGATGCTGGTTTATAAGCTTTTGCAGTTTTGCCAAATGCATGAACGATTTTTTCTTGAACTGCAAATTGAGTTTATAAAATTCTTCCTGAGCTTCGCTTGTGAAAGCGGAGATTTTTTTGTTGGCTTTTGCAAACCACGTAATGGAAAACATGGCCTTGAACATCATTGCCATTTGTGCCTTGGAGTTTGCTTTTTGTTTTTTCACATCAAAGTTGTTGATGTCATAGCCGCCAAAGCAAGCAAGCGACAACACTTTGTCTGGATGCTTGTTTGCAAAATCCTGAACAAAAACCGCACCCAAAGAAACGCCAACAAAGTGGGCGGCAGAGATGAGGTGTTTTTCAAAAATTTCATTAATCCAGTTTGACATCTTTTGAACGTCATCACCTTTTTGTGCTTTGGTTGAATTGCCGTGCCCCAAGATGTCCACGGCAAGCAAATTGAATTTGCCCGAAAAATGAGCAAATTGTTTTTCAAACATTCTGTGGTCAACAAAAGCTGCGTGCAAAAACACAACCCAGCTGTTGTTGGCTGAATTGTCAACATAATAGGCGATTGGGGAATTTTCAAGAACTAATGATTTCATATTTTGCTCCTAATATTTTTTAATAAGCGTTTAAACCAAACAATGTTAAAGTGAGTCAAGTCGCGACCATATTTTGCGGTTTGCAGCTGAAAAAATAACACATCGTTTTCTGGCAGTTTTATGGACATTGCTTCGCCTTCTTTGCAGATTTTGTCCAACTGCGCATAATCCTTTTGCAAATTGTGGATATAGCTTTCAATCAGCTTGGCTTGCACTTGCTTTTCGGACAATCCCATGAAATACACCTTTGTCAAGCCTTTTGAAGAGCAGTCAATTGGGCTGTTTAGCCAAGCATAAAATTGTTTTTGCCCTTCGGTTGTGATGCTATACAACTTTTTGTTTTTGCCGTTTTCGCAAACTTCGGCAACGCTGATATGACCGCCCTTTAGAAGCTTTTTGATTGCCGCCTGAATGCTGCCCGTGCTGCAACTGTACATCAAACTTAAGCCGTCATTTATGCGCTTTTTAAGCTGATAGATTGTGCGCGCTTGCAAAAGCAACAGCCCCAAAATTATGTTTTCCATGACCTTTCTCCAATATTACTAATAGTAACATTTTTATTGTGACTTTGTCAACAAAAACTTGCATCTTCAGTTTGCAAAAAAATTTAAGTTTTGCTTAAATTTGGTGACAGCTTTTTTCTGCCGCAGATATTTACTTTTTACTAAAAATGTGTTATAATATAATATTGATGCAAAGGAGAGTTGCATGGCAAAAGAAAAGATTAATTTTATGTCAATGGTTGAGGCAAGAAAAAATAAAAACACAGACAATCGTGGAAACAACGCCGGCAGAGAGTTTGACACAACTGACAGCGTGAGACTTCTTTCTTGGGATGAAATGGAAGGGCAATCAAATGAAGAAAGAAGAAGATCAAACACAGACTTTGCTTTATGCAATTTTGCTTGGCAGAATTCTTCCTATACAGCGGAAAATGACAAACCTACAGGAGGCTTTTGGTCGCGATCGGCTTACGATGGGAACATTGTTAGAACTGTGGCCTATGACGGCTCGCAGGACTCTGACTATGTCTACAACGGCGACCTTGGCTCCGTTCCCGCTTTGTCCCTTAATCTTCAATCTTTAAT
>CAMRSX010000015.1 GCA_947053595.1 uncultured Clostridia bacterium
ATAAAATCAAAAAGAAAGGCAATTTTTTAAAATAAAAAATTAATAAAAGCAAAATAAATTAAATAAAAATTAAGATAAAGCTAATTAAAAATTAATAAAAAGCTAATCAAAAGTTAAAAACAAGATAAATAAGAAATTGAATAAAAAAGCAAATAAGCAAGCAAATATTTTTTTTAATTATTCTGGCTTTTTTCTTCGTTGTCAAAATCGTCCCTAATAATCTGCAAGGTTTTGTTTTCAATTCTGGAAATGTAAGAGCGCGAAATGCCAAGAATGTCCGAAACCTCTTTTTGGGTCAGCGCACGCTGCGTGTCAATTCCATAGCGCAGCTTAATCACCTTTTGCTCACGCTCTGTAAGTTTTTCGTTGATGATTTTTTTGATTTTTTGCATCATCAAATTATTGTCCACTTGCAGAAAAATTTCGTCGTCCTCAGAAGAAAGCACATCCTTCAACTCCAAATCTTTGTCGTCCTCATTGTTGGATGTGAGGCTGTTCATGGACACAACATTTTTATGCTTTTTGTTGGAGCGGATAAGCATCAAAATTTCATTGTTGATGCACCTTGCGGCATAAGTGGAAAGCTGCACCTTTTTGCCATAGTCAAAGGTGTCAATCGCCTTAATAAGCCCAATGGTTCCAACCGAAAGCAAGTCGTCTGCCTCCAAAGAATAAGTATATTTCTTAACGATGTGCGCAACAAGACGCAGGTTGTGAGTTATCAGCTTTTCACGCGCCTTTTTGTCGCCTTTTTTCATCTTTTCAAACTCCGCTTTTTCTTCTTCCAAAGTCAGCGGCTTTGGAAAACCCTGCGTTGTGTTGACGTAATTAGAAAAAAAACTTATGCGGCTGAAAAAATATGCAAAACTTTCAAAAATCATTTTTCATCTCCCACCTAGAAGAGTTATATGTTGAAATTTGTCAGTTTTTGCCAAAAAAGCAAAAATATGCCCAAGCCCACAAAAAAATTAAGTGCCTTTAAACAAAAAAAAGAAAGCCAGCAAAGCTTTCTATGTGTAAAGATGTCTAACCAAAAAGTTAACAAAACGCGCTGGCAAAATTCTCACCAAAAATGAGATGAAGCCGCCCGACACCAGTGGAAAAACATATCCAATAAAACAGCGAAGAGGCGGTTTTTTCTTAAGCACCGCCCTCAGCGTCATTTTTGCAACATAATCTGGCGTTGCGCCTTTCCTTTCGGCTTCTTCCATTTTGCGAATGCCGCGCGCTTCCAGCTTGTCATCTCCCGTCTTTTTAATTCTTGCTGCAGTGAAGTTGGTGTTGACATCACAAGGCATAACCGTGGTGACAGCAATCTTTCTTGGCAACAACTCGGTTGCAAGCGCGCGCGAAAAACTTTCAAGTCCCGCCTTGCTGGCACTATAGCACGCCTGATATGGCAGCGGAATGATTGACGCCAAAGAGCCAGTAAAAACAATTCTGCCACCCGCATTGATGAAAGGAATGAACATTTGCGTCATCTTGATGTGCGCAATCAAATTGACATTCAAAATTTTGTCAATCATTTCAATATCACTATTCTCCACCTTGCCACCAATTCCAAAGCCAGCGTTGCAAAACAGAAAGTCAATCTTGCCCTCTCTTTTCACAATTTCTTCAACAATCGCCTTCACCTTTGCGTTGTCAGAGATGTCACACTCAAAACTTTCTGCAAAAATATCTTGATGATGTGTGTTTTTGGAAATGTCATAAATCACAACATTTTGTTTCACCAAGCGCTTTGCAATCGCCAGCCCAATGCCGCTGTCTGCGCCAGAAATCACTGCAACTTTTCCTTCAAACTTCTTTTTCTTCATTTTCGTCAATCTCTTTTTTATATTTGGTTTGGATTTTAATAACAAAAATTTTGCAAGAAACGTACAAAAAACTTCAATTTTGCTTTAAAATTTGCTTCACAAAAAGCACAAAAGGTCAAAAACAACAAAAGCGAAACACAAATTGTAGCGTGGTATGCACGCATACCACCTCAACATATTGTGTTATGCAACACTTAAAACAACTCTTCCACAAATTCCTTTGGGCTGAATTTGTCTAAATCTTCCATCTTTTCGCCTGTGCCAACAAAAACCACCGGCAGCTTATATTCCTTTTCAATGGCAATCACAACGCCGCCTTTGGCAGTGCCATCCAACTTTGTCAAAACAATGCCATCAATGTGCGCAAATTCATCAAACGCATGAATTTGCGACAATGCGTTCTGCCCCGTGGTTGCATCCAGCACAATGAAGTTATATTTATGAGCATCAGGATATTCCCTTGAAATGATTTTCTCAATCTTTCCAAGCTCTGCCATAAGATTGGTTTTTGTGTGCAGCCTTCCAGCTGTGTCCACCAACAGCACATCAGTTTTGTTTGCCTTTGCGCTGGCAATGCCGTCATAAACAACTGCGCCAGCATCAGCACCTTCTGCGTGCTTAATTATGCGCGTTTTTGTTCTTTCTGCCCATTCATTCAACTGCGAGGACGCCGCTGCACGAAAAGTGTCGCCCGCAACCAGCGTCACAGTCTTTTTTTGCTCTTTAAAGAAGTTTGCCATTTTGCCAATGGTGGTGGTTTTGCCCACGCCATTCACGCCAATGATGGTGATGATGGCAGGATATTCAATTTCAATCTGTGGAGCGTCCACAAAATAGCTTTCAATAATCTCCTTCAGCACCACTTTCACATCTTCTGCCTTGCGGATTTTGCGCTTGTGACACTCTTCCCTAAGCTCCTCCACAATTTCCATCGATGCCTTAACCCCAATGTCACAAGAAATTAGGATGTCAGCCAAATCGTCAAATAATTCGTCGTCCACCTCTCCGTGGCTTAAAAGCGCATCAATCTTGCGGTTGAAAGCATCTTTTGTCTTCTTCAGCGCATTGCCAATCTTTTTAAAAAGTCCCATTGCTCTTTCCTTTTAAAAAACCAAAATTTTATGCCTCTTCGCTCTCCGCCTGCTTGATTGCGTCAGAAAGCTTGACAGAAACAATCTTAGAAACACCTTTTTCTTCCATTGTTACGCCATACAGGCTGTCCGCCAACTCCATTGTTGGCTTTCTGTGCGTGATGACAATAAACTGCGTGCTTTGCGAAAGCTTTTTGAGATACATTGCAAAGCGCTCGATGTTTGCATCGTCCAATGCCGCCTCAATTTCGTCCAAAAGTGAGAATGGCAACGGCTTAAGCCTCAAAATTGCAAACAGCAACGCAATGGCAGTTAAGGTTTTTTCTCCACCACTCAACAGCGAAAGCTTGTTTGCCGCCTTTCCTGGCAACTGAACAATAATTTCAACACCCGCCTCAAGTGGGTCTTCCGCTTCAGTAAGCTCCAGTCTGGCATTTCCGCCGCCAAACAACTCTCTGAACACCACCTTAAAGCTGTCGTTGATTTTTTGGAACTCGTCATTAAACTTTGTCAGCATTTCGCCAGACAAATCTTTGATGATTTTCACCAAATCTTCTTCCGCTTTCTTTAGGTCGTCAGATTGAGTTGTCATATCGTTGTATCTTTCAAGCAGCGTGGAAACATCCTCAATGGCATGCACATTCACATATCCAAGCGCAGAAATATCTTTTTTAAGCCTGTTGATTTCAATCAACGCCTCTTTAATTTCAAACTCAGGACGCCTAAACTCCAAACAGCCCGAATATGTCAAGTTGTATTCCTCATAAATGCGCTCTTGCATTGCCTCAAGTTCGGTGTCAACCTTGGTGAGGTTGGCTTCTTCGCGATATTTCTTATCGTTAACCTTGGCAATCTCTTCCATGGATGTTGTCTTCTGCTCGTCCAACTTTTTGATGTTTGCCGAAATGGCAATCTTGCTGTTTTCCATGTTTTCGCGGTCTTTGCGAATTTTTTGAAGCTTATCTTTTGCAAGCGAAGGTTTTGCATTTTCAATTTGCACCTTGATAACTTCCTCGGCCTGCTGAATGAACTTGACATTTTCTTCCAAGTGCGATTTAAGCGCCTCAATGTTGGAAATTTGACGGTCTTTTTCCAGCAAGAGCCTGTCCAGCTCGTCCGAAACGGCCTTCAACTTTTCTTCACAAGAGGCAATGTCCACCTTGACGGTTGTCAAGTTTGCAACAATTTCATCCCTTTGCTGCCTGATTTTGTTATATCGCTCTTGCTTTTGCTTCACCAACAAGTCAGCATCCTCTTTGTTTCCGCTCAACGCATTTTGCATGAGGTTGGCTTGAGAAAGGTCTGATTCAATCAGCTTCAACTTGTTTTCAACAGTGGTCTTCTCCATTTGGGCAACTTCTTTCTCTTGCGAAAGCTCTTCCATGTCTTTAAGAATGGCCTCAAGCTTCTCTTGCTCTTTTGCCAAGGAAATTTCCAACTCGTTCTTCTTTGCCGCAACTCCGCTTTCTGTGTTTTTGCAGCCTGCCAAATCCACCTTCAAAAAGTCAATTTTTCTGGAAAGTTCAACCAGTTTCAAACTGAGATTTTCAAGTTCTTCCGTCAGCGTTTCAATTTCTCTTTGGCGAGAAATCAGGTTCACAACCTCGCTCTTTTTGCTTCCGCCAGTCAGCGAGCCTTGTGTGCTGACAACATCGCCTTCCAAAGTTACAATCTTAAACGAAAATTTGTTGTCTTTTGCAAGCTCTGCCGCAGTGGCAAGGGTGTCCACAATCACTGTTCCGCCCAGCAAGTTGCTGACAACATTGTCAATTTGCCTGTCAAACGAAATCAACTTGCTTGCCACGCCAAATACGCCTCTTCTGCCGGCAATCATACGCTCGTCCAAATCTCTTCGCTTCATGCTGGAAACTGGCAAAAAGGTTGCGCGCCCAAACTGATTTTGTTTGAGATAAGAAATCAAATCCTTCGCATCGTCCACATTGTGTGTGACAATGTTTTGAACAGCGTTTCCAAGTGCCACCTCAATGGCTGTTTCAAACTGCGCTGGCACCTTGATAAGCGACGCCAAAACGCCCACCATTTTGCTTCTCACATTGCCATTTCTTTCGCTTTCCTTCAAAAGCTTCTTAACACTGTAAGCATAGCCTTCATATTCCGCCTGCATCTCACTCAAAAGCTTCTTTCGGTTTTCATACACCTTAACTTGCGTGGTGAGATTTGCCTTTTCACTCTCCAACTCTGCAATGTCTTTTGTGGCAACAAAAATCCTTCCAGACAAGTCTTCAGCTTCAGCTTTCACGCTTTCAAACAACTTCAAAGTGTTGGAGATGTTGTTTTCACAGGTGTGCTTAAGTTTTTCAACATTCTCAAGCTTAAGCTCCACTTCCGCCAAGTTTTTCTCAAGATTGTCTTTACTTTCCAGCAGCAAATTTTTGGCTGTTTCAAGACGCGTTGCACTGCTTTTCACATCAGAAAGCGACCCCAGTGTTTCAATAATCTTCTGCTGCGATTGCCCCGCCTCTGTTTCACTCAAACTCATCTCGTCCACAATGGCAAGGTGCTTGTTTGACAACTCTTCATAGGTGGAATTAAGCACGCCAAGACGCTGCTGCAACTTAAACTTCTCTTCCTCTTTAAGTTTTTCACTTTGCTGGCAATTTTCAACCACAATCTGCGCATTGGATATGTCCAGATTGATGCGGTCATTTTCCTTCTGCGTGAAATTAATTCGCTCTCTTGTAACCTTCGTTTCACCTTCCTGCTTTTCCAGCTGAACTGTCAACCTCAAAAGCTCGTCGTTCAACGCAGCAATCTCTTTGTCATAAGAAGAAAGCTTCTCCATCTGCTGGTCATATTCTTTGGAAGCGCTTTCAAGGTCGGTCTGACGCGCAAAAAGCTCTTCGTCAATGGCCTGCAGCTTTGCTTTAATCTGCTCTTTCAACACATTGGAATTTTCATATTGAAAAATGTAGGCGTTCACTTCCAAATCCTTCAGCTCGCCCTTATATTGCAAATATTTCTTGGCATCTTCCGCCTGCTTCTTCAGCGGCCCCATCTGCCTTTCCATTTCGCCACGGATGTCATCAATGCGCACCAAATTCTCACGCGTGCGCTCCAACTTGCGCTCTGTTTCCACCTTGCGTGATTTAAACTTGGCAATTCCCGCAGCCTCTTCAAACATCATTCGGCGGTCTTCTGGCTTTTCATCCACAATCTCGCTCACCTTGCCCTGCCCAATCACAGAATAGCCATTCTTTCCAATTCCGCTGTCAAACAAGATGTCGGTTATATCGCGAAGACGGCAAGTGTTTTTGTTGATAAGATATTCACTTTCGCCCGAACGATAAAGCTTTCTTGTAATGGAAAGCTCGTCATAAGCAATGTTGAAAAACCTGTCTGTGTTGTCAAAAGTTAAGGTCACTTCGCAATAAGACAAACTCTTTCTCTTTTCCGTACCTTTAAAGATGACGTCTTGCATGTTGTCACCACGCAAACTCTTGGCACTCTGCTCACCCAAAACCCATCGGATGGCATCCGAAACATTGCTCTTTCCACATCCGTTTGGCCCAACAATCGCCGTAAAACCGCCGTTAAATTCAATCACCGTTCTGTCGGCAAAAGATTTAAACCCAATCATTTCAATTCTTTTAAAATACATAATTTTTCACCCTAATTTCGTAAATCTTGTTATTTTAACATAACATTGTTGCGCCACTGTGGGCACAAGCAAAGGCGTCAGCTCTCTTCAAAAAGTTTCTTAATTGCCACACACGCGCAGTTTTGCTCGGCCTTTGTCTTGTCTTTTCCATAGCCTGTTGCAATCAAGTCTTCATCCATAAAAAACTTTGCCTCAAAGCCCACTTCAACTTTTTCAGTTTCATATTTCATGGTGCACTTAAAGTTTGCCTGAATCAGCTCTTGCAACTGCGATTTAAAGTTGTCGTTTTTGGCATTTTCAAAATCCTCAATTTCAAGGTTGTCCAAAATAAACTTTTTTGCCTCTTCCATTCCGCCGTCAAGATAAATTCCCGCAATGATGGCTTCCATGATGTCGCCCTTGATGGCTGGCGTCAACTCTTGCTTCAGGCTTTTACCCTTAATCACAAACTCTTCCAATCCCAGTTTGTCAAAGCATTCCGACAAATGGTCTTCAGACACAAAGTGCGAGCGCAACACCGTCAACTCTCCCTCTTGCTTGTCGCAATGCACAAACAGATATTCCCCCACAAGAAAGTTCAAGATGCTGTCACCCAAAAACTCCAAACGCTGATAATTCTCTTTGCCCTTGGACGGATGAGTCAGCGCGCGCGTGAGGATTTTTTTGTCAGCAAAGCAATATCCAATTTTTTTCTCAATCATTTTTCTTCTCCAGCCCCTTGCGTCATTTTGAGCACCAAGCTTTCAATCTTTTCAATAAGGTCGTTTTCATGCAACTTCACAACTTGGCAAATGGTGTTGCAAACCACCTCTCTGTTTGCCGAGCCATGAGTTTTAACCACCAATTTTTTGCAGCCCAAGAAAGGAGCTCCGCCATATTTGTTTGGGTCCATCTTTGCCTTCAAGCCCTTAAACTTACCCATCAAAAGCGCACCAATGGCAGAAAAAGGATTTTTCTTTGCCTCTTGCTTAATCATTGTGGACATTCCACCGGCAACGCCCTCAATGCCCTTCAAAAGTACGTTTCCCGCAAATCCATCGGTGACAATCACGTCCACATCTCCAGACATAACATCTCGCGCTTCCACATTTCCCACAAAATTGATTGGAAGTTTTTGCATCAGCGGAAAAGTTTCCTTTGTCAACTCGTTGCCCTTGTGCTGCTCAGCGCCATTGCTTAAAAGCGCCACGCGTGGGCTTTCCACGCCGCCCATGATGGAATAATAAGCCGAAGCCATAATTGCAAAGTGCAACAGATGTTCACTCTTGCAGTCCACATTTGCGCCGCTGTCACAAATCATCACCGTCTTTCCCTCTTTCACAGTTGGCAAAATTGGCGAAAGTGCCGGACGCGAGATGCCCTTAATTCTTCCAATCTTCAAAATTGCGCCAGTCAAAACTGCGCCCGTGCTTCCAGCAGAAACAAGCCCAACAACATCGTCATTTTCTTTCAAAATGTCAAAAGCGCGCACAAGCGACGAATCCTTCTTCTGCCTGATTGCCAAAGTTGGAGATTCGTCATTTGAAATGACATCAGGTGCATCCACAATTTCAATGCGCTCTTGCCTTCCAGCCAAAACTTGCACAAGTTTTTGTTTGTCACCCGTCAAAACAACAGTCAGGTCTTTGTTTTTCTTGACAGCCAAAATGCAGCCTTCAACAATCTCACTTGGTGCATAATCTCCACCAAAAGCGTCAACCACAACTTTCATATTTTCCTCTCCCAAGCGCCACCGCGCACAAGACATAATATTCCATATATAGAATATCAAAAAACACAAGCAAAAGTCAAAAGAAAACGCTTTAAAACACAAATAACTTTGTTCATTATTCAACGCCAATTATTAATTAAAAAAATCTCAGCAAACGCTGAGAGTTTTTTTAATTATTTCTTTGCACTTTTCTTGTCTTCCACAACAGTCTTGTTTTTGTATGTGCCACAGTTTTTGCACACTGCGTGAGGCATTTTAAGCTCGTGACATTTTGGGCATTCAACAAGTGTTGGCGCTTCTGTCTTGAAGTTTGCAGAATTTCTTGTGCGTTTTCTCTCTTTTGAGGTTTTCCCCTTTGGAACTGCCATTTTCTTTCTCCTTTTTGTGTTATTTTAACTCATGCAGGTTTATTTTACATCAAACAACCTGTTTTGTCAAGTTTTATTTGCTGTTTTTCAAATTTTTAACAATATTTTTTGTATCTCTTGCCATCAAAAGCTCTTCATCTGTTGGCACAACATAAATCTTAACATTGGATTTTGCTGAAGAAATCAGTTGAACTTCTCCGCGCTTGAAGTTTTTGTTTTTCTTTTTGTCTAAGATTATTCCAAGGTGCTCAAAGCCTTCCAAAACCTCTTCGCGTGTTTCCACACTATTCTCACCAATTCCGCCAGTGAACACAATGGCATCTGGCTTTTTCACAACTGGAAGATATGAAGCGATGTGCTTTTTGATTGAATATGCCAGCATATCAAGGGCAAGACGACATCTTTCGTCGCCTTCTTGTGCCTTTTGTGTCAGCTCACGATTGTCACTTGAAAATCCAGAAACACCCATAAGTCCGCATTGTTTGTTGAGGTATGAAATCACGCTGTCAACGGCCATATTTTTCTTTTCACAAAGATATTGCACAACGGTTGGGTCAACATCGCCAGAGCGTGTGCCCATCATAAGCCCCTGAAGTGGAGTGAGCCCCATTGTTGTGTCAACACTTTTTCCGTTTTCCACAGCGGTGATGCTGCTGCCGTTTCCAAGGTGAGCAATGATGAGGTTAAGTTTGCCCACAGGCTTGCCCAAAATTTTGGACATCTCGCCTGTGATGAACTTGTGGCTGGAGCCATGGAAACCATATTTTCTGATTTTAAATTTCTTTGCGTCTTCCAGTTTGATTGGATATAAATATGCCTTTTCTGGCATGGTTGCATGAAAAGCGGTGTCAAAAATTGCCACATGAGGAACATTCATAACAGCTTGGCATGCCTTAATTCCCGCAATGTTTGCAGGCATATGAAGTGGGCCAAGTGGAACAAGCTTTTCAAGCTCTTTCATCACTTTTGGAGTGATGAGCACAGAATTGGTGTAAACTTCGCCGCCATGCAACACTCTGTGTCCAACAGCGTCAATTTCATCCAAACTTTTAAGCACGCCATACTCTTTGTTTGTCAAAATTTGAAGCACTCTGGAAATTGCCTCTTCATGGTTTTTTGCGCCCTCAAACTCTTGTGTTTGCCCATTGTGCTTATAAACAATCACTGGGTCTTTCAAACCAATCTTTTCGCAATTTCCTTTTGCAACCAGCTTTTCAGTTTTCATGTCAAGAAGTTGATATTTAAGTGAAGAGCTTCCTGCATTGATAAGTAAAACTTTCATAATTTTTCTCCTTTTGGTGGCATTGCCACATTTTATTTTTCTTGTGGTTGCGCCACAACTTTTAATATTGTTCATTCCGCCTGCAAAGCAGTGATTGCTGCCACCACAACAATGTCCTGCACGCTGCAGCCTCTTGACAAATCGTTGATTGGCTTTTTCAAGCCTTGCAAAATTGGGCCAACCGCAGTGAGGCCTCCCACATATTGCATGACCTTATAGCAGATGTTTCCCGCTTGCAAATCAGGAAAAATCAACACATTTGCGTCGCCAGCAACTGGGCTGTTTGCAGCCTTGTGGTCAGCCACCGCCTTCACCATGGAAGCGTCAAACTGAAGCTCGCCGTCCGCAATGACATCCTTCTCTTTTTTCTTAAATTTTTCAAAAGCTGTGCGCACCTTGTCCACCTGCTCTGATTTTGCGCTGCCTTTGGAAGAATATGACAAAAACGAAACCCTTGGCTCAATTCCAAACATCTTGGCACTTTTCACGCTTTGCTGTGCGATGGCACAAAGGGTGTCCGAATCTGGATTTTCCACAACGCCGCAGTCAGAAAGCATCAACGCTTTGCCATCCAAAAACTTGTTTTTTCCATACACCAAAATGAAAGAAGAAACAGGCTCTTTTTTGGTTTTTGCCTTCACAATTTGAAGGGCTGGCCTGATGGTTGTTGCCGTGGTTGCCTCCGCGCCTGCCACCATGCCGTCAGCATAGCCGCACTCCACCAGCAATGTGGCAAAATAATATGGGTCTTTTTCCAGTTCGTCTGCCTGTTCCAGCGTCATGCCCTTTTCTTTGCGTTTTTCATAAAGAGTCTTAACAAGTTTTGCCCTGTCTGGAAATGTGACAGGATTGACAATGTCAAAATTTTCAAAACTTTTGTCACGCAAACTCAGCGCGCTTGCATCCCCAACCAAAAGCACCTTAACAATTTTTTTCTTCTGCAAAAACTTCACCGCTTCAACCGTTCTGTCAGAAAAACTCACTTCCGGAAACACAATGGTTTTTTGTCTTTTTTTTGCAGTTTTAATTACGTCCTTAATATTAAACATATTTCCCTCATTTTCTTAATTTGCAATGCAATATAAATATTGTAGAGAATTGCAAGACATTTGTCAAACAAAACAAGGAGAAAATTTTGAAAAATAAACTCAAAAACGGACAAGTCTTCACAAATCTGTTTTTCACCTTTTTGGTGTTGTTTTTTCTTGTGTGCATGATTGCCAATCCGGCAAAGTTCATTGGCAAATCTTTGGAAGGCATTTCCGCTTGGGCAACAGCAGTGCTGCCAAGCGTGCTGCCCTTCATGTTTTTCACACGCGTGCTGTCTTCACTCAATCAGATGGAAAAACTCACCCGCCCTTTTTCTGGCTTAAGCCGCGTGTTGTTTAAAACCCCGCCCATTTCAATCTATGCCTTTTGCATGGCAATCCTCTCCGGCTATCCCGTGGGAAGCAAAATGGTTGCCGATTTATATCTTCAAGGGAAAATCAGTCAAGAAGACGCATTCAAGATGACATCCTTCTGCTCCACCTCTGGGCCGATGTTTATTGTTGGCGCAGTTGGAATTGGCATGTTTCACAATTCTCATATTGGATACATCTTGTTTATCAGCCATGTGTTTGGCGCAATTTTGAATGGCATTGTCTTCAGAAGGATAAAACTCAAAACTTCCGTTCAGCAAAACCTTAAAGAAAACAATTCTCAACAAAACAGCAAAACAAAGCAAAGCGCTTCTTCCTTCAATCTTTCGGACATCGTCACAAACTCCACACTCTCCATTCTGTGCGTTGGCTGCATAATTGCCATATTCTTCATTGTGATTGAATGCTTTTCTCCCATTCTCTCTCTTCTGCCAACGCCGCTTGCTTTCTTCTTTGAAGGCGTGATTGAAATCACCAAGGGCTGCATCGACCTTGCCACACTTTCAAACCCACTTCTTGCCACCACACTTGCCAGCTTTGTCATTTCATTTGGCGGAATTTCCACCCTGCTTCAATCCATAACCATGCTAAGTGCCATCAAAATTCCAATCAAGCTTTTTCTCTTCCAAAAAGTCATGCATGGCGTCTTTTCCGTTTTGATTACATTGCTGCTTCTTTTCCTCCTATAAAAATTAAAAAAAGCAAGCATTTTGCTTGTTTTTTTTTGCAAAGCTTGATATCATTATTTCAACAAATCAAAAGGAGAAAAGCATGAAAACAAACAGCATTTTCAAAAGCTCCAAAAGCGAAAAGCGATTTTTGAAGCTGCTTGACAAAGATGTGGAAAACATTTTGTCAATTGGCATAAGCACTGGCGGTTCTGCGGAAATCAACATGGCAAAGGTTTGCCCAAAGGCACAGATTGTTGCCACCACAATTGACGAAAAAGGGCTTCTATTCACAAAAGAGCAGCTTGAAAAGTATGAAGAAAACAGCCGCATAACAGCCAAAATTGAGGATGTTTCAAAAAAGATGCCTTACAAGGGTAATGCTTTTGATGTAGTGTATGCCCGCCTTGTGCTGCACTATCTAACAAAGGGGCAACTTGAGTGCGCACTAAAAGAAATCCACCGCATACTTAAGCCAAACGGCATTTTTTACATTGTCGCCCGCAGCAAAAGTGAATGGGAACTTTCAAAGCCAGAATTTATAATTTCTTATGACAAAGAAACCAACATAACCACATATTACGAGCAATGGGAAAAGAAAATCATCCGCAAAAGGCAATTTTTCACCGAGGATGAGTTGAAAGAAATCCTCTCCAGCCATGGTTTTAAGATTGAGTCTTGCAAATCATACAACGAATATCTTTATACAGACTATCAGCGCACCATCAAATCCAAAAAGCCAAACTTCCTCACCGAAGTGGTGGCAAGAAAGTGATATTTAGGCTGCTTCGCAACAATGAATAATTAAAAATTAATAATGAATAATTGAGTGGTGCTTTGCTACAAATATTCCAAAATTGTTCTTTATTGATTGTTCAACAAAAAAAATTGTGCTAAAATGTAAGCACAATTTTTTATCAATTTAATTTTGCAATTTCTTCTCTTGCAAGTTCATCACAGCGATTGTTGTAAACATTGTCCGCATGCCCTTTCACCTTATTGAATGTCACATCAAGCTCGCCAACCGCTTTCAGAAGCCTTTGCCACAAATCTTTGTTTTGCACCTCACCTTTGCCAGCCGTTTTCCAGTTGTTCTTCTGCCAAGAAGAAAGCCAATTTTGATTGAACGCATTCACAACATAGGCGCTGTCACTGAAAACTTGCACCCTCTGCCCGCTCTTCACACTTTCCAAGCCAGCAATCACTGCCATAAGCTCCATGCGATTGTTTGTTGTCATCTCTTCCCCGCCTGAAAGGATTTTTTCGTTTCCTTTAAAAGACAAAATTGCTGCCCAACCACCAGCGCCCGGATTGCCGCTGCAAGCTCCATCCGTGTAAAGCACAACTTCCTCGCTGTCATCAAAAGGCTTGGTTTTTTCTTCCACAGGCAGCTTAAGCGCCTTGCAAACATCCGCCAAATCTTCACTGCAACCAGGAAGCGTTGGATATGTTTCAATTCCATCATCAATCATTCTTGGAAAGATGTGAAAGTGCATATGTGGCACGGCTTGTTCCGCCGCCTTGCCAGTGTTGCTGAGAAGATTATAGCCTTCAAAACCGCACTGCGTGCAAAAATAATTTCCCACCTTTTTGCAAACCTCAATCACGCGTGAAAGAGTTGTGTCATCACAAGTCATCACGCTTTCATAATGCTTTTTTGGAATGACAAGCGTATGTCCGCGAAGGTCATTTGCAATGTCCAAAAACGCAAGCACAAAATCGTCCTCATAAATTTTGTGACAAGCAATTTCCCCAGCCACAATCTTGCAAAAAACACAATCTTTCATAACCTCTCCAATAAAGTTTTTTCACTTTGCCTTACTTGGCAATTTTTCTGTTCTCGTTGTCAATAAGTTTGTTGACAACGTCTGTGCAGCAAGTTTTGGTGACTTCATCCAGCTCTTTAACCGCAGCATCTGCATTCTTCAACGAGATTGTGTCCGTCTTCAAAACAACCTCTTTTTGATTGACATCACAAAATTTTTCAAGCCTTGCGCTGAACCTTTCAAAAATGTCATCATCTTCAAATTCATTTTTAATTGCAATAAAATCTCTTTTGCCTTCAAGCTTGTTTCGCCTTTCCACCGCTCTCCAAGCAAGTCTTTCCAACTCTGAAATTTTGAAAGTTGCTTTGTTTTGATTCAGCCTATGCATTTCAACCATCATGCACAAACAAATCTTGTCAGGAATAATCATTGCCATAATCTTTTCACCCTCCTTCTTGGTTTGAAAACATTATAACATAAAAAATGTGTTTTTTCAACACATTTCTTTAAAAAAGTCTGAATGACTTATTCATAAATTCTGTGGCAGCCACAAGCCAAAACTTTTGGGCCTGTGTGCGTTGCAATGCTAAGCGCAAGCGGGTCAACAAAGCCAAACTTAACATTTGGAAATTGAGCCTTCAATTCGTCAGCAAACTCTTCTGCCGCCTCTTGGTTGCAAGTGTGAGCAACAGAAATTCCAATGTTTCCTTTTGCCACAAAGTGTGCAAATCTTCCTTCCAAATCTGCTTTCAAGGCTTCCACCATTTTGTTTTTTGCCGCCTTGATGTTCATCACCTTTGCAAGCCTGTCCAACTTGCCGCCCTGAATTTGCAAAACTGGCTTAATGTTCAAAACCGTTCCAATTGCGGCAGCAGCTGGCGTCACACGTCCGCCTTGCTTGAGAAACTTTAAGGTGTCCACAACAAGATATATGGAAGAATCCAAAGCAGTTTCTTCCAAATACTCCTTAATTTCCTTTGCGCTTTTGCCTTCCTTTGCCATCTTAACAGCGTCCAAAACTGACATTTTCATTGTGATTGAAACCCTCTTATTGTCCACCACCTGAACTTTGCCCGCAAAGTCTGCAGAAAAACCAATGGCAGTTTCGCAACTTTGGCTCAAACCGCTGGACATTGGAATGTGCACAATTTCGTCATATTCTTTCAAAAGGTCTTTCCAAAGCGAAACAATGTCGTTGATGTTTGGCTGAGAGGTTGTAATCCTCTTGCCGCTGGCTTGAATTTCATAAAACTTTTCTTGTGTCAAACTGACATTTTCAAAAAACTCTTCTCCATCAATAATGAAAGGCATTGGAATGATGTGGCACCCAATTTCTTTGGCTTCTTCCGGAAAAATGCCGCTGTTTGTGTCTGTCACAACAATAATCTTTTTCATCATTTTCCTCCACAAAAACTTATGACGAAAAACATTATATCACACGCAAAAACAAAAAGCAAAGAAATTGCTTAAAATTTTTTAAATAATTTTTTATGCCTAAAACAGCCCCTCAATTTTTCCAGTTTTGTCCACTTTCATGTTGAGATAGTTGGATTTCTTTCCCAGTCCCGGCATAAGCAGCATGTCGCCCGCAATGGCAACAACCATGTTGGCGCCACTTCTGATTTCCAAATCGGAAACATGAAAAACAAAGTCAGTTGGCGCGCCAAGTTTTGTCTTATCATCCGAAAATGAAAATTGTGTTTTTGCAACATTCACAAAAAAGTTTTCAAAGCCAAAGCGCTTCACAAGCTGAAGCTTCTTTTTGGCAAGGCTGGAAAATTCCACTTTGCTTGCGCCATAAACACGCGTGGCAATTTTTTCAATCTTCTGCTGCACGCTGTCTTGCATTTCATAAGCATATTGCAGCGAACTCTTCTTTTTTGAAAGCTCCACAACAGCGTTTGCCAAATCCAAACAACCTTTGCCACCCTTTGCAAATGGCTGGCAAACAAAAGTGTGCTGATTTAAGTTTTTGCACAATTCTTCCAACTGCTGAAGCTGTTTTTTGTCGTCATTTGCATGCTGGTTGATTGCCACCGCGCAAACGCAGCCAAACACCTCTTGCAAGTTTTGAATGTGCTTTTTCACATTTTCAAAGCCGTGCTCCAAATTGCCGCATCCATGCTCCAAAACCACGGCCAAAGTCACAACCAGCACAGTCACATCCGGAGTTTTGCCCAAGATGCGCGTTTTTATGTCCAAAAACTTCTCTGCTCCCAAGTCGCTGCCAAAACCCGCTTCCGTAATGCAAAAATCTGCATGCGAAAGCGCAAACTTGGTGGCAACCACACTGTTGCAGCCATGCGCAATGTTGGCAAAAGGCCCAAAATGCACCAGCGCAGGTGTGCCAAGCGCCGTCTGCACAAGGTTTGGCCTTATGGCATCCTTCAAAAGCAAGGTCATTGCCTCTTCGGCGTGCAAATCCCTGGCAAACACGGGCTTTCCTTTTTCATCCAAAGCCACCATAATGTTGCCCAACTTGGCTTTTAAGTCTTGCAAATCTTCACACAGGCACAAAATTGCCATAACCTCACTTGCCGCAGTGATGTTAAAACCTGTCACAACTTTTTTCTTGCCAATTTTATATTCAATTTCTCTCAGGCTGCGGTCGTTCACATCCAAGCATCGCTTAAAGAAAATTTTGCTTGTGTCAATGCCAAGCTGATTGCCCTGAAAGATGTGATTGTCCACAATGGACGCAAGCAAGTTGTTTGCGGCTGCCACAGCATGAAAATCCCCAGTGAAGTGCAGATTGATTTCATCCGAGGGCACAAGCACGCTCTTGCCGCCGCCTGTTGCCCCGCCCTTGATGCCAAACACTGGACCCATGGACGGCTCTCTCAGCGCCAGCATGGCATTTTTGCCCAAAAGCTCAAGCGCATCCGCCAAAGCAATGGACATGGTGGTTTTTCCAATTCCGCTTTTGTTGGAAGTCATTGCACTCACCAGCACAAGCTTGCCTTTTTTTCTTCCTTTTTCATTTTCCACCTTAGCCACATTTTCTCCATACAAGGAAAAGTGTTTAATTTCTCTTTCTTTTGCCAAATTTTCAATTCTTTTCATTGCCAACTCTCCAATTTAAATTTTGCATAAACGCGTCAATTGTTTTTTCTTAACTGTTCGTGAAAGAAAAATATCTCAAATTTCACTTTCTCTTGCTTGCAAAAGTCATCAATCTGCTTTGCCAAATCCCGCCAATAAGTTTTGTCTTGCTTGATGTAAATTTGATAATACAATCTCCAAAGCGCACGATAGTTTCTCTTTATGTAATTCAAAATAGGAAACTTATAGCTTCCGCGCAAATTTAAATTCTCAAACCAAAACTCGTCAACAAAATCCTTCGCCCTAAGCACAAGTGCCTTAAAATCCGTAATCTCTGGAAACATTGGCGACATAAACAGCACTGTTTTAATTCCATTTTCATGCAGCGTCCTAAGCGCGTTCAGCCGCTCTTCAATGCTGCTGGCATTGTCCATGTCAGCCCTAAACTTTTCGTCCAAAGTATTGATGGACATACACACTGTCACATTTTTCAACTGCTTCAAGACATCAATATCTCGCAAAATCAACTTCGATTTTGTTGAAATTGAAAGCTCAACATCCACACCCACAAGCTGTTGCAAAATGCTGCGCGTAAGCTTCTGAGCTTCCTCAACCGGATTATAACAGTCCGTCACTGAAGACAGAAAAACGCTCTTCCCTTCCAGCTTTTTGGTGTCAATGGGTTTTGCACAGCGCTTGATGTCAACAAAAGTTCCCCACTGCTCTTCATGATTTGTAAAGCGCTTCATAAAACATGCATAGCAATATTTGCAGCCATGCGGACAGCCCACATAAGGGTTAATCACAAAATCACTTGCAGGAAGGTTTGATTTTGAAACCAAATCTCTCACTTCCACGCTTTTAATCAACATTTCCATGCTTTCATCATAGCACACAAATCGTCAAACTTCCAAATGCATTTCAAAACTTGACAATAAAAAAACCATCCAATCTGGATGGCTTTTTATAAAACTTATGCACATTAAACCTTTCAAGCAATTTCAGCCCTCAACGCAAGCCTTCAAAAATTGCTTAGCATCCCAAAACTTTTTAATAATCACAAAATGCGTTTAGGCTCGTCCTTAGCGGTTTCAGGTGACGCATTCTGAACTTCAACATTTCTGGTTTGCCAAAAACCATCTTTAATGTCGCCATGTTCATCCTTCTCCACAATCCTTGTTCTAAAATCGCAAGCAACAAGCATTTTTGTCATGCCTTCAGCAGTTGAAAGATAATGCTTTGCAAATTGGTCAACATGCTCAACATATGCTCTCGCCTTTGCAGAAGCATACACCACGCCGTTTTTGCATTTCAAAACATCAACACAGTCTTTAGGCGAGCTTTTATATCCATGCTTCATATCTCTAATTTTGTTTTTCAAAGCCGAAAACTCATCTTTGGACAGGTTTTCGCACACAACATCGCCACTTTCGGTTTTCTTGGCAAGAAGGCCAGCGCCCCAGCCATAAGAAATAAGCATCATGTGTTGAGGCCTTTCTTTCAACTCCATCTCTGCTGCTTTTTTAATATGTCCCAACACAGCGGCGCCCTCAGCTTGCGCAAAAATGAAATCACCTTCAACTTCGCCCACAGAAAGGCACTCATCTTCGCCCACATATTCATCGTCTTTGTAGTTATACATAATCTCACCTCTAACAAGCAAATTTTAGCACACAAATTCGACATTGTCAATGCCTTTTCATGTTTTTTCCAAAATTTTCACACACAACAAAAACTTGGTTTGCCCCCGCAACTTCAAAAGAAAAAGCCACCACAAAAAAGGCAAAGCGTCTTCAACACAGCGCATAACGACACACAAAAATGCCAAAGCCCATAATAAACAAAAATAAAATGTTGCAAAATCAGTTGCTTTTTGCATTTTGATTGTGTTATCATAAAAGCGTTAAACTTTTGCAGAGGTGTCCGAGCGGTTTAAGGTGCAGCCCTGGAAAGGCTGTGTGCAAGAAATTGCACCAAGAGTTCGAATCTCTTCCTCTGCGCCAAAAAGCAAAAGTTGCTTCCTTGTTTAATTGGAAGCAACTTTTTTTGTTTATTGGATGCTTGTTTTAACAAGATGTGGTGTATTATGCGTTGCATACCACACAACATTTTGCATGCATAGGTGCAAGTTTCACCACTTTCTGTCGATGATGCCGCCGCCAAGGCAAGTGCCATCTTCTTGATAAAGCACCACAAATTGTCCTTCTGTTATCGCGCGTTGAGGCTCAGCAAATTCCACTTCAATTTCGTTTGCGCCCTTCACCGTCACTGTCACTTTTTGGTCTGGCTGACGATATCTAAACTTGGCAAAGCACTCAAACTTTTCCTCGTTTGGCTTTTGTGGAATCCAGTTGAAATTGTTTGCATAAAGCCCATGCGAAAACAGCTCTTCACATTCACCTTGGCTGACATACAGAATGTTTGTGGCAAGGTCTTTTTTCAGCACAAACCAGCGTCCCCCGTTGCCGTCTTGTTTGCCTCCAAGGTTAAGCCCACGCCTTTGACCAATGGTGTAATACATCAGCCCTTCGTGGCGCCCCACCACCTTGCCATCCAGCGTGCAGATGTCGCCCGCCTTTGCAGGGAGATATGTTTTCAAAAACTTTCTGAAGTTTCTTTCGCCAATGAAGCAAATGCCGGTGGAATCCTTCTTCTCTGCCGTGGAAAGCCCCAGCCTCTTGGCAATTTCGCGCACCTGCGTTTTTTCAATTTCAGCAAGCGGAAACAGCACCGACGAAAGCTGTGCTTGCGAAAGCTGATTCAAAAAATATGACTGGTCTTTGGAGAGGTCTGACGCCTTTGCAAGAAAGGTCTTGCCGTCCTTTTGGTAAGTTTTGGCATAGTGTCCTGTTGCAATCATGTCTGCGCCAAGCTGCCTAGCCTTTTCCAAAAATGGCCCAAACTTGATTTCACGATTGCACAACACATCGGGATTTGGCGTTCTTCCCGCCTTATATTCTTGCAGAAAATATTGAAACACACGCTGATAATATTCCTTGGCATAATTCACAGAAAAATATGGTATGTCCAACTTTGTGCACACTCTTTTAACATCTTCAAAATCGTCCTCTGCGGTACACTCTTCCCCCTCTTCCCAGTTAATCATGAAAAGCCCAATCACCTCATGCCCCTGTTGTTTAAGAAGATATGCCGCAACGCTGGAGTCAACTCCTCCAGAAATGCCAACAACAACCCTCATGCTTTCTTTCCTTCACTTTTTTTGCTTTCTTTTTTGCTTTCACACAAAACCCCAACGCCTGCTGCCTTTTCGCTGCCAACTTCTTGCTTTGCCAAGGTTTGGTGTTCTTGCTTCAAATCTTGCTTCACTTGCTCAAATTCCTGCCTCTTGTGCTTCATATCCTCTTGCACTTCTGTTGGAATGTCCACAAGCACAGGCACCTTAAACCGCCTTGAAAGCACAAACACAATGCTAACCATCCAGCCCAAAGCCATGATGCCAATTGGCAAAAACAAAGCTTCCGTCATGGCAATGATTTTGTCGTTGAAAGCGGTGCAAATCACCAAATATACAAATCCAAGGCTCATCAAAGCGCCCTTAACATATTTTCCTACATAATAATAATGCCCGCCAAACAGCCCTGTGAAAAGGCATAAAATAAGCAACTTCCACCAGTTCACATCCTTGGGCAAATCGTTGGTGTATATGATGTAATCACGGTCAAAACGCCTCAGCTGCTTTTTTGCCGCTCTGTTGGAAGCAAACTCCATGCGAGAAAAAAGCAAGTCGCACTCCTCACACTTGGTTTGCGCCGCCAAGCACCGATTGCCGCACCTTGGACACTTTTTGAAAGGCTTTGTTTTTTTCTCTTTTTTTAAGCCATGAAGGTCAATTTTTTTCATCAAAATCATTTTAAAACAAAAACAGCAAATTGTCAAGCAAAGCAATTTCATTCCTTCACTTTTTGAAAAATATTGACAAAAAAGCAAGAAAAAGTATAATATAAAAGCATAACAAGTGAAAGGAGAAAAAATGGAAAAGATAAGCTTGGAAAGCATTGAAATTGAAAAAGTGATTGGCAGAATTGCCATTGCCAGCGGAGCGCTTGGCTGCAACATTCAAGAAGAAGTAATCCCCGAGGCCATTCGGCTTTTGGAAAAATCCAAATTTTCAAAACTGCTTCTGATAAACATGAATGGCGTGGATGTTGCCATCCACAAAAACACAACCGCAAAGGACGCAATCATGCAATGGCAAGCAAACAAAGTCGACACCCTAAAACACATCAAGCCTCAGTTTGACAATGTGGATGAAGCGCTGATTGCGCTTTCACAAATTGAGCCCGCAAACCTGTGTTCAGAAAAAACTCCACACTATCAAGCAGTAACTCTCTGCAAAAAGGTTATGAAAGTGATTGAAAAGTGCAAACACCTCACCTTTTCCACTCAAGACATGGCGGATTTTCAAACATTTTTGAAAGCACTGGGATGCACAACACAAGACAAGGCAGCCAAAAAATTCTCCCCAATTTCAAACGCTGACCTTGACACCCTCATAAGCAAAAAGGACAACATTCAATTCCCTCTAACCGTGTTCACAGGTCTCATCGACTGCCCACAGCCAAACTTCAACGCAGTTCTCAACCAAGCTGAAACAACAAACAAAAGTTTTGCCTGCCAATGGCTTGACGCTCAAGAAAAAACAAAAGGTAAATAACAAATCAATCAGAAAAAACTTACACAAAGATAATTAACAAACAAAAACTCATTTGAAAAACATTGACATAACAAGCAAAAGCATATTTCATACGCAACAAAACAAAAAAGGCCAGCACAGTTTGCTGACTTTTTTTTAAAGAAGTTCACGCCACATCCTTCAACTTTTCCACCGCTTTGTTGAAATACACAAACGCAGGCTTGTCGTCGGCAACATAGTGCAGCACAAACTCAAAATCTTCCTTTGCTTGCTGATAGTTTTTCTCATTGTATGCCCTCACGCCTGCTTCAAATCTGTTTTTAAGCTTCTTAAGTTTTTCTTTTTTGTTTTTTGGATAGTGATTTAAACTTTCAAAAAGCGGAACTTGCGAGCCGTCCTCCAAGGACAATGCACCCATATAGCGATAATCAAACTCAAAGTTTTGTGGCAACTCATTTAAAGCGGTTTTGGCAATCAAAAGTTTTGTGCCAATAAACAGGTTGATTTCTTCCATCTTGCTTGCCAAATTCACCACATCCGAAATGATGGTTGGGCTTTTTCGCTCTTCGTCGCCCACAATTCCAAAGATGATTTCTCCCGTGTTGACACTCAAGCGCGCGTCGATGTTTGGAAGCTCTTTTTGACTTTTGTTTTTCACTTCAATCGCACGCAAGATGGCATGAGCACATTCGATGGCGTCCTGTGGCTTGGAAAACACCGAAAGCACGCCGTCGCCCAAATATTTGTCAATAAAGCCGTCAAACTTTCTAATTAGCGGCGCAACAATCTTTAGATATGAGTTGATGTAATTGAAATTTTCTTCCAAACTCAAGCTTCTGCTGATGTTTGTGGAGCTCTTCAAATCGCAAAACAAGGTTGTGGCATTTTTCTTAACCTGATTTCCAAGCTCCAACTCTTCAATGCTGCTTTTTCCCAAAAACTTAAAGAATTGCTTTGGAATAAACTTCTGCGCCTCCAAGTTTGTTTGGCGAATTTTGTTCTCTTTTTCTTTATAGTTATAGTTGATTTTGTTAAGCGAGTTTTCAATCTCCTTAAACTGCTTTCCTCCACCAACCCTAAAGTCGTCATATTTCATTCTGCCATCGCCCAACTTTGCGGCAATGTTTTGCACTTTTGAAAGTGGTCTGCAGGCAAGAAGCACAATCACAAACACCGCAATCAAATATATAATTGTTGCCAAACCCGCCCAAAGAAAATTGGTGTAAGATTTTTCGTCTGCCACAATGTTAAGCGTTGCCCTAACCGATTCTGCCAGCGCGCCACTCATGCTTTTCAGCCCAACAATGTAAGACATAAAACTTGCATACAGCAGCGTCAGTGGTGCAACCGAAAAGAAAATCACGCCCGAAAGCTTTTGAGTTTTCAAAAATCTGGCAAACAAGATTGTTGAAAAGAAAATTGCCAACACCTCAAAAACCAAGCCCGCCCAAGCCGCTGGCGTAAAATTGAAGGCAAAGCCAGTGCCTGTTGGGACAATTGCAACAAAAAGAAATCTGCTTAAAAAAATTGCAGGCACAAAGCACAACACGCTTAAAATCAGTAAAACTTTTGTTGATGTTCTCATGCAATTATTTTGGGAAAATGACGCACAACTATACATAAGAAAAATGTCGAATTTTGTATATCTTGCAAAAAACGAAACAAACTAAAGTCATCAGGAGGAAAAATGGAAGAAAAAGAAAAACTGACGGTATATCTCAATGCAATATACCAAAACACACGCACAGCCATCCAGTCAATTGAAGACATCATCACAAAAACAGACAATCAGGCATTGATTGAAGAGCTTTCGCGTGAAGAGGACGAATATTCTTGCCTTTCAAAGGAATGTGAAAACTTTGCCAAGGCGGAAAAAATTGAAGATTTGAAGGACAACAACTGGATTGAAAAAGCAAAACTTTGGAGCGCCGTAAACATGGGAACAATGATGGACAAATCCACAAGAAACATTGCCGAAATGATGTTGATTGGAACTTTCATGGGCATCATCACCTGCATAAAAGATAAGGACGACCACAAAAACACATCCACAGAATTGGATGAAATTTTGGACAAATTATATGAGTTCGAGCGCAAAAACATAGACCGCCTCTTGCCATTTTTGGAAGAAAACAAAAATTAGAAAAAATTAAAAAACAAAAAAATAAATGCTTTAATAAACATCTTAAAAAATGCAAATTAAAGGATTTTTTTTGTTAATAATCGACAATTAATTCAATGAAATAACAAAAATATTAAAAATAATTTAAATTAATTAAAAATAATTAAAAATTGTCAAAATTTCCCTATTTTAGGCACAGAAAAATGGATGAAAAATTATTTA
>CAMRSX010000016.1 GCA_947053595.1 uncultured Clostridia bacterium
CGTTCAAAATAGCCATTTAAACTTGCTGTAAGATTGTAAAGAGTTGAATTCTCGAAATTATAGGCTCTTTATTTTCTTTTATTAAAAATTTAATTTATAGGAGATATGATATGAAATTTAAAGTTTTTAGAAGAACTGTTGAAATTTTACTTTTACTGCTGGCATTTTTAGGATTAGGTTATTGGTTAGGTTTTGACAATGTAATAACTACATTCTTTATGAAGAAAGTTTTGTTGTCGCCTTTTAATATCGTCGGAATTATTATGATTGTTTGTTCTTTTTGCGGAATTTGGATTGGACGAGCAAAGGGACACAAACTGTTAGTAATTTGCAAAGTTATTAACATTTGCTTTTCAATAAACCTAGTACTTAATATGATCGGTATAAATTTTTTGTAAACTCAACGCTTAAAGTCATGTTATCATATTGTGATAGCATGATTTTTTAAACTGAAAAGTTTTTCTGAAATTTATTAAATTATGTTATAATAAAAAAGACAAGGAGAAAAGTTATGTATAATGATAAAGAATTTCTAGAACACTATGAAAAACAAAAGGCTTGTTTTGAAAAAGAGATTGAAGAAACGCGCAAAATGATTAAAGAAGTGATTGGCGAAGAGAATGAGGGATATTATAGAATAAGCCAAATGCTTAGGCTGATTGAGTTTGATTATAATGAGTTGTTAGAAGCAGCGGGCAACTTGGCAGAAGCAGTCAACGAAGCGGTGACATCGATGGAAGAAGTCAAGGAGACTCAAGACCTTATTCAGCAGAGGTTAGAAAAAGGTAATGAATTGGATTTTCTTAGTGATCAAGATTTAGATGTTATGAGTGAAATTGTTAAAAGAGCAAACAAATTGGATGAGTCAAATCAACGATTAGTTTTATCTTATGTGACAGGCGTGGTTTCAGCTTCTAAAAATGAAAGATTGAAAAATGCTTTGATAGTCAGGAAAAGCCAAAAGAAAATATAAATAAAAAATAGAATTTGAATTTTTTCATACAAACTATTGACTTTTTTGTGGAAATAGCATATACTCATTACAACTTAATTGCCGATGAAAAGACTATTGGTTATAGGCTGATATAGAGAGTTTGCGGTTGGTGAAAGCAAATGAAAGCGATAATCATATCCACCTTGGAGGCACAATCGATGAGATTGGCTGACTGCATAGCACAATTTGCAGATAAATGAGTGATACGCTTTTTGCGTGTAATTAGAGTGGCACCGCGGATATTATTTCGCCTCTATGGACAGATTTGTCTATGGAGGTTTTTTAATGAAAACATATCTTCTTTATATTGCATATCTGAAAATTTCCCGAAAGGGATAAGTATTTTTCATGCTTTAAATTTAACAATAAAATTATAAAGGAGAATAAAAAAATGTTAGATATAAATTTAATAACCAAAGATATAGAAAAAGTAAAAGAGTTATTGCAGAGAAAAAACTATGAAGTTAAAAATGTTGACACTCTTGTGGAAACATACAACAAAAATAAAACAATTCAAGCCGAGCTTGAAAATTTGAGAAGTCAAAGAAATGCTTTATCAAAGGAAATTGGAAAACTAACCGCAAATAAGGCATTGAAAGAGGCTGAACAAGTAAAACAACAAGTTGTTGATATTAATAAAAAGATTGAGGACATTGAGAAAGACTACAACAAAAACAAGGAAGTTGTTGACAACTTGCTATATGATATTCCAAACTTGCCAGACGAAGATGCGTATATTGGTGTAGACGAAAAGGACAATGTTGTCATTGAGGAAATGAAAGATTATTATCATTGTCCTGTTGAAAATCCATTGACACACTATGAAATCGGCAAAAAGTTAGATATTTTTGATGAAGAATTGGCAACCAAAATTTCAGGCTCTATGTTTGCCTTGTTTAAGGGCAAAGGTGCCAAACTTGTGAGAGCTTTAATTGATTATTGTTTCAAACTTAACCAAGACAAATACACAGAGATTATTCCACCACATTTGGTGACAAGCCAATCTTTGACATATACTGGGCACTTGCCAAAATTTGCAAACGATCAATACAAATGTGCACAAGATGACTCTTGGCTTATTCCAACTGCCGAAGTGCCACTTACTGCAGGATTTGCAAAAACTACTTTCAAACAAGGCGAATTGCCTATTAGAAGAATGGCATACACAGTTGCGTTTAGAAGAGAGGCTGGTAGAGCAGGGAATCAAAACAAAGGATTGCAAAGAGTTCATGAATTTCACAAAGTTGAACTTTTGAAAATTGTTGAGCCACAGCAGTGCGAAGAAGAATTAAAAGACTTGTTTAAAGACTGCTTGCAAATTATAAAAGACTTGAAACTGCAATACAGAGTACTTGACCTTTGCACTGGCGATATGGGAGATAAATATGCGAGATGTTATGACATTGAAGTTTATGCCCCAGGCGTAAAAAGATGGTTGGAAGTTTCTTCTGTCGGACATTTCTCAGATTATCAAGCAAGACGTGGACAAATTAAATACATTAATAAAGACGGAAAGAAACGGGTTGCTTATACAATGAATGGATCTGGCATGGCAACGCCAAGAGTTTGGGCTGCTATAATCGAAACATATCAACAACCAGATGGCAGTATTAAAATTCCTGACGTATTGGTTCCATATATGGGTTGCGAAATATTAAAATAAAAATCTTCAAACGAATTGAATAATTTGAGGACAAGTCAAAATTTGGCTTGTCTTTTTTATTAGTGCAAAAGTGACAAAGTTAGAAAAATTTCAACCACTAACCGATTTCAAAAACTTGTCCTTATATAGTATAGAGGGATAAAAATTTCTTGTGGTATCACACATTGATACCACGGCTTTTTTATTATTAAAAAACAAAAGAAAAATTTTCAATGTTTCAGACATTGCAACATTGACATTGCTAAAATGTTGGTTGAAAACTTTTTAAATATATCAGGCGTTGATACCTTTAAAAGTTTAGAATAAGAAAAATCTAAAAACTTTTCCCGCAGGGTCAGACGGTGTCCCAGCGAGAATGTTAAGATTGATGTGAAAACGCATAAAAAACTTTCCCTGCGTCACAACCCATGTGTGACACGAAAATGGTAAAATCGACAAAAATCAAGCAAAAAAGTTTTTTCGAAAGGACAAACGGTGTCCACTCGATAATGCTAAAATTCTTAAAAAATATTTCCCGCATTATCAAAAGGTGACAATGCGAAAATGTTAAAAGGAGGTGTGAAATGTAAGATTTAAAAGTCGAGACAAAATCTAAACAAAAGGAGGTCAAAATTAAGCTTTTAAGACGCGAAAGACAAACAGACAAGCAAACCTATCAAAACAAGGAGAATAAGCCAAAATGGATGAAATTAAACAAGAAAACATTGTGAGAATTTATGACAAAAAACTGCTTGAAAGATTGAACAAAATGTATGGAGAAACAAAAGGAATTCTTTACACTTCTAAAAACAATTTTCTTAATGACATTCTTCAAGTTGGAATTCAAACTTTTGAAAAGCAAGAGAAAGACAACTGGGCAATTCAACATGAAAAGCAAACGCTGTTGGACGCAATTCATGCCACACGAAGCGAATGAATTATTTTATCAAATTCTCAAAACCTTTCATCAAATCAACTTTTGCAAATTGTGAAATCACGCAAAAACTTTTGATCATTTTATTCAATGATTTTTTCAAGCACAAATCTTATGAAGAACGATCTCAATTTATAGATAACATTGAAAAAGAAAGCAAACTTTTGAATTGTTTTGAAAAATGAAGAAAGAACTTTTGGATGTGTATGACTATAAAGTTGAAGAAAATGAAAAGAAGAAAACGAAGGAAGTTGTGCAAGAAAAATCAGCGAACTCGGAAGAAATGCAATTCTTAAATGATGAAATCTTGCAATTGCAAAAAATGTTGGATGAAGAATAGAAAAGTTTAGAAAGGGCTCCCGAAAATGCTTGTCATATTTGGGAAAAAGAAAAAGACAAACGAAAAGGCGAAACTTTTTGCTTTTAAAGCAAAAATGAGCAATAGTGCAGTCTTTTTCGCAGTAAGCAGGATAAGGCATTGACTCAAAACGATCAAGAAAGACCCTAAATATCGGGCTTTTAGCTGCCTCAAAGTGAACTTTGGGTGTATCGTTTTGTATCATGCCCCTTGTCTTGGCAAATGGGAAACCCATTTCCGCTTTTATCAACAAATAATAGAAATAAAAATAGAAAAGATTTTTAAAACTTGTAAGGGCTAAAGAAGCTCTTCTCAAAAATTTATAGAACGAGTTATAGAAAAATTTATAGAACTTAAAAACACAAAATTTTTGAGGAGTATTTAATGACAAACAACAATGAAAACAAACTGAATATAAACAACTTAATACAAAATGAAGTAAACAGAATTTCACAAAAATACAATAAAGACTTTTTGGATTATGAAGATATTATGAAAATCACAGGACTTGGCAGAGATAACGTAAGAAGTCTTTTGAGAAGTAAAGATTTTCCAACAACTAAGGTCGGCAAAAGACAAGTTGTGAGTGTGCTGAATTTTGTCACTTGGCTGACTTTTAACAACAACGCAAGTGAGGTGGCAAATGGCTAAAAAGAAAATTGTAAGCAAAACACGCAGAGCAAACAACGAAGGCTGCATTTCACAACGCAAAGATGGTCGCTGGGTTGGAGTTGTCACAACAGGTTATGACGAAAATGGCAAGCAGCAAAGAAAGTCTGTATATGGAAAAACTCGTTTGGAAGTTGCGGACAAATTAAACAAGCTGACAAACCGTGTTGCAGCAAACAATTTTGATTATGTTGACAAAACCACAATAGGACAAATGATGAACGAGTGGCTTTTGGTGTTTAAGAAAAATCTTGTTTCACCACGAACATTTGAAAATAACATTAGAAATTTTAAATTGCATATTGAGCCAAAAGTTGGAGGAATGAAGATTGATGAAGTAAACAATATTGTTATTCAAAAAGTGCTTAATGAAATGTTGAACGATGGATATAGCTTAGCAGTTGTGCGGAAGGTGAAATTTATTTTCAATCAATTCTTTGAATACGCAGTGCAAAATAAATTGACAATGCACAATCCAACAACTTTGACAAAAGTGAAAAGCACTGAAAGAAAAATTTATGACAGCGAAAATAGATATAAAGCTATTCCACCTGAAGCACGAGAAAAGTTTTTGATTTGTCTGAACGAACATAAATTTTTAAAGCCGCTTTGTCTTTGTATGATGTTTGCAGGGCTTCGGACTGGTGAAGCATTAGCACTCACTTGGGAAGACATTGATTTCAAAAACAAAACAATAAGTGTTAAGCGAGGAATTACAATTGTTCCAAAGTTTGATGAAAGCGGCAAAGTTAAAGAAAGAAAAACTGTGATAAGCGAAACGAAAACCGCTTGTTCTGTCAGAGAAGTCCCTATGCCAGATATTTTAGTGGAAGCTTTGCAGGATTACAAAGTACAGCAAGAAATAAACAGTGATATTCAAAAAGTTAATTTAACTGCTGGAAATTCCCTTGTTTTTGGAAATGATGATGGAAGCGTTCGCACCTACTATGGCACTAAAAAAATATTTTATCGTTTCCTCGAAAAACACAATCTGGATAAACTTGGAATTCATTTTCATGGGCTTCGCCACACTTACTCAAATATGTTTTTTGAAGCCGATCAAAATCCAAAAGTAATTCAAGCACTTCTTGGGCACAAATCTGTCAAAACAACAATCACAACCTACAATTCCGTTGACAAATCCTACTTTCAAAAAGCAACTGATGTTTTAAACAAACAATTCAAAAAACAAAACAAATTGGAACAACTTGACGATGAAGAACTTGATCGTCAGTTGGAAGAATTTATGCGTGAAAAACAAGAAAGGCGAAAACGAAATAAAGATTTTGAGATGTAAAGGCATCATTGATTGAAAAAATTTAGATTTTATGTTATACTCGAATTGAGGTATTTATGACGAGAATAAGGTATTTTGAGCCAAATGATGGAGCTTTTTATTACTATTTGGCAAAGGCTGAAACAATTTTAAAATGTATTGATTTAAGCAAACCGATAGCCAATGTAAATGATATCATTGAGGTGTATAATATAATTCGTTACAGTAAATTGGATGGTTGCTTACTAAAGAGCCTTTATAAAACTGAAATTGCCTACATGCACAAGCAAGTAAATTTATTCATTAGCAATTTAGATGAAAATCTTTTTTCAAAAATTTATAGAAAGATTGATATTTCGTATATTGAAGATTTTTGGCAATTACTTGATGAATATATAAAAAATTTAAAATTTTCTGATAGGTTTATTAAAAAAGTTTTCAACTATAAACATTTTATTATTTATGAATTTGTGCATTGTTCTAAGTTAGTAAAAAAATACAACAGTGAACTCAAAAAATTTTTACTAAAAAGACCAGACACCGCAGAGCTAATAATAAATAAATATGAAGAAGAATTGGATGGGGAAAAGGAAATCTTTTTGCCAGAATTCACATCTGAAGAATTTGACAAAATTTTTATTAATTATATTGAAAGTAATCAACCAAACTTAAATTATCTTCAAATTATCCCATTTATTTCGGCAAAAGAAATTAAAATTTCTGACAACGTGAAGTTAAAAGCTCATAAGAAAGCGAAGGAAGTAGCAGATCAACTTTTTGCTGAAAGACAAGGACTAGAATATGGCAGTGAAGTTTGTTTTGGAAACTTTAAAGAAGATATAAAATTAGAAGGAAGTGGACTTGTCACAAAATACAAATATAGCTCATCGTGGATAGAGAACAATTTAGATTTCCCAACACTACTAAATAACTTTATATATCTATTTTACTATGTTGATAAACAAATGAGGTTTGTAAATGTCAGTAAATTATCAGAATTTGGGATGATGGAACTGACGATGGGGATCCATACAAAAAATGAATATCGAACAGGGATTAGCTTCAGGATAAAACAGCAAACAGCTCTGATGCAGATGATGGCATATTCACAGGAGTTGTCAAGACACTCTTTATGCATTGAACAACTTTTAGACTGGGTATATTCCGATTATTTGAGAGATGAATTTAAAGTGACTGGATTTTTAACTCATATTTTAAATTCTCCTGTTAACTATTTTGAAAAATGTAGAATTCTATTCCCTGAAATAGACGGCATTCTAAAACAATTTTCTATCTTTCAAGAATATCGGGAAGTCGATCATGATTTGATAGAAATATCTTCGAGTTCAATTCCTTTTGAGGATGTAAAATCACTTGTTAAAAAGAAATATGTTTATGGTAATAACAAATTGGCTACTATAAATTTTTTGTTATTTTCTGACCAAAGCGAGATGAGTTATTTAGAAGATTATAAGCATTATGATAATTTTTATGATTTGATAACACACGAAAAATTAAAAATTTCACAGTTTCAGGATTATCAAAAAGATAGATTAAAATGGCTTATTGACAGAAAAATTATAAAACGAAACAAACATAGACATATTGAGTTCGTAGATTTGAGAACAGTGAATTTGTTATACGATTTATACTTGAATGAGGTAATCAGTTATTATCATTATAGCCTTAAAAGCCGAACTATATTAGATAAACTTGTGAGAAAAGGATGCTGTTATTTTGAAAATACGCTATTCTCAAAACCAGAAGCTAAATATTTAAATTATTATTTGAATAATCGCTCTGTATCCAATGGCTTGTCTTTAAGAAATCGATATGGACATGGAACACAACCAAGAAAAGATAAGGAAGAAGTTCATAAACAAAATTATTTATTCATGCTGTATGTTATAGTCTTAATTACTATTAAGATAAACGATGATTTTTGTTTATTTGATGAAAATAAAAAAGAAAACCGATGACTACTATTTACTACTATTAGCATAGTTTTAGGCAGTTTTTAAACAATTTAGACCGATAATTGCGATTTGCAGTTATCGGTCTATTTTTTGTCATTCTTTATTGATAAAATATTAGTAGTCAAAATTGTTGCAAACAGTGGTCAAATTTGATGTCAAATAATAGTTATATAACCATAAGAAAAAGCCCGTATTTACGGGCTTTTCGATGGTTGGGATGAGTGGACTCGAACCACCGACCCCCACCTTATCAGGGTGGTGCTCTAACCGACTGAGCTACATCCCATCGTATTAAATTGTGTTTGACATGGCAGGTTCTGACCCCGCGTCTCCGACCCTAAATTACCTTATCAGGGTGGTGCTCTAACCGACTGAGCTACAAGCCATTGTTTGCACTTTTTTTAGAATGCGGTTTTATTATACCTATTTTTTTTGTCTGTGTCAAGCGTTTGAAGCAAATTTTTGATTTTTATTTTGTTGCAGCGCTTTTATGCCAAGCTTTGGCTTGTGACGGAGTTTTTGCTTTGAAAAAATTGTCGAAAAAATTATTTAAAAAATTTTAATTATTAGTTTGGAGATTAAAACCAAAAAGTGTTAATATGTTTATATCACATTACAAATTGGAGAAAAAAATGAAGATTGCAATCACTGGGGTCACTGGAAACATGGGGCAGGCAACCTTGGCTGAGGTTGTGGAAATTGAAGCAATTGAAAAAATCAGGATGCTTGTTTTGCCAGATGACAAGAGAATTAAAAAGCTGCTTAAGAGGTTTAAGAAGCACAAAAAAAGATTTGAAGTTTTGTATGGCAATTTGGCAGACAAATCTGTTTGCGAAAAGTTGGTTTGTGGGGTGGACTATGTTGTTGGGCTGGCTGCGGTGATTCCTCCACTTTCTGACCAAGCGCCACAAAAGGCCATTGAGTGCAACGAAATTGGCATTGGCAATTTGGTGAGCGCCATTGAGAGTGTTGAGGAAAATCAGCCAAAGTTTATTCACACTTCCACACTGGCGCTTTATGGCAACAGAAATCAGCATCATCCTTGGGCAATGGTGGGTGACCCATTGCTTGTCAGCCCTTTTGACATCTATTCTGCCACAAAGCTTAGGGGAGAGTTTAGAGTTTTGGAAAGCAACATAAAAAACTTTGCAGTTTTGAGGCAGACAGCAATGCTGCATGACAATATGCTTTCTGACAACATGAGCGACGGACTTATGTTTCACACTTGTTTTAACGCACCTCTTGAATGGGCAACCGCGCACGATTCTGGCGTGTTGATTGCCAACATTTTGAGGCGAGATATGACTGAGGATTTGAGCCAAGTTTTTTGGAGAAAGTGCTTCAACATTGGCGGCGGAAGTGAGAATCGCGTGACAGGCTATGACATTCTGAACGATGGATTTAAGATTATTGGTGGAAGTGCAAAAGACTTTTTTGAGCCTAACTTCAACGCCACAAGAAACTTCCATGGTGTTTGGTTTTATGACAGTAAGGTGCTGGATGATTTGTTTCATTATCAAAGCCAAACCACCCAAAATTTTTGGCAGAGCTTTGGCAAAAGCCATGGCATTTTCAAACTGGGCAAAATTGTGCCAAAGTGCCTAATCAAGAAGTTTGCAATCAAGAGGCTGTTTAAAAACAACAATTCTGCCAAATTTTGGGTGAAGCATAATGACCAGCCAAGGGTGATGGCATATTTTGGCGGCAAAGAGAAATATGACGCCATTGCAAAGGATTGGAAGCACTTTTGCCTTCTGAACGAAAATAAGGGCGAAAATGGTGAGCTTTTGAGTTTTGAGGGCTTGAAAAATCGAGAAAATGCTTTGCAAATTGACCACTTTTTTGACATCGACAACGCAAATGTTTCGCTGGAAGATTTAAAAAATGTTGCAAAAGCGCACGGCGGGAAGTTGCTTTCTAAGAATTTCAGTGGGCTTAATGACAAGCTGGAGTGGCAGAACAGTGATGGAGAAACTTTTGAAGCGCGCCCATACACCGTGCTTTTTGCTGGACATTGGATGAACCCAACATACACGCAAAATGCGTGGGATTTTGACCGCTTGGCAAAAACTGACAAAATTTATGCGCAAGTTTGGTATGACTCTCATGAAAAGGATGAGGACAATTTCTATTTTTACGATAAAGATTTTAACGCGAGGATGAAAAAAATATGAAAGCGCTGATTTGTTATTTTTCTGGCACGGGCAACACAAAAAAGGTTGCCACTTGCTTTGGTGAAGCTTTGAAAAACTTGAAAGTGGATGTTGTGCTGCACAACATTGACGACGGCTGTAATGTGGACTTCAGCGATGTGGATATGCTGGGCGTTGCATATCCCATTCATGCCTTCAACGCGCCATCAATTGTGATTGACTTTGCAAAAAAACTTAAAAAGCAAGAGCGTGAAACAAGATTGTTTATCATCAAAACCTCTGGAGAGCCGCTGGCGCTTAACAACATCTCTTCGTGTAAACTGAAGTCAATTTTAAAGAAGCGCAACTTTGTTTTGACAAACGAATATCATTATGTCATGCCTTACAACATGATTTTTCGCCACTCTGACAGCATGGCATATCGCATGTGGAAGGTGGCATCGCAAATCATTCCGCTGGACTGCAAGGACATGGTGGACGGCAAGAGTGTCAAGCTGAGATATTTTCCTTTTTCCAGAGTTTTGGCGGGTATGTTTAGGATTGAGCACTGGGGTGGAAGATTTAATGGCAAAAAATATAAGGTGAACGAAAACTGCGTGCATTGCCAAATGTGTGTGAAGCGCTGTCCAACGCACAACATCACCTTTGAAAATGGCGAGTTCCATTTTGGCAAAAACTGCCTTATGTGCGTGAGATGCTCGTTTAACTGCCCAAAGAACGCCATTAAGATTGGCTGGTTTGACAAGTGGAAGGTGAATGGCGCATATAACTTCAACAACCCAGACGGCACTGAGCAAAAGACCCATAAAAATTATTGCAAACATTCTTACAACAAATATTTTGCAAAGAATGAGAAGAGGATTGAAGCTTTTAAAGACAAAATTGACGCAATTTCATAAAAAAACAGGCTTGAAATGCAAAAGCCTGTTTTTTATTCGCGGCACCCCAAAATGTGCAAGCCCAACAGCTCTTCAAAAGCATAAGCGGAAAGCGGCTTGTTGAGGGCGTCGTTGGAATGTGCGCACACATAAATTTGCCCATTTGCAATTTTTGAGATTATCACAGTGTGATTGAAACGTGTTGGATTTTGCCGAAGTTGAATTAAATCTCCCACTTGCAGGCTTTCAAGTGGTGCGATGGTTGCAAAAGGGCCAATTTTTGTGTTGGAAAGCAAAAACTCTCGCAGCGCTTGCACACTGGTCCAGCTGGGAGAGCGATTTGACGAGTTTATGTAAAACCAGCCAAGCGGGGAATAATTCATTTTTGCTCCGCCCGCCAGCAGACACTGCGAGATGAAGTTTGTGCAGTCGCCACCAATGCCGCCAAAGTGATAATATTTTGGATTGGCAGACAACGCCCATTGCGTTGCATACAAGGCTGCAGAGTTTCGATTGTAAGGTTTTGTCATATAGTAAATTATATGATGCGGTCAAGTGCTGTGCAAACAAAATTTTTAAAACCTTTTGAAGAAAAGCGGATTTTGTGCTATGATGGGTTTGAAAGGGTGGCGCGTGCAAGAAAAAGCAAAAGCGCAAAATCATCAAAAAAGGAGAACATATGGCAGTAAGAAAAAATGCAAAAAAAACCACAAAAAAATCGGATGCTTTTAAACTTTCTGACATCAAGCTTGACAGCAAAACCAAAAAATTGTCAAGCAAGGCGCTTGCACGCACCAGCACCAAAGTGCTTGCCTTTGCATTGGCGACGCTGTTTGTGGGGCTTTTGCTGGGCGCGGGCGCATGGTGGATTGTTTGCCGAAACGATTGCTTTGCATTGTTGGGGCAAGAGGAAGTGACTTTGACGGTGGATGAGGCATATGCTGACGAAGGGGTGAGCATTGTGGCGTTTGGCAGAGATGAAACAGCCAGCGTTTTTGTGGAAACCAATCTTAAAAAGGATGCGCACGGCAATTTGTTTTCGGATGAGGTTGGAAAGTTTTACATCATATATAAATCCAGTTGTTTTAAATATGGCAAGCTTTTTGCCATTCAGAAGGTGCGGCTTGTGAGTGTGGTGGAAGCAAGTGAAGGAGGTGAGTGATTTGGCAAAGAAAAAACAAAGCTTTTTTGCAAACTTTTTGATTTGCGCAATGTGCCTTGTTTTGGGTGCATGTTGCAGTTTTGCGGTGGCCGTTTACATCACCCTTCCTCAGACGGAAGATGTGGAAGTTTCGGAAGAAGTTTTTTATCCTGACATTGCAGACATTTCAGATGTGGATGCGGAAATTTCCATTCACTTTTTGGAGCTTGGCAACAAATATACTGGTGATTGCACTTACATCAAAACAAAAGATGCGGACATTTTGATTGACTGCGGCTCAAAGTCCAGCAGCGTGAATGTGGTGGCAAAGTATCTTGAAAAATATGTCACAGACGGCGTGTTGGAATATGTGATTGTGACGCACGCGCATCAAGACCACTATGCTGGTTTTGCCACCAGCGCAAATGTGGAAAGCATTTTTGATTTGTTTGAGTGTGAAACAATAATTGATTTTGCTCAAACAAATCAAAAGCCAAATTCTGCAATGTTTCAAAACTATCAGCGCGAACTTTCTGAAGCTGTGTCAAGAGGTGCCAAGCACTTCACTGCGCAGGACTGCATTGAAATGACAAAAGAGGGCGCGCAAAGGGTGTATGAAATTGGAAAAGACATCACGCTGAAAATTTTGGACAGTTTTTATTACACCAACCCTGCATCCACTGAAAATGATTATTCTGTTTGTTGCATGATTTCGCAAGGCGACAACAATTTTCTTTTCACGGGAGATTTGGGGGCAAAGGGAGAAGAGCACTTGGTGCAAAGAAATGCCTTGCCACAGGTGCAACTTTATAAGGCGGGGCACCATGGCTCCAAAACTTCTTCCACGCAGGCGCTTTTAAGCATCATTCGTCCGCAGGTGGTGTGCGTTTGCTGCTGCGCGGGAAGCAGCGAATATACTTCTGTTAAGGACAATCAATTTCCAACGCAGGAGTTCATCAATCAAGTTGCCCCTCACACAGACAAAATTTATGTGACAACCCTTTGTGTGGACTATAAAAAGAACGAGTTCACATCCTTCAATGGCAACATTGTCTTTCTTGCCACAGTGGACGAGTGTTTTGTGAAATGCTCTAACAACAACACAATTTTGAAGGATTCTGACTGGTTTAAGCAAAATCGAACATGGCCAAGCGCTGCATGATGCTCCGCCATTGGCTTTGGCGCAAAATTAAGCAACAAAAAAAAGAAGCTTGAAAGAGGCTTCTTTTTGTTTTTTTGCGGGTTTAAATTTGTATTTTTTAAATTGCTCGCTTATAAAGCACAAAAGGGTTGCTTTGCAATGCTTTTAGGCAAAATATTGCTGCAGCCAATCAAATCTGCCTGCAATGAAGTTGATGACATATTGTGCGGCGTCCTTTTGAGTTTTGAAATCTTCCACCTCGTCAGGTTGCGCATAAAAAGTTTTGTGTCCAATGGAGTTGTGATATATGGCAAAATTGCGCTCAAACTCTTGCTGATTTTCATTTGAAATGTTGTTCAATTCTTGCATGATTTCGGCTTCCAGATTTTCAGAAACCAGTTGTTGTCACCTTTTTTTGTTTATATATCTTAATAATAAGGGCTACATAAAAGAAAGTCAAATGATATGTTGGAAAATTATTTTGTTTTTATTGGGCAAAGTGTTATTATTGATTTATGAAATGCGTTTTTATTTACAATCCCACAAGTGGAAAGCAAAAAAGCTCCAAAATTGTGCATTATGTTGTGCAAAGGCTGCAAGAAAAATATGAGGTTGTGCAGTGCCGTCCAACGCAAAAAAGAGGGGATGCGGGTGAGTTTGCCCGCGAAGCTTGCGGCGTGTTTGATTGCATTGTGGTGTCTGGCGGCGATGGCACCATGAACGAGGTGATTAACAGCATTGCAACGCAAAAATCTCGCCCTGTGATTGGATACATTCCCACTGGCACCACCAACGATTTGGCACATTCTTTGGGCATTCCAAAAAAGGTGAAGAAAGCACTGGACATCATCTTGGCGGGAAAGAACATAAATCATGACATCTTCCGCGTGAACAATCGTTATGGCATCTATGTCTGCGCATTTGGCATCTTCACGGGCTCAAGTTATCAGGCTTCGCAAAAGGACAAAAAGCATTTTGGCAGGCTGGCATATTTCAAATATGGCGCCAAGGAGATGTTTGGCTCTAAGCCCTTTCCGCTGACGCTGGAATACAACAACACCTCCCTTTCGGGCAACTTTGTGCTTGGCATTGTTGCCAACAGTAAATATGTTGCTGGCTATAAAATTGACAAAATGGCACGCTGCGATGATGGCTTTGTGAATGTGATTTTGATAAAGACAACGCAAAAAAAGTGGATTTCGCTTTCTTCCATCTTCAGGGTGTTTAGGCTGTTTTTGTTTGGCATGAAAACCTTAAACCGAAACAAGAAGTGCATAGTCACCAAGCTTGACAAATTTAGGGTTTCTTTGCCACAAGACATCACCATCAACCTCGACGGCGAAGCAGGGCTTATGGGCTCGTTTGATTTTGAGGTACTGCCAAATCATGTGGAAATTTATGTCAAATAAAATTTTTTGCGTAAATTTGGGCAAAAAAAACACAATAACAAAAATAAAAGGATGAAACCATGAAAAAAACAAACTTTTCTAATCAAGCGTATTTTGAAAAACTGGACGCATATTTCAGGGCGGCAAACTATTTGTCGGTTGCCCAGCTTTATCTTCTTGACAACCCGCTGTTGCGTGACCATCCGCTTTGCCAAGCGGACATCAAGAAAAAACTTGTGGGGCATTGGGGCACTGTGCCAGCGCAAAACTTTGTGTATGCACATTGCAACCGCGTGATTACAAAATATAACCTTGACATGATTTTGCTTTCTGGCCCTGGGCATGGCGGAAACTTTTTTGTTGCAAACAGTTATTTGGAAGGCACATATTCTGAATTTTATCCAAACATCTCGCAAGACAAAGAGGGCATGAAAAGGCTTTGCAAGCAGTTCTCTTTTCCGGGTGGAATTGGCAGCCACTGTGTGCCAGAAACACCTGGCAGCATCCATGAGGGCGGCGAGCTGGGATATTCGCTTTCACACGCCTTTGGAGCAGTGTTTGACAATCCAAATTTGATTGCAACTGTGGTTGTGGGAGATGGCGAGGCAGAAACTGGCCCATTGGCAACCTCTTGGCACAGCAACAAGTTTTTAAATCCAATTTCTGACGGTGCGGTGCTGCCAATTTTAAATTTGAATGGATATAAAATCAGCAATCCAACAGTGCTTGCAAGGCTGCCAAAGGACGAACTGCAAAGTTTGTTTGAGGGCTATGGCTATAAGCCATATTTTGTGGAGGGGGACAACCCAATGCAGATGCACAAGCTTATGGCAAAGGCAATGGATGAGTGCATTGAAGAAATCAAACGCATTCAGCATCTTGCAAGAGAAAAGGGCATGAAAACGCGCATTGCCGATTGGCCAATGATTGTGCTTCGCACTCCAAAGGGGTGGACAGGTCCAAAATTTGTGGACGACAAGATGGTGGAAGGCAGCTTCAGAGCGCATCAAATTCCTGTCACCGCCGAGGATGAAGAGCATTTGCAAATCATAAGGCAGTGGCTGGAGAGCTATCAGCCACAGCAGTTGTTTGACGAGAACTATCGTTTGCGAAGTGACATTGCAGACATCTTGCCAAAGGGGGAAAAGCGCATCTCTGCCAACCCTCATGCAAATGGTGGGCTGCTGCTGAAAGACCTTGTCACTCCAAAACTGGAAAAATATGCGGTGAAATTTAAAGGTCACGGCACGGTGAGAACGCAAGACATGCTGGAGCTTGGCGGCTATATTCGCGACCTCTTCACCCTCAACAAAGACAACTATCGCATCTTCAGCCCAGATGAAGCCATGAGCAACAGGCTTTATAAGGCTTTTGAAGTGGAAAATCGCACCTTTGGCGCACAAATTTTGCCAACGGATGACAAACTTTCTGCCGAGGGAAGAATTATGGATTCTTTCCTTTCAGAGCACTCTTGTGAAGGTTGGCTGGAAGGCTATCTTCTGACGGGAAGACACGGAATGTTTGACAGCTATGAAGCCTTCATTAGAGTGGTGGACAGCATGGTTGCCCAGCATGCAAAGTGGCTGAAAGTTTGCAACGAAATTGCTTGGAGAAAGCCAATTTCTTCGCTTAACCTCATTCTCACCAGCAATGTTTGGCAGCAAGACCACAACGGCTTCACACATCAAGACCCCGGTTTTTTGGACCACATTGTCAACAAAAAAGCGGATGTTGTGAGGATGTATCTTCCACCAGATGCCAACTGCTTGCTGTCTTGTTATGACCACTGCGCAAAAAGCAAAAACTATGTCAATGTGATTGTGGCGTCCAAGCATCCGTCCTTTCAGTGGCTTTCCATGGCTGAGGCAAAAGCGCACTGCGCCGCTGGCGTTGGAGAGTGGAATTGGGCAGGTTTAAACAACACTCAAAAGCCCGACCTTGTGGTGGCAGCTTGTGGCGACACTCCAACATTGGAGGCATTGGCGCTTGTCAGCTTGATTAAAAAATACTTGCCAAAGCTTAATGTGCGCTTTGTGAATGTGGTGGACCTTATGAAACTGGTTTCCAGCAAGGCGCATCCACATGGGCTTTCTGATGCAGAATATGACAAACTTTTCACAAAAGACAAGCCAATCATCTTCAATTTCCATGGCTATCCGCAGTTGATTCATCAGCTGACATACAATCGCAAAAATCAAAACTTGCATGTGGCAGGCTATGTGGAAGAAGGCACCATCACCACGCCGTTTGACATGCGTGTGAAAAATCACATCGACAGATTTCATTTGATGATGAAGGTGCTGCAATATGTGCAGGTGCCAGAAAAAGAAAAAAATGCCATTTTGAAGGAAATGAAGCAAAAGCTTGCAAAGCATGACCAGTTCATCAAAGAAAACGGCATTGACATGCCAGAAATTTCTGACTGGAACTGGAACACTTAATGTAAAACAGGCAACAAGCTTGGCATTAAAGCCCCTTGTTTGCAAATGGGAAAATCATCATGACAAAAGTAAAACAATTTTTTGCATATTTTTGGCATACGCTGAAGGACGGGAAATTTTTGCTTCTGAAGTATATTGTTGCCGCAATTTTGCTGAGCGTTGTTTCTGTGCTTGCCAACCTTTTGCAGGTTAGGGAGCTTACATATTTAAACGCAGTTTTGGCGGTGGGGTATTTTGCATCGCTGCTTTCGTTTGGCGTATCTCAAGGCACAAATGTGCTGACAAATCAAAACATTGAAGACCAATCGTTGGTTAAAAAATATGTCAGGTCTGGCTTTTGGTTTGTGATTATTTTGCTGCTTGTGTTTGTTGCACTTTGGTGCGCCTTTCCAAAGTTTATTATGGAAAGTTTGACAAGCTTTGTGCCGGATGATTATACTTTCTATTATCTGATGAGCATCTATGCCTTCTTCTATGGCGTGAAAGAATATTTTGCAAACACCCTAAAGCAGCTGGAAATTTTCAGGCTGCAGTTTGTGTCTGAAGTTGCCACAATTTTCATTACAATTGTTGGTTTGGTGGTGCTTTATTTTGCAGGAATTTACTTTTTGAATTACATTGCCATTGCATACATAATGCAAGTTGTGGTGGGAAGTGTGCTGGGCTTTGTGTTTCTTCAGGGCAACAAAATTTTGAAAATCAACATCTTCAAAAAGCCAAACCTCAAACTGACAAAGCGACAGTGGTGGATTTTAATTTCCAATCTGTTGGTGGAAATGGTGTGGGAAGTGGGCTATTTTGCCACAAGTGTGTTTCTTTTAAGAATGAGTGACGCCTTGCTTAACACCTATTCTTATTTGGAAGTTGTGTTGGATGTGTTCAATGGTTTTCTGTTTGCTTTTGTCAACATAACTTGCATAAAAATCACAAGGTCGCTTGGGCAAAACAACTTTGACGAAGCCAAGTTGCACGCCAAAAATTCCATTGCTGGAACACTTGTCATTTGGATGTTTTATTTGCTTTGCAGCTTGGCGCTGATTTATCCTGTGGCACTTGGCGTAAACAAAGAATATTTCAATCTCATATTTTTGGCGGTGCCTTGCTATGTTGGGCTGCACTTCATCAGATTTTTGAAGTGGAATTTTTCTTCATATATGCTTCGCTGCGGCGGAAGAACTGATTTTGGAAAGCATAAGCTCGGTGATTTTGGTGGCTTTGTGCTTTGTTGCCAAGTTTTTGCCAAACAACATCTTTTTGATTTATGGGCTGATTGCCTTGCCAGAACTGATTATGCTTGTTGTTTGCATCATAATATACAAGCGCGGCAAGTGGATGGAAAACCTCACCTTGCAAAAGCCGCAAGACAAAAACTGACCCTTGCCATTGCAACTGCTTTTTTAAAAAGAAGCCAAAAATGTCAAGTTTTTTCTTGACAATGCAAACATGCGCGGTTATAATTAAAGCAACAGATGTTGAAAAAGAAAAGTAGTTTTGCTTTTCGGGGCTTCTTAAAAGAGAGATGCGTTGGGGTGAAAGTGCATCAGGAGCTTGGCAAAATGAAGACACTTTGGAGTTTGGAAAGTTAAAGAGTGGTCAGGTTTTTGACAAATTAGGTGGCACCGCGGATTTTTGAGATTCGTCCTAATGCAATGTTTTTTGCGTTGGGGCGTTTTTTGTTTGTCAAGAATGCATTTTGAAGGCGCATTAAAAAAACAAAATCAAAAATATGGGAGAAAAGTTATGAGCATAAAAATCAGTGAAATCAAGCCGGGAAAAGTGGAAATTCAGGGATGGATTGAAAATTTGCGTGACAAAAAAAGCATGCAGTTTGTTGTCATTCGTGACCTTTCTGGCAAAGTTCAAGTGACAGTGGTGAAGGACGAAAAGCCAGAGATTGCCGAAGTTTTTTCACACGCAACTTTGGAAAGCACAGTGAAAATTGTGGGCACGGCTGTGGAAAATGAATATGTAAAGCTTGGGGGCATTGAAATTTTGCCAGAAAGCGTGGAAATCACCAGCCACGCCGAGGCTTTTCCAATTGGGCCAGAAAGCTCCATAGACCAGCGCTTGGATTATCGCTGGATTGATTTGCGCACCCCTGCAAAAGCACTTATCTTTCAGGTGGAAACGGTGCTTAATCAGGCAATGAGGCAGTGGTGCATAAATCACGACTTCATTGAAATTCACACTCCAACCTTGATTGGCGCTTCCAGCGAGGGCGGGGCGGATGTTTTTGAAGTTAAATATTTTGACAAAAAGGCATATCTCATTCAAAGCCCTCAGTTTTATAAACAGATGGCAATGGCGGCTGGCTTTGAGAAAGTGTTTATCAACACGCCAGTTTTCCGTGCGGAAAAATCTCACACAAAAAAGCACACCACCGAGTTTTCTGGCTTTGACATTGAAATGAGCTATGTTTCTTCTCAAGAGGATGTCATGAAGGTGCAAGAGCAGATGCTTGCTTATGCAATAGGCGAGGTTTCAAAAAAATATGGGCAGCAGGTTAAAGAGCTGCTTGGGGTGGACATAATTGTTCCAAGTCTTCCTTTCCCAAGAATTACAGTGAAAGAGGCTTACAAAATTTTGAGAGAGCTGGGGCTTAACATTAAGGAGGGTGACGATTTCACAACCGAGCAAGAGGTTGCACTTTGCAAGTTTATGCAAGAGAAAAACGGGCATCAATTCTTTTTTGTGAGTGAATATCCTTCTGCTGTGCGCGCATTTTACACCATGGCAAAAGAGGACGAGGCGGCCTATTCCAAATCTTATGACCTATATTTCAAGGATGTGGAATTGACATCTGGTGCGCAGAGAGAGCATCGCCCAGAGGTTCTGAAAAAGCAGATTGAAGACAAGGGCATAGACCCAACACCAATGACGGACTACATCAATTTCTTCAAAAATGGCTGTCCACCACATGGCGGCTTTGGGCTGGGATTGGACAGATTTTTGATGTTGCTTTTGGACTTGCCAAGCTTGAAAGAAGCCATGTACATTTTCCGTGGGCCAGATAGGCTGAATCCATAATTCTGGGGTGGCAACAAGAATTTTAACGCGGACACAAAAATGTCATGCTGAGCGAAGTCGAAGCATCTACAGACCGCATCAATTGACATTTTCTAACCGCTAAATTCTCGTTTCCCCGTCCCACCTACCCCTTCAATGAAGGAATAAGTTTGAAAAACCATTTGAAAGTTTTTTCAAACTTATTAAATTTGAAAAGCAGAACAATGCTTTGCATTGTTGGTTTTCAGTGAAATGAATTTAAAATAAATGAGGTTAACATGAAAAGAATTGAACTGAGAGATTTGCACAAAACTTTCAAGCAGTTTGCAAACAAAGAGGTGACAGTTTGCGGCTGGGCAAGGACGGTGAGAGACAGCAAAAACATCGCCTTTGTGGAACTTAACGATGGCGCTTTTAAGAGTGTGCAAATTGTGGTGGAAAAGGACAAAGTGAAAAACTTTGACGAGGTGACGCGGCAAAATGTGGGAGCCTCTTTTGAGGTGAAGGGCAAGCTTCTTGTCACCCCAAATGCGCAGCAGCCTTTTGAAATCAATGCAGATGAAGTGAATGTGCTTGGAGAGTGCGATTTAAGCTATCCGCTTCAAAAAAAGCGCCACACAGTGGAGTTTTTGCGCACAATTCCAACCATCCGTGCCAGAGGCAATTTGTTTAATGCGGTGTTTCGCATAAGAAGTGTGGCGGCATTTGCCATCCACAAGTTTTTCAACGAGCGAAACTTTGTGTATGTTCACACACCAATCATCACAGCAAACGATTGCGAAGGTGCTGGCGAGATGTTTCAGGTGACAACTTTGGACATGAACAAGCCACCAATGAAGGACGGAAAAGTGGATTTTTCCAAAGATTTCTTTGGCAAAAAGGTTTCGCTCACCGTTTCGGGGCAAATTCATGAAGAAACGCTGACGCACGCGTTTGGCAAAACTTACACCTTTGGCCCAACATTCAGGGCAGAAAACAGCAACACCTCCCGTCATGCGGCAGAGTTTTGGATGATGGAGCCAGAGATGTGCTTCTGCGATTTGCAAGAGCTTATGGACAGCGAAGAGGAGATGCTGAAGTTTGTCATCTCTTATGTCATGCAAGAGTGCGCTGACGAGCTTGCCTTCTTAAACAAATTTGTGGACACTTCCCTTTTGGAACGCTTGTCAAACATTGTCAGCAGCCAGTTTGTTCGCTTGGATTACACCGATGCCATTGAAATTTTGCAAAAGGCAAACAAAAACTTTGTTTTTCCTGTCAAGTGGGGGATTGATTTGCAGTCCGAGCACGAGCGCTATCTCACCGAAGAGGTTTACAAAAAACCAGTTTTCTTGAAGAACTATCCAAAGGACATCAAGGCATTTTATATGCGTCAGAATGATGACGGCAAAACGGTGGCAGCAGTGGATTTGCTGGTGCCTGGCATTGGCGAGCTTATTGGCGGCAGCCAAAGAGAAGAGCGTCTTGAAAAGTTGCTTAAGAGAATTGAAGAACTGTCTTTGAATGCAGAAGACTATGCTTGGTATTTGGACACCCGCCGCTTTGGCACCAATGTGCACTCTGGCTATGGGCTGGGCTTTGAAAGGTTGGTGATGTATTTGACAGGCATCTCCAACATCCGCGATGTGGAACTTTTTCCACGCACGGTTGGCGGCATCTTTGGCTGAGAAGTTTTGCACTTGGCTTGAAAGAAAAACAAGAAAAAAACAAAAAAAATCGTCAATTTGCTTTGACGATTTTTTTGCACACAAAGGCGGAAAGGAAAATAGAATGTATAATAGGAAGTGGCTGCATTTTTGCGGCTGCTTCGGGAGAAAAATATGCCTAGATTTAATTGTTGTGTTTTTAATCATCCTTGTCCAATCTTTTGCCCACTGATTCCCTGTGGATGCACAAGCAACACGGTGGTGAACCCAAGCTTTGGAAACGATTTTGGCTTTTTCAACAACACCTCACCTGGCAGCATTGCCTCACAGGCAGTGATTCCTCTTGGGCTTGTCATCAACGAAGGTGGCTCTGTTGTGCCAAGCGCTAATGGCGGCGTCACTTTGGCTGCTGGAGTATATGAAGTGAGCTATTTTGCAAACGGAACTGTTTCAGCCAATGGAACGCTCAGCATAAAGCTGGTTTTAAACAACGCGGATGTGCCCGGCTCTGTTGTGACAAGCACTCAGGCTGCTGGAGATGTTTCAAGTTTGACTCAAACCATGATTTTGACAGTGCAACAGCCAAGCACGCTGCTTCTGGTTAACAACTCGCAAGACTTGACAACCTTCAGCAATGCAAGCATGTCAATAAGGAGAATTTAAAAACTTGTGCCAAAAAGCAAAGTTTTTGGCACTTACATATTTTTCTTTAAAAACGCTTAAAAATGTTTGATTTTTTGATTTTGTGTGCTAATATAGAAGTGTAATGGCGAATAAACAGGGCTTTCTTGCACAAACTAACAAAAGGAGGCAGTTATGAAGAATTTTGAAAATGGAAGTTATCAGCAACTTCTTTATGCTGCTTTTGCGTTGAAAGATGAAAATGGGGATTACATCAATGGAAATCCATATATCATGCAAGAAATTGTGCGAGAGAGAAATGCCGAAAGAGCAAATACAAAGAATTTGGATGAAAGGACCCTTTAAACAATATGTCACAAAAGATGCAAGCAATTGTCATTAAATCAAGCCAGCGAAAAGAGAAGGATGCAAGCGTTCTTCTTTTTTCTCTTGAAAGCGGCAAAGTTTGGGCAACGCTTAAGGGGGTGAAAAACCCAAAGGCAAAAATGAAAACTGCCCAAAGCCAGTTTGCTTATGGCGAGTTTGTTTTGGAAGAAGGCAAGGCCGGCAAGATTGTCACTTCGTTTGAGATGATTGAAAATTTTCACGAGCTGTGCGAAGATGTTGACAAGTTTTTTGAAGCTTCTGCGGTGCTGGGCGCGCTGGACAAGCTGGATTTTTCCAGCACGCAGGAGCGCGCAAGAGCGTTTGTGCTGACACTTAAAACGCTTAAGGGCATTTGCTTTGGGCAGGTAAAAAAAAACTATTGCTTAAGCAAATTTTTGATTGAACTTTTCAAAATCTGTGGTTTTGGATTGTTTTCGGTCAAATGCAGCTGCTGCGGAATGAAATCGGTGGAGAGGTTTTTTGTGGATTATGCCATTGGAGAACTTGTGTGCGCCGGATGCAAAACTTTTGCTTGCGAGGAAATGCCCAAAACGGCATATATGGCGCTGAAGCTTTTGGACACCACAGACTTTGAAAAACTGGGCACGCTTAGGCTTTCTGCAGGCAGCGAGCTTGCGCTTTTGCATGTGCTGGTGAAGGACTTTGAAGCGCATTTTGATTGCAAGTTGAACTTGATAGGAATTTTTATATAGACAAATTTAAAAACAAAAAAAACAGTTTAGTTAGCCCATTTTGAAACTAGCAGAATAATGAAAGAAAAACATAGACGAAAAACGGCCTATGTTTTCTTTTTACTCCTTAGTCTCTCTTATCTGCCCAAAAAGCGAATATCTCTGCCGTTGTCATAGGTTGTCGTAAAAATAAATAATCTACTAATCATAAGACACTTGCCTTGACCTTGACAACAAAGAATATTCGTTTACACTAGAATAA
>CAMRSX010000017.1 GCA_947053595.1 uncultured Clostridia bacterium
TAATTCGACACAAAAATAATAATAAATAAATATAAAAAATTAATTATTAAATATTTTTGAAAATCAATTTTTCTCCCCATAATTATGGACAAAAACAAGCTTTGCAATTTTAAAAAATTTAACCTAATTTTTATGCAATTAATTTGCAAAAAATTAATTTAATTAAATTAAATAAAAATTTAAAAAAAGCATAAAAAATATAAAAAAATGCGTAAAAAACGCAAAAAATAATAAAAAATACGCATTTTTAGTGATTTTTAATCAACTGATTTACAGTTTAAAAAGTCATTTTCAGCCCAGCATTGTGGAGTTAAAAACCCCTCAGCAGCCTTGTGAAAGCTGTGGCCGCCAAGGGGCTTTGCATTAAACACTTGACTATGTTTCTCAACATTTTCATAAGCATATATCCAAAATCATCATCACAACAAAGCCCAATACAAAAGCCCAAGTTCCCCATGATGCTTTGCCGTCCATGTGAATTTCTGGAATCATTTCCTCCACAATCACATAAATCATTGCTCCTGCAGAGAACGCCAACAGCCATGGCAAAAGCGAAGTGATGTATGCCGCAAGAAAGAATCCCACAACGGCAAAGACTGGCTCCACAAAGCCGCTTAACATGCCAAGAGCAAAGGCTTTTCCGCGATGATGCAAGCTGTTTTGAATTGGAAGCGCCGTTGCCAGCCCCTCAGGAAAGTTTTGCAAAGCAATGCCAAGGGCAAACATAAATGCAGAGAGAAGCGGCGAACCTATTGCCACAGCAGTGCCAACAGCAAAGCCAACAGACATCCCTTCTGGAATGTTGTGAATTGTAATGGCGGTAAAAAGCTTGAAAGCCTTTTGTTTTTCACCGGTTTCTTTGGATTTGAAACATTTGGCGCACATAAAATCCAACAGCACCATAAAAGCCGAGCCAAGCACAAAGCCAAGCACAATCGGAAGAAAAGATAATTTCCCCCAGCTTTCTTCTGCATTCTCCAGTGCAGGAATCAGCAACGACCAAATTGAGGCCGAAAGCATTATCCCTGCTGCCAGCCCAATGGTGAGCATACTGACAATTTTGGAAGTTTTGTTGAAAAAGAAAACAAGCATCGCACCAAGAGTGGTCATCAGAAAAGGCAGCGTGAAGCCAAGAATGATTGTTGCAGTTTGATTCATCTTATGTAAAAATTCTCCTTTACTTTATCAATCTATGGGGCAAGTTGATAAAAGGTGAAACCAATTTAATTGCAACAAGCGCAATGCACCAAACGGAGCGAATGCGACCTTCTTTCTCCCGTGCACCCTGAAAGGGGGCAGTTTAATAAGCAATAAAAAAAGAGCAATTTTAATTGCCCTTTACTGTTGAACCAAAGCCGCCCTGACGGACTGCACCTTTGTTTGTTTGCGCATCGTCGTCGGTGATTAAAAATTTTGAAAAGAAAATCTGCCCAATTTTGTCGCCAGCCTTAAACTGATGTGGTGTCTTTCCCAAATTATGTAACAAAAAGCCAATGTTTCCATCGTTGCTTTCGTTGTCCGCATAGTCGCTTTCAATGATGCCAATGCCATTTGCCAAAATTATGCCTTTCTTTCCAAGCCCGCTTGTTGTTGCCAAAAACATCCCTTCATCTTCGCCAAAATATGCCTTGAAGTTTATGAAAACAAGTTCGGTGGATTCTGGCGGAATGGTGATGTCAATGGGCGTAAAACAATCATAACACACCGAGTGTTTGGTTGCACGACATGGTGCTTTAAGTGTTTCGGGATTAACCCCATATTTTATAAATTGACTTTTAACAACTTCAAATTTACGCATTTTTCACCTCTTTTTGCGCTTTTTTAGCGCATTTTTTAATTTTTTCATTATTTTGCCTCATCCAACAAAATCACTTTGCCTTCACGCAAAGAGCTTTGCACATCAATCACGCGCTGATTGGACGAGCCACAAAACTTCAGTGCTGGGTTGGCAAGTTCTTCCACAAACTGACCATCCACAATCACATCCACAAAGGAAAGTGCTGGGTTGTCCTTTAAGCCATGGTCAAACAGAAAGCCTGTCCAAATCCACACTGTTTTGTTTGGAAATTTCTCCTTAAACGCTTTGGCAAGCTGCAAAGTGCCGTCAATGTTTTTGGGATGCATTGGCTCACCACCCAAAATGGAAAGCCCTGCAATGAAACTGTTGTCACAAAGTTGCAAAATGTGCGAAATTGTTTCTTGCGAAAATTCCTTTCCTCCTGCAAAATCATGTGTTTCGGGATTGAAGCAATTTTTGCAGTTGAAGGCACACCCTTGCATGAAGACGGAAACCCTCACACCCGGCCCATTGGAAATGTCCATTTTTCTGATTTTGTTATATCGCATTTGTTAACCCTCAAAATCTTTGTTGTCTAAATGTATGACGCGCTCTTTGATTTCTTGTGTGCGCCCTTTGTTCCAGAAGTTGGTGCCAATATAGCCACAAGTTCTTCTGGCAACATTCAGTTTATCGTGGTCACGATTGCCGCAATTTGGGCAATACCAATCAAACTTATCATCAATTTTCATCTCGCCATCAAAGCCACAAGCCTGACAAAAATCGCTTTTTGTGTTGATTTCTGCATACATGATGTTGTCATAAATAAACTTAACAACTTCCATAACAGCGTCCAAGTTGTTTGTGAGGTTTGGCGCCTCGATGTAAGATATTGCTCCACCTGGGCTGAGGCGTTGAAACTCGCTTTCCAGCAGCAGTTTGCTGAACGCGTCAATTTCCTCAAACACAGGCACGTGATATGAATTTGTGATGTAGTTTCTGTCCGTAATGCCCTCAATTGTGCCAAAACGCTTTTTAAGGTTTTTGGCAAACTTGTAAGTGGTGCTTTCAATTGGGGTGCCATAAACGCTGTAATCAATTTTTTCTTCCGCTTTCCACTGATTGCACTTGTCGTTGAGCCTCTGCATAACTGCCAAAGCAAATTCTTTGCCTTCGCCGTTGTCGGTGTGGCTGCGCCCAGTCATGAACTTCACGCACTCATAAAGCCCCGCATAGCCCAAAGAAATGGTGGAATAGCCATTATGCAAAAGTGGCTCGATGCTTTCGCCTTTTTTCAGCCTTGCCAGCGCGCCATGTTGCCAAAGAATTGGTGCAACATCGGAGGTCACGCCGCTGAGGCGCTTGTGGCGAATTTGCAGTGCCTTGTGGCACAATTCCAGCCTTTCATCCAAGATTTTCCAGAAATCTTCAGTGTTTTTGTCTGAAGACAATGCCACATCCACCAAGTTGATGGTGACAACGCCCTGATTGAAGCGACCATAATATTTGGCTTTGCCGTTTTCATCCACATAAGGTGTGAGGAAAGACCTGCACCCCATGCAAGGATAGCACTGTCCATCGCCATTTTTGTCAACCTTAAGCTGCTTCATCACCTTTTCGGAAATGTAATCTGGCACCATTCTTTTTGCAGTGCACTTTGCAGCAGCCTGAGTGAGATAATAATATTTTGAATTTTCGTGAATGTTGTCCTCTTCCAAAACATACAGCAGCTTTGGAAAAGCAGGTGTGATGTATACACCTTTTTCGTTTTTCATACCTTGCGTTCTTTGCACAAGCACTTCTTCAATAATCATGGCAAGCTCATCTTTGTATTCATCAGTTTCACCCAAATATAGGCAAACAGAAAGGAAAGGGGCTTGCCCATTGGTGGTGGTCATGGAGTTGATTTGATATTGAAATGTTTGCACACCATCTGTGATTTCTTTTTTCAAATCTTCCATCGCAAACTTTTCGCACTGCTCTTTTGAGAGGTTGCGATTGGAATATCTTTTTATATAATAATCATAACTGTCCCTAACAAATGGCGCAAGGTGCGTCAGCGTGATGGTTGCTCCGCCATATTGACTGGACGAAACCGCCGTGATAAGCTGGGTGGCAATGGTCATGGCTGTCAAAAATCTGTGAGGCTTTTCAATCATCACACCATTGATGTTGGTGCCATTTTGCAGCATATCCTCCAAATTGATGAGGTCGCAGTTGTGCAGCGCATTTTGTGCAAAATAATCGGCATCGTGAAAGTGAATGATGCCTTCGTCGTGCGCTTTAACAATGTCCTCTGGCAGCAAAAAGCGTCTGGTGATGTCTGTGCTGGTGATGCCGGCGATGTAATCTCTTTGAGTTGTAATCACTTTGGCGTTTTTGTTGGAGTTTTCGGTGTTCCAATATTCGTTTTCGCCATCAATCAGCTCTTTAATGGCAAGGTCGGTGGTGTTGCTTTTGCGCACCAGTTCTCTTGTATATCTGTATATAATATATTTCTTTGCCAGTTCATAGTGTCCAAGCGTCATAAGCTTCTCTTCAATGATGTCTTGAATGTCTTCAACAAGCACTCTGTTTTTCTTCAAACCAACAATGTGCTTGATGATTCCCTTAATTTCTTCTGCTGTTGCTCTTTCGGCATTTTCCACTTCGGCATTTGCTTTTTCAATGGCAATTCTGATTTTGGATGGGTCGAAGTCCATAAAATCCCCGTTTCTTTTGATTACTTGCATTTTTGCACCCCCATAATTGTTTTTTTGATGGCTTTTTCAACATGTTGTGGCAACAAATTTTTTGCGCCAATATGTTGTGTGTTTGCCCCAAAAATTTTTGTGTTACGACTTGATTTTACAATATATATAGTGTTTTTGTCAACAAAAAATCACAATATATTGTGTTTTTTCAACTTTTCAAAATTTGCAATTTTTTATAAAATTTTTCAAAAATATTTGTCGCGCGTTGCCCCCATGGCGCCTTAATGTTGTTATAAATCCATAACAAAAAGTCACTTTTAAACCCCTTGGAAAAACTATTCGCAAAACCCCAAATCACTCCTATTCTTCCAGTTTTTGCGCAGCCAAATACAAAAAAGTGACAACAAAAAAAGGCTCTTATTTTAAGAAGCCTTTGGTTTGTTTTAAGTGAGCATCACTTTTTGTTTTTTTTGACATTGAGATTGATGATAATGTTTTGTTTTTTGTTTTCGGTGCCAAAATCTTGTCTTTTACCCAGCATGACAATGTTGTTGCTTTTCACATTGCTGATTGTCTTTTTCTTTTTCAAAACTTTTTCGGTTTTGGTTTTCTTTTTTGGAAGGTCAAATCTAATCAGACAAGCAAATGCGCCCACAACACTGCCCGCAATGCAAGATGCCCAGTTTGAAACAATGTGGAAGTTTGAGAACACGCCAAACTTGAGGAACTCGGTTGGATTTGCTGTGTTGCCCACCCAGCAAGTGATGAGAAGGTTGATTCCCAGCACTGCCAAAGGGAAAATCCAGCGAGCCTTGCCACAGAAATATTCTTTAAATCTCAAAATGAGGGTGATGTAGAAGAAGGTGTAAAGAAAATAGTTGATTCCCGAAAAGCCCATCCAATCCCAAGAGAACGAGCAAGCAAAAGTGGCGAGGGCTGTGATTGGTGCTGCCAAGACAATGATGCCCAAATATTTAAGCGAGCCAAAGTGCCTCTCCAAAAAGAAGGAAATGACGCCAAAGCTGACAATATTGAAAACCAACTGCTGCAAGCTTGTGTGGCAAAGCGCCATGAACACAACGTTGTAATAAACGCTGACATTTGAAACCAAGTGTTGCAAAATGTGCTGAAACAAGAAATAAGAAAGGCAAAGCAGCGCAACAATCAAAGCGGTTGTTGCATAAAAATAATTTCTGTTAAACCAGTTCAGCTTTTTGTGTTTTGGATTCAAAACATTTTGGTCAAAAGTTTTATACATCCCAAAATCTCCCATAATTTGATATTTAAGTATAACAAAAAAGATGAGGAAAGTCAATACAATTTTTCTCATCTTATTTGATTTTAAGCCGTTTTGAGGATGAAGGTGCGCTTTTTCGTGTCACTGCGTGCAATATCGACGCATTTCTTGCAGTTGCTGCTGATGCGACATGAGTGTTATGTTGATGATGAGAAGCTGTGTTTGAAGGTTTCCACCGTCCACTGAGCGCTGCAATCTTCTCAAATCAAACATAAGCCCGCGCAGATATCGTGAGGTTGATTGCACCCCGCTGCAGAAATCTCTGCTTCTTGACACCCTTTGATTGTTGCTTGGCAAGCGGTTGCTTCTTGAAAGTTGCTGATAAATTCTGCCCATGGCAAATGTTACAACGTTAAGCTCTTCAATCATGTCTTGCAGCTCGTCAGAAAAAGAGGTGTCATATCTTCGCAAATCGCGATACATCTCTCCCAACACAAGCATCTTGACATAAATTTCTCTGGCAAGCACTGCCGAAGGTTGTGGGCGGGATGGTGCAAACTGTGGCTGTTGCAAGACATCTTCTTGCATCTGCTGCGCCAAAACAAAGTCTTCCCAGTTTTCTGCGCCTTTGCAAAAAAACATCTTTCTGCAATCTATGGTTGTGGGGTTGTCGCAAGGCTTACGCTCCCATTTTACATCATCACAAGGTTGCGGCATTTCTTCAGGCGGACATTCGCCAAACTTCTCGTCCAGATTTTCTTCAAGCCTCTCTTCGCTGTTCTCTCCAAATCTGTCTTCAAACCTCTCCTCAAATCTGTCTTCAAGGTTTTGATATTCTTCTTGCTGCTGATTAAAAAACTTTTGCGTCACCTTTTCTGGCTGCGCGCCATTTCCTGACACAAACTTAATTCTTCCACTGTTGTTGTTCATTTTCTTCCTCCATATTCATGTTTTTATATGTCTGCCGCCCAGTTTTTGTGTTTTTGACAGTTTTTTAAAAATTTTTTGAAAACTTGTGAAATTTTGTTGACAGTTGAATATATATTCAACTATACTAACAACAGTTGAACACCCGTTCAACCAAACTTTACAATTAAAGCAGAAAAAAGGGAGAAAACAAATGGTTAAATTTAAAGCATTGGAGTGCGATTGCAACATCATCCATGCGGAATGTGTGGAAAATGCCAAGAAAGATTTGCAAAGCGACGACATTTTGCTTTGCATGGCAGATTTTTACAAGGCGATGTCGGACAGCACGCGAATTAAAATCATAAATTTGCTTTGCGGGCACAGCCTGTGTGTGTGCGACATTTCGTCTATACTCAATATGACAAAATCGGCGATTTCACATCAGCTGCAAAACCTGAAAGAGATGAACCTAATCAAAAGCCAAAAGAAAGGCAAAGAGGTTTGGTATTCGCTTGCCGACAGCCATGTGCGGCAGTTGTTTATGCTCTGTCACGAGCATGTGCTGGAGGTGCTGAATGAAAACGAAGGTTAATTTGCAAGGGCTGGACTGTCCAAACTGCGCAAGGGCGCTTGAGAGCGAAATCAATAAGTTGCACGGAGTGGAAAATGCCAAGCTGGAGTTTGTGAAGTCCACCCTCACTTTTGAAAGCGAAAACCCTCAAGAAGTTTTGCAGCGCATTGTTGCCCTGACGGCAAAGCTGGAGCCAAATGCAAAAATCAGCCAGTTTTCGGAAAAAGCTTCAAAGCGTTTCAACAAGAGGTTGCTTTTGGACTGCATTTTTCTGGCGCTGGGCATTGCGGTGGGGCTGACAATCTTTTTTGTGAAGATGCCAAGTTGGGCGTTTTGGACGCTTTATGCCTTGGCAGCACTGCTTTTGGGATATAAAACCTATTACAAAGCCTTGATGCTGCTTATTCGCGGGGTGGTGAATGAAAATTTGCTTATCACCATTTCGGTGATTGGTGCCACCTTTGTCAGTCAACACTTGGAAGGGCTGATGGTGATTGCACTGTATTCTGTTGGGAAAATTTTTGAAGGTTTGGCGGTGGAACGCTCTCGAAAATCCATCGAAAAGCTTGTCAAACTTCAGCCAGACTTTGCCGTGCTTTTGAAGGAAGATGGCACAGAGGAAAAAGTGCTGCCACAAGATGTTGCGCTTTCCAGCGTGATTGTTGTGAAGGCTGGGCAGAAGGTTGCGCTGGACGGCGTGGTTTTGGAGGGACGCTGCATGATTGACATGCAAAGCTTGACGGGAGAAAGTGTGCCTGTGCAAGTGTGCGAAGGGCAGGAAATTCTCTCTGGTGCCATTGTGCTGGACGGCGTTTTGAAAATTCAAACCACCAGCACCTTTTCCAACAGCACAATCAGCAAAATTTTGAATTTGGTGGAAAACGCCACAGAAAACAAATCCAAAACAGAAACTTTCATATCCAAAATCACAAGGTGGTACACCCTTGGCATTGTGACTCTTGCGCTTTTGGTTTGGGGCATTGTGTGGGGCGTCACGGGGCAACTTGATTTGGCAATATATCGCGGGCTGATTTTTTTGGTTATCTCGTGCCCTTGCGCTTTTGCAATTTCCGTTCCGCTTTCATATTTCAGCGGGCTTGGAAACGCGTCAAAACACGGGGTGCTGATTAAGGGTTCCAACTTTTTGGATGTTTGCACTCATCTGGGCACCGTGGCTTTTGACAAAACTGGCACGCTCACCACTGGGCAGTTTGAAATTGAGCGCATCACTTCGCTGGACAATGAAAAGACAGAAGAGGACATCTTGCACCTTTGTGCGCTGGGAGAACAGAACTCTGTGCATCCGCTTGCAAAGGCAATCACTGCCGCATATGAAAAGCCTTTGGAAAAAGTGAAAGATGCCAAAGAAATTGCAGGCAGTGGAGTGGAGTTTATTTTTGAAAAGAAAAAGTATTTTGTGGGAAGAAAAAGTCAAAACCTTCAAAACACCTGTGTGGAATTGTTTGAAGAAGATGTCAAGATTGGCGAAATTGCCTTGCGCGACACCATCAAAACTTCCTCTTTGGCAGCGTGCGAAAATCTCTCCTCGCTGGGCATTAAGACGGTGCTGCTTTCTGGCGACAACACAGCTGTGGCACAAGAGGTGGCAGACAAACTGAAGATGAATGAGGCGTTTGGGCAACTTCTTCCTGCGGAAAAATATGCTTGGATTGAAAAGTACAAAAGCAAGAAAAATGTGATTGCATATGTTGGAGATGGCATCAACGACGCACCATCTCTTGCGCTGGCTGATGTGGGCATCAGCATGGGCATCAACGGCAGCCCAGCCAGCATTGAAGCAAGTGACATTGTGCTGGTGGATGACAACCCAAGCAAAATTGTGTTGGCAATCAAAATTGCCAAACACACCCGCAAAATTGTGCTGCAAAACATCATCTTCTCTGCTGTCACAAAGGTGGTGTTTTTGGCACTTGGCACTGCTGGCATCACAGGAATGCTGGCGGCCGTGTTTGCCGATGTGGGTGTGACACTGGTTGCCATACTCAATGCCCTCAGAGCGCTGAAATATAATCCAAATAAAATTCGTCACAAAAACTGCAAAATCCAAACTTGCGAAATTGAAACTTGTGCTGACGCAACTTGCAAAAGCAAAGTTTCCGAAAACGGCAACTGCAAAAGCAAAGTTTGTGAGGAGGCAAATTGCAAAGACAAAAATGAACCTTAAAAACTGAAAAAGAAAACAGCAGAAAGTTTTAGAATGGAAAAAAGTTGGAAATGTGAATGGCAAAAACCTTTTGAAATGAAAATCAAAATTTTCCAATAAAAAGTTGAAAAAAAATCGCCCAATGTCTTGAGGCGATTTTTTGCTTTTAAATATTGTTTTCAAACTTTGTCAGATGCTTTCGGCAACTTCCCAAGCGCGCCAAACCACAGTGCGCAGGTTTCCAACCTTAAGTGCGTCGCCCACAATGTGAACGTGCTTGCCTTTTTTGGCAACAGGTGCAGAGGTATAGCCAATTGCCGTAATTACGCTGTCAGCCTTAAGCTCTGTTTTTGCGCCGCTCTTGTCCTCAATCACCACGCTTTTGTCCTTAATCTCCACCAGTTTGCTTTCCAAATGCACTGGCACGTTGTTGGTGGAAAAATAGTCGCGCAGATAACTGCTGTTTGCAAGACAAAGCCCATTTGAAACCATCAGGTCTTGCAGCGTTTCAACAATCACTGGCTTTTTGCCCTTCAGGTGAAGGTGATAAGCAATTTCGCAGCCGGTTAAACCGCCGCCAACCACCACCACATTTTGCCCAACTTCTTTGCCGTTTAAATATTCCACCGCTTCCACTGCACGCTCTGCGCCCGCCAGTTTGAGAGTGCGCGCCTTTGCACCGGTGGCAATCACAATTTCGTCCGCATCCAGTTTTGAAATGTCCAAAATTTGGGTGTTAAACTTCACTTCAATGCCCAGTTTTGCAATTTGTCTGCGATACCACTCAATCAACGCCTTGTCGGCTTCTTTAAAGTCGGGCGCAGCTGCTGCAATAAACACACCGCCCAGTTTGTCAGTTTTTTCATATATTGTCACCTTGTGACCGCGCAAAGTGGCAATGCGTGCCGTTTCCATTCCGCCCACGCCGCCGCCAATCACAGCAACCTTCTTTTTCTTTTTGGCTGGCTTTATGTCAAACTTTCCGCCGTCCATTGTTGTTGGGTTAAGCGCACACCTTGACATATGCACGCTGTCCTCAAAAGCGCAAGCGTTTGCCACGCCTTTATAGTGCGACATTGCAAGACAAGCGTTGTGACAGAAGATGCAAGGCTGAATGTCTTCCGCCCTGCCTTCCTTCAGTTTTGTCACCCAATGGCTGTCCACCAAAAATTGTCTTGCCACACCCATGGCATCAATCTTTCCTTCTGCAATTGCCTTTGCACTTGCCTGTGGAGTCATCTTGCCCGCGCACACAACAGGAATGTCAACAAACTTTCTTATGTGTGCAACATCTTCCAAATTGCAGTTTTTTGGCATATAAACAGGTGGATGCGCCCAATACCACGCATCATAAGTGCCGTTGTCCGCATCCAGCATGTCATAGCCAGCGTCTTGAAGATATTTTGCCGCCTTCTCACTTTCTTGCATGTTGCGGCCAATTTCCACAAACTTCTCGCCCGGCATTGCACCTTGGCAGAACGCTTTGGTTTTGCTGACAACAGAATATCTTAGCGAAACAGGATAGTCACTTCCGCACGCCGCCTTGATTGCCTTCACAACTTCTGCGGCAAAGCGGAAACGATTTTCAAAACTGCCGCCATATTCGTCCGTCCTCTGATTGGTGTAAGCGGTGGTGAACTGGTCAAGCAAATAACCCTCATGCACCGCGTGAATTTCCACGCCGTCCACGCCAGTTTCTTGACACTTCTTGGCCGTCTTTGCAAAGCCAACAATCATCTTTTCAATCTCTTTTTTGGTGAGAGCGCGACACTTCACACCTTCCACCCAACGCAGCGGCAGCACGCTTGGAGAGGCGCATAACCCTTCCACATCAATGATTGGCTTTGCCATCTTGGCAAGAGCCTTGTGCTTAAGCATGCCCACCATGGAGTTTGGAACAGAAAAAGAACGCCCAAAACCAGCCGTCAGCTGAACAAACATCTTTGCGCCTGTCTTGTGAAACTCTTGCATATATTTTTTAAGTTTCTTAAAAGCGCCACTGGCTTTATAAAGCCACTGCCTTCCAATCATGTTGCGAAGGGGAGCGATGCCCGGAATGATAAGCCCCACATTGTTTTTTGCCAAGTCCATAAAAAAGTCTGCCGCATCTTTGTCAAAATGATGAGGCTCCATCCAACCAAAGATGGAGGTTCCGCCCATTGGGCAAAGCACAATTCTGTTTTTAATTTCCACATTGCCAATCTTCCATGGCGTAAACAGTGCGTCAAGGTTGTTTGTTTCTTTGTTTGCTGAAATTTTCTTTGCACTCCCTTTGCTTGCGGATGACTTTGCTGCTGCCGTCTTTGCAGTTTTTGGTGCAGCTTTCTTTGCCGCGCTTGCAGCCTGTGCACCCGCCTTTGCAACTGTCTTTGCCCCGCCTGTTGCCTTGGCATTTGTTGTTTTTGCAGCACTCACTTTGTCCTTCTTCACCGAATTGTCACCCAATTTTTTTGTTTTACTTTCCATTTTTCCTCCTTCAAAAAAAACTTTTCAAACTTATTGTAAACCACAACTCACGCACAAGTCAACAAAAAAACAACACCAACAAAAAACAGGGCATACTGCCCCGTTTTTATTTAAAACTTTTAAGCTTTCTTCTCAACTTGTCACATGTTTCGCAAATTTCTTTCAAGCGGATTTTCTCCTCAGTTTAAAATTGGCTTTTTGCACATTTCAAAAATTGTGGTGTTTTCAACCTCTGCCTCTTCTGTTTTCAGCACTGGATTTTTCACATAAATTGGCACATTGGCACTGGTGTGTTTGGTGGTTGAAAAAAGGCTGTTGTTGAAGTTTCCATCTGTTGAAAGTTGCAAGCCGCCAGTTTCGTGGTCTGCCGTCACAATCACCATGGTGTCCTTTCTGTTTTTGCAAAACCGATAAACCTTTTCCACAATGTCAAACAGCGTACGCGTTTCGCACAAAGATTTTTGCAACTCGTTGTTGTGCGCGTTTTTATCGATGTAACCCTCTTCAATCATCAGAAAAAACCCGTTGTCGTTTTGCAAAAATTCCAGCGCAAACTTTGCTACTTCGCTCATGTCTGTTTGATTTATTTTGGTTTCGTCATAGATGGAGCGAATATTTCTTAAATTTGCAATCACTTTGTCAGAAGTGGTGCTTTTAAGTGCATCAAAAGTTTGCACCATGGTGTAACCGCTGTCCACAAACTGCGTCTGATATGAATTATATTGGCTGTTGCTTTTGCCAATCAAAAGGTTGATGTTGCTGCTCGTTTGCTGCAAGATGATTTCTTGCGTGTTGGTGCGCGCGTCCACATGAGAAGAAAATGCCGCTGGCGTTGCACCATACAAGTTGTCGTTGGTGAGAATTCCCGTCTTCATGCCCTGCGCCTGAGCAAGCTCCACAATGCTTTGCAAGTTTTGCCCGTTTGTTCTGCTGATTTCACCATTGTTCACCTTGTGCCCCGTTGCCATGGCGGTGGCACCCGCTGCGCTGTCGGTTGTGCCACTGGACGCAGAATGGGTTTTGGACTGCGCAAAAAAATCTTTTTCAAAAATCAAGTTGTCAAGCCCAAACAGCTTTTTGGCGTTTTCAACATGATTAAACCCCATGCCATCGCCAATGATAAGCACCACATTCTTAATTTGTGCAGCGGGACCTTTTGTGCAGCATCCCACCAAAGGAAAGACAAGGCAAACGGCCGCAATAAGCAGCGCCAAAAACTTAAATTTTTTCATGGTTTCTCCTTTTTGTTTATTATATCACAGCAAAGGTGCGCCTGCAAAATTTCTAGTTGGCTAAATCACAATATAAAGTGCGCCAAGCGCCGCAAACATTGTCGGAATTGCCACTGTCACGCCAATTTTGAGGAAGTCCAAATAAGAAAACTTGATGCCATGCTTATTTAAAATGCCGCTCCACATGATGCCCGCAAGTGCGCCTATTGGTGTAAAAATTGCTCCAATGTTGGAGCCAACAATTGTGGCAAACACCGCACCCAGCCCCGCAGCGCCGCTGCTGGCTTCAATTATGGCAGAAAACAGCACGCTCATTGGAATGTTGTTGATGAGGTTTGCCGAGAAGAAGGATGAAAATCCATAAGTGAGAATGGAAAAATCTGAGCCAAGCAAATTTGCAAGTTTTGCCGCCACGCCTTGCTGTGCCAGCCCCACAATCATGACAAACATTGAAAGCACAAAAGGCACCAACTCGTAAGGTGCGCGCCTCAAGCATCCCAAAAGTGCACGTGGTTTTTCTTTTCGCACCAGCGCTGTCACAAGACAGAAAATGAAAAGGCTGCCCACAGCGCAAAGTGAAACAATCCACATTTCCACACCAATATAAGAGCCCACAGCCAAAAATATGGTGCAAATCAAGAGGTGTGCCAGCCCCACCCAAAGCAAAAACTTGTCTTTCACCACAAAATCTTCCGCTTCCCCTTCAATGGGCGAAGAGAGTTTTTTTCTGAAAAGCAAAAACATAATGCCAAAAGAAACCAATCCCGCAAACACTGTTGGCAAAATGCTGAATTTCAGATATGAAACAAAATCCAAACCATAGGCGGTGGCAAGATATATGTTGGTTGGATTGCCAATAATCAGCGCCATGCTCCAAGTGTTGGCTGCCACAAACTCCGCAGCCAAATATGGCGTTGGATTGATTTTTGCGTTCTTTGCAAAATAGCAAATGAAAGGCGTGAACGACAAGATGATGATGTCGTTGGAGGTGAAAATTGTCAGCACCGAAACCAGCACATACAAATAAACAAACAACTTCCTTTGCCCCGTGCGCGCTTTTTTAAGCGTCACACTTGCCAAAAATCTGAAAAAGCCAAGCTCGTCAAGAAAGATGGAAAGAATGGTCATTGTCAAAAACAGCACAAGAATTTTAAGCGGATTTATGGAGTTGTTGGCAATCAGCGCTTGGCCAATTTTTGAAACATCCACTTGCCCACTTGCCATCAGAACAATGGCGCCCACAAGCGTAATCACCCAATAAGTGCCAATGGAAAACTTTCCCAGTTTGATTTTTGGAAAAAACAAAACGCTTAATATCATGGCAACACATGTCGCCACACAAATAACAATGGATGCAATCATAATCTTTCTCTTCAAGAAAAATCAGCGTCAACTGTCAGTTTTGCTGTTGTTTCTTAAAATTAAGCGCAGCAATTTCTTGCCACCACTTTTCAAAATTATTATATCACACAATTTTGCTTTTTGCATTAGTTTATTAAAAAAACTGACAAAAAGCGTCAGTTTTTCCGCCCTCCCTGCACCAAATCCCTCACTCTCCCACAAACTTCTGTAAACACTTTTTCTGCCTCTCAAGGCGGTCAGCGAACCTATGGAAATTTTGCAAAATGTTTCAAAACAAAGTTGTGGGCTTTTAAAACTTTAAAAATCGACACGCATCCAAGACATTTGCAAAACATAAAGCGGCATTCTTGTTTCTTTTGTTTTTGCCCTTTTCTCAACCACTTTTTTGACAAGCTTCACAAAAAAACAGGCACATGTGTGCCTAGTTTTTTTTGTTCTCAAATTGCCCAACTAATCAAGCCAAAAAGTCTTTTCAACTTGCATTTTCATCTCTTCAAAAGTTTGTTGCAAACATCACACAGAAAGCATATTGATGCAAGTTACAATGGTTGACATAATTGAGTTTGCCGTTGCCATTGGGCTGTTTACATACACAGAGATGTATTCCCTAACTTTTTGCGATTTGTTTTCAAAATATTTTTTGATTTTTTCCATGCGGTCATCCATGTTTAAATTTGCAAATTGAAGCACTTCCTTAATTTTTTCCACATTAAAGTTGTTTTGATTTGTTGACGCATCCTCCAAAATTGCATAGAGGGTGCCTTTTAAGATGATGCGCGCAGAATAAAGCCAATAATAATCTCTGTCAAAATTGTAAAGTGGCAAAATTTTTGCAATAATGTCGTTCATCCTTGAGCCAACACTTTCTTGTCTGTGAAAGCAGAAATAAAGCTGCTTCAAATCTCGATTAATCTCTTTTTCGCTTTCACTTGAGTTTTCGTTTGTTTCGCAGCCGGTCACCAACTCGTCAATGGATGTGTAAAAAATCTTTGCCATCAAAATCAATGTCTCAAGAGATGGGGTGCTTTCGTTGGTTTCCCACTTGCTTACTGCCTGACTTGTGACATTAAGCTTTTTTGCCAAATCTTCTTGGCTGAACCCGTATTTATCACGGTATTTTTTGATGTTCTCATTTAAATTTTTCATTTTTTCCTCCTTGTCAAAAACTGAGCTCTTTGTTTGACACTTCAATTTTATTACATATCCAAAACATTTTCAATAGAATTGATTGTAAAAATATAGAATGTTTGTTTCAGAAACAAACCAACAGTTTCAAAAATGGCGTTTTAAGCATCAAAAACAACAAGCCGGCAGCAATTTGAAACTGGCAAAAATTCTTCGTCTTTGTATTCCAGCGTTTGAACAATATATCCCAGTCTGTTCGTAAATATTGCACGCATAAGGACTGTATTCTCTTGCCATTCCGCATGGTCTGTAAATTATACTCATACAAGTATGTATAGCATAAAATATTAGCATTTCATATCATTTGGCAAGAAAATGTTAATTGCATTTGCATTTAACAATGCATACTTTAGTTCCCTCACCTTGTCCCCACTTTCATATGATTTTAAACTCAAGTTGTTGAATGTGGCAGTTTTAGAAAAAAATTGTTGCTGAACAAAGGTGATATCGGCTTTATTTTTACAAGCTATGTTTTCAATATTTTACAAAAAATTTCAATATTAAATTTGCAACAATAAAGAACTCAAAAAACAACGCGCTGGCTGACATAAAAAAACGCGGCAGCTTTATCTCAAGCGCAAATCACTTCAGCTGCGCCGTCTTTCAAAGAGAACATTTGAAGAATTATAAAAAAGACCTGAACAAACATGATGTTCTTATTTCAGGCCTTGCGGAGAGTGAGGGTCTTTATACGCACCTTAAATTTGCAATAATAGACTTTAACTTTTCAAATATTGGAACGTTCTCTTTGTAACCTTTTGGATTAAGCGGAGATGGGTGATAAATTGGGAGTAAAAGAAATTTTCTCCCATTGATTTCAAAATCAAATTCTTTACCAACATAGTTGGAATATTTTTGAATTTTTTTGTTTAACAATGCTTGTGTTGGATGCAATCCCATTGTTAGTATAATTTTACAGGGGGTATCGTTAAGTTGTTCTAATAAAATCGGCATGCAATTTTTAGAACAATTTTCAAGTTTATTTCGGTCTTCAATTATACACTTGCAACACTCTGTAAAATATATGTCGTTGATAGAAAAACCAATATTGTTTAGCAACTTTTCTAAAACTCTGCCACTCGCTTGCAATTTGTCTTTTGTGTTATAAAATGCCCTTTTAGACTCTATCCAACCATCCTTTGCAGGACTCTCTCCAATAATAATAAAAGGTGTTGTCCCAACTTGAATGTTATTTTCAATTAATTTAGGTAGTTCACCACACAATTTACAATTCTTAATTTTTTCGCATAATTTCATATTTATGTTATATCATAAATCTATAATAACTCAAAAGCATTCTGGCATAATAAAAAACACGCTCCCGTTAGGGTGCGTGTAATTTTCTTTTGGCGGAGCAAGCGATATCCAATCCTAACCCTGTAACCATAGGTGTTGGGTGGATGAGAATTAGTGTCAATTTATAAATTTTATTTATATTCAAACTCCAACTCGGTTTTTCTTTCATAAATTTCGCCATCAAATTTGTCATGCATACTTTTTTGTATGCTTTTGCGAGCATAGCAATAGTTGCAACCATGGCGACAAGTGTCATATCTTCCAATGTCGACTGCGGGCATACATCCACAAAATTTACGTGTGCCATCAAGTTTGTTATTTTTACGTTTAACAAAAATATTTTTCTCTTTAAATTTTTCAGCCAGCAGTTCTTCAAAAATTTCACCATCAATACATTTACTCGGCGCGATTCCATACTTTGACCAATCTCCGCTTTCAGCACATGCTTCAATTTGAATGTTATTTTCTTTTGCGATTTGTGAAAATGCTGCAAGGATTTCATGTTTTTGTGTTAAATTTGGCGCCCAAACATTTTTTGAACAACCGCTATAACTTTCAATCACAAAACTTATTTTACAGTGTTTTGTATAACCTGAAAGTTCTCTGCAAAGTTTTTCAAATTCTCTTTTGTGCCACTCAACATCAATACCATCGGCAAGTAAAATAGGATCATATCTCCAAAGGACAGGACAATGTTTCGATAATTCTTTGAAGGTTTCAATTCTCTCTTCCAGACTTGGAAGATTTGCCTCAACATTTTTTGGATAAGCATTTAATGTGTAAAGAAAATAATATTTTATATCGCCGAACTCATTCAATCTTTTTATCATAGGTTTTGGATTTTTTGTCCAAAAAACAATACCCTCAAGATTTCCTTCAACCTCAACATTCTTCTGTCCCAGCAAGTCCACTTCAACATTTTTAATTTTCATTGGCTCAAGTTTTATCTTTGCAATCTTTTTTGGATTGATTGGATTTGGCACAAGCACATAATCATTTCCCAATTGCTCAAAAAACCAATCGCAGTAAAATGCTGGAATGTCAGTCCTCCTCGAAACACTTAAAATCATTATTTATCTTTCTCCATAAATAATTATACCATCTCTGCCTAAAATTTCAAAACGCTTGAATTTAAATTGTCCACTTAATCTATTTAAAAGCTTATTAATAAAATCTTGTTCTTCTTTTGGCATATGATAATTGCTATTTATTGTATAATCGCAAAGAATATAAAAATTCTTCTTGTTTTGCAACGAGTCAAAAAGCTGCTTTTGCAAATCTTCTGTGTTGTTTGTGATTGTAAACAACGAATTAAAGAAACACAGCACCGCATTTTCTCGCGTTGCAGTAAGCAAAAACATTCCTTCATAAAACTTTATAGCTTTCGGCAACTTTGGCTCAAAGTTTTTATAGTTGTCAGTGTTCTTTATCGCCCAGTCACATTCTTCAATGCCGTAATAATTCAAGTTGTTTCCAAAAATTTCTTTTGCACCAACATAATCAAGTCCAAGACCACATCCAAAAGAAAAGATATTTAATTTTTTATCACCTGTTATCTTTTTGAGTTCACTAAAACTTTCCCTATTCTTCTCATAATTCTTTTCAGCATATTCTTTCAAGTAATTTAGATTTGCACATAAATTTTCATAATCCAAATGTCCTTGACAATCCTTTTTACAATTTTCACATTTTGGGAATCTATAACCCTGCCATAACTTTTTAATTTCCATATATTTCTCCTTTCATAAAGTGCAAAAAGTTGAAGAAATTTTTCATCAACTTTTTGTGTAAAAGAAGAATATCATGATAATTTTTTATATTCAATATTCACTGCCAGTTATTTTAAAATGCTCTTTTCTATCATTATATAAAAAACGACAAGCTTCTTTGCGAAACTTGTCGAATTATGGCGGAGCAAGCGATATCCAATCCTAACCCCGTTTTAGTTGGTTGTGGGTATTTTCGATTGACACTCGCCATAAACTAAATCTAACTCTTCTTGTTGTCAAACAAACTTAATCGCTCGCTTTCGTCTTTAATTCTCACTATGTATTCATCTGGATTTTTTTCTTGTGGTGTCAGTTGAACATTTGGTGCAAGTTTGCGAAGACAAAATTTATAATACACTTGTTTGCCAGTAGGACGAAGCAAATCAACACAATCTTGCAAGTATTTCTCCCAATCTTGCCATTTATCTTCGCGTTTGTAATTGTTGATTTTGCCGATTTTATAATGATCAACACAATCCATTTCAAGTGTTTTGCGAATAAGTTTCAAGCTTTCTTCTGGCTCAATTGTCGGCTCAAAACTCGCAAAAGTTTTAATTCTGTTGTCATGAAGAGCTTTCAAAGTTTCCAATCTTTCACTTGGCAGACTGGCATT
>CAMRSX010000018.1 GCA_947053595.1 uncultured Clostridia bacterium
AGATTTTTGAAAGCAGCTGCCTTATTGTGACATCCAAATTGACATAATAAAAAACAGGCACAACAAAATTTTTGACATCCTTTTGAAAGATGTTCACCTTCTCAAACTTGGTTTGAAACCTCAAATCCAAAATTCCCACAGCAAGAAAAAACGAAAACAAAAAGCAAGTTGGATTGAAATTGACAAAACACAGCACAGCAAAAACGCAAAAGAAAAAGATGCACAAAAACAGATTGACAAACATGGTGATTTTTTTTGCTTTCTTCTCACTCAAAAAATGCGACGTCAACCCAACAAAAATTCTTCCTCCATCCAGTGGATATGCCGGCAAAAGGTTGATGAGAGCCAAAAGCACGGATATCATCACAAAAGCCTCTGTAAAAAAATATGCCTCTGGCAGCAGCCACCAAACTGCCACCACAAGAAACGCCGTTGCAAGGTTCACCAGCGGTCCTGCCAAGGCAATGGCAATTTCGTGTTTGCAGTCCATCCCCTTCTGAAAATATGCCAACTCCACGCCATATGGCGAAAGCGAAAATCTTGACAGTTTATAGCCCAGCTTTTTTGCCACCAAAAAATGTGCAAGCTCATGAAGAGTGATTGCAAAAAAATAAGAAACCGCCTGTGCAGCGCCCAAAACAAAAAAAAGCCACAGCCACACAATCACGCTGACTGGATGAATGACAAATTTCACGAACCTTCTTTTCACAGCACCCCAAAAACAAAGGCAACAATGCCCACAGCCACCGCGCAAGCTGTCAATGTGCAAAGCGCAAAGCCAATTGAAAACTTGTGCTTCAGTTTGGTTTTGTCATAGTTTTTTCCGTAAGATTTCTGCTCGTCCATGTTTTATGTATATGCCAAAGTTTACATAGATAAAACAAAAAGAGGCGTTGCCTCTTTCAAAAAATTTTCTATTTTTGTTCGCTTAAATAGCCCAAAAATTCAAGCCTTTTTAAGCACCAAACCCAAGCTTTTTTTTGGCATGCGTTTTTGCTTTATGCAAGCTCCTCGCCTGTCACCTTTTGCAAGCCTTCTGCATCCTTCAAAAACTCTGGCAGCTCCTCTTCTTCTGGCAACTTAAATTCGTTATACAGGCTGTCACTCTTTGTCTGACTGCCGCCATCTTCAATCACCCTGATGCGCTCCAAAAGCCCTTCATAATCTGGAAGCTCTGCCAAATCGCCCAAATTAAACCTCTTCAAAAAGCTGTCGGTTGTTCCAAAAAGCAGCGGCTTTCCAACGGCATCTTTTCTTCCCACAACCTCAATCACGTTTTGGTCAAGCAAAATCTGAATGGCATAATCGCAGTTGTTCACCCCGCGAATTTCCTCAATTTCCAGCTTGGTGATTGGTTGTTTGTAAGCAATGATTGCCAAAGTTTCCAGCGCCGCACGCGTCAACGATTTTTCCCTGATTGGATTTAAAACTTCGCTGATATAGTCTGCATAAAGTGGATTGGAAGCCAACTGCACCTTGTTTTTAAAAGTGATGACATGAATGCCATTTTCATCACAATATTGCTTTTTCAACTCTTCAATCACCTTGTCCATCTCTTTGTCCGAAAGTTCCAACTTCTGGGCAATAAAACTTTTTTCAATCCCTTCTCCCGCAACAAAAAGAATTGAAAACACAATGTCTTTTAAATTTTTCTTATCTTCAACCTTCATAATCATCCCTCACTTGCCGTAATGACAATCTGTCCAAAAATTCCGCTTTGAATCACCTTCACAGTTTGCAGTTTCAAAAGCTCCAGCAGCGCCAAAAAGGTGTTAATTAACTCGCTTTTTGTCATGTCGTCATCAAACAACTCTTCAAACTCAAAGCGCTTTCTCTCTTTTGCAAAATTGCGAATTGAAATTATTTTTTCAGCAACCGTAAAGCGGTCTTTCACAATTTTCTTTGGACCTTCGGTTGTCACAACTTTTTTCAACTCCTCTCTTGCCATAAGCTTGGCAAAAGCATCCAAAAGCTGGTCAAGCACCATATCTTTCACCACAATCTTAACCTTTTCGGTTTCCTTTCCCGGTGCACGATAAAGCTTGTTGACATCTTCAATGTCCTTAAGCTGCTTGCTTGCCTGCTTAAAGAGTTCATATTCTTGCAGCTTGCGGCGCAAAATCTCTTCATCGCTCTCTTCGTCAGGCTGCTCTTCTTGCTCTACAGGCAGCACGCTTTTGCTTTTAATTTCAATCAGCGTGGCAGCCACAGTGATAAACTCGCTGGCTTTGTCCATGTCGATGCTTTTGATGTCTTGCATATATTCCAAATATTGCTCGGTGATTTCGGCAAGCTTCACGGTGGCAATGTCAAGTTTTGAATCCTTAATCAGGTGCAGCAATAAATCCAATGGACCCTCAAAGTTGTCCAATTTAAAACGATACACTTCGGCGCTTAAAAGCATATCCACAGCTTCTTTTGGCGCGCCATCCTCTTTTTCAGTTGCCAGTTCCGTCATTTCCATACGCATATATTATATCATCTCCAGCGCCCATTTTGCAAGCATTTTAAAGAAAAAAGAGTGCTTAAAAAAGCACTCTCAATCAATTTTCTTTCAGCCTCACCATTTCTCCAAAATTCCGCCAACGGTTTCAACATAGCTTTGGTGTTTCACATCCTCTTTCACCACAATAGGAATCTTTTTCACAATCTGTCCGTTTCTGGTTACAACCGCTTCGCCCACAACGTCACCCTTTTTTGTTGGAGCCTTAATGCTTGCGGCAACCTCCACGCTGGTTTCATAGCCAGACTTGTCACCTTTCTTCACAACAGCGGCAAAATCTTCGCTTGCAAACACATCCACAGTGTCCTTTTTGCCTTTTGCAACTGCCACATTTGAAATTGAAACCTCGCTGTCAACCAATTTTTGGCTTTCAAAATTGGCAAAGCCATAATTGAAAAGCGTGGCACTTTCATTAAATCTTGTCTTGCTGTTTTCTGCGCCCACAATCACCGAAATCAATCTCATGCCATCCCTCTTTGCAGAAGCGCCAAGGCAGCAGCCCGCCTCATTTGTGGAGCCCGTCTTTCCGCCGTCGCAACCTTGATAATATCTAATCAAACGATTGGTGTTCACAAGTTCGGTTGTGCGCCCTGAAGGATGCTTAAGCTCGTCCATCCAAATGGTGCTATAGTTGTGATATATCTCATGTTTCAAAATCTCTTTCAATAAAGTGGCTGTGTCTTTGGCTGAAGAATATTGCTCGGCAGCAGGAAGCCCTGTGCAGTTGGAATAATGTGTGTCAGCCATGCCCAACTCTTTTGCGCGCTTGTTCATTCTGTTTGTAAAAGCTTTTTCATTTCCGTTGAAATATTCCGCCAATGCCACACTGGCATCATTTGCCGAAGCCATAATCACAGACTTAAGCAAGTCCTCAAAGCTATATTCCACATAAGGGTCCAAAAACACCTGACTGCCACCCATGTTGGATGCGTTTTCTGTTGTGGTGATTGGCGTGTCAAGCGCAACATTGCCTGCCTCCAGTTCTTCCAAAGAAAGCAAAATTGTCATCATCTTAACCATGCTTGCAACAGGAAGATGCTTTGTTTCTTCCTTGGCAAAAAGCGTTTCGCCACTGTCAAACTCCACCAAAATGGCACTTTTGCTGGAAAGCTCAAGGTCGTTTTCCGCATAAGCAGTTTTCATCAAAGCTTGCATACCACCACAAAATGTTGTGCCCAACAATATGCATACCACACCAAGTGTTGTAATTCTCTTAAAAACACTTTTCAAAGCCCTCATAAAAAAATCTCCTTTTGTTTGTCAATAGTTTTTTTCAAAAGATGAAGTTTTATGCAAAGTGCCACCCCAATTCAAAACGCAGTGAAAAAATCTGTATGGTGAATGTAAGTTTGAAAGAATGACTCTGTGGGTGAAAAGTGGACAGCGATTCTTCCACTCCGCTTACGCTTCGGTCAGAATGACAATAGAAACACACCCAATGTCATGTTGAGTGGCGCGACAGCGACCCTTTTTATTAATTATTCATTATTCAATATTCATTGATGCAATGTGCCAACGCCGCAAGTTTTAAATCACCAAAATCACCCTTCCGCTCAAAAGACACAAAAGCAAAGTTTCAATCAGATTGATTAAAATCAACAGAATAAAAGCAATGACAATAAACAGAACTCTGTTGCAATCTGTTCCGCCAAACTTTTTGCAGTTGCAATTTATTTTGTCCAACACAATATAAAACACCACAAGCACAAAAATTGAAAGCAGCTGACAAGGCAAAATGATAATCACCGCGGTGAATATGGAGCCAATGCCATAAAAGATGAAAATCAGCGCAAAGTTAAGCCCAAAGAGATATGCCCGATATACAAACAAAACTTGAGCCAGCGGAAAAAGAAAGGGCGAAAAAGAAATGCATGTCAACACAACCACATTAACCGTAAGCGAAATGCACCTCGCCCCAAAAGCTGAGGCCGAAGCGGCAAAACCAGAATAGAAATCGTCAAGACAAATTTCTTTCAAATTATATAGTGTGTAGTTTATGTTGCATCGCACAGCAACAAACACTCCTGTGCAGATTGCCATCAAAATCAGAATGAAGGTTATGACAAACTTCACCTTGTTTGCCTTTATGGCGTTTGCACAAGAAAACTTCAGTCCACTTACAAACGAATGAGATTTATAAGACCTAATCATACAATATTTTTATTGTCGAAAATAATAAAAAAGACCCACATTGTGGGTTTTTATCAATTTTTATTGCTGTAAATCATCTTGTGCTGCTGCGGATTTCACTTCCCAAAGTTTAAAAGCTCAACTGCAACAAGTTTCAATTGCTCATAGGTTATGCCGCCCTGAAAATATGCAATGTATGGCTTTTTGATTGGGCTGTCACAAGAAAGCTCCAGCGACGCCCCTTCAACAAAGGTGCCAGCCGCCATGATGACATCTGTGGTGTAACCCGCCATTGGATATGGCATTGGCACAAAGCTGGAATCCACTGGCGACAATTTTTGAATCAACTGCACAAAACGGATGAGCTCTTCCTCTTTGTCAAACACCACGCTTTTGATGATGTCGCAGCATTTTGCATCCGACTGCGGAATGATGCCATAGCCCTGCCTTTTCATAACCTCGCCAATCAGCAAACTGCCCTTAACCGCTTGGCTGACAACATGTGGTGCCATAAACAGTCCTTGATAAAACAGACGATATCCGCCCTCATAGCTGCCCGTTTCGCGTCCAAGCGAAGGACAAGTGAGGCGCCTTTCAATGTTTTCAATGGCCTTTTTGCTGCCCACAATATATCCGCCCGTTGGCGCCAGCGAGCCACCCAAATTTTTGATGAACGAGCCCATGCAAACATCGGCGCCAACATCTGTTGGCTCAATCTCTTCCACAAACTCGCCATAGCAGTTGTCCACCACAATAAAAGAGTCTGGCGAAAGCTTTTTGATGTTTTCAAACACGCTTTGCATCTCTTTGCAAGAAAGCGCGCGCCTGTTGGAATAGCCCCTCGATTTCTGCACAAAAACCACCCTAGGTTTGTGTTTTTTGACAGCCTTATAAATTTTTTCTTCGTCAAAACAACCGCCGCTAAGTTCAATAAACTTAAAACTTACGCCCAAACTTTCAAGGCTTGCGTTGTCTTTGCCATAAAGCGTGTCGTGCAGCGTGTCATAGAGGTCACCACTGATGGAAAGCATCAAATCCTTTGGCCTCAAAAGCCCATAAAGCGCCGTGGCAATGGTGTGAGTTCCGCAGGTTAGGTGCACAGAGCAAATGGCGTCCTCCGCGCCAAAAACTTTGGCAACGGCGCGTGAAAAATCATCTCTGCCCTTGTCTGTGTAGCCATACCCAGTTGTGCCAGCAAAGTGCGAGGTTGTCACACCAATTTCACGAAAAGCATCCAAAACTTTCTTTTGATTGACAAGCGCCACGCGCTCCACCTCTTCAAACTGCGCCTTCAAAGTATTTTCAATTTCGCTCAATTTTTGCAAGCTCTCCACTTGCAACCCATTTTTTTTAACGCCATCCATTTCAAAGCTCCTTTCAAAATTTTTCAAATTCTTCATTTCAAAAACTCTCCCACCATTTTTTCAATCTCGCAAAGTGCCTTGCGTTTGTCTTGTGCATCCACAAAAACGCAATCCATCCCCCTAAGAAAGGTCAGCTGCCTCTTGGCGTAGTTTCTGCTGTGCTGCTTGACAAGCTCCACAGTCTGCTGCAGCGTAAGCTCGCCATCAAGAAAGTCCAAAATCTCTTTATATCCAATGGCGTGCATGGATTGATGACCTTTGCCAAGCCCCCGCTTTTGAAGAGCTTTCACCTCGTCCACAAGCCCATCTTTCAGCATGATTTCCACCCGTTTGTTGATGTCTTCATACAACATTTGTCTTGGCTTGTTGAGGGCAATCAACAGTGGATTTATGTCCACCTCACACGTCTGTTTTTGTCCACAAGAACGCGCAATTTCAATGGCTCTAATCAGCCTGACAGCATTAAATCTGTCCGTCTTTTCCGCCAAAAGTGCATCCTCTTGTTTTAACATTTCAAACAGTGCCAGCGGCCCCTTCTCTTCCGCCACCTTTTCCAACTGCTGCCTTAACGCCTTGTCTTTGTCCACGCCACCAAAGTTATAGCCCTGCGTGAGCGCCTTGATGTAAAGTCCCGTGCCGCCAACCACAATTGGAAGTTTGCCTCTGGCAACAATTTCCTCAATTTTTTTACGTGTGAACTGCACAAAGTCAAACACCGAAAACTCTTCATCACTTTCACAGATGTCAATGCCGTGATGCACCACCTCTTGCATTTCTGCTTTTGTCACCTTTGCAGAGCCAACATCCAAGCCCTTGAAAATTTGAACGCTGTCCGCAGAAATAATTTCGCCATCAAATCTTTTTGCCAAATTGATGCCAACAAACGATTTTCCCACCGCGGTGGGCCCCAAAATGAAAACAACTTTGTTTTTCATAGCGTCCTTTTAAACATCTTTTCCAAATCTTTTTTGCTTATTTTTGCAATAATTGGCCTGCCATGAGGACAAAGCGGCACACCATCTTTGATTTTGTTGACAAGGTAAAAAATCTCATCCTTTGAAACACTGTCACCTGCGCGAATGGAATGCTTACACGCTGTTTGACACAACTTTTCATTCACAAGCGCGCTGGCAGTTTTTTCATTCTGTTCTCCGTCTTGCAAAAGCTCTTGAATGAAGTCTTCCAACTTTATGCCAGACAGCACAAATGGCACACTGTTCACCTGAAAAGTGTTGCCATTTTGAGTGATTTCAAAGCCAATTTTGTGCAAATTTTCCAGCCTTGCCTCCAAAATTGCCGAGTCTTTGGCAAGAAGTTTGAAAGAATATGGAACAAGCAAATCTTGCTTTGCAACATTGTTTTTTTCAATTTCTTTGGAAAGCGCATCAAAGTTTTGCCTTTCGTGCATTGCGTGCTGGTCAATCACATAGATGCTGTTGTCAAATTCGGCAAGGATGTAAGTTTTAAACACCACGCCCACAATCTTAATTTCGCTTGCATCCGCTTGCAAAAATCTTTCTTCTTCAAACTTTTCTGGCAAGTCCTTCTTTGCAGCAGACTCTTCTTTTTTCTGCTGACTTTCAATAATCTTCTGCGCGGACAACTCCACCTCATAAAGCAAACTGTCGCCAGAGTGGTCAAAAAAGATGTTTCCACCTGTGCGGTTTTTGTTTTTTGGCTTCACCTTCACGCTGGAAAAGTCTGGCATATCAATAAATTCAATGCCTTGTTTTTTATAGTCATGCACCGTCACAATGTCTTTTTCCGCCTCGTCACAATCCACCTTAATGCGATAGCTGGCGCCCTCTGTTTCGCTCATTTTGTCAATGTTGCTTTTTTGATGCGAATTGAAACCTGTTTCGGCTGGATGCTGCTCTTGCGTAATGTCAAACTTGCTCCACTCGCTTTCTTCCTGATTTGTAAATTCAAACTCGGCAATCAGATTGGAAGAAACAAGCGCCCTTTCCACCGCACGACGAATGATGCCAAAAATTCGGGAAGTGTTGTCAAACTTCACCTCGCGCTTGTTTGGATGGACATTCACATCCACACGGTCATATGGCACAGAAAGCTTGATGACATAAATTGGATATCTTCCCTTCATCAACAACGGGTCATAAGCCCCCTGCACGCAAGCGGAAACCAGATAATTTTCCACATAACGTCCATTCACAAACAGCGATTGATAAGTTCTGTTTGGACGCGTCAGCTTTGGAGAAACCACATATCCCGAAACTTGCACGCCGTCTTCATCACCGCTCAGCTTCAAAAGACTGTCAAAAACCTCGCGACCATATATGAGATACATCACTTCATCCAAGCCACCGGCAGTGTGATTATAAATCTGCTTGCCGTCCACAACATAGCAAAAATCCACATCAGGATGTGACAACATAAACTTTTCCATCAGATGCGTCACTTCAGTTTCTTCACTTTTTGGCTTTTTCAAAAACTTTGCGCGCACAGGCGTGTTGAAAAACAAGTTTGAAACAGAAAGACTGGTGCCTTCCAAACGCGCAACTTCGCTCACTTTTGAAATTTCTCCGCCATTTGATTCAATTTTAAACCCGCTTTCGCTGCCAGCGGTTTTTGTGGAAAGACTCACCATTGCAACCGATGCAATGCTGGCAAGTGCCTCCCCGCGAAAGCCCAGCGTGGCAATGCTGTCCAAATCGTCCACATCCCTAATTTTGCTGGTGGCGTGTGGCAAAAAAGCAAGTGGTAAATCTTCTTTGGAAATTCCGCATCCGTCGTCGGACACCACAATCTTCTTAATTCCGCCCCCTTCAATTTCCACCTTAATTTTTTTTGCCCCAGCGTCAAGGCTGTTTTCCACCAGCTCCTTAACCACCGAAGCAGGCCTTTCAACCACTTCTCCCGCTGCAATGCGGTTGAACACACTTGGTGACAGCACATTAATTGCCATGTTTTTTCTCCTTAAGTTTTTTTATCATTCCTTCACTTTGCTGACAAGGTCTGCCAGCACTTCAAAGCTTTCCAATGGCGACATTCGATTCATGTCCACATCTCTCAAAACGTTCAAAAGTTGCAAGCCAAGCTTGTTGTTTTTTTCCGCCTTGCGCTTTTCTTCATCCTCTCCAAAGATGTTCATATCCAGCTTTTCATTCACCTTCTCAAGGTTCATGCTGATTTCTTTGGCGCGCTCAATCACCGCCGCTGGCACACCTGCCAGCCTTGCAACCTCCACCCCAAAACTTTTGTTGGCAGAGCCGCGCACAATTTTTCTCAAGAAAACAATGTCTTCGCCCATCTCTTTCACAGTGATTTTATAATTCTTCACGCCGCCAAGCAGCCCTTCAAGTTCGGAAAGTTCGTGATAATGAGTTGCAAACAGCGTTTTGCACTTCAAGTTTTTGCAGACATATTCCACAACAGCCCAAGCAATGGACAACCCGTCAAAAGTGGAAGTTCCGCGTCCAATTTCATCCAGCACCACCAAGCTTTTTTCAGTTGCATTCAAAAGGATGTTTGCCACCTCGCTCATTTCCACCATAAATGTACTTTGTCCAAATGCAAGGTCGTCACTTGCGCCAACTCTGGTGAAAATGCGGTCAGTTACGGCAATTTCCGCATATTTTGCTGGCACAAAACTGCCAATGTGCGCCAAGAATGTGATGATGGCAACTTGACGCATGAAGGTGCTTTTTCCTGCCATGTTTGGCCCAGTGATAATCATCATCTTGTTTTCGTCGTCATCCAAAAATGTGTCGTTTGAAATGAAGGTGCCCTCCTTTGCAAACTGTTCCACAATTGGGTGCCTGCCGCCTTCAATTTTGATTGCCTTCAAATTTTTGCTTACCACAGGCCTTGTGAAATTGCACTTAACTGCCACCGTTGCCAGCGACAAAAGCGCGTCAACTTCGGCAATCACCTTGGCAGCAGAAGAAAAGTGCGGCAAAAATTTGCAAAGATATTCCACCAACATTGCATAAAGCTTTTCTTCCAGCTTTGCGGCATCTTCTGCAGAAGAGAAAATCCTCTCTTCAATCACCTTCAAATCGGCAGTTGTGTAACGCTCTGCATTTGCCAATGTTTGCTTTCGCACATAACGCAGCGGAACAAGGTCGCTTTGCAATTTGCTGACTTCAATAAAATATCCAAACACATTGTTGTGCAAAATTCTCAGGTTTTTGATGCCCGTATCCTCTCGCTCTTTCTTTTCCAGCTCTTGACACTGAACATCCGCAATGGCTCTGGCGTTTCTGAAGCCATCCAACTCTTCATTAAAGCCGTCATTTATGTATTTACCATCCTTAAACATTGCAGACGCCTCTGGATGAATTGCCTTGCCCAAAAGTTCAACAATCTCGTCAAAACTGTTCAGCTTTTCTCTTTCAGCGCACAACTTTTTGCTCTTCACATTGCCAAGCACCGTTTGCAATTCTGGAATT
>CAMRSX010000019.1 GCA_947053595.1 uncultured Clostridia bacterium
CTAATATTTTCAAACAAAATTGTTCAAATTTTTTCAAATTTTTATTTTGATTGACCCAAAACAAAAGAAAAATCACCAATTTTTGGTGATTTTCATGATGTTTTTTTCAAAAGCTGTGCTTTAAGCATCATTGCTGTCTACCTTTACTCTAAATTGGTCTAAAACTGCCATTTTCTTATTCTCCCTTTAATTTAATTTTCACAACAAAAAATCACGAACCTTTGCACGAGATTTATATCTTTATAATTCAATTTTTTCAATCTTAAAATCGCAATAATATTCAGCTTCTTCTGCTGTAAACTTCAAAACACAATAGTCTGGGTCTGTTACACCTTTCTTATAAAACAATTTGTCGCCAAATCGCCAAATCTTGTCTTTTGTTGGCTGGTCAGTGCAAACTTGCATTGTACCTTTGATTGTTACACCTTGATACTTAAATCTGCCACGCTCGTAAAAATAAACGCAAGCCTTGTTGTTCTTTTGATATTGCTCCACTTTCTTGCTTGAAGTGTTGGTTGAAAAATAAATATCATTGCCATCAATTTCCCTAGGGCTTAGCATCGCCCTTGTTATTGGGTAGCCTTGTTCATCAACTGATGAAATGAATGCTGTCTTTTGCTTTGCAATAAATTCAAATAATTTTTCTTTGGTCATCTTTGCCTCCTTGTTTTACATAGGTTTCAAATTTTTGTTAAGCCTATCAACTATCCAAGCAATTCTCTTTGCCTTACCTGCATCTGTTTTTGCTTCAAAGTATGCTCTTGTGTATGTCTTTTTTACTGACATAGACATTGCTTGGAAATTGGAGTATGCTGGTTCATATGCTTTCAAAATTTCATCCAGAACATTGATTTGTTCCTCTGTAAATTTCATAGGGTCAACAGCATCCCATTGTCCATTTTTCTTTGCTTCTTCTATCTTCACTCTTCCAAAGTCGGTCATCAACCCTCTTTCTTCAAGGCTTTTAACCAATGTCTTATTCTTATCTGACCACTTGCTGTTTGCTCTTCTCCGTGAAAAATACTTCTTGTATGTTATGTCATCAATACTTTGTATCTGTCCGTCTATCCACCCAAAACACAATGCTTCTTCAAGTGCCTCCTCCGCCTTGATTGTTTTTGAGTCTTTTGCTTTGCTGAATAAAAGCCAAACCCCCTCACAGTTCTGACAATGCTCAGAAAGCCATTCTCTAAATTTTTCCCTATTGATAAATGTTAATAAATCTTTCATAATTTCATTATACCACAACTCTTTGCATTCTGTATCGGTTTTATTAAAAAATCACGAAACATTGCTTCGTGATTTATATTAAAGTTCTATTGTTTCAATTTTGAAATCACAATAATATTCGGCTTCTTGTGCTGTGAATTTTAACACGCAGTAATCTGGATCGGTTACGCCTTTCTTATAAAACAACTTGTCGCCAAATCGCCAAATTCTATCCTTTGTCGGTTGGTCAGTACAAACCTCAATAGTACCTTTAATTGTTACACCCTGATACTTAAATCTGCCCCGCTCATAGAAATACACACAAGCCTTGTCGTACTTTTGGTATTGCTTAACCTTTTTGCTTGAAGTGTTGGTTGAAAAGTAAATATCATTGCCATCAATTTCTCTTGGCGCAAGCATTGCTCTTGTTACGGGGTAACCTTGCTCATCAACCGATGAAATGAATGCCGTCTTTTGCTTTTTAATAAATTCAAATAATTTTTCTTTGGTCATTTTCATTTTTTCCTAGTTTGCATTATACCACAACTCTTTGCAATTGCAATCGGTTTTTATAAAAAACTTGAGCAAAATGACCGTGATTGCATTTTCTTAACACCTATGCTTTCATGTCACATTTATTTATAATCCACAACAATATATATGTTATTATAAAAATACCATTTGTTCTTCCATAATTTTTCAAACTCTTTCACTGCGACCTTGCGGTTATACAAATCTGAATTTGAAACATTTTCATTTTCTTTTATTGAATCAACCAAATATATATTCTCATTGTCATAGCCAACCGCAACAACGTAATGTGTGTCATTGCTGTTTGTAATATAGCAAATCACTGGCTTATTTTGTGCAATTCTTTGTTTTAAAGTATTAATACTTCCATGATAACCTTGCGCTTTAAATCCTTGTTTTTCAATTTCCTTGCTTATACTTTGCACTGTCATAAGCCCCAAAAACCTTTTCATTTTCGGATAAATTTCTTTGCCTGAAACATCCATCCCTAAACTACGAAGAACATATGCCGTTGAATAAGCTGAACACTCATCCTTTTCTTGATAATCAATATATGTGCCATTTGCAATAAAAAAACTCTCTGTTATATCATCCACATTTATCTTATCAGCTTTCGGTGTCAAGATGGCAATAGCAAAAATTACACTCAAAATCAAAACCAAAAGAATCAAAACGGTAATAATCACAACTTTTATTTTCGTTTTCATAAAAACATAATACCACAACTCTTTGCAATTGCAATCGATTTTTGCTTTGAAATTTTGATTTTTTGATTATTTTTGATTTATTTTGATTATTTTTGATTTTCTCGGTGTTCAGTTTTGATTTTTGAATTTTTGATAAGTCAATGAGCGAAAAAATGGATTGCTTGCAAGCCAATTTATGAGCGCCAAATTTTTTGATAAAAAAATATGATATAAACTACGTTCACTCACTAAACTTTGCAAACAAGTTTGCAGTTTGTTCGTTCCCTTGTTTATCAAAATTTTGGGCAAAAAATCAAAAAAATCAAAACTTTTGTATTTTGAAAAAAGACTTGAAATTGCCAAATTTCAAATCTCAAAAATTGTCATATCTGTATGCAGTGATTAAATACTCAAAAAACACTGTATATTGTGGTTTTTGCAATGAAAAAGGCCTTTCTAAAAAAAGACTTTTTATTGCATATATTTGTGTCAACTAACAACGAAGTCTTTATTTTGATTTTTCTGTTTTGATTTTGCGACAGAATTTTGATTTTGCAAAAATCAAAAATTACTTAATTATTGTAATTGCAGTCTTACTGCCTTTATTTGTTTTTTCAATTGCTGACAAAATTAATTTGTCATTTCTTAATGTTTGTTTATTTTTCTTTATAAAATTTATGTCATAAAAAGCGTAATCTAATTCATTTGTTGATTTATAACCTTTGTCAACCGAGCCTTGAAAAACAAATGCCACATAATCTTTTTCTGCTTTAGAAAAGTATTGTGTATCAATCAACATATCAATATTAATCTTTAAGCCCGTTTCCTCTATTACTTCTCTTTTGGCAGCCTCAACCAAAGTTTCATTTTTTTCTAAATGTCCAGCAGGTAGATTTAACAAATCTCTTACTTCTTCTTTTTTCTCTTTTACAAGCAGAACTTTATTGTCCTCTACTATTAAAGTTGCTACTAAGATGTTAAACATATTCCCTCCAAATAAGACTTAAGTTTTTATATTGTTATTTTTACACCCTGTATAAAGTGCCAAAATCAATTAAACACCACTGTATGCAGTGTCCCTCAGTCCTCCTCAAAAAAGACTTTTTGTACAATATATTTGGAGCGAAAGACGGGGCTCGAACCCGCAACCCTCAGCTTGGGAAGCTGATGCCATACCATTAGGCCACTTTCGCATAGTTGCAACCATTCATGGTTGCGCTTTGTTGAAAAAAAAGTCTATTTTGTTCTTATGAACATTGCTTCAAAAATGACTTCTCCAGTGTTTCTTTGTTCGTGAAAGACTCCTTGTGGAAATATGAAGAAATCTCCTTCAGCAAAGGCATACTCTCCATCCTCGTCCTTCACAATGCCGTTTCCTTTAAGCACATACATAAACTCGTTGCAATCTTCGTGTTTATGCCACTCGAATACCCCCCCCGGTTTAAGCCAGCCGTGAGTTATCCCCTGAATGTTTTTAACTTCATCTTCCTTAACAAAAAGCTTTCTGCTCCCAGCGCCGTCATGCGCAGGTTCCAGCATCACACTTTTTGATGCTTTTTTTATAACCTTCATTTCTGCTCCTTATAAAAACAAATTTAACATTTTGTGTTCTCTAGCATTTAAAATTGCAACGCAAATTGTGCTAACTTTAAGAAAGTTTAGTGTCACTCAAGTTATTCTTGAATGTTTGGTGGTGTGACAATTGGGCCAAGAATGGTGTTGATTGTCAACGTGGTGATGATGTTTGAAATGTAAGAAATCAAAATTCTCACTGGCTGACTGTTTTTGATGTATTCCTTTGGGTCTGGCAACTTGTTGAACTCGATGCCATCCACTGGAATTTCAATGCTCATTGCAACAGAAAGATTCATCAAGTTTGCAGGGCTGACTGCAAGGGTGCGCTGCATTGTCACCTTCACAACATCTTCTGCCACCTTTTTAACCTCAATCACATCCTCTGGTTTGATGTTAATCATGGCGTTTGGCTGTGGCATTTGCAGTTTGCTGAAAACAATGTTTTCAAGCATTGGTTTAACCAAATGTGGTTTGATTACAGTTTCGATGTCCATTTTTTCTCCTTTTTTGTAAAGCAATTATTTCCCAATTATTTTATCACAAAACCTCAGAAAACACAACAAAAAAAGAGGTTTCGCAAAAATTTGTGGCAAAAAGTGCAACAAAAGCTTTTGCACAAATAAAAGGATGCTGAGTTTATGCATCCTTTTTGCTTTCTTCTTTTTCTTCCTCTTTATCCAAAAACACAATTTTCAAATTCACTTTTTCCACTCTTCTGCCGTCCATTTGCGTGACGGTGAATATCATGTTGATTTTATGCTCTGTCAAGTTGCCTTCATCGTCAATGAGTTCGTCCACGGTGTAATATTCATACAAACTGTCTTTGTGAGGAATCCCCTCCGACAGGTCAAACAGAAACGCGTTGACTGTTTGATATGGATTTTCTGGAAGGTGTTCAATTTCCAAACGGTCAAACAAATCTTCAATTGTGATGTCGGCATCCACGCTGTATTCATCGTCGCCAACCTGCTCGATGTTTGGCTCTTTTTCATCCTTGTCCGTTTCGTCAAAAATTTCGCCAAAGATGGTTTCAATGCAATCTTCCATTGTCACAATGCCGCACACACCTCCGTTGTCATCCAGCACAATTGCCAAATGCTTTTTGGCCTCCTGCATATCTTTGATGAGGGTGTCCACAATTTTGTTTTCGGCAGTGAACAATGGCTGCGTCATGATTTTTGGAAGCGAAACGCCCTTGCCCAGAATTTTGGCATTGAAGAAATCTTTGATGTTAAGCAGCCCAACCACGTTGTCGGTGCTTCCCTCATAAACAGGAATGCGGGAATATTGATGCTCAAAAAAGGTTTTTTCAATGGTCTGCTCGGTGGCGTTGACGTCCAAAAAAACAACGTCCACGCGGTGAGTCATCACATCATGCACTGTCACTTCCTTAATTTTGAAAGTGCCCTGAATGATGTCTGCTTCGTCCTTTTCCAACACGCCCTCTTCTTCCATGGTGTCAATTATGCTTTCCAGCTCGTCTTCTGTGAAGGTGGCTTTGTTTTCTTCGGCATCCTTTCTTCTTGTGCAAAGCTTTTGCAAGCCATAGAATGGCATCACAAGCACATAGATTGCCTTCATGATAAGCCACAAAGCCCCAGAAAACTTGCAAGCAATTTTTTCTGGATATGCCTTTGCAACTGCCTTTGGCAAAATTTCGCCAGTGATGAGAATGATGATTGTCATCACAACGGTGTTCAGCACATTGATGAGCGCCGCACTGTCAATCAGTTGCCCCAAAATGAAGGCACACAGCGTGGTGCCCAAAATGTTGACAATGTTGTTGCCAACCAAAATTGTGGTGAGCGCGCGGCTGGAATGCTCTGCAATATACAAAGCCTTTCTTGCCCCTTTAACCTTGTTTTCTGCCATTGTGCGAACACGGATGGGATTCATGGAATTGAAAGCTGTTTCACTTGCCGAAAAGAAAGCCGAAAAAGTGAGCAACAGAACAATGGCAAAAATCAAAATTCCATGAACATAGTTGAATTGAGCTGCTAAAAGCGTACTGGGGTGCATTTTTAAATTTCTCCTTCTATTAAATTAAAGATTTAATTTCTTTAATCTTTTGATTTATTTATATATATTAATCTCTTTAGATATTGTATCACATTTCATTTCCATTTGTCTAGTAATTTTGCATCATACCGCGCTTGACAAAGATTATGAATTGCTGTAAACTATCCGAAAGGGGTTAAAGTGTGAGCTATAAGTGTGACATCTGCCCTCGCCGCTGCGGGGTTGACAGAACAAAATGCAAAGGCTTCTGCCAAGAGGGCGAGGAGATTGCCATTGCAAAGGTGATTGAGCATTTTATGTGGGAAGAGCCTTGTCTTGCAGACCAGCGAGGCACTCTTGCCATCTTTTTTTCTGGCTGCAATTTGCGGTGCGACTATTGCCAAAACCACGAAATTTCTTGCGGCGGCGTGGGAAAGAAGTTTTCCATTGCCCAGTTTGCGAAACTGATTGAAGAAAAACAAAAGACGCATTCTTCCATCGACCTTGTCACCCCAACTCACTTTTGCGATGCGCTTTGCACAGCTTTTGAGCAAATTCACAAGACGGTGCCTGTGATTTGGAACACAAATGGCTATGAAACGCCGGAAAACATCCGGCGCCTCAGCAGCTTTGTGGATGTGTTTTTGACGGATTTTAAATATGCCGATGATGCCTTGGCGCAAAAGTTTTCTGGGTGCAATAACTATGTTGCCATTGCCCTCAACTCTTGCAAAGAAATGTGCAAGCACAAACAAGACATTTTTGCAAAACAGCAGATGGTGCAGGGCGTGATTATCCGTCACCTCGTTTTGCCAGAGCACACAAAAAACTCGTTTATGGTGTTGGACACAATCAAAAAGCACTTCCCAGAAAGAAAAATCAGTTTGATGAGCCAGTTCACACCAAATGGGAAAAGTTCGCTCAATCGAAAACTGACCGCCATTGAATATAAAGCCGTGCTTGCCCACGCAAATAAGTTGGAGCTGAAAAATGGCTATATTCAAGATTTTGACAGTGCAAAAGAATGTTTTGTGCCAAATTTTGACTAAACTTTTGGATTTTGTTTGACATATTTTTCAAAAAAACTTACAATTCTATATATAAGCAAACTTTAAGGAGGTTTGAAATGCCAAGTTATGCAAAAAAGAAAGATAATTCCAAAGCGTTTCTTTTGATGGGGTTAGTTTTTGGAGTACTGGCAGTGTTCTTCACGCTTATGCATCATTTCAACATCATCAAAACTCTGGATTTGTTTTTAACCGCCACTTATGTCCTATATTTTGTTGGGGTTGCCCTGCTTTATAATGGTGCTTACTGCAAAACAAAAAATCATCAAACTTCCAGAATTTTAAGCACTGTGCTGGGCGCACTTTTCTGCTTGGCAGCCATCATCATGCTGATTTATGGAATTGCCAACGGCTTGATTTCGGTGTTTGGCTGATTTAAGCAAAAGTCAAAGCGTGAAACACTTGACGGGCATCAAAATTGCAACACTAAAAAACAGCGCAGCACATTAAGAACGCAAATGCAGCACATAAAATGCAGCACATAAAATGCAGCACATCCAAACATTAAAAAACAACCTTATTTCAAGGTTGTTTTTCTTTGCAAAGTTTGATTTTCAACAAGGTGTCAGTTAAGTTGTTTGATTTCTGCCATCAGCGCTTCCAATCTTTTGTTGATGTCGGCAATCTTGCTGTCTGGCTCGTTGTTTAAAATCACTTGCTGAGCTTCTTTTTGCAGCCTGTCAATTTCTTTGATAAGTTGTTCGCGGCGCGCAATTTTGTCATCCACAGATGCATTCATGCCGCTCATTGCAGATTCCAAATCTTTGTTGAGTGAAGTGCGCATCTCGTTCAATCTTGCCTCTTCTTCAGAAAGCTTTTTGTTGATTTCCTCAATGCTATCCGATTTTTTTGGACGCCCTCTTCCTCTTTTTTCAGTTGAAACTGGTTCTTCCTTCACAATCTTTTTTGGTCTGCCAACGCTTTTCTTTGGCTCTGTTGGCCCTTCCACATTCTTTCTTGGACGCCCTGCCTTTCTTGCGCCTGGCAAAGCTTCTTCTGTTTCAACTTTCTTAGGACGGCCTCGCCTTTTTGCAGGTGTGCTTTCTTCCTCTTCTTCCTCAAGGCTGAATTCTTCAAATGCTGGTTGTTGCACTGGCACTTCGGTTTGCTGCTTCTCAGCGTCAGATGTTTCAAGGTTGGTTTCAACCTCTTGCTTTGCTTCCTCTTGCTTTGGCTGCAAAGCTTCTTTCATGCTTTCTTTGTTTTCTTCCTCTGTGGCTGCTCTGCCCAAAAGAGGGTCGTTCTTTGGCGTGTTGTTCACAACCTCAATGCTTTTGTCTATGTCTTCCACAATGTCTTCGGCAACGCCATAGATGTCGCCCTTTTGTGTTGTGTCTGTCATAAAGTCAAACGCATCAAAATCGTCAAAATCCACCACTTGCTCCACCTTTGGCGCTTCCTCTTGTTTTGGCTCTTCTGCTTTTGAAATCAGTTTACCATCTTGAGAATATACATTGCCTTCAAGGTCGTGGAAGTTTCCGTCTTTGTCATAATAAGTTCCGTTGGCATAAACATAGTTGCCGTTTTCATCATATTGCCCTTCTTCCACCTGTGCCTCGTCTGCGTCAGAAGCTGATGGTTTGTTTTTAAGCTTAATTTCCAACTGTGTGATGTATTCTTTGTCACTTTCGTGGGCAGCTTTCAGGGCTGAAATCTTTTCTTCAAACACTTTTCCAACAACTTTTTCTGCGCTTTTGCAGAACTTGTCAAAGAAGGTTTGATATTCGCTTATCATTGCGTTTTCAACCTCAAACTTGTCTGCTTCAAGTTGAGCATTGAGTTTTGCAATTTCTTCTTCGCCTTCATTTCTTTCAAGCATATATTTTGTGCGTTGTTGCTCAAACTCTTGCTCCAGCTGCTCTTGCTTGGCAATTTCTTGGGTTTGCTGTTTGCGATAATAATTGCTTTCAATTCTGTTGGTGGTTTCTTCTTGCATTTGACGAAGCCTGTCAACATTTTCTTTGGAAGCTTGAATTTTGGTTTGAAAATCTTTCTGAACGTTGTCAAAGTTTTTCTTATGCGAGTCAAGCTGAGCTTCCAACTGCGAAACCTTCAGCAGCGATTTTTCTTTCTTTTTCAAATACAGTTCGCTTTCCCTCATGGCTCTGTCCAGCACAATGGAGCCGTCCACACCTGTTGAAGAAAAGTCAAAGCTTTCTGTGTCAACATTCTCTTCACGAGCTCTGTTGAATTCTTCCTTTTCCTTTCTGGCTTTATAATCCAAAAATTCGCGAAGCACTGGCTGACCACTTTCAATTTCTTGAGGAGTGAACAAAATTTGATAGTCAATATATGTTGGAAGGTCCACGCAAGCGTTGTCCATAAAGCGGCCAAAAAGTTGAGTGTTTTGATATAGCGCATTCAGAATGGAGTTTTTTCTTGCGCGAAGATATACAATAAACACAATGCCCAGCACAAGCACAAACACAGGAGTGCTGATTGCTGCAATCAACTCAATGCCTGTCAGATATGTGTTTTGCACACCCGCCAAAATCAGCACACCGCTAAGCAACGCCCAAAGACAAGAAATCAGCGTGAGATTTTTGATGTTGGCATTGTAAGAGCTTGTCTTCATTGGCTTTTCCACCAAGTTGTCTGTTGACAGATATGAAGAAGGCGCGCCCTTTCTGAAAAGTATGTATTGTTGCCAATAATAGCACAGCCTCTTTGGAGCCTTGGTTTTGAAAAGCGCGTTCAACTCTTTGATGTTGTCCTCTGTCACAGTTTTCTTTTCAAACAACCAAAAATTGAGTTTTTCCAGCGCACGATTGAGTTTTGCTTCATAGGAAAAAATGGATTTAACCAAAAAGAAAATCACAATCAGTGCTTCAACAGCAAGGGCAAGAAAAAATAAAACGTCCACCCCCATCGAGCCTGCAATTTTAACAAACAATCTTGAAATGCTGTCAACAATTGTGCTTAGCATAAGACCTCCTAAAAATAATTAAATTATTTTACACGAATAGTATATCACAACTAAAAAAATATTTACTAACATTTTTCAATATTTTTTA
>CAMRSX010000020.1 GCA_947053595.1 uncultured Clostridia bacterium
CTTTCCTTTTCTGGCTCAAGAGCCTTGCTTTCTTCATCAAGCTTTTGTTTGCAAAGTGCAAAGCCATTTCTTGCTTCGTCAAAGGTCTTTTTGGTTTTGTTGAAGTCCGAAAGAATATGGTTGATGCTTTCTGCACTTTTTTGCAACATCTTTTCCAAAATGTTGAGGTTTGACAGCACCTTCTGCTTGATTACGCCCAGTTTGTCCAAATCTTCCATGCTAAGTTTGTCCAAATCCTTTGAAAGCAGTTCTTCAAGTTTTTTCTTGTTGATTTCATATTTTTCTTTGATGTCCGCAATGTCACTGAAAAGCTTTGCCGCTTCCGCCTCCAACTCTGTGGACCTTGTTTGAGATTTTTTTGCAACTGCCGTCAACTCGTTTGCTTTTTTCTTGTATGGGCTGTTGAAAATTTTTTGCTCCACATTGTAAAGCTGTTCGTCCAGCTTTTGATATTTCAATAAGTTTTCAATATTCATATTCTTTCTCCAATTTGCGACAGTGTCGCTTTTTTATTTTCTTAGTTTGCTTTTTTCAAATCATTCCACAAAATCCAAAAGTCTTTTGCTGCGGTTTGGATGCTTAAGTTTTCTAAGCGCCTTTGCCTCAATCTGTCTGATGCGCTCTCTTGTGACAGAAAACTCTTTTCCAACTTCTTCCAAAGTTTTTTGTCTTCCGTCCAAAAGCCCATATCTTTGCCTAATCACCTCTTGCTCTCTTGGAGTGAGCGTGTCAATCACAGCCAAAAGCTGCTCTCTCAGCAAGCTTTGTGTGGCGTTGTCAATTGGTGATTTTGCCGATTCGTCCACAATCACATCCGCCATCTTTCCGTCGTCCTCTTCGCCCATTGGGGTTTCAAGCGAAATTGGGTCTTGCGCTGTCTTTTGAATTTCAATCACCTTTGCAACAGAAAGCCCCATCTCGGCAGCAATCTCTTCCAGTGTTGGGTCTCTGCCCAGTTTTTGCATAAGCATTCTTGTCACCTTCACATATTTGTTGATGGTTTCAACCATGTGCACAGGAATTCTGATGGTTCGGCTTTGGTCTGCCATGGCACGCGTGATTGCCTGCCTAATCCACCAAGTTGCATAGGTGGAAAACTTAAAGCCCTTGGTGTAATCAAACTTGTCAACCGCGCGCAAAAGCCCCATGTTTCCTTCTTGAATCAAATCCAAAAAGGACATGGATGTTTTGCCAACATATCTCTTTGCCACCGAAACAACCAGCCTAAGGTTTGCCTCGCACAGCACAGATTTTGCATATTGGTCGCCTTGCACAACGCGCTTTGCCATTTCTTTCTCTTCGTCTGCAGAAAGCAGCGGCACTTTTCCAATGTCCTTAAGATACATCTTGACAGGGTCGTCCACATTTGCAGACATCACAAGGTCAGAAAAGTTATCTTTGTATAAATCGTCATCATTGGTTTTGATAAGCTTGATTTTTTTCTTGTGCAGTGATTCCAAAAACTTGTCCACCTTCTCGGCATTTTCGCCAACCTTAAACAAGGCAAAATAGACATCTTCTTCGTTGATTGAGCCCTTCTTCATGGCCAAGGCAAGAAGCTTGTCATACACCGCTTTAATCTTCTCAACATTTTCCTTATTTTCTGACATTAAATTCCTCCAAACTTTTGTCTTTCAGTTGCAAAGCAAGTTTTCCAAGGCGCCCAGCAATTTCTTTGCGCCTGTCCAAATCTTCGCAATTTCGATATTCTTCATTCAACTCACTTTGCATTGTCTTAAGCTTTTGCTCGGCAACCTTCCAAAGACATTCCTTAAAATATTTTGGTGCATCTTTTTCAAAATTTGCAAAGTTGAAATTGACAATTTCCATCAGCATGGCATCGTCGCTGGCATTTTCGTCGTCAAAAATGGCAGAAAGTGGCATATTTTTTTTAATTATTTCCAAATAATCGCCAAATTCTTCCAAAAGTTTTGAATAGTCAATGCTCTTGTCCACATAATCGCACTTGTGAAGCAGCGACGCCAAAATGAATTTTGTGGCTTTTTCATCGCCTTTTTCAGCTGGCACAACTTCTTTCTGCTCCAGCCTTCGCGCAAACTTCTCTCCCTTGTTTTGATTGATTTCTCGCCTCAAAATGTCCAGTGGAATTTTGGTTAAATCTCGCACCTTCTCAAGATATGGCTCAAACAACATTGCGCTTCCCAGTTTTTTGATTTGCAACAGCACCTCTTTCACAAACTTGCCTTTTTCTTCTGCCAAGTTTAAGTTATATTGGCTTTTGAGATGCTCAATCAAAAAGTCCATATATGGCAACGCGTTTTCAATTTGCTTTTCCAAATTTTCTTTTCCCAGCGTTTGCAAAACTTCGTCTGGGTCTTTTCCGCCCTGAAGCCTCACAACTTTCAAGTTGACATTTTCATTTCTCAGCATATCAATGGCTCTTAAGGTTGCCTTCAGCCCCGCGCCGTCTGCATCAAAGCAAAGATATATGTTTTCATTATATCGCTTAAGCTCGCTCACATGGTCTTTGGTTAACGCCGTGCCCATGCATGCCACTGTGCTTTTGAATCCACTTTTGTGCATGGCAATCACATCCATCTGCCCTTCCACCAAAATGATTTTGTCCAGCAGTTGTTGCTGCTTTTGCGCTTTTAAGATGTTGATGCCAAAAACCACCTTTCCCTTTTGAAAAACAATAGTTTCTGCGGTGTTTTTATATTTTGCAAAATCCGTCTTCTCCAGCGCCCTTGCACTGAAGCCAATACACTCGCCAAAAGAGTTGAAAATAGGAAATACCAGTCTTTCGCCCAGCACGTCAAACAGATGATTGTTTTTCTTGCCGCAGATGCCTGCTTCTGTCATTTCTTTTTCAGAAAAGCCTTTGTCTTGAAGATATTCCACCATGTCCGTCCAGTTTTTGGAATATCCAATCTTAAAATCTTCCAACTCTCTTCTGGTGAACTTGCGCAGCTTGATATAATCCTGCGCCTTCTTGGCGTCTTTGTTGTAAAGATTTTCCATATAGTGCTTATAAGCAAAGTCCAGCGCCAAAAGCACGCGTTCTTTCAGTTGTCTGGATTGTTTTCGCTCTTCCGAACCCTGCAACGCCGGAATTTCCATCCCCGCTTTTTCTGCCAAAAGCTTGACGGCATCCATAAAGTCGATGTTTTCCATTTTTTGGATAAACTTGATGACATCGCCAGACTCTTTGCAGCCAAAGCAATAATAAATCCCTTCCTCCTCATTGATGGAGAGGGAAGGTGTTTTCTCGCTGTGAAACGGACAACAAGCCCAAAAACGACTTCCTTTCTGCTCCAGCTTCAAATAGTTGGACATAACCGAAACCAAATCGTTTTTGCGCTTAAGTTCTGTCAAAAAGTCAGACCCAAAGCCTCTGTTTTGTTGCATTCAAACTCCTAACAATTTAATATACCACAAAAAGCCAAAAATTCCTTCTATTTTTGTGAATAAATTTATAAAATAATACCTAAATTCACAATTTTGCATCCGGCAACAAAAAAACAGCCCATATTGGACTGTTTTTTCTTATACTTTGTCAACCGAAACGCGGATAAGCATATGTTCGCTGCCAAAAGTTATCACCAGCTTTCCAGTTACGCTTCCGAATTGATAGTTTGCCTCAAACAGCTCTGTGAAACCAGTGTCTATAAAAAGTTCTTCAAAAGGAACTTCTCGATTCATGAAACCCAAATTTGCACCATGGTCATCATAAAGCTTTCGGCAAAAGTTTTGGAAACCTTCTCTTGTAATATTTTCCAAAGACAAATATATGTTTTTTCGTGAAGTGGAGTCTTCTGCCAGTTTTCCAATGACATTGCCTTGTGGAGCCTGCAAACCAACAAGCCCAAACTCTTGCAACTCCTCTGTTGTAAACCAAGAGTGGTCTTGCGAATCAAGCTCCCAAAACTCATGAGAAATGTTGACTTTAATTTCTTTCGAAAAGCCCAGCAAAATTTGATTTTTTCTGTAAACCATGCCCATAACTGAAGCATCTTCCAAGAAGTAATTTACAGTGCAGAAGAATTTTTGTCCATCAACAGTGTAAACTGCAGAAAACTTTTTTGCTTGCAAATTGCTTTCAATCAAGGCATCAATATCTGTTTCCACTGTGTCATCAAAAGTTTTGTTGGCAGGAATTTTTGTAAAACATTCCAAAGCCAAAGCATCAAAAGCTTCCAAGCTTCCGTCATTCCACAAAATTGAAACCGCAACTTCTTGATTTGTGTTTACTTTTGTCACTGCTTCAACCCTAAGGTTGGGCAGCGAAATTGTGTCAGAAGACAACCCGACACTTTCCCAATCTTTATTTCCAAGAGAAGGCTTGCCACATGCGCTAAACAAAAACACGCATGGAATTAGAAGCAAACTGCAAGCTACAGCACTAAGAAATTTTTTCATATATCCTCCACATTTTCTTATTTTTGATTATAGAGCCAAACTCGTTAGTTGTCAAGCAAATTAATAAACATTTCTTTCCTCTGCTTGCTTTTTATCCTCAAGTTCCGCCACAATGGCCTCGGTTGTGAGAAGTGTTGCAGAAACGGAAGCCGCATTCACAAGTGCCGAGCGCGAAACTTTGGTTGGGTCCAAAATTCCCTTCTTCACCATGTCGCCATATTCGTTGTTGAGCGCATCAAAGCCAAAGGCAGGCTTGTCAAGATTTTCATAAATTTTGTTGACAACCACGCCTCCATCAATGCCAGCATTTGTGGCAATTTGTCTGATTGGCTCTTCCAATGCGCGCAGCACAATGGCAGCACCTGTCTTTTCGTCGCCAGAAAGACTTTCCACCAGTGCCTTAACGGCAGGAGTGGTTTTTAAGAGTGCAACTCCGCCGCCCGGCACAATGCCCTCTTCAGAAGCCGCCTTGGTGGCAGAAAGTGCGTCTTCAATGCGAAGTTTCTTTTCTTTCATTTCCACTTCTGTTGCCGCCCCAACTTTCACAACAGCAACTCCCCCTGCAAGCTTTGCAAGGCGGTCAGAAAGTTTTTCTTTGTCATAATCTGTTTTGGCGTCCGCAATTTGTTGCTTGATGGTTTCCACTCTGGCTTTGATGTTTTTGGCATCTCCTGCGCCTTCCACAATTGTGGTGACATCTTTGTCCACTCTCACCAGCTTGGCTCTGCCAAGATTGTCCAGCGTCAGTGTTTTCAAATCGATGCCAAGGTCAGCACTGACATACATCCCGCCTGTCAAAATTGCAATGTCTTCCAACATGTTTTTTCTGTTGTCACCAAAACTTGGAGCTTTCACGGCAGCCACATTAAGTGCCCCACGAAGTTTGTTTAAAATCAGTGCATTAAGCGCTTCGCCTTCCACATCGTCCGCAATGATAAGCAGCTTCCCCGACACCTTCACAATTTGCTCCAACAGCGGCAATATTTCGCTTAAAGAGGCAATTTTGCCGTCCGAAATCAAGATGTATGGACTTTCCAGCTCTGCAACCATCTTTTCGGGATTGGTGCTCATGTATGGAGAAAGATAGCCGCGGTCAAACTGCATGCCCTCCACAATGCTAAGCTCGGTGTTCATGGTTTGGGCTTCTTCCACGGTGATGACGCCGTCGCTGCCCACCTTCTCCATTGCCTCGGCAATCAATTTTCCAATCTCTTCATCCGCAGCAGAGATGCTTGCAACCTGCTGAATGTCCTTGGAGTTTGCCACTGGCTTGGAAAGTTTTTTAAGCTCTTCGCATGCCACATCCACAGCCTTAAAGATGCCTTTTTTCAAGATGATTGGGTTTGCACCCGCTGTGAAGTTTTTCAAGCCCTCGCGAATGATGGCTTGCGCCAGCACGCACGCGGTGGTTGTGCCGTCACCCGCAACGTCATTGGTTTTGACGGACACTTGCTTGATAAGCTCGGCGCCCATGTTTTCAAATGGGTCAGAAAGTTCAATCTCTTTGGCGATTGTCACGCCGTCGTTGGTGATGAGAGGGGTGTCATATTTTCTTCCCAGCACCACATTTCTTCCCTTTGGGCCAAGCGTGATTTTAACTGTGTTGGCAAGTTTGTTGACGCCCGCTTCCAAACTTTTTCTGGCTTCTTCGCCCTGCATAATTTGTTTTGCCATAAAACTCCTCCTTATTTTTCCAAAACAGCCAAGATGTCTGACTGCTTAATAACAATATATTTCTTTCCGTCCAGCGAAAATTCGGTGCCGCTGTATTTGGCATAAAGCACCTCGTCGCCCACGGCAACTTCCATTTTCACTTCGCTGCCATCCACAACGCCGCCTTTTCCAACAGCCACCACGCTGGCAATTTGCGATTTTTCTTGCGCTGCTGTTGGCAAGATAATTCCGCTTTTGGTTTCTTTTTCTGCCTCCTTTGGCAAAAGCACAACTCTGTCAAAAATTGGTCTGATTTTCATTTTGTTTCTCCTTTTTTCTCTCCAAAACAAGTATAGCTTTTTTGCTCAAAAATGTAAAGTTTTTATGTCATTAAAAAAAATAATCGGCAAGAATGTTGTCGATTATCTGCCCAAAAACCAGCTTGCACTTTTGGCGTTTCAAACTGCAAGGGCATGTTTTGATTTCAACTTTTTCACTTTTAGAGATGTTTTAAAACTTCTTTAAACTTTTCTCCATAGCCTGTCACCGCGGTGAAATGTCCCGCCTGTTCAATAATTTCTTTCTTAGCATCAATTTTTGTGGCAAAATCATCCAAAAGCTTGAAGTCATAGATGTCCGTTGGAGAATAGAAGCAAACTCTTTCTTTTGCAAATTTTTTGAAGTCTGGCAAGTTTTTCACAAAAAAAGTTTTGTTGATTTCCTCCCAATCGGGATGTGGAGAATTTGTGTTGCACTGATTGAAAGAAACCACGCCAATAAACTTTGCAATTTTAAGATTGTTTTCCATAAGATAATGCACTGCAAAAATGCTGCCAGTGGAATGGCAAACAAAAACTGAATCTTTGTTTATATGTTTTTTGTATGGCTCAAAAGCCTTTGCCCAAGTTGAATAAGACATATTTTCAACAGGAGGCAAAGTTGGCGCAAAACACTCAGCACCCCCATTTTCAATTTGTTGCTTGACAAAAGGATACCAATAATCATTTGCTGTGTTGCCAAGCGCATGAATAATAAAATAGTTTTTCATTTTTTCTTTCCCCCAATGCTTTTAATATATCACTTGTTTTTTGTTTTTCAAAACAAATATTTTGCTTCAGAAAATTTGTCAAACCTCTTTGGCAGCGGCACCAAAGAGCACAGCTGAAAGTTGCAAGAGATGGCCTTTGTCCGCTCAAGCAAAAGTTTTGCGCCATTTTGCATCTGATAAATCACACCCTTTTTAAATTTGCAAGCTTTGCAAGTGGAAGCAAAGTGCTCCTTAAATGGGCAGTGCACAAAATTCATCTGCACGGGCTTATAACAACAAAGTTCAAACAAATTTGCGCCGCAGTTTTGGATGTTGCCGTCCGTTTCAATGGACACCACAATGTCTTTCACGCCCATTTCAAAAAGCGCCAAAACAGAAAAAGAGTTGAACACATTCAAGTTGTTGGACGCAATCACCTTTCTGCCCTTTGCCAAGTTGAGGGCATAATAATTGTTGGCATAAATTCCCAAGCTTTCATTGTCGGACAAAATTTGCTTGAAAAGAGTGGTGTCTTTTTCGCCCGCATAAATTGGCAAACTTAAAAACACTTCATTTCCTTCAAGCGCGTTGCAAACTTCTTTCACTTTTGCCCGCTCAAACTGCTCTGGGCAATACACCAATTTGCAGTTTTCTTTTGGGACAGCTTGCAACTGTTTCAAATCAGAAAACAACAAAATTTGCTGCTTTTGTTTTTTCTCTTCAAAAACTTGCAAAGAGGCATTGCTTTCAACAAACGGAAAAATATTTGCCTCTTCATATTTTTTCACAATTTCTTCTTTCAGTTTTTCAAATGCCACCCTGCGCATTTGGTTAAGTTGTGCCTTGCGAAGAAAAACATTTTCCAACTCAATTTTTTCAAAATGCAGTTCAAACATTTCGCTGCCTTTGCAAAGCTGCTCCTTCACTTCTTCCACGCTTGTTGGCATGGTTTTTGCCTTGTCACAAGGCTCTTCGCTTTCAATCAAAACTTGGACATTTGAATTTTTGTCACGCAAACTTAAAGCTGGGGTTTTTCCAACATTGGCATAAAATTTGCAAAAAACATCAATTTTTCTTTGTTTTTTCAGCAATTTTTCTTCATTTTGGACATCAAGCGTCAAATTTACATCACAATCCTTTTTAACTTTTGCTGTGGTGGTGATTTCAAAAATGCCTTTTGAAATTTCTTTCACATCATTCACGCCAATCGAGCATATTTCTTTTCCATCCAAAATAAATTTAAGTCCGTCACCCCTGACAAGCTTGTGATTGCATTTCAACCTGACAACATTAAACCTCTTGCCAAAACTTACGTTCAAAACCTTGCCAATGGCAACGCCGCGATGCCCCTGAATGTTGCTGTCCAAAATTTTTGTGTCTTCAAAATAGCCCGAAATGAAGTCGCCTCTGTTGAATGCCTTTTTCAGAATTTCTTTTCCTGCTGCAACATCAAATTTTGGCTGTTTGTTTGCTTCATAAGCATCAATTGCTTGGCGATATACTGCCGTTGCTGCTGCCACATAGCCCGCACGCCTTGCTCGCCCTTCAATCTTAAAGCTTACAACCCCAGCCTCTGCCAAAGTCTCCAATTTTTCCAACATACAAAAGTCTTTTGCCGAAAGAAGATAGCCTTTCTTTTCAAACTGTCCAGCCTGCAATGTGTAAGGAAGTCTGCAAAATTGTTTGCATTTGCCGCGATTTCCGCTTGCATCAGCATTGATGGCGGAGATGTAACAGTTGCCAGAATAAGAAACGCAAAGCGCCCCCTGAACAAAAAACTCAATTTCTATATTGCAATTTTTGTGAATTCTTTCAATCTCATCTAAGCCCGTTTCCCTTGCAAGCACCACGCGTGAAAAACCCAGCTTTTCAAGAAACCTCGCGCCTTCCAAATTGCAAATTCCCATCTGAGTGCTGGCGTGCAAAACTGCATTTGGAAATTTTTGTTTTATGCAAAATGCCAAGCCCAAATCCTGAACAATGAAGGCATCCACCTTCAACTGCAAAAGTGTTTCCACCACCTTCAAAACGCCTTCCATCTGGGCATCCGAAATTAAGATGTTAAGTGTGATGTAAACCTTCACGCCAAAAAGATGAGCACGCGCAATCACATCCCCAATGTTTTGAATGTTGAAATTTTGTATGTTTGCACGCGCATTCAATTCGTCAAGCCCAAGATACACAGCATCAGCTCCGCAGCCGATTGCCGCTTCCAAACTTTCAAAATTGCCAACTGGCGCAAGAATTTCCACGTTTTTCATAACAAAATAATAGCACAAACCCTTCAAATTCTGCAAGAAATTGGTCAACAATCCATCAATGTCAATGGGAATTTTCATATTTCTCTTCCCCTCCGCTTTCAAGTTTCACGCGTGCGGCAAAAAAAATGCACACTGCTCAACTTTTTGCTTTTAAACAAATTATGTTACAAAAAGAGGCGTTTTGCATCAAAAACCCTTTGCTTTTTGGCAGATTTTTTAAAGCGCTTTTAATTTTCTTTGCATAAAATATTGTAATATGGTATTTTAAACAGAAGAGGACGCCTTTT
>CAMRSX010000021.1 GCA_947053595.1 uncultured Clostridia bacterium
GCTTTTTTTTAATTATTTTTGCATCAATAAAAAATTTAAAGGAAAATAAGGACAAAAAAACAAATAGAAAAAATGGGAAAAACTTTTGTTTTCCCATCTTTTTTAATAATTTTATGGCGTTTAAAATTGCAATTCAATCAATTTACTTTGCTTTAAAGAAAGCAAATAAATTGCAGAAACCGGCACTTTAAACGCATTTTCAATAGCATTTTTATATAAAAACAGTTGATTTTTATATTTTTTCAACAATCCTTCGTCTGAGAGATTGGAATATTTATAATCCACCAAAACAATTTTATCGTTTTGCATAACAAACAAATCCACAACGCCCTGAATTAAAATTTCGTCCGCAAGTTCGCTTTCAACCAAATTGCAAATTTTTTCTTTCATGATGAATTCTTTTTCTTTAAACACCTTTTTGCCATCGGTGAGCGGCTTTAAAATTTCAATGTTTTTCAAAAGCAAATTTTTGTCAAGCAACTGCTCGTCAAAAAATGCTGCATTTTTTTGCATTTCTTGCTGCAATGTTTCAAGATTTTTCACCTTTTCAAAATCAATCGCCTTCAAAGCAAAGTGATATGCATTTCCAATTTCAATGAAACTTTCGCTGAAATTGAAGTGCTGATTGTTGAATTTCACAAACACATCCTCTGCGTTTTTGTTGTTTAGGCTTGTCACACTTTCTTTCAATTTGAAGTTTGCCGCTTCGCTCAGGTTGTAAGAAAAATTGAGATAGTCTTCAATCTGCTTCACCACTTCTTCAGAAAACTCCGCTTGCGCCAAATCTTGCTTTTGCCCCTCTTGCTGAAAGTCCACATCTTCAATGAAGTTGATGCAAAGTTTGTCATCCACAAATTTTCCGCTTTGTTCAAACTGCGCTTTTGCGTCAGCCAGCGCAAAAAAGATGAGGTCAAAATAACAGTCACATTCCTTCACACTCAGTTTGTTGAAAAAGGAATCTTTGTGGTGTCCAAACAGATATAGACGATTCTTTGCGCGCGTCAGCGCAACATAAAAAATCATAAGTTCTTCAACAAAGCACTCTTGCTTTTGGCTTTCGTCAATGGCGCACATCCTTAGGCTCATCACTTCGTTGTTGTTGTCTTTGTCAAACTGCTTCACGGCCATGCCAAAGCGCTCGTTGATTTTAACATCAAAAGGCGTGCTTTTTGAGAAGGATTTGTCACAATTAATCAAAAACACAATGGGATATTCCAAACCCTTGCTGTCGTGCACGGTTGTCAAAAGCACCGAATCGTCCACCACGCTGATTTCTGGAGAAACCACAATATCCACGGTCTCAAAGTGCGAAATCAGCATTGGTAAATCAAAATCATATTTTTCCACTTCGTCCAAAAACTTGTCCACAAAGGTGTTGAGGTTTGGATGATGAAGGTTGATGTAAGCGCGATAATTCCTCTTTTGAAAAAGCCACTCCAAGCATTTTCTCAGTCCAAAAATTGGATAGGTGTTTTGAAGCGTCTTCAAATCTTCAAAAAAATCAGAAAACTTTGCCTCGGTTGCAGCAATTTGGCAGATGCTTTTGCCGCTGCTGTGCTTGGCCTCCAGCAAATCTTGCACATCTTTGTGATATAGTCCAGAAAGCAGCACGCTTGTGCACGCAATGTCGTCGTTTGGCAAAAGAATAAGTTTAAGAAGGCACAAAAGCATCTTCATTTCGCCCTCATCCAAAAGCTTTTTTCTGGAGTTTGACACCACAGGAATGCCGCTTTGCTGCAAAAAAGTTTCCAGCTGATTGAACAGCAAGTTTCGCCCGCGCGAGATTATGGCAATGTCATTATATCGGACATCTCGCAAAACGCCGTCCTCAGAAATTTTGGACGACAACACTTTCAAAATTTGCCTCTTGATGTCCTTCAGCATGGTGACGTTGCTTTCGTCTTGAGAAAGCTTGGCATCCTTCACGCTGTAAAGTTGAACTGGCTTGTCCTCTTCTGGCTCTTTTGGAGCAATCAAATCAATGTTCACCGCCTTAGCGCCATCGTCCACAAAACGAGAATTGTCCGCTTGAGTCAGCATGGAGGTTGCAAGATAGTCCACGCCTGCCACTTCTTTTGTCATGCACGCGCCAAACACATCATTGACAAAGTCCAGCACCTTTTGAGCGCTTCTGAAGTTGCATTTCAAAAAGTTTACCGCACTTTGCTCGTCGGCTTCAAAGTCTCTTAAGTCTTTCAAAAAAATTTCACTGCTGGCAAGACGGAAGCCATAAATGCCTTGCTTGACATCCCCAACCGCCACAAAATTGCAGTTTTTTGCCACATTTTTGATGATTCTCTCTTGAATTTTGTTGGTGTCTTGATATTCATCCACAAACACATATTCCAAACCATCAAACAAATTGTTGCTGCAAGAGAGGATGCTCATATATTTTTCAAGGTCATAAAAATCCAAACAATTTTCTGCCGACTTAAGTTTGTTTTCTTCTTGCTCATAAATCTTGAACAGCTCAATCAAAATCTTCTCCAGCACGCCGCTGCGCTGCTTTTGCACATTTTGTGGGTTGTCCAGCTGCAAGGCTGTCAGTTTTGTTTTTGTTTGCATGATGTTTTTCTTAATCACCTGCATTACGGCAATCACATCCTCCCCCACAACCTTTTTGAGAGGATGCGTTGGATATGAAAACGCAGCAAAGTTGGCAGACATTTCAAAGATGTTTTTGCTGTCCAAAACGCTTTTAAGGCGGTCACAAAGCTGCAAGAAAAAGTCTTGCACGTGCAAACTTTCCAGCGCAAGCAAACTTTCTTGCAGTTGTTTTTGAAAAAACTTAAAAAGAAAACTTGCTGCCTCGTCAAAGAAAACCTCGCTTTGCTTTTCATTTGCGCTGACAAACGCCTCTTTGTCTGCCACCGAGTTTGCCAAGCTTTCCAGCTGCATGACAATGTCACACAATTTTTGCTTGTCGTTTTTGAAACTGGAAAACAACTCTGCAAAATCTTGCAAGCGCTCTTCTTCCAGCCTCTTGCACGCCGCCTCAAAAGCGCGACGCCTCAAAAGCAGCGAAACATCTTCGTCCACAACCGAAAAGTTTTCGCCCAGCGAAAGCAAATTGGCATATTTTTTCAAAAATTTTTCACAAAACGCGTGAATTGTGGAGATGTTTGCCGTGGAAAGCGCATCAATCTGCTCTGTCAAAAACTCGTCATTTGGATTTTCTTTTTGCTTTTCTTTCAAGTTTTTCAAAAGCCGCTCTTTCATTTGGGTTGCAGCCGCTTTTGTGAAAGTCAGAACCAAAAACTTTTTGACAGGCACGCGCTTTTCACAAATTAAAAAAGTGATGTATTTCATCATGATATATGTCTTGCCACTGCCCGCCGAGGCACTAACCAACATCCGCTTTTTGTTGTTTTCCAGCACTTTGTCTTGTTCTTCAATCTTCATCGCAACTTCCTTTATTTGCCTTTTTGGCAGCCTGTAGCACCTTGCGACAGCCGTCGGCTTCGCTGTGTCTGCAAATGGCAATATATGGGCAAAAATCGCACGCGTTTTCAAAGGGCTTTGCCTGCGCATAACCTTCCCGCATCTGCCTTGCTGCCTCCAGCGAAATTGCAACGGCATAATCAAACTGCGGCGCAAAACTTTCCACTGCGTTGCCACCCTTATAAGCAAACTCGCCTTCTTTTGCACCTTTTCTTATGCTCATGCCAATGATGTCGCTTTTTTCGCCTTCCGCCACACGCCAGTCTGTTAAATCCACCACTTTGGTGTCTTTCAGTGTCTGCCCATTAAACAGTGTGACAGCCTTTCCCACCTTGTCATATTTTGTTTGACAATCAAAAAAGTAAGCCCCAGCACACTGCAAACCCGTGCATTTTTGAATGGCACTTCCATACAAAAACAGCTGCAGTTTTGTGCCATAAAACAAATCCTTGGAAACAGTTGCGCGCTTGCCGGTTTTGTAATCCAGCACCCTAAAAAACTGCCCACACTTGTCCACCCTGTCCACAATTCCAAAAAGCTTTAAGTTGTCCGAAAGTGGCAAAAACACCTTTTCTTCCAACAAATATGGCCTAAATGCGCTGTTTTTTTGCTCTCTTATGACATTTTTGAGAATGATTTTGCTTTCATTTTTAAGATGGTTCAGAAAATGTACGCTTTTCAGCGTCTTGGGATGATATATCTCTTGGGCAAACTTGACAACATTTTCTCTCAAATATTTTTCCAAACTTTTTTCATCCACTTTGGCAACATCCTCTGCAAAGGTGGAAACAAAATGGCACAAAAGAGCATGCTGAAAAGTTCCAAACATGGCCTTGTTTGGCATAATGTTTTCTTTTGGCTTTAAGCCAAGAGCATATTGAAAAAGATGACGCATTGGACAGCAGAAAAAACTTTCCAGCCTTGACGCCGAAATTGTGTCTTTTTCCAGCAAAAGCTTTCCTTCCACAGTTTCAATTTTTTTGTCTGACACAATGCTGGTTTTTATAATTGCTGCCAAAGCGCTTTCATAACACTTTGGAAGTTTGCCTTTTTGCTTCAGACGGGTGTAAGCAGAAAGGAAGTTGTTTTGACAGCCCAACGCAAACAACAGCCTGTCCAGTTGCTGAGCACTGGAAAACACTGGCAAATCAAACTCTTCAAACGCGCCAGTGTGCACAACATTCTTTCCAAAAAGTTGCGTCAAATCTTCCACAAAGCTTGCTTTTTCGCTTTGCTTGCCGTCCACTGTTGTTGGCACACAAACAATCAACTTTTGTTTTGCGTGCTGCAAAAGCTCAAACAACTTCAGACGGCTTCGCCTGTTAAGCACCTTGATTTCTGGTTCCAGCGCAAAATTAAGGCGAAGCTTTCTGATGTCCTCATCGTCAATCAGCGAATTGTCATTTTTCACCCGTGGCAATGCGCCTGCCGTTGCCCCCAGCACAAAAAGCACCTTTGCATCTTCAAAATAGCTGTCTGTGGCGTCGCCCACAAACACCGCGTCCACAAAGGCAGGAATGGTTTCCACCTTCACGCTGGAAAGCGAAAGCACCAACAAGTTTTCAAAGTCAAAGAGGTTGAACTCCTCATCTCCTTCCAGCTGCGAAAGTTTTTCCAGCACCTTTTCAGTCAGTTGCAAAGACTGCAAATTTTCGCTTTCTTTCTTAAACAGCATCTGCTGCTGCATCTGTTGCAAAAGTTTTTCAAAATTTGGCGAAACCAACTGCAGCGTGCACTTAAGCAAATTGCAAAACTGCGACACCTTTTTTGCGCGCGCAATTTGCGCAATCAGCCCCACAATTTTTTGATATTGAGGGAAGCGCTCAACAAACTCAGTTTCGTCAGAAATGACAAGATATTCAATGTCAGAAAGCGCGTTTTCGTCCACGCCAAGCAGTGGGCAAGATGCCAAAAACTGCAGCGCCTCAGTGTCAAAACCCAGCTTTGCAACCTGCACAATTTTCAAAAGAAACCTTCCCAAAATTGTTTGGGACAAATCCACCGCATCGTCCACATTGGCGCAGATGCCAAACATGGAAAAGGCGTTTTTGATGCAGTCAAAATATGCCTTGTCAGACACAGCCACCGCAAAATGCTTAAAGCGGCTTCCCTTTGTCACCTCGCGCTTTATATATTTTGCCACAAACTCCGCTTCGTCACGCATGTTTTTGGCAAGCACATTCAAAAAGAAGTTGTTTTTTTTGCTTTCAATTTCAAATGCAAACAAGTTGCAAACAATGTCAAGGCTTTCATTTTCCAGCGCTGTTGCGGCGCTTTCCACCTGCACCGAAACACCATGCTGCTTGGCAAGAGCAGTGGTTTTTTTGAAAATGTCGTCCTCATATATGTATGCGTTTTTTCTTGACAACGGCTTTGCCATGCCAATATAAACGCAATTCACCATGCCAGCCAGCCTGCAAATGAAGTTGTTGATTTCCAGCGTAAAGCTGTCAAAATTCACAAAAAACAGCCTGATGTTGGACAAATCAAGATTTTGCTGCGCTTGTGTCACAAAAAAATCCAAAAGCCCCGACAAATCCAGTTTTTCGCCCATCAGCTGCTGATAACAATCATATATGCACCTTAAATCGTGCATCTTGTTGTCCAAAACCTCGTCGCCAACACTTTTGATTTGCTTTGGAGAGATTTTGCATGCCTTAAACTGCTTCACCACCTGCAAAATTTTCAGGCACAAATCCACACCGTGGCTTTTGAAAAACAAAAACTTGTCTTTGCACAAATTGACTGCCCTGTATATATTAAACACCTCTTCCAGCGCGCTGATGCGCCCAAAAGGGATGTTGTTGCTGCGCAAAATCTTTGCTGCCAGTCTGGAAATGCCCACAACTTCAATGTTGTAGGTGGACTTGATGTTAAGCTTCTCAAAAATCAAGCTTTCTGCCTGCATGGAAAAAGCATCCGGAACAACCACAAGGTTCAAAAAGTTGAGGTTGGTTCCATCAATCTGCTTTATGGTGTTGATGCCCGCTTCATAAGTGGTGGCACCTGTAATCAGCTTGATTTCCATAACTAAATCATAGCACAAATTTCACACAAAATCAAACCCTTTTTGAATTTGGCTGTTCCAGCTTGTTTCTTTTGCTTATAAGGTGGTTTTTAAGTGCATCGTTTTTGTTTTGAGTGTGCATCAGCCTCAGCACTTCATTCTCTTTTTTCAACCTTTCAAACTCTGCCTTAAGGCTGGAAAGTTCTTTGTCCTTTCTGCCAAGGTCGGCAAACGCCTTCTTCAAAAGCTGATTGGAAACTTGCGATTTTTCCATGGCTTCCTCTGTGGCGTTTTTTTTAATCAACTTAACAAGCCCAAGAAACAAACTGTTGATGTCATTGTCTGTCAAAAGCTTTTGCTTTGGCTGAAAGTGGATGATGTTGTTGTCTTGCTTGATTTTGCGGCACATGTTTTGATATTTGTTTTGCAAACGCGTCATCAGCGCCAAATTTCCGTTGCTAAGCTTTTGGCACGCAAGGCGCACGGAGCAGCCTTCTTGCACCAGTTTTTCAATCTTTTCAAAAAGCTCTTCCTCTTGCTCTTTGGCAAAGCTTTCAAAATGCACCTTTTCATGAAGGGACAATTCCACACCCAACCTTGCCCGCCTTGCCTCGTCTTGCGCCAAGTTGTCCACCTCATGATAGTAATAATTTCTCACACTGTTTGGCTTACGCTTAAAGCTTTGCGCATGAGCAGCAAATGCACTGCGCAGTGGGCTACCATTTTTTTTGCAGCTTTCAACCTGTCCAAAAAGCGCTTTAACTTCTTCATCTTTCCAAATTTTCATAACTTCCTCCACAAGACATGTTTGCCAAAAGCGTTTTTTTTAGACGATGTTTGCTTATTTTTAGTGTCATTTTTTGTCATACGCATCAAAAAACAAAAGCAGTGCTTGAAAATTGCCGCAATTTGCAAGCATTAAAGCATCAATTTTTGTCATATATTTAAAATATGAAATATGTTTTAAAAACCACCTACCCTTGCCTTGTGAAGGCAAAAAATGAAGAATGTGAATTGGACGAAAACGACATGCTGGAAATTGAAGACGAGGACACGCTTTTGATTTATCCAGAAGACGCAAGTTCGCTTCCCTTTTACATCAACCTAAACTGCCCAAAAGAGAGCCAGTTTTTGTCCATCTTTCCTCAAGACAACCACACTTTGCTTTTGCTTGAACAGTTGCAGCGGCTTAAGATTGTGCACAAGCAAAACCTAAGCTTTGCCGGAAAAAACTGCGAGGTTGCCGTGTGCGGGCAAAAGATTTGGTTTGATTTCAACAACACGCGTGTGGAATATTTTTGTCCACACCCTTGCAAGGAATATAACATCTTCAAGCTGAAAGACTTTGCTTGCATTCAGTTTGAAGAAGATTTATATTCCTTTTCCACCAAGCACAACAAACTGACGCACTTTTGTGGAAACGCCGAAATTAATGGCGACTTTTTGACGCTCACAAAAAGTTTTAATGACAGCGCGGGGCGCCAGCGAAATGCAAAATACAAATTTGAGGAGGACATCACCGTGGAAGAAGAAAATTTCACCCACAATGCCAGCACCGGAAAAAGCCAACTTGTGCCATACCAACTTATGGAAAGCGTCAAAGCAAAGGACTATGAGTTTGCGCTTTCACTCTTAAGCGAAAACTTAAAAAGCCAAATTGACAGCGCGCAAATAAGAGAGTTCTTTGGAAACTTTTCTTCGTTCTTGCCCCTTTCCACAACCGAGTTCATCACAATTTCTGGCAAAAACAAAAACTATGTTAAATTCAGTCTGCGCGAAAATTTGATTGACGACATCACCGTGGACGCTCTTTAAGCAGAAAAAAAACAGTCCTTCAAGGGCTATAAATTTTGAAACTAGCAAAAAAAGGATACTAATAATGTATCCTTTTTTATAATTACAATTCTTTAATAGTGGAAGTAGTTATATCTACACTATATTTTTGCTTTTGATTTTTTAGTTTTTTATATTCCTTTTCAAATTGTTTTCCAGCATTTCTATTCTCTTTGATAAGCCCAATACCTGGTTTTAGTTTGATTCCATATTCAATCAAAGCATCTGACAAGTATTTTTTAGGAGGTATAATCAAATATTCAGCACCTTCAAAATTTTGTGCCAAATCATGAGCTTTAAGAAAGTTATCTTTTACAAGATTAACAAATGACTCTGGATTTCCTCTTTTTCTAAATCTTTCTGCTAAAGTTTCAAAATCGTTTTTATCAGGTAAAGCAAAAATAATTCTTGTATCTTTATCAAAATAGTCTTTGCCCACTATACAAGCATAAATTCCGTTAGGCATACCTGGAATAACAACTATTTTACCTTTTTCTAGTTCATGTTTTATATCAACAATATAATTCCAAGGATAGTCTGGATTTGGTTTGCGATTAGGATTTCCTTTATGTTGGTCTATTGGTAAGTCTTTAATTGCTTCATCATAGTTCCACAGATGATACAAATATTCAAAATCTACAACATTTTCATAATGTTCTGCAAGATATGTCTTTCCCGCACCAGCAATTGCCACAACTAAAATTTTCTCTTTTTTCATAAAGCCTCACAAAATTAATTTATTTAATTTTTTATAGTATAGCACAAATATTTGTAATTGGCAAAAGTTTTTTTTATTTGGGATTCTGGCGTGTGCTTGTCTTGATACGAGTGCCTCCGCTGCGCTCGGCAGACAAGCACACGCCACGAACTCAATTTCTTTGCAAAAAGAGCGGTTGCTGGCAGAGCGTAACGCTGCCCGCTCTTTTGCTTTTGTTTTATTC
>CAMRSX010000022.1 GCA_947053595.1 uncultured Clostridia bacterium
TTTTTAATATTTTTTTAATTTAATTTCAATTTTCATATTTTTTTCAAAATTATTTTTTTCAACCACTTTTTGCGGCAAATTGCAGAAAAAAGGGCATTTTTAAGAAAAAGTTTCACTTTTTTACGGCAAAAAACAGATGATTAAGCTTGTTGTGCTTTTTTGCCTTCTCAACCACGCTTTTTGTGACAACTTCGCCTTTGCCAACAATTTTCTCGTTGTTATATCCCAAGATGTCCTGCGTGCAAATTTTGCCAACATAATATTTTGCAGAAAGGCTGATTTTTTCCGGCGCAGAAACTGGCACCTTTTCACGTAAATATTGTGCGCCCTGAATTTCCACAACGCCATCAAGATTTGAAAAATTAAAATCAAATTTTGCAGCATTTTTTTTGCGTTTTTTTAATCTCAGCATAATAAAATCATCTCCAACGCTTTTCACAAACCTTGATGCCACTTCGGCTTTGTCCGTCACAAACTTTTCGCATTTGTTTTTTCCAAACACCAAGCTTTGCAGCCTGCCAAAATCTTCTGCCTTCTCACCCAAAAGCTGCTTTCCAAAAATGGTTTTTCTTTCGGTCACAAATTCCAAGCGCGACTCATCTTCAATCAACAAAAAACTTTCGCTGACACACAAGATGTCTTGCAAGCGCAGCAAAAACTCCCCTTCACTTTCTTCGTCCACCACATAATATCCACTTTTTTGCATAGTGTCAAAATCCACTGCCACATCCAGCACATAGCCAATCTTCTTTCCATCTGCAGTCAAAACAATTTTTGAAAGATTATTCACAAATCACCTGCCTAAAATTGTTTTATGAAGCGCAAAGACAAAATATGGTCAATCATGCAAATTAGACTTTTTCTGTCATAATTTGACAAAACTTTTGCCATTTTTCAACAATTTTTGCACAGTTTTGTTTGATAAAACAAATGCTTTGTGATAAAATACTTTTTAAGAAGGAGAACATAAAATGAAGAAAAAATCAGAAACAGTTTTGTCAAAAGACACAACCATCGGACAAGCACTAAAGCAAAATCCAAATTTGGAAGAGGTGTTTCTTGGCTTTGGAATGCACTGCGTTGCCTGCCCAGTCAGCCAGATGGAAACCATTGAAGAAGCAGCCGCCGTGCACGGCGTGGATGCAGATTTTCTCTTGAAAAAACTCAACGAATATAAAAACTGACCCATTAAAAATTTGCAGCCGCTTCAAAACAAAACCGCTTTCCTGCGCACGAAGTGCGCCCCGTTCCGCCCGAAGGGGCGGACATTAAAATTGGTGCTTTTTGAATTGCTGACTGCTTTTGAAATCAAACTGCTTTCAAGCGCTCACTTGTTTTGCAATCAGAGAAAGTTCAAAAACAAAAAAAACGCAAAATTTGCGTTTTTTATTTTTCTTCAAAAAGCATTTGTGCAATCAAACTTTTAAGTTGCTCGATATTGTTTTTCTTCTTGACAGAAACAAGCAGTTGATTTTTTTCAATGGAAATTGGTTTGTCCAGCAAATCGCATTTGTTAAGCACCACAATGCGGTTTTTTGTTGCTTTCATTTCATTCAAAATGTTGTTTGTGATTTCAATGTTTTTCACATAAAACTTGTCAGAAACATCCACCACGTGCAAAATCAAGTCCGCATTTTTCACTTCTTCCAGCGTGGCAGAAAAACTTTCCACAAGTTCGTGTGGAAGCTTGCTGATGAACCCCACCGTGTCCGTAAGCAAGCAAAACTTGCCATCCTCCAAAAACAACCTTCTGCTGGTGGTGTCCAGCGTTGCAAAAAGTTTGTTGTCGGCATATATGCTTTCTCTTGTCAGCAAGTTGAACAAACTGCTTTTGCCCGCGTTGGTGTAGCCTCCCAAAACCACACTCTTGATGCCATTTTTCTCCCGCAAAACCCTGTTTTGTCTGCGGCTGTTTTTAATTTTCTCAATCTCCGCCGAAAGGGTGATGATTTCCTTTTCCAGCTTTCTGCGGTCAAGCTCCAGCTTTGTTTCCCCCGGACCTCTCATTCCCGCGCCCTTTCCGCCAAAGCGTCCCGCGCTGCCCTGAAGCGAAGACAGCCTTGTCAACAGATATCTGTTTTGCGCCAGCCTAACTTCAATCTTGCCTTCGCTGGACTTTGCGCTTTGTGCAAAGATGTCAATAATCAGCAAAATCCTGTCAAGCACCTTCAGCCCCAACTCTTCCGACAAATTTCTAAGCTGCGAGCCTGTCAACTGAAAATCCACCACCAAGGTGTCACAAGGGTGATGCTGCAAAAACTCTTTAATTTCCTGCAGTTTTCCGCTGCCCATGATTGTGCGCCTGTTGAAGGCGTCAACGCTTTGACTGAAAATCTTTTCCACCTTCAAGCCCGCAGAAAAACACAGCCTGTCAATTTCCACAAACTGATATTCCTTGTCTTGCTCTTTTGCAATGGGACAGAAAACAATTGCCTTCTCCACCACTTCTTCTTGCACTTCATGAACTTTCTTCATGGCTTAAGTTTAGCACAAACTTTGCATTTCCAGCAACAAAAAGCTTTAAAAAAAGCGAAATATTTTGCAATTTCGCTTCATTTTTTTAATCATTTTTTGCAAGCACCTTACCGTCAGCTGTGGAAATAATCACAGAAAAGTTTTCATTTTTCACATTAATCACGGTGAAAACCCAAAACACTTCTTCAAAGTTGTTTGCTTGTTTGTCCATAACTCTCAAATAGCACTCTGCGTTCAACTTTCTGCCAGACTTGCAAGCCAAAATTTTCTCTTCCAACTCTGTTGTGCCAATTTCAATGGCCTTTTTGTCATCAATGGCAAAATCTTTGGACAGATTGGAAAGCGCCACCTCTTTTCCGCCATAAGAGATTTTGATGTTTTCTTCGCCAGAAAGTTTCTTTTCCAAATCCACCATATAGCAGCCATTCAAGCCGTTGATTTCCAGTTCTTGCTCTGTTTCTTCTTCGCCAATGGTCAGCTTAACCTTAATCACCTTTGCACTCATGCTTTCACTTGGCTTCAAACTTAAAAGTGCATAGTCCACTTTTTTCTCGCTTTTGCCATTAAGCAAATATTCACCTTCTCTTGTTCCCGAGGACATGCTGGCATAATAATTTTCTCCCTCGCCATAATAATACACCGTTGTCCATTCTGACATATTGTCTTCCACGCGCTGAGATGTTGTTTTTCCACAACCCACCAAAGACACGCAAGCAAGCGCAAAAGCAAAACCCAAAAGCACTTTTTTCTTCATAATCACCTCACATTTTTGAATTACAATTAAATTATATTGCATTTCATTTTGGAAAATGCCAAGAAATATGTTAGAATGAGAAGAAACATGACGAAAATTGTCGTTCAAGCAAAAGCCAGAGGGAAAACCGTGAAAAAGAGTGAGAATGAAAAAGTCAAAAGCATAACCTGTCACAAAGACCACCGCAAAAGGCTGATTGAACTTGCGCAAAATGCCGGCGTTGCAAATCTTTCGCCAATTCAGCAAGTGGAGCTTTTTCTGTTTTTTGCCGTGCCCCGCGTGGATGTCAATCCGCTTGCACATCGCCTGCTGGACAGATATGGCAGCTTTGCCAACATTGTGGACGCCGAAATAAACGATTTAAAGCGCATTCACGGCGTTGGCGACAAGGTGGCAATGAAAATCAAATGCTTTGGACAACTGCGTGACTTATATTTCATTTCCAAACTAAACAGCAAGTTCAACATCAAAAATCAGGCAGAATTTTTGAATTTGCTGGAAAACCTCATGCGCTTCAAAAGCACAGAAAACTTGTTTCTTTTTGCGCTCAGCATCCGCAGCGAAATTATTGGGCAAAGAAGATATGACCTTCAACAAGTGCGCAAAGTTGGCTTGCCCGTTTTGGACATCTGCGGCTTTGTTGCTTCAACAAATCCAACATCCATAATTGTTGTCCATAATCATCCCGGCGGCACAGCCAACCCTTCTGATGATGACTGTCAAGCCAATGAATATCTTTCAAATTTTCTGGAATCCCTCAACTGCAAAATGCAAGACAGCATGATTGTGGGTTGCGACGGAATTTATTCGGATGCCAAAGGAGCCTTTGTGCGAGATTATTGCGCCCAAAACAACATTGTCAACTTTATTAATGAAAGAAAATAAAAAGATGAGCCAAATGGTTCATCTTTTTCATTTAATTCTAAACAAAGTGGTTGGATGCGTCAAAGCAACATCAATCTTAAAACTTTCCCCTTCAATCAAGCCATGCTCTGCCAAAAAATTGGATATGTAAGAAAAAGCCAACTGCGGGCTGTTGTTTTCTTGGCTTAGGTGGCAAAGCACCAACTGCCTTGTGCCTGATTCAATCAAATCTTTGGCAAACTGCGCTGAAGCCTCGTTTGACAAATGCCCATGCCTTCCCAAAATGCGCATCTTGGTTGCAAGCGGATATCTTGGATTGTTTTTCAACATGGCAACATCATGATTTGCCTCCAAAAACACCAGCGCACTTTCCTTAACGCAGTTGAAAATGTTGTCATTGGTGCAACCAAGGTCGGTGAGGATGCTGATTTTTTTGTCACCTTCCAAAAACGAATATCCAAAACACTTGACATCGTGCGACACTTCCACCGGCTGAACAGTCAAGTCCTTCAGCTGAAAGGTGCCATCAAAACTTTTGCGGCAATGCTGCGGAACGCGCGCCAGTTTGTCTGACATTGTTGCCCACACCTCGTGGTGCGCATAAATTGGCACATTGTGCTTTTTGCAAAACACATCCAAGCCCCTGATGTGGTCAACATGCTCGTGCGTCACAATCACCGCGTCAATGTCCGCACCTGCCACCTTCAAAAGCGCCAGACGATTTTCCGTTTCTTTGCAAGAAACACCATCATCCACCAAAATGCGTGTCTGTTCTGTTTCAATGTATGTCAAGTTGCCCGAACTTCCGGATGCAAGATTGATTGCTCTCATGGAAAGAATTATATCACAGCAAGCCTAAAGTTGTCAATTTAAAAATGCAACAATGTCACCCATTAATGTCGGCTCAAAATGACATTAAAGCCGCACCCACTGTCTGGTGAGCACATTCTTGCCAGCGCTGTCATTCTGAGCAAGGATGTCGCCCTGAGCGTACTATAAGGGGTTTCGGACGATGTCGTTCAACACCTTCTCACTGCAAAATCTTTTTCAAAAACCTGCCAGTGTGGCTGTTTGGATTGTTTGCAATCTCTTCTGGCGTGCCTGTAGCAACAACTGTGCCCCCTTCATCTCCGCCTTCTGGTCCCATGTCAATGATGTAATCTGCGCACTTAATGACATCCAAGTTATGCTCAATCACCACAACACTGTTGCCATTTCCAATCAGTCGCTGCAAAATTGAAACAAGTTTTTTGACATCATAAACATGCAGACCAGTGGTTGGCTCGTCAAGAATATACATCGTGCGGCCGGTGTCTTTTCTGGAAAGTTCTGTTGCCAATTTCACACGCTGCGCCTCGCCGCCAGACAGCGTTGTTGCTGGCTGCCCAAGCTTGATGTAAGACAAGCCCACATCATAAAGCGATTGAATTTTGTTTTTGATTGAAGGAATGTTTTCAAAAAACTTAAGCGCCTCTTCCACCGTCATGTCCAGCACATCACTGATGGTTTTGCCCTTATATCTCACTTCCAAAGTTTCTCGATTATATCGCTTGCCGTGGCACACCTCACATGGCACAGTGATGTCTGGCAAAAAATACATCTCAATTTCCTTTACGCCAGCACCTTCGCACACCTCGCAGCGTCCGCCTCTGATGTTGAAAGAAAATCTGCCCGACGCAAAACCTCTTGCCTTGGCATCTGGCGTTGCTGCAAACAAATCACGAATTGCAGTGAAAACGCCAGTGTAAGTTGCAGGGTTGCTGCGTGGCGTTCTGCCAATTGGTGCTTGGTCGATGTTGATAACCTTGTCCAGCACCTCGGCATTTTTGATTTCTTTAAAATCCCCAAGCTCCAACTTGCTGTTGTTGAGAAGATTGGAAAGATATGGAAACAAAATTCCGTTCACAAGGCTGGATTTTCCGCCACCCGAAACGCCCGTCACCAGTGTGAGGATGCCAGTTGGAATTTTAACATCAATGTTTTTGAGGTTGTTTTGCTTTGCGCCCAAAATGGTGACAAAATCCTTTGGCTGTCGCCTTGAGGCAGGGATGTCAATTTTTTCATCTCCGCGCAAAAATTTGGCAGTGATGGAGTTTTTGTTTTTCATAACCTGCTCCACCGTGCCCGCGGCAACAATTTCACCGCCATGGATGCCAGCATAAGGCCCAACATCCACAAGATAATCCGCCGCCCTGATTGTGTCTTCGTCATGTTCCACAACCACCAGCGTGTTTCCCAAATTTTTCAATTTTTGCAGTGTGGCAAGCAGTTTTTCGTTGTCACGCTGATGAAGCCCAATGGAAGGCTCGTCCAAAATGTAAAGCACGCCCACAAGCCCGCTTCCAATTTGCGTTGCCAGCCTGATTCTTTGCGCCTCGCCGCCAGACAAGCTTTCTGCAGAGCGCGTCAGCGTCAAATAAGACAGCCCCACATCTTGCAAAAACGTCAACCTTGCCAGCACCTCTTTCATGATTGGCTCAGCAATCTGCGTTTTGGTTTTGTCCAATTTTAGGGTTTGGCAAAAAGGAATCAAATTGCGCACACTCATTGCGCAAAAATCGTCGATGTCCTTCTTGTCAATCTTCACCGAAAGCGCACTTTCGTTCAAGCGCTTTCCATGACAAACATGGCAGGTTTGCTCTCTCATAAAGCGCCCAATCTCAAACTTTGCCCACTCGGATGTGGTTTCTTTATAGCGGCGTCTAAGGTTGTTGATGATGCCCTCAAAATTGACAGACAGCAGGTGCTTTCCACGCTCGTTGTCCACCTCCACTTCCACTTTGTCACTGCCCGTGCCATACAGCAAAATCTTAAGTTTCTCCTTTGGCAGCTTTTTGATGGGCGTGTCCATGTTGATGTCATATTGCTTTGAAACAGCAGTCAAATAACTTTTTGCCATGGAGCCCTCTTCCATTCTCCAACCGGTGAGGTTAAGCGCCCCTTCGTTGATGGAAAGATGAGAGTTTTTCAGCACAATGCCCTCATCAATGTCCATGGTGTAACCCAAGCCCGTGCAGTTTGGACACGCCCCATATGGCGCGTTGAAAGAGAACAGCCTTGGGCTGATTTCTTCCAGCGTCCAACCGCACTCTGGGCAGGCATAGTTGGTGGAAAACAGCTCTTTTCTGTCTTCCGTTGCAACCAAAACCAAACCTTCAGCCAATTTCAGTGCCGTTTCCAAACTGTCTGAAAGACGGGTGTCTTTGCCTTCTTTAAGGGTGATTCTGTCCACCACCACGCTGATGTCGTGCTTCAAATTTTTGTCCAAAGCAATGGTTTCGTCCAGCGTGAAAATGCTTCCATCCACTTCCACACGCACAAAGCCGCTGCGCTTAAAACTTTCCAGCAGCTTTTCATGACGCCCCTTCTGCCCGCGCACAACTGGCGCCAAAATGGTCAACTTTGCGCCCTGCCCAAACTCTTTGATGGCATCCACAATTTGGTCGATGGTTTGCTGTTTCACCTCTCTGTGGCAGTGCGGACAATATGGCGTGCCAACGCGCGCAAACAAAAGACGAAGATAGTCATAAATTTCCGTAACTGTGCCCACCGTGGAACGAGGATTGCGATTGGTGGTTTTTTGGTCGATGGAAATGGCAGGCGAAAGTCCTTCAATCACTTCCACATCTGGCTTTTGCGTGGAGCCCAAAAATTGACGCGCATAAGAAGACAAGCTTTCAATATATCGCCTTTGCCCTTCTGCAAAAATTGTGCCAAAAGCCAGCGAACTCTTTCCCGAGCCGCTCACCCCAGTGAACACCACAAGGTTGTTTCTTGGAATTTCCAAACTGACATTTTTGAGGTTGTTTTCTTTTGCCCCCACAATTCTGATTGAATTTTTCATATTTTTCTCCATTCACCCATTAAGATTTTTCGACAGCGTGCATACGACTGAATCTTATCCATTGCTTTTCCATCCAAGATTCTTCACTCCGCTAAAGAATGACAGCAAGCGGAAAGCATTGAAGATTAATTCATATAATTTTACCACTTTTTTATAAAAAATAAAAGAAAAAGAACCACTTTTCGTGACTTTTTATATTCTCTTTCTTTATCACTTATAACAAAAGAAAAAGCCACAGCGTGGCTTTAATCAATATTTTCCTTTTTGTTCAAACGCTTTTTGAGGTTGGCAATTTTGTTTCTAAGCTCAATTGCGCGCTCAAAATCCAGTTGAGAAGAAGCAATCTTCATCATGCTGGTCAGGCGGTCAATTTCTTTTGGAATGTCTTTTCTTGAAATGGATGTTTCAGAAACCTTCTTGGCAATGTCCAGCGTGTTTTTGATTTCCTTGATGATTGTCTTTGGAACAATGCCGTGCTTTTTGTTGAAATCTTCTTGCAGTGCCCTTCGGCGCTCTGTTTCATCAATAGCCTTTTGCATGGATTTTGTGATTGTGTCCGCAAACATAATCACGCGGCCATTGGCATTTCTTGCCGCACGGCCAATGGTTTGAATAAGCGCACCCTCGCTGCGCAAAAAGCCCTCTTTGTCCGCATCCAAAATGCACACAAGCTCCACCTCTGGCATATCCAACCCTTCTCGCAAAAGGTTGATGCCCACCAAGATGTCAAACTCACCTTGACGCAAGCCATTGATGATTTCCACGCGCTCCATGGTGTCAATTTCGCTGTGCAAATATTTCACCTTAAACTTGCGGTCTGCCAGATAGGTTGTCAAACTTTCCGCCATCTTTTTTGTCAGCGTTGTCACAAGCACGCGCGCACCACGCGCAATGGTTTTTTCACATTCCACCATCAGCTGTTCAATCTGATTTTTGATTGGCTTAAGCTCAATCTTAGGGTCCAAAAGCCCCGTTGGACGGATGACTTGCTGCACCACTTGCCCCGCCTTTTCCAGCTCATAAGGCCCCGGCGTTGCCGAAACAAAGATGGTTTGTTTC
>CAMRSX010000023.1 GCA_947053595.1 uncultured Clostridia bacterium
TAAATGACTATTTTGAACGCCTTAAGGCCATAGTCAGATGCGTAGATTATTCTGCCATCTTTGGTCTTTTTGGAAGTTCTGAAAATATAACGTTGTTTATTTTCCATAATCAAGCCCTCCTTTTTCAAAAAATTTGTGAAAAGGACTTGCAAACTTATAGCTAGATATGTTATAATAACTATGATGATAGTTAAAACCCATTCGAAATTTATCTAACCATCGGTTTGACGGTGCCTTATACCGTTTCAAAGAACAAGCTGCAACTTGTTCTTTTTTTATGTTAACAGCATTTCTACTGGCAACACCTAAGTGATTTTTTGATTTGCGTTTTAGCAGCCTGAAGAGATACACCAAATTTATTTGCAACTTCTTCTGGTGTCATGCCTTTAATCGCTTGACATGGGCACAAAAATTCTCCTGCAAAAGCATCCGCTTGCCATTCTGAATCTTCGTATGGCTTAACATCATCACCTGGATAAATTCTAGGGTATCTCGCCATATTGGGATTTGCGTGCAAAATATAATGACCAATCTCATGGGCAATTGTAAATCTATCTCGTCCTTCGCCACGATAAGCCCTTTCATATATGTCTTCACGAATGATTATCTTTCCTGTTTTTGGATCAGTATAGGCATGCTCTGACATTGAATCCACTTCTTTAATCTCAATATCAAATCCTTCATTTTTGAATATAAGCCTCATAGGATTCTCTAAAACCCATAGAATATCAATAGGTTGATCTGCTTCATAACCAAGAATTTCTCTAAATCTTTCTGTCAATTGCATAATTTCTTTATTAGAAACCGGCGGCATTTTATACTTCACTATTTTTCTTCTCCTTTCTTATTAAAAGCTGTTTAATTGCTTTCATATCCTCGTCATCCATATTGTTGAAAGTTCTGGCAAAAATTAAGGCAGTTTCCCTTTTGATAGGAGAAGTGTTCTTTAATGAAATTTTGGTTTCACGAATATACTCTTCTTCAGCATTCTTAAGTTCTTTTATGGTATTTTTCTTTAAAGCATATTTTTGTGAAATTTTCTCAGTAAATCCATCTGGCAAACTTCTGTCTCCATTTTCAATTGATGAAAGATATGCAATAGAGATTTCTAGCTTTTTAGCCATATCACCCAAGATTTCTCCCTCATCAATTCGTATCTTTCTCAAAATTTTACCATAACTTGTAACCATATTGCACCTCCTAGTTACAGCACTATTATAAAACAAATAAAAAAATAAGTCAAACGATTTTGCATAATTTTTTCACAATTTTTTGTGAAACTGCAAATATCTGACTTATTTAATTTTGCAATTCATCGTTTTTTACATAATATGCACTCTTTCTTTCGCCATATTTTGTGATTTGCTTATTGTCAACAAGCTGCTTTAAAGCACGTTCGATTGTTGTTTCACTTAGGTTTGGACACAATGCGATCAAATCTTTTTTATAGAATTTGCCAAAGATGGTGTTTATTACATTTTGGATCTGCTCAATCGCAGAAAGTTTGTTTTCAGCAACAATTTGCACGCGTTCTTCAAAATCACGATAAGCTTTCAATATTATACCCAGCATATACTTGATGAAAGTAGTTGGATTGTTTGTTTCATCATGCCAGCCAATTGAACTTGTTTGCAAAGAGTCATAATAGTTATCTTTTGTTTCTTCAATTACTTTTTCAATACTTACATATTTACCCACATCATAGCCAAATTTATACAAGAGAAGAAGTGTCAAGAGTCTGCTCATTCTGCCATTCCCATCATTGAATGGGTGTATACACAGGAAATCAAGAATGAAGATTGGAATTAGGATCAGCGGATCAACTTCGCTTTTGCTTATGGCAATAGAAAATTCTTCGCAAAGCCTGTCCATTGCTTCTGGTGTTTCAAATGGCTTAAGTGGCATAAAGCGGACAAATGAACTTCCATCTTCTCGTGTTTCACTTATGAAATTTTGTACATTTTTAAATCTTCCACCAATTGCTTTTTCAGAGTATTTATACAAATCTTTGTGCAGTTGCAAAATGTAAGAACTTTTGATTGGAATATATTCATAATTTTCGTGGATCGTGTTCAGCACATCACGATAACCTAAAATCTCTTTTTCATCTCTTGTTTCTGGCGTGGTTTTGTTCTCACAAATTTGCTTAATGCGTGTGTTTGTCGTCACAATACCTTCAATTTTATTGGAAGCTTCTGTGCTTTGAATTTTGGCAATTTCAACAAGTTTTTTAAGTTTCACAGGATTTTTCATTGCAAAGCCCTCTTGCTTGCCTTTATACTCATGGATTTGAGACACATATCCCAAAATTTCATTGTCCCAAGATTTGCCAATGTATTGTGAATAATTAAAAAACCTCATATTTTACTCCTTTTGCACCATTTTACCATATTTGATGCAATAAATCAACTGTTTGGGCCAAATAAATACAAGATTTATTTTGATATAAAGAAAATTCCGCCTTCAAAGTCAAATATAGTTGTCGTCAGTTTTAGGCAGTCTTAAAACACACAATTTACACCAAAACGTGCAATTAGTAGTAAATAGTAGTCAAGCGTTGTGTTTTGTTTGACTACTATTGTTTTCTGAAAGTGGCGAAACTTCTTTATTTATAAGGCATATTGCAAATGATAAAAAAAGACTTTATCAAATGACCACTTTTCTGATAAGGTGGGGGTCGGTGGTTCGAGTCCACTCAAGCCAACCAGTCTACCACAAATACGAATCTTATAAGGTTCGTATTTGTAATTTTGGAGGGTTTAATACATGACAAAATTAGAACTTTTAAAAGCGTTTTTTTCTTCAATAGGATTTAATTGGACAGAAACGATTTATTCACCTGATAAAATGGAAAACATACAAATTGAGAATTTCGAACAAATTCTTAGTTTAAAGCAATCTGTTAATGAATACAATTTCACGAGAGGTGGCATACCTTATTCAAAAGGCTTTTGGATTTCCGACAAAAAATTTGAGGCATATGATATGGTTACACCAGTTGATGACCACTCCTACTATGAAAGAGGGACTGACTACTCTGAAAAATGGCAAGAATTTTCACAAAATAACAGGGAAGCCGAAACATCCCCAGTAAATAAAAAAGATAATCAAAAGAATAGAAATCTTTAAGCAATATGTGTTAAATTTTATTAGCAAAAAGTGCCTGTTTAGGCACTTTTTTATTTTTTTACAGCATTTTGACTTTTGTTTTTACCCAAAACAGCAAAAGTGTGAGCGAAGTGTGAGTCTGAATTAATAAGAAGCACTACTCTTTCTTAGCCCCTCCGCTGACGGGCTTGCGGCTTCGCTGCTCGCTTGCGGGCTCAAAATCCTTCCAATCATTGCGACCTTAGTCGCACTTCCCTTATTTATATTATATAGACACTTATTAATTAATTTGAATTTATTCGTAAAAAAATCGGAAGAAGGTTATTTCTCCGATTCTTTGTGTGCAATCACTTCATTCACTTTTTGCAAAAGGTTTTGATTTGCCTCTTCCACTGCAATGTTTGGGTCAAGTTTTTCACTGAACTTTGAAACATAGCGCTTGTCTGGCAAATATCGCTTGTTAAACAAGCCACACTTGAGAAGTTTTCCGTTGTTTTCAAAAAACCATGGTGAAAGTTTGTTTGCTTCATGCACTTGAAAAATTCCACCTTGCAACCTCACAATCTTCCAAACAGGGCTGTGTGTTGGAAACTGCGCCTCAGTTTGTTTGCCATCTTTCACGGTGACGATGTTGATGCCAAAGTGTGCGCCTCCAAAGGCAACCAATCTCTCAAACTCAAAGCTTTCGCCGTTTATGAGCACCTTTGTGCTTTTTTCATTTATATTCAAAATTATTGGGTCTTCAATTTTTGCTTCAATCATTAGTTTCTCCTAAAGTGTTAAAAACGCTGATATTATAGCATAATTCAGCAAAAAAAGCAATAGGAAAGCTTATTTTCCTCTCTTTTTGTTTTCTTGCCTCACTCTGCCAATCACAAAATCGCCTTTTTCGGTGTCTTTTGTCACAGTTGTACCGGCACAGATGTAAGTTTCGTCAGCAATGTTCACCGGCGCCACAATGTTGACATTGCAACCAATGAACACATCGTTTCCAACTTTGGATTTTTGCTTTTGCTTGCCGTTATAGTTGGCAAACACCACTCCGCAGCCCACATTGACATTTTCGCCCAGTTCGGCGTCGCCAATATAACTTAGATGTGCCATTTTGGTGCCACGGCCAATTATGGCGTTTTTAAGCTCCACAAAAGCGCCAACTTTGACATTTTCTGCCAAAATGCAGTTGGGGCGAATGTTGGCAAACGGCCCAATTTTGCAGTTTTTGCCAATGTGCGAATGCTCCACGACAGAATTTTCCACCACGCAACCATCCTCCAAAACCACATCCACAAGTCTGCAGCCAGATTTAATCACGCAGCCATCCCCCACAAAACTTTCGCCCAAAATTTGGACATTGTTTTCCAGCTTGACATTTTCGCCAAGCACAACATCCTTGCCAATTTCCACAATTTTTGCTTTCATATCCTTTGTATATGAAAAGTTTTGCAAAAAAGTCAATGCTTTGCAAGAAAGTTGACAGGATAGTGTTAGACAATGAAAATGTTGAAAAGTTGCTTGATGTTATAAAAAACCTCAAGCAAAAGCACATTGTGATTGCCATATCACACGATAAGCGCTTGGTTTCAATTTCTGACTGCGTATATGACATATAAGGGCAAATTCCCAGCTTCTTGCAAGGCAAAAACTGCGTTCATAAATTTTCGTCCAAATTCGACAAAAGCGGAAAAGTTTTCTTTTGGAAAATGACACAATTTATCGTAAAATGACTTTTGTTAAGGAGGTAATCATGAACAAAAACGACGCACTCAAAATCATTGCACAAAAGGCAAAAAGAAGATTGGTTGGAAAAGAAACTCATGTCAATGCAAAAATAAAGGTCATCTCAAACGAGGATGTGGAATTTAAAAGCAAGGTAGAATTTTTGCTTTCGCAAGAAGAGGTGGTGACAAATCCGGTTCACTATCTCATGGACGACAAAATCCTAAAAACCATGGACGAAGCCTCCAAAGAGCGCTATCTTCTTTCAACGCTGGACAAATACAACGCCCTAAGAAGCGAGCTTGAAAACCTTTCATCTTCTTCTCGCTGGTGCATGTAAACGCTGAAACCGTTATTAGACATCATCACATTTTGCTGGCATTAAAAAAGACTGAGCATTCGCCTCAGCCTTTTTTTTATTGTCATTTAAACAAATCAAACATTCTTTGCAGCCAATTCTTTAGTGGCTCATTTGAATTTTGCCATTCCAAAAGCAGGTCATAAATTTCAAACACGTGAGTTCTGCCAGAGTTTTTAAACATTGTCAATTCGTTTTCCACCAAGCTGGGGTCAATTTCAAGAAATTCAGGGCAAAACATTTTCTTAAAGCTTGTGCGCATCACATGCGCAATTTCAGTGGCAATATATTGCAAATTGTCACCTGCCGTATATTCACTTTTCATAACCTTTTCAAAGTCTTTTGCCCTTGGCACAACAATGTTTTCATCTTCAACAATTTTCATAATCTTGCAAAGTGCATAGATGTTAAAAAGCCTTCCTGCCATATTCTCGCCAAGTTCGTCAAAGTTTCCTTGCTGGTTGTTGGAGATGTTGGCAACAATCTTGTCATCAAAGCGAATGTCATAAAAAGTGCCATTTCTTGAACACAATGGCAGCAAGTTCACAACATATCTTCTGTTTTCATCCTCTTTAAAAAACTGCTGAAAGTGTGGAATTTGTTTTTGGTCAATCTTGCTTTTTGCGTTTTGAATGCAACTTTCATAATATGCCACATGGCTTTCATAAAAATTTTCAAAATTGCTTTCCTTTGCAAAGTTGGCAATTTCATTCATAAAATCCACCACAATCTGAGAAGAACGAAGCCTTGTGGTGAAAGGCTCTTTTCAAGCAGCGTGCCACAAGAAAAATCCGCTTTCAACTCCCATGCAAGTTGATATGGCGCATTATAGCAAAAATTAAACTTTTCCACAATTTCATTCAAAAGCAAAACGGCTTTATGTTTTGAAAATTTTAAAAATGCTTCACTCACATCCCTCACATATTCCACATCTTTATTGAAAAGAACCAAGTGTGGATATTCCTTACGATAATTTGAAACATACAACAGCACGTTCATCAGTTCTGTTCTTTTGTCAATCATAACTTCAACTTCTTTCATTTTCATTCCTCTCCTTCCTTCAAAATTTGTGCCACACCCAGCATCACAAACAGCACACACTCCACATATCTGGCAGAAATCAAAAACTTGTCATTAAACTTTTTGATGATTCCCAGCTTCTCCAAAAACGACAGATGATGATAAACCTTGCCAGTTGTTGGAAAATTCAAAATTTCCATAATCTCCTTTGCCGTCAGCGGCTTTTTCACCAAAAGCTTGACAATGTCAATTCTGTCCTCACTGGAAAACGCATCAATCACTTGCGCCAAATCTTTGGAATTTGTCCTAAAAATCTTTTGAATGGAAACATCTCCCGCAAAAGTGGACTTAATCTGCCCATCTGGCGACGAATATTTACCCCGATAAGAAAGCATTCCAACTTTCATTTCGTTCGCCTCTGCCAAACTTTTCTCTTTTTGTGATTTCCCTTTCTCCAAAGCTTCCAGCCTGTCTTCAAGCCTGCTGATTCTTTCAGCAAGCTCATTTTCTTTCTCCATAATACCTCCTTTTCTCATTATGAAATATGAAAGTTTCAGCCCGTTTGTTACGCTTTTTCATAATTTCGTAATCATAATAACACATCTTTTTTTGCTTGTCAACACTTTTTTAAAAATTTTTTAAAGATTTTAAAGATTTTTTTAAATTTTCTCTGCGCCGCAAAAAACGAACAAAAAAAAGGCTGCTTGTTTAAGCCAGCCTTTTTCAAATTTTTTCAGCTCTTAATTTTTTCAACCAAAACATTTCTTTTTGCTTTGGCTGCTCTTTCATTTGCCATCATCTTGCGCGCCCAATTAAACAGCCCTGCATTTTTGGCAACTCCACGCAAGTTTGCTTTCTTTTCAGCCTCAGCAAAGTTCACAGCCATGTTTTCTTCCACAACCTTAGCAATGTCAACTTTTCCTTTTCCAAAATTGTTGTCAAACAAATTTTGACACCATTGTGCCCAATCAGGTTTGGCATTTGCAACTTGCTTTCCTTTTTCAGATGTTATTGCATCAACAATTTGCTTGCAAATATTGTTTTTGCGGTTGTAAATAATCTCCAGCTCATCCAATGCCATCCCTTTCACATCCTTGCCGTCAAGAAACAATTTCTTTGCATTTTTCTTCAAAAAGCAATAAGAAGCAGCAAGACAAGTCATCTTTTCAGCATCAAATGGTGTGTCTTGATTCAACAAAAAACCGTCTGCTGAAAACTCCTCTTTTTTAAAATCAATTTCAAACATCAGTTGAGTTTTTGACTTCGAATTCTCTTCCTCATTAACAACAAATCTTGCGTTCAACTTCGGAAAATCCACCGAAAAATGGACATAATCTCCTTCATCCCTGTTTCTTCCAGTATAATAACAATATGGCTTTGCAGTTTCGATTTGTTTTTCCATATCCCCTCCTGTCATAAGATGATTATATAACAATCCTTGTCAAAAGTCAATAGGCGCAAAGCAAACCCAAGAATATCTCGCATCCATCCAACAAGGTTTGATGTCGCAAACATTAAAGTTTGCAGCACAATGCTCATGACGCACATGCTTTTTCAATAAAAAAAGGCAGAGGGGTCTGCCAGACAAAAAAAGAGCACTGAGTTTTCA
>CAMRSX010000024.1 GCA_947053595.1 uncultured Clostridia bacterium
ATTCCGCTTTGCTTCATTGGCGACTTTGCCGCGACTCTCTCGCGAAGAAGGAGAGCTTAAGCATTGGCGGAAAAAATCATAAAACTGCGCTGAGGGTGCGCCAGCGTTGTCATGTTGAGCCAAGTCGAAACGTCTCGCTGGCGGTGTAAGTTTGAAAGCGGTGCTTCGCGGGGAGAAGCGGACAGAGATTCTTCCACTCCGCTTGCGCTTCGGTGAGAATGACATTAGAGCACCCGCTGGTGCTGGACTGGACTTCTCAATTAACTCAATTAATGTCAACATCACGTCATTCTGAACAAGGAGCATGGCGACGCCAGTGAAGAATCTATAGACTTCTTAAATAAATTCCATAATTAATTCATTATTAAATATTCATTATTAATTTTTTTAAAAGATTTGCTTTTTTGTGGGGTTTATGATATTCTTCTTTTATGATTAAGCCTATTGTTGCCGTGGTGGGAAGAGCAAATGTTGGGAAAAGCACTTTTTTTAACAAAATTTGCGGAAGAAGATTGAGTATTGTGGATGATGTTGCGGGTGTCACTCGTGACAGGCTTTATGCTGACGCCACTTGGAGTGGGAGAGATTTCACCATTGTGGACACAGGCGGAGTGGAGCTGGCAAGTGAAGATGTTTTTCAGAAAGAGATTTTTCAGCAGGTTATGCTGGCCATTGAAAATGCAACTGTCATTGTTTTTATTGTGGACGGAAAAACGGGCATAACGCAGGCAGATGAAGATGTGGCAAAGTTGCTTAGAAAGCAAAATGTGCCTGTGGTTTTGGTTGTCAACAAGTTGGACACCTTTGACCTTTCTGCCACATATGAGTTTTATAACCTTGGGCTGGGTGAGCCGATGCCAATTTCTTGCCATCAGGCAAAAGGGCTTGGAGATGTTTTGGACGCCGTTGTTTCGCACTTTCCAGAAAAAATTGAGGGCGAAGAGGCGCAAGGAATTAAAATCAGTTTGGTGGGCAGGCCAAACGTTGGAAAAAGTTCGCTTGTGAACAGGCTTTTGGGCAAAAAGCGGGTTGTGGTGAGCGATGTTGAAGGCACAACGCGTGACAGTGTGATTATTCCGTTTAAATGCAATAAAAAAGACTATAATCTTATTGACACTGCGGGCTTGAGAAGGCAGCGCAGCGTGGAGAGGCAATCGGTGGAGGGATATTCGGTGCTGAGAAGCATGTCCGCCATTGAGATGAGCGATGTTGTGCTGATTGTGCTGGATGCCACCAAGGAGGTTTCAGAGCAGGATGTGCGCATTGCAGGTTTTGTGCATGAGGCAAAAAAACCAAGCGTTGTGTTGGTGAATAAGTGGGATGAAAAAATTGTGAGCAAGGATGAATTTTTGAAAATTCTTGAATTAAAACTTGCCTTTATGTCATACTTTAAAGTGCTGTTTGTTTCTGCGCTGACGGGCAAAGGACTTTCGGACATCATGCTGTCGGTGGAAGAAGTGTATGAAAACGCTTCAAGAAGAATCACAACAGGAATTTTGAATGACATCTTGCATGATGCTGTGTTAAATCACGAGCCCCCATCCAAGGGAGGAAAGAAATGCAAAATTATGTTTGCAACTCAGGCGGCCACAAATCCTCCAAAATTTGTCTTCTTCTGCAAAGAGCCAAAGTTCATTAACTTCTCTTATGAACGATATTTGGAAAACAAATTGAGAGAGAAGGTGGATTTCTCTGGAACGCCAATTGAATTGGTGTTTAAGGGGAAGGAGGAAGAAGAATGATTTATTTTTATTTGGTGATTGTGTTTGTGGTGGGATATTTTTTGGGAAACATCAACTTTGCTCGAATCTTTTCCAAAGTTTTTGGAAAAAAGGACATCACGCAGCTTGGCAGCAAAAATCCCGGCACAATGAATGTGCTTCGCACCCAAGGCTTTGGGCGAGCAATTTTGACGCTGGTGTGTGAGGCAGCCAAGGTGGGCGCTCCTGCACTTGCATGCTTCTTTATGTTTCAGCATCTGTTTGGGCATGGCTTTGGCAACTTGGCATATTTTGCACTTTGCTTTGGTGCCATTTTGGGATATTGCTATCCGGTCTTTTATAAGTTCAAGGGCGGCAAAGGCATTGCCTGCACTTTTGGAATGTTTCTTTTTCACCCAGATTTTTGGTGGATGTCGCTTGCCATGTTTGCGTTCTGCTTCATTTTGTTTTTCTTTGTCAAATATGGCTTCATCATTTCGCTGACATTCATCTTGGCTCTCAACATTTTTGCAACTTGTGTGTTTGCCTTGAATGAAGTGATGTGGTTTATTGCGCTGATTGTGGTGTTTTGGTTCATCTTTGCAGTGGTGATTTTTCAGCATCGTTCCAACATCAAGCGGCTCATCAACGGCACAGAAAACAAGGTGGATTTTAAGCATTACTTTGCCAAAATCTTCAAAAAAAAGCCCAAAACTGCTGGTGCGGCTGTTGCAACAGAGGCAGTGGAAGCGGCAACAGAAGAGGCGGCTGTCAGTCAGCAGCAAACGCAACAGCAAGCCGCACAAGAGGAAGAAAAATCAGAAAATTAGTTGCAGAATTTTGCATTTGGAAGAGAAAACTTCTCTTCCTTTTTTTATGCCAAAAAGTGTTCTATTTGCCCAAACTTTTTCATAAGATATGGTATCCTTAGGAGGTTTTATGGAAAAATACGAAATTTATGAAGACATACACCAGCGCACCAATGGTGATATATATGTTGGCGTTGTGGGGCCTGTCAGAGTGGGAAAATCAACCTTCATTTCAGAGTTCATGAAGAAGCTTGTCATTCCAAACATTGACAACAAAAATGTTCGTCAGCGCGCGGTTGACGAGCTGCCTCAAAGTGCAGATGGCAAAACTGTCATGACAACTCAGCCAAGGTTTGTGCCAAATGAAGCAGTTAAGATTTCTGTTGCAGATGATGTGAACCTGAAGGTGAGAATGATTGACTGCGTGGGCTATCTTGTCAGCGGCGCAATGGGGGCAACAGAAAACGACAAGCCACGCCTTGTGAAAACGCCTTGGTCGGACGAAGAGATGCCTTTTGAAGAGGCGGCAGAGTTTGGCACAAAAAAGGTGATTGAAGAACATTCCACCATTGGCATTGTGCTGACAACAGATGGTTCGGTGACTGACATTGAAAGGGCAAACTATGTTTCAGCCGAAGAGCGCGTGATTGCTGAGATGAAGGCGTGCGGAAAGCCTTTTGTGATTGTGCTGAACTGCAAACATCCTGGCTCTAATGAAAGCAAAAAGCTTGCGCAAGATTTAAGCGAAAAATATGATTCTCAAGTTTTGGCAATGAACGTTGCAGAAATGAAAGACGGCGATGTTGATAAAATTTTTGAAAAAATGTTGTTGGAATTTCCAGTGAGAAGCATCAAGGTGAGCATGCCAAAATGGATTCAGGCGCTTTCTTATTCCAATCCAATCATCACCGAAATTGTCAGCGAAATTAAAAACTTTGCCAACAATGTCAGAAAAATTGGCGACGCAAAAAAAGAAACTGTTGTTTTCACTGAAAGCGAGAGTTTTGACCCAATCACTTTTTCAAACATTGAAATGGGCGAGGGCGTGATTAAGTTTAATGTCATTCCAAAGGAAAATCTGTTTTATAAGGTGCTTTCTTCCGAGTGCGGCTTTGCAATCAATGATGACTATGAGCTTGTTTCATACATTAAAAGCCTTGCCATTGCAAAGGTGGAATATGACAAGCTTAAAAACGCGCTGGAAGAAGTGGAACAAAATGGCTATGGCATTGTGGTGCCAAAGCAAAACGAATACACTTTGCAGCAGCCTGAGGTGATTAAGCAAGGCGGAAAGTTTGGCGTGAAAATCAAGGCGTCGGCTCCAAGTTTGCACATCATCAAGGTGGATGTTGAAACAGAGGTCACTCCTCTTGTTGGCAACGAAGCGCAAAGCCAAGATTTGGTGGACTATTTGAACGACCGCTTTGAAACTGACCCAGAAGGCATTTGGGAAACAAACTTGCTTGGAAAGAGCCTATATTCTCTTATTGACGACAACATTGCTTCAAAAATTGTTTCAATGCCAGCCGATGCACAAAGAAAGATGAAAAAAACTTTGGGACGCATCATCAACGAAGGAAAGGGCGGAGTGCTTTGCATCTTGTTATAAATTCACAAACAAAACTGCATAAAAAAATTGTGCAGTTTTTTGTTTTGGTTGACTTGTCAACCGCAAGTTTGATATAATATTTTTAAGGAGGAAAAATATGGCAAAAACAAATTCAAAAACAAAATTGGCAGGGAGAAAGTCGGCTAAGTCAAAAACAAGCGCCAGCAAAAATTTTTGGCAGACAATCTGTGATGTTGTGGTGCTTTTGCTTGGAGTATTGGTGCTTGGAATTTTGGGCTTGCCACACATCAGAACGCTGCTTGTGGGCGAAAGTGTGGGAAGCTTGAGCGGCTATGACCTCATCAACTTTCAAAAGGGCAGCGACACCGGCATTGCAGTTGTGCTTTTGATGCTTGTGATTTTTGCAAGCCTGATGCTTTTGTTTGCGCTTTTAAAGCTGCTTTGCGATTTTCATGTCATAAAAAGCGCTGCTTTTGGAAAACTTGCGGGTTTTTTGATGTTGATTTGCGCAAGTGTGCTTTTGGTTTTGGCAGTAGTCAGCATCAGCATAATTTCAACCAAAGTTTCGTCTGTGGTTGACAAGCTTACAAACAAGCGCACTGGCACAGTTGCGGGCTTTGACGCGCTGACAGGCACCATCATTGCGGCATTTTTTGCAATGCTAAGTTCTTGCGTACACATCATCAAAAAATAATGACAACAAAAAAACACCTTGGCAAGGTGTTTTTTGTTGTTGGATGCTTTTGATTATTTTGGCTGCGCATTGATTTGCACTTTTTGTTTTTTATTGGTATAATAATATTATTGAGGTTGAATATGAAAATAAAGATAAGCAAAAGTGCATTGTGGACATCGGTGGCGTTTTCGGTTGTGGGCGTTTTAAACTTGATTTTGTTTGCCATTCTCACTTCCACCGGTGTTTTTAAAGAGCCAAGAAGCATGGCATATCTTTTTGCCGCAAGTTTTATTGTTGTGGCATGGGTGCCATTTTTGCTGACAATCATCTTCAAAATGCAGTTTAATCTTGTTTTCCTCATCAGTTTTCATATATATTCGTTTTTGGCAATTTGCGGTGGGTCGCAGTGGGAACTTTACACAGCGGGATTTCAATATGACAAAATCATCCACACCATTGGCGGATTTATGTTTGCCTTTCTTGCTTACAGCATCTTCATAAACTGCCGAAGCAACAAGCTGAACCTTTTTTGGCTGTTTGTGCTGGTGTTTTCTTTCTCGATGATGTGCGGCGGTGTGTGGGAAATTTATGAATATGTCACAGACGGCTTGATTGGCAACAATGCACAGGGCTGGCAGGGGCTGGTTGGAAGAGAAGCTTTGACGGACACAATGCTGGATTTGATTTGTGACTTCGCAGGCGCTGTGTTTGGTGGCGTGCTGGCGGTGCTGTTGGAGTGGAAAAGAAACAAGCCAGTTGTGCAGC
>CAMRSX010000025.1 GCA_947053595.1 uncultured Clostridia bacterium
TGAAAACTCAGTGCTCTTTTTTTGTCTGGCAGACCCCTCTGCCTTTTTTTATTGACTTAAAAAAGTGGAATGTTTATAATGTCCTTTTTGCGGAAAAGAAATGAAGGAAGGTTTTTGTTTGGCTCTAAGGTGGGGGTTGAGCTTTGCGCAAAATGTTCCAAATGCTTTTAGGAGTGCAAAAAAGAAAAGGGGAAAACCACCACTGAAGATGAAAAAAAACTGAAAATTTTTCAGTCTTTTTTGTTTGCAAAGATGTTGTATTGAAATGCATCATAATCGGTTTTGACCATCTTGAAAAGCAGGGAAATTAGGCTTGGGCGATATGGGATGAAAGTTTTGTCTTCAATCATGACAACTCTCTTGCAATGGCATCTTGCGAGGTTTCTCCTGCTTGAACGCAACATCCAATGGTTATTTCCCAAACATTTGCGTTCATTTTTTTGTTTGCAGCGCGCTGTTGAATCAGCATTTCGCCCTTGCTGTTGAAAATGCAAAGATGAGACTGAGCAAAAGTCAGCCTTTTTAAATTTCCACTTAAATGCCATTTAAACAAGTTTTAGACATACCATTTTTCTTTCTTCAAACTTTCTTTTTTTGTGTTTTTAAGTTTGAAGGTTTTTGTGGCGGCAAGTTGTTCGTCATCCGCGTTTGCATAGTTTGCAACAATCTTTATGTGTGCCTCGGATTCTGGAAAGCTTAGGCGCAGGGTGAGGTTGTCGGTTTTGTCTTTTATGTTTTGATATGGGATGTCGTTCTTGAAAATTTGATATTCCAAATGCTTCTGCGCATGCAGTGTGAGCACAATTTGATTGTCCTTCACAACCGCATCTGCCACAATTTGAGGCTTTTCAGTGAAGTTTTGCGACACTTCGCTTGGGGTGTTGAAGCGAGAGAAAAGGGCAGTTTTGACATATCGCTCTGGAGCATATGGGCTGGCAAGCAAAAGGCGATGATTTTGCTCTAATTCCAAGGTGTCAATCTTCACTTTGGCAACCGACGAAGGCACATCAAAAGCGGTTTTTTCATAGGTTTGCGACTGAACATATCGGCACGCCACCTCTGTTGGCTGATTGCCGCCAGCCACGGATTTTGGAGTGTTGCTGAGCGAGCCAAACCAGACGCCAACCACCTCTTCTGGGGTGAAGGAGATGTTGTATGCGTCGGTGTTGCCGTTTTCGTTTCTTTTGCCAACTGTGCCTGTTTTGGAGGCAATTTCTGTGTTTGAAATTTGTGAAAGTTTTCGTGACGTTCCGCTTTTGGCTGTTTCTTGCAGAATGTTTGTCATCAGATAGGCACTGTCTTCGCGGAACACCATTTTTGTGGAAGGTTTGTGCACATAAACCAGCTTATTGTTGGCATCGGTTATGTATTGAACAAAGGTGGAATTTGCAAACTCTCCACCATTTGGAAAGGCGGTGTAAGCGGACGCCAAATCTTTTAGGTTGACGCCATATGTCATGCCGCCAAGTGCGATTGCATAGCTATTGTCCGCTTCGTCAAATTTGATTCCAAGTTTTTGAGCATATTGCTTGCCGGTGTCGATGCTAATGTATGAAAGCGCCTTGATGGCAGGAATGTTGACAGAATTTTTGACTGCGTCTGTGACGGACATATATCCGCCATATTTTTTGTTGACATTGGTTGGACTGTAAGAGCCGATTGTGATTTTTTCGTCCAAGATTTGTGTGTCTGGACTGATGACGCCTTCGTTGAGGGCGGGCGCATACACCAAAAGTGGCTTGAGCGTGGAGCCCGGCTGACGGCGACAATCCAGCAGTTTGAAGTTGCTGTTGCCATAATAGGCGCTTACGCCAAAGGTGGCGGCATCAATGACAATTCCTGCGTTGTCCACGGCTTCAACCTTGGAGCTTTCTAGGGCTTGATTGAGCGCATTTTGTTTTTCGGGATTTTGATATGTGTGAATGTGAAATCCGCCAACTGCCAACTGTTTTGGAGTGATGCCCAAAATTTTGGACGCCTCATCAATTGCGCTTTGGGAATAGCAATTCAGTTTGTTGGAGCCTGAGGAGTTGATGGACAGAGAAATTGGCTGCTGCTGTGCCAAAATTTTTTCGTCCACCGAAATTTTTCCATCTTTTTCCATTTCGCTTAGCACCAAGTTGCGGCGCTTTAGGCAGTTGTCAGGGTTGTGTACGGGAGAATATTTGCTTGGAGATTTAATCAGTCCCGCCAAAGTGCAGCTTTCTGCCAGTGTCAAATCTTTGGCGCTTTTGTTGTAATAATATTTGCTGGCGCTTTCGATTCCATAGCAGTTATTGCCAAAAAAGATTATGTTTAAATAACTTTCTAATATTTCGTCCTTGGAAAGAGCCTTTTCCATTTTTTTGGTGAGCACCATTTCTTTCATCTTTCTTTCAAAGGTTTTTTCGCTGCTTAGGTGTGTGTTTTTAATCAGCTGTTGGCTGATTGTTGAGGCGCCCTCTTTGAGGCTGTGCGTTTTGATGTTTTTTAGCATTGCGCCAGCCATGCGCTTTTTGTTGAGTCCATTGTGAGAATAAAACTCTTTGTCTTCGATGGACAAAAACGCCTCTTTTGTGTGTGGATTTAGGCTGGAAAGCTTGCAAAAATCGCCATTGAACTGATTTTGTTCTTGAATTTTTTTGTTTTGAATGTCAAACACATCAATGGAAAGAGAAGGACTGGAAAGTGCCTCAACATTGAGGGGAATGGATTGAAATTTGAGATAGTTGATGCCCACATAGGTGCCGCAAAACACCATGGCAAAAGTGCCTGTAAGCAAGAAGGATATTAGACAAATTTTGACAAATTTCTTCATTCCTCTATTATGTGTTGAAATCTTCTAAAAATTCGCAAATTTCTTGCCAAAACACTAAAATTTTTGTATAATTAACCTATGAAATATTACATAGTTACTTATGGTTGCCAAATGAATGTGCATGAAAGCGAAAAACTGGCTGCAATTTGCGAAAAAATGGGTTATTGCTTGGCTGAAAAGCGAGAAGAGGCAGACCTTATTGTTTTTAACACTTGTGCCATTCGTGAAGGGGCAGAAGACAGAGTTTTTGGAAATGTGGGGGCGCTTAAGAAGCTGAAAAAACAAAGACCTTCGCTTATTGTTGCGGTGTGTGGATGCGCAACGCAAAAGGAAAGCACTGCAAATTGGATGATGAAAACCTTCCCTTTTGTGGACATTGTGATTGGCACATTTAATCTTGCAAACTTTCAGCATTATGTGAACGCCGTTAAAACGGGCAGGCAGCTTGAACTTTTGAGTGAGGGTGAAATTGATGAAACATTGCCATATAAGCGCACCAGCGGCGAAAACGCTTGGGTGAACATCATGCAAGGCTGCAACAACTTTTGCACCTATTGCATTGTGCCATATGTGCGAGGTCGCGAGAAAAGCCGACAGGAAGCAAACATCTTGAAAGAGATTGAAGAGATTGTGGCTGAAGGAAAATACAAAAAAATCACGCTGCTTGGGCAGAATGTGAACAGCTATGGCAAAGATTTGACGCCAAGTGTTTCTTTTGCACAGCTTTTGCAAGACATCTGCGCCATTGAAGGAGATTTTGTTGTGTCTTTCATGACTTCGCATCCAAAGGATTTGACGGACGATGTGATTGATGTGATTGCAAAACAGGACAAAATTTGCAAGGATATTCATCTGCCAGCGCAAAGCGGGAACAACCGCATTTTGCAGCTGATGAACAGGCGTTATACGCGAGAGAAATATTTGGGAATTATTGAAAAAATTCGCAGCAAAATTCCAAATGCCAGACTGACTTCTGATTTTATTGTGGGCTTTCCAACCGAAACAGAAGACGAGTTTTTGGACACCATGAGCCTTGTGGAGCAGGTGCGCTTTGACGGCATCTTTGCGTTTATGTATTCTCCTCGCGAGGGCACGGTTGCCAGCAAAATGCAAGACCAAGTTCCGCAGGAAATCAAGCAAAGGCGAGTGAATATGCTTTTGGCCTTGGAAAAGAAAATTCAGGAAGGAAAGAAATGAGCGAAACAAATGACAAGAAGGTGGCAAAAATTAAAGAGCCTTCACCAATGATTAGGCAATATTTGGCAATTAAGGAGCAATACAAGGATTGTGTGCTGTTTTATCGGCTGGGCGATTTTTATGAGCTTTTTTTTGAGGATGCCATTGAAATTTCGCAGGTTTTGGACCTTACGCTGACAGGCAAAAACTGCAGCATGGAAGACCGCGCACCAATGTGCGGCGTGCCTTTTCATGCAGCAGATGGTTACATTGCAAAACTGGTTTCGCTGGGATATAAGGTTGCCATCTGCGAGCAGACGGGTGCCATTCCAACCAAATCCACAGAAATTGTGAAGCGAGATGTTGTGCGGGTTGTCACTGCTGGCACTGTGACAGAAGAGAGCATGCTGGAAGAAAAGAAAAACAACTTCATTATGTCGGTGTTTTTGGGGGACGAAAGGCTGTCGGTGGTGTATTGCGACATCACAACGGGAGATTTGTGTTTGTGCCACTTTGATGGAGGGCTGGAAAGCAATTTTTCTGACCTTTTGAACCGCATCATGCCTTCGCAGGTGATTGGAAATGCCAAAGCCAAAGAGTTTTACAACGCTTTGCCAATTTTGCGCCTTGGGGTTTATCCAAAGTTTGAAGAATATGTGGAATACGCGTTTGAGATGGGCAAAGCCAAAGACAATGTTTGCAAGCAGTTTGGGGACAATGCCATCAATGTTTTTGAGCTTAAAAACAACAAACAAGATGTTCCTGCACTGGGCGCGCTGTTGGAATATTTAAACGACACTCAAAAGCGCTCGCTTAAAAACATATATAAAATCACAAAAATCAAAACCGAACAGTTTATGACAATTGATATGAACACAAGGCGAAATCTGGAGCTGGTGGAAAGCATCAGAGAGCGCAAAAAATATGGCTCGCTTTTGTGGCTGATGGACAAAACCAAAACCAGCATGGGCGCAAGGCGTTTTAGGGCAATGTTTGACCAACCACTTCAAAACCCTGCGCAGATTAACGAGCGCCTTGAAGCCGTTGAAGAGCTTTCAAAAAATCTTATTCTGCGCGACCGCTTGAGCGAAAGTTTGTCAAAAATTAGGGATATTGAAAGGCTGTGTGGCAAAATTTCTTATGGCAACGTGACGCCAATTGATTTGAAAAATTTTAGAGAATCGCTTGCACAAATTCCAGAATTGCAAAC
>CAMRSX010000026.1 GCA_947053595.1 uncultured Clostridia bacterium
GTTTGCCATGCTGGGTTTCTTTCTGGCTTTGACTTGATTGCTTCTTTGTATGCCACTTTGCCGTTCACCTTTTTGGCGGAATACATTGGAGGCATCTGTGCATATTTTCCAATCATGCTCTCTGCCACACTTTCCACCTGCGCTTTTGTAACATGGCAAGGTTTGGTGTTTGTCACCTTTCCAGACAAATCCAGTGTGTCGGTTTCATATCCAAACTCAAACACAGTTTCATAGGTTTTGTCCTTTGCCAAGAAAAAATCAAAAAGCTTGGTTGCGCTGTTGACAGTCACCGGCAGCAAACCTTCGCCTTCCAAATCCAGCGTGCCCAAGTGCCCACATTTTTTGGCATCCAGCGCGCGCCTCACACGGCCAACCACCGCATTGGAAGAAATTCCAACTGGCTTATTGACAAGCACAATGCCTGACTGCGTGAAGCTATGCGTTTTCATTCAAAATCTCCCTTCCCCAACTTGGAAGCTTTTTCTTGATGTCACGAGGGCTGATTGCAACCTCAAAAGCCGAAGCACACGCATGTCCGCCGCCACCCATTTTGGTTGCAAAAGTCACACAATTTGCACCATTTGTTCTGATGCTGAATTTAAAATATCCATCCGTCAGCTCGTGCCCAAAAAAGGAAATCTTCACGCCGTCAATCAGCCTGATTTCATCCGTAAACTTCTTGATGTCCTCTCTGCTGGCATCCAACCTCTTCAAATCTTTAAGAGTGAAAAACACATATCCAACTTCGCCGTTTTCCACCAACTTGATTTTGTTGATGAACACCTTCTGCAAGTTCATTTGTTTGAAAGGAGTGCTTCGATACATCTTGTCATAAACAAACTGGCTGTCAGCGCCATTTTCAAGCAAGATGCTGGCAACCCTAAACACATTTTCAGTGGAGTTTGGGTGCATAAATCTGCCCGTATCTCCCACCAAGCCAGCCCAAAGATATGTTGCCGTTTTTGCAGAAATTTCCAATTTGTTTTCCACAAAAAGTTCTGTCAAAATTTCGCAAGTTGCAGCCTTTTCGGGCTGAATAAGAAACTGATTTGAGAACACTTCGCCTTCGCTTGTCACCTCGTGATGGTCAATCACCACAATGTTTTTTGCCTTGGAAATCTCTTCCATAAAGCAAGCATCCAGCCTCTTCAAAAGGTGCAAATCCACCACAACCACCAAATCGAAGTTTGCAGCCACAAAATCTGTTCTTATTTCGCTTAAAGGAAAGATGTTGTCCAAGTTGCTTTGCCCGCCTCTTACGGCAAAAACATCCGCCTCTTTTTTTAAGGCTCTCAAAACTTCTCTCACAGCAAACATGCTGCCATAAGCGTCTGGGTCTGGGCTTTTGTGCGCAAAAATTGCCACTTTTTTTGCCGCCTTAAAGCGGGCAACAATTTCACTGCCAGTCATCTTCACCCTCCTGTTTTGGGATGTTGAGCGTTCGCAAAATTTCCTCCACCCTCATCACATTTTCGGTGCTTTTGTCCACCACAAAACTGATTTTTGGCACTTGTGGCATATCCACTGCCTTGGCAAGCTCTCGCTTGATGAAGCCTTCGCTTTTTTGCAACACTTTGGTGACAGAAAGCACATCATTCAAATCCAAAACGCTCACTTTTGCTTTGCAATATTTAAAATCTGGCGTTGTAGAAACTTCGGTTATGCTGACAATTTTGTTAAGACGGGGGTCATTCATCTTGTTTTGCACAATGTCCATCAGCACCTTTTGAATTTCACTGTTTGCTCTTTCCATTCTTGTGTTCATAAAGCCCTCCTTAATCAAGAAAGGGGTGACAAACCCCCATCTTTAAAGCCTCAAAATTTAATCTCTTTTCACTTCTTGCTTTGTAAAACATTCCAAAATATCGCCCTCTTGGAAGTCGATGTTGTCTTTCAACTTGATGCCGCATTCAAAGCCCTTGGCAATTTCGCTCTTTTCGTCCTTCACAATCTTAAGGCTTTCAATGGTGCTTTCACCCACAATTTCTGTGCCGCGCTTGATTTTTGCAATGCCATTGTGTAAAATCTTTCCGTCCAGCACATAGCTTCCCGCAACTTTTCCGGCAGTTGAAAGCTTAAACACCACTCTAATTTCCGCACTTCCAACATATTTTTCTTCATATTTAATTGCCATCATGCCCTTTGAAAGCCTTGTGATTTGGTCAACAACTTCATAAATGATTTTGGATTCAATAAGTTCCACCTTCAAGCTTTCAATCATCTGCAAGGTTTTGTTTGGAGTTTTGATGTTGAATGCCACCATAACAGCGCCTGTTGTTTGCGCCAACAGCACATCGCTTTCAGAAATTGCGCCGGCAGCGCTGTGCAAGCACACAACCTTCACCTCGTCATTTCTGATTGCTTCCAAAGATGCCTTCAACGCTTCCACCGAGCCCTGAGTGTCTGCCTTCAAAATGATGTTCAGCGCCTTCAAATTGCCCTCGTGGATTCTGCTCATAAAGTCGTCCGCACTCACACCCGAAGTGTGTCTTGCGCGTTCTTGTTTGATTTTGTTAATTCTTTCATTGATGACTTGTTTTGACAAACTCTCTTCCACAGCATAAACCGCATCTCCAGAGTTTGGCACATCATTAAAGCCCATCACAGCAACAGGAGTGGAAGGCGTTGCCTTTTTAACCGGCTTTCCGTTTTCGTCAAACATTGCCTTAACTTTTCCATAAGTGATGCCCGACATGATGGAATCGCCAATCTTAAGCGTGCCGTTTTGCACCAAAACGGTGGCAACTGCACCACGATTTTTGTCCAGTTCTGCTTCAATCACTGTGCCTGTTGCCATCTTGTTTGGATTTGCCTTCAGCTCACCCATTTCAGCCACAAGCAAAATCATCTTTTTCAGTTCGTCCAAGCCCATGCCAGATTTGGCAGAAATTGGCACACAAATTGCGTCTCCGCCCCACTCTTCTGGCAACACATCATGCTCTGCCAGTTGTTGCTTCACGCGGTCTGGATTTGCCTCTGGCTTATCCATCTTGTTGATTGCC